>JAZPXO010000001.1:0-38848 GCA_045543735.1 Acutalibacteraceae bacterium
CCCACTCCATATAATAGCGGCAGCGGATGTAAAGGCTGTGGTTTTCTACGTCAAAGGAATAGATATCGTCCTCAAGTCGGATCGTAGCCATGTCGTTCTGTGGGCCAAGGAGTTGGGAGCTCTAATTGTCTTCCTAAGACCGCTTGGCCTCCGACTTCCCACTCCATATAATAGCGGCAGCGGATGTAAAGGCTGTGGTTTTCTACGTCAAAGGAATAGATATCGTCCTCGTAGCCGTCACCAATGTACTTTTCGGAAATGATGGCGGGTTTGTAAGGTACGAAGGTGCCCGAATCGGGGCCTTCGTAATAGGTCAGCCAGAAGAACTCAAAGTCCTCAATCAGTTCAGAGCGGAGGGAAACACTTTGGAAACCTTCGCCGTAGCTGCCTACGTTGTACTGACTGTCCCATTCACTCGTATACTGCCAATTGTCCTCGCCATCCAGCGATACGTCGTACTGTATACAGATCTCAAATGACCAAAGACCGTATTTTTCGCGGAAGGCATCGCTGTTACGGTCGTACTCCGCCGCAAGCAGTGCTACATCGGGATCGGCGACCATGATCATTCGCAGATGGTCGTGAGCGCCTTCGCTTGCGTTACCATCGGTATAGACGAAGTAATTCGGTGCTTTCGGGGCAGGCAGTTCAAATTTCGATATATCGTTTTCCTCCGCCGCAAATGTCATCACCGAGAAAACAGATAACAGCAAAATCAATGACAGCAAAAATGCCAATATTTTTTTCATTGCATTTTCCTCCTCTTTGAATATGTTTTTTATGAAATGCTCGGAATGAGCTTATTCAACCACATCGCCCTCAACGCAGTAAATGCAGTTTTCAGCTTCCGCTCTGACCTTGTTGATATACCCCGAAAGCATTGAAACTCCGCCCACAAGGCTGCTGTCAATTTCCTCGGCAAGAAAATCTCCGTGCATATCGTTTGAATGAAGAATTGTCAGTTTTTTAAAATTTTCCATTTCATCCTCTTTTCCCTGTTAATCAGATATTATCAACATTTTTGAATTTATAATATTCATTTACAAGGTTTCTGTAGCCGAGATTTTTTATGTCCTCGTATCTGAAATTATAGCGTGATTTTGTTCTTTTTCCCGTTACGAGATAACGGATGCACTCCTGCATATATTCATCAATCTTTTTCAGAGTTTCATCGGTGTTTATAACAGGGAAAAACCACCGTGTCCACGTCAGCTCGCTGTAAACGGGATTATCATAAAGCTTTGTGTTGAACCGTTTTACAAAAGCTCTTGCCGCATATTCTCCGGGTAAATTTTTCTTGCCCGCCCAGCGAGAAAGTGACCTTGCTTTTCTTCGCATTTTTGCTTTGAGCTTTTCAAAAGAAACATCATTGATGTCAATTATTCCGTTGTGATAAGAAAAGCCGAGGAAAGTCCATTTTTCACCCGGATTTGTTATTGTTTCCTTATCGGGATTGATGGTGAGTTTTTTTGAAAAAAGGCAGTTTTTTATAGCCTTGATGCTTTCGTCAAGCTCGGATTCATCCTTTGCAAAAACAAGAATGTCATCCGAGTATCGGATATAGGGAATATTTCGACTGAAGAAATATTCATCAAGCTCACGCAGATAAAAATTTGCAAGAAATGCAGATACGGGAACACCTGCCATAATCCCTTTTCGTTCTTCAAGCAATTCACCGTTATACTGCACATACGGATTTCGGAGAAGTGTTTCAAAAAACAAATATAATTCGGAATCGTCACTTAAAGCTTTTTTTAAATTCGGAAGAAGAATATCAACATCAACCGAGTTGAAATAGTCACTTATATCGGCTTTGTAGACATATCTGTCATCCAAATCCTTGATTTTCATAACATCCTCTGCGGCTTTTTTAACTCCCGATTCTTTTCGGAAGGAATAAAGATTCGGTGAAAAAAGATAATCATAATCACGAAGAAGAAAGGAAATCAGCTTTAAAACATAGTTTTCTTCTCTGCCAAAAGTATATACAGTTCTTTTTCTGCCTGCTTTTGATTTGCTGATAAGCGTTTTTTGCGGAGCTGAAAAGCTTTGATTGATTCTGATTCTGCCTGCAACGGGAAGATATTCCTTGCCGTCAATAAACCTCCGAAGGTCTGCAGTATCCTTTTCGCTTATGTTTCCCTGCTCAATTTTGTGAATAAAAAAGGCTTCCCATATTTCCTTTTCAAACAGTTTATCAATAACGCACATAAATCATTAAATAAAAAACAGAGAGAAAATGATTTAACATCGCAATTTTGCGATACGAAACCGTACACGAAACGGCTGCCTGCAAAACTCATAAAGTTCCGTGCTGGGTTCTTCACAGGCGCATAAAGCTTTTCTCTCTGTTTTAAGCAAAAATTATCTGAGGTTTTCTCTTATTCGGTTAATGACATATCCGCTTTCGTTTTCCATTCCCTTGAAGAAACGGATGTAAGGAATGCCGTTATCGTCAAGAACCTTGTAAGTTCCTTTTGCAATCATAGAACGGTACTGATTCTTGTTCATAACAAGAACTGCAAGCTTAGGCTGAGAACCGTTTGAGAAAAGGTATGAAATCGGGTAGCAGCTCGGATGCGCACTTGCATCAAAGTTTTTGGCGTGAACATTTGTTGAGATTGAATAACCGGGGAAGCTTGATTCGGTGATAACAGACGCAAAATAACTGTCATCGGTGTTGTATGTTTTCTGAACAAAAGGAGCAGAGGCGTATGTCTGCGATGACTGTGCATTACGGGCTGCATCGTCAAACTGCTGTGCGGTTTTATTGGCAAATTCCGTTACAGAAGGTTTAATAGCTTTGCTGATTGCATCACCTACTGCCTTGCTTACGCCATCGCTTATTCCTTTTCTCAAAATTCTTTCCAGAAATCCCATAAAGGTTCCTCCTTATAAATCTTTATATCTTATCAATATTTGTTTACGGCTTTTTATACCGAGTTTACGGTATATGTTTTTGCAATGGAAATGCACGGAAGAATGTGTAATAAACAATTCCTCCGCTATCTGTGCCTGCGTTTTGTCGGTAAGAAGATGAGCGAAAACCTCAAGTTCACGCCTCGATAGTTTTTCCAGCTCGGGATAAATTTCAAGCAGCCTCTTATGTTCGTTTTCTGCCAATGCAATATAATCGAAATAATTCAGTATTCCCATACGCCACCTCTTCAAGGATAATTATACTTTGTCAAGCTGAAGATGTAACCTGCCCAATATAGGGGGATTTGACACACACTACCTTTTTGGGTAGTATTTCTCGTATATTCTTGAAAAAAAGAAAAATGTAATTTATAATTCTGTTTAGAAAAGATACTGTTATGATTTGATTATATTGATTTTTTTGTCCGTTTTGCACCCCCCGTTTGGGGGGTTTTTAGGAAAAAACCACCTGTTCGGGTGAGTTTTTTAAAGAATTCAATGATTTTTACGATTTTGCGATGATTTTTCGCAGTAAAGGAAGGTGCGGTTTATGAATCACCCTATTCTCATAGAAAACCAGAAAAAGAGGAGAGATATTCCGCTTTGGATGCTCGTCTGCTTCTCTATGTTCAGCTTTTGGCAGATGGGATTTATCTATTATTTCCTTGAGCCATCCTCGGCAATGGATGGAAAAATCCCAATCAACATCAACATAGATTACGGCACCACGCTGACAGCGGTTTGTTACATACTGGGTATCCTTACGATGATCTTTTTGCCGAAGATTATCGTGTGGGTTCAGCGAATCGCCACGGGTGTTGCACTCGTTTCGGCAGTCGCTTTCTTTCTTCCTCTGCCGGACAATATTCTGTGCTTTAACATTTACCTGCAGATCTTCTGCTGCTGTCTGATGATCGGCTTTGAAACGTTCCTTGTGGTCAACTGCTTTTCCGAGAAAAGCAGCGTCAAGTATTTGACCTTCGGTTACGGTATAGCGGTGTTCCTGATCGCTTTGGTTCAGAATGAGGTTGTGTCTATACCGTTCTCCGCCTTCCGCTACGCAATGGTGGCGGCGCTTGTGCTTTTGCTTGTCTTTTTCCTCCGTATGCCCTCAGGCAAGGAGTATCTGCCGCAGTTTTTGAAAAAAAGCGACGGTCTTGTCGCTCCGAAGAAGATGATGTGGGGGGCTTATCTTATTGCTTTCATTGCTGCACCGCCGCGAGTTGGCGGTCCTGCGGTCGTAGGCAAGGTCGAGCACGGAGTGTCTATTATGTATTTTGTAGTGGCTCTTTCATGCTTTACTATGTATTTTCTTCATAAGAAAGCGAACATTCATCCCTTCCGTATGGTGCCCTTGTTTGTCGGACTCGGTGGATTCGGTTTTCTTGTAATGCTTGTGTCCGCATATGTTCCCGCACTTTCCTACGTCGCCTGCATACTCATTGGCTTCGGTATGACGGTATGTATGCTCGCTCCGCTTTACGGTGTGCCGATTATGAAAGCCTATCCGTCAAGATACGTAGCCTCCGCAATTATCGGGCTTGCAATCACGGCGGTTCTTATTCATGCGGTTATTGCCGAGCTGTTCCTCGGCGCACCTATCGCACTGTATATCGTTTACGCAGTGATTATGGGTGTGCTTGTGTTTGTGTTTATGCAAGTTGAGCCTTTCCTGATGTTTACTCTTCGCCGTCGCATTGCCGACGAGGAGACCGCTGACACAGCAGATGTCGAAGAGGTTACGGAAACCGAAGCAAAAACCGAGCCCGTGCTTACTGCCAAGACAGATACATCGGACGATCCGCTCATGAAACTCAGCCCGAAGAAACGAGAGGTTGCGGAGCTTATCTGTCTTGGCTACACTAACAAGGATATTGCAAAAACCCTTGTCATTTCCGAGCATACCGTGAAGGATTATGTAAAAGATATTTATTATACTCTGGCAGTTCACAGCCGTTTGGAGCTTGCCGCCCTTGTAAACAATTACCGCCTGGCAAACAAGAAATAACAAACCGAAAAGATTCGTATATTTAATAACTGCTGACAGTGTTTATTAAAACTGTAATACACAAATATATCTTACAGAAAAACATAGTAAAAAAGATAAAATCAGGTGCAGCAAGAGTTTAATCCCGTTGCACCTGATTATGTTTTTTAGAAATGACTATACTGTAAAAATCAACTCGTAATCAACAATTTCTCTTGACCGTGCTTCAATATTATTCATTCGGGCAATCCACTCCATTTGGTTGTCTGCTTTGAGTTGCTCCGTAATACCCTCATTGACCTTTATCTGTTCTACCAGCCGAGAGAACATAGCTGATGCTAGTTCATCAACCTCTGCAAGATACGTCCACAATGTACCATTCATAAGCAAAATATTGAACTGTACTCGTTTGTGATGCATAAGATAATCTTTGCGTTTTAATCCCCATAATCCAAGAGGCTTGTTTGCCTCGTCATGTAATGTGATGTTGGGGATTTTGTAATCACCAACCATTCTGTAACTTCCGCCGTTCTGTTCAAATGATGATTTATTCATAACTGTACCTTCCTTTCAATCAATAACAAACGTGTCGTATGTAAATTTAGCACCAAGTCTGAAACCTACTATAAAGCTGTCAGCGTTGCTTACACAAAGAAACTCGTTTGCCTGACTTGTATAATTCATAAATAGCTCTTTTTCTTTCTCAGTTAGTTTCGAGGTCATTTGTTTTTCAATTTGTGTAAGTATATTCAATTTTCTTTTAAGTTCGGTTTTGAGTCCTAAACTACTCTCTTGCGGTTCGATGTTTCTATAGTAAAAATCTTCAATAAATTTGGACATTGTATAATCCTCCGTTTGAATAAATTGTATTCAAACTCTTTTAAGTGTTACGGAAGGATGAAAATATGTTTGTTGCTGCCGAAAGTTATTATTTTTTTAGTAAATCCCTTACGAACACTCGTACCAGAAAAAAGCACTTCTTGCGAAGTGCTTTTTTCAATGGAATTCGCCTTGCGGCGAGTGAAATCACTTTGTGATGAAATACGATGAAGCATATGAAACATTTGCTTAACAAATGTTTTGAGCGAATTTTATTTTACTCTCTGCGTTAGCAGAAAATTTCATAATCCGTCAGGAGTATTTCATGTTTTCGTGAGAAAACATTTCGCTGAAGCAAGTTTTTAAGTAAATCCGTTATCCACATTCATACCAAAAATAAAATCCTGCCGGTCGGCAGGATTTTTTTGTTTTATTACAGCTCATATATTTCAGCAAGTCTCTGACCGTATTTTTCGGGAGAATGGTCATTCTTTATTTTATTAATTGATGCTTTTGATTTTGCTTCTAACTTTTCGGGATTATCAAGAATTTCCGAAAACACAAAATAAAGCCCGTCAAAAATCGCTTGTTTAAGCTGCGCAACCTCTTCCTCCGTTCCATACAGGGCTTCCGTAGACGGGGCTTTTGGAACATTAATCAGATAACCGCAGTTTTCATTATTCATCTCGGGCAAAGCACGAATATCCGTTGTTATAACCGGGCAGCCGCAGGATTGCATTTCAAGAACGGAATATCCGTAGGTATCTGCCATTGTGGGCAAGAGACCGACATGTGCTTTTTTGCATAGTTCAAGAACTTCAGGATTTGGCAGGCGTTCATAATAAGTTATCCACTCCGTTGATGTAAGAATTTGCTTGTAACGAAGCATATCTTCATAGGTTGATTTGCTTACATCGTCGCCAAAATCCAGGCTGCTGATAACAGTGAGATGGAATTTCTGTTTGTGTCCGGCAAGCTTCATAAGCGAATCAACAATTTCTGCGCCGCCTTTTCTGAAAAACTTTCCGCCAACAAAAATAATTTCAACACAATTATTCACATTATCAAATTTTCTTTCTGCTTCTTCTTCCGTTATCAGCACAGGCTGAGGCGGATGAAGAACAGTTATTTTTTTTGCGATTTCTTCTCTGCCTTCAATATTAAAAGCATCCATAATCTGAAGCTGAATATTTTTGTTTGCCTCAGAAATGGCAATAAGAGCTTTGCAGCTGTCTTTTCTTAAAAGCTCAAAAGTTTTTTTGTTGAATTTATTGGCGACCTGCGGGGCAGACTGCCAGGCTTTGCTGCAGGTTTGATTGGTTCTGGGAATTACGGTTTCAAAGGTAGAAACCCATGGAACATCTGTATCGCAGACCGCATTGAAGGTATGGATAATATCGACCTTCGGAGAGGTTATTGTTTTATAAACAGCGTGTCTGTCCCAATTCAGGGGGATAAGACGGTGAAGCAATTTGCCCAGAAGGATTTCTCGTGCCCGTGAAAGTATGAGAAGGTTATTATGGAATTTTGCAATCTGTATGTATTCAGGCTTTCCTGCAGCCTTATTAATTATATTGCGTGTTTCGGGATAACGGGCACGGATGTATCCCACTCTTTTTACCATAGCAAAATCTCCTTTTTATCAGCCGTAAATATACTTATTAACTCTTTTTGCTGCGTCATCAATATCGAACGAAATTATCGCCATTCCGTTATAATATTTATATTCATAATTGTCGCTGAAAGGCACATGCTGCGACTCGATGGAAAGGTCGGATGCCTTCATTGCAACGGATGAAACAAACGACAAGAGCGTTGAAACGGAAATGTTTGTTTTGACGAGCTTAAAGGAATAGTTTGTCAGGTCATATATTTCCGCCATATTCTTTTCTTTAATTATTTTCTTTGCCAGGGTTACGATGACATTTCTCTGGCGTTCAGTTCTTTTAAAATCGTTATCAACATATCGGGTACGCATGTAAACGAGAGCGCGCTCGCCGTTCATATGGAAAGGACCTTCGCTCAGCTTTACCCTGCCCATATAACCCGTATAGTTATAGAAATCTGCTTCCTTCTGAGTGAGGTTGATTTCAACCCCGCCGACCTTATCAACAAAGTTTCTTGCGCCGTTAAAATCGATAACAACGAAGTGCTGAATATCAAGATCGAACAGCTCATTTACAGTGTTTATTGTAAGACCTACTCCGTCGAAAGAATATGCCGCATTAATCCTGTTCCAGCTGTGTCCTTCTATGGGAACCAGAGAATCCCGGAGAATTGAAACCATTTTTATTTTTCCGGTTTGCTTGTTATATGACAGAACAATAATGCTGTCGCTTCTTCCGCGTTCTTTGGTGACATCTCTTGAATCTGTTCCGAGAACAAGAATGTTTATAATGTTGGGGTCTTTCTGAGGAACTCTGTATATCGGAGTTTTGCCGTAAACACTGATTGCGTTTGCAGATGTTCCGAAAGAAATATCGTAATCAAAGGGTTTTTCGTAAAGAACCGAGTCTGTGGTATCGGGGGATGCGAGGTCAGTTGCGTTTGTTTCTTCTATGCCCCATAAATCGGGGTTTATTGACGGCGCGACATAATCTTCCGACCTGTCAACAATTTCGCGGTTTTCATAGGCATTCCGTATATAGCCGGAAACTAAGGATACCGCCACTCCCGAAACCGCAACAAGGACCAGCAGAACGGGAATAACAAAGCAGAGCAAAATTATTCTTTTTCTTTTTTTATTTTCTGACATCTGTTACCTCTTGCAAATTATGATTCGGTTTTTTTCTTTTTTAACAGTTTCAATATGATTTCTTTGCCGTAGTTTACGGCAAAGGGTATATACTCTTTGTATGCGAGCAATGTAACGGCTGTTACTCCCGCAAACATTGCAACCTGAACAGGCGAAAAGCTGTGGAAGCTTCCGTATGCCGAGAAGAGCAGCAGCGCAACGGTTGAAACGGCAAATCTTGAAAGCTTGTAGTCAACATAGAATACTTTGTTTGCAAAATATGTTCTTATTGCAAAGAATACGATATAAGAAATTCCCGTGGATATCGCCGCGCCCTGAGGCCCGAGAATCGGGGTCAACAGCCAGTTGCCGAAGAAGTTGAGCAGGCACGATACACCTGAAACTGCAAGCTGATAAGCTGACTTTTTCTGAACAACGATTCCCGTTGCCGTTGTTTCCGAAACGGTATACATAATAGGTTCAAACATAAGGAACGGAATGATTTTTGATGCCTCATGATATTCTGAACCCAACAAAAGAACAAACAAATCCTTGAAAAGCACTACTGCGGCACCGAATATGATCATCAGTACCGATATAAACGCGTTGCCCTGCTGATAGAATTTTTTGTCCTCAGGGTTGTTTTCATAATGCTTGACGGCTGATGGCATCCACAATGCGTTGAAGGAGGTTTTTATAACTGCAAAAACCGCCATCAGGTTTATTGCGCTTGCATAAACGCCGACATCCGTGAGCGTGCAGTAGTGATTAATAAACAGCCTGTCAAGCGAGTTAAAAATCATTGAAATTCCGCCCGAAAACATAAGGGGTATGCTGTAACGCAGCAGCTCATTGCGGCTTACCGAAAGCTTTTTACCCGGAGAAGCAGGCTTCCATACTTCGCGTTCATGAACAACCTCAATAAAAAACGCCAGAAATGTGCCTGTTATGGTAGAAACCGCAAGTATCAGGAAATGGTCTGTTTTGGTAGCATACACAAGTACAGCTGCCATCAGAACATATGATGCTTTTTGAATTATGTTGGCAACGGAATGCATTTTTGTTGAATATCGCAATCTTAATATCAGCATTCCGTATCTGTGAAGAAGCTGTGCCAAAGTGTTCAATATCAGCAAAACAAGCTCGGTAAATGAAAGCGTTTCAAAGCCGAACAACCCCGACACATAGCGGAGCAAAAGAAGCAGAATGCTGAGCAACAATAAAGCAACCAGAGGTATCGTGTAGCAGAATTGCAGCAGCTTCTTTTTATAATTTATGTTGTCTTCCTGATAAAAAAAACGCGCAAGAGTCTGGTCGAGTCCGAGTCCGCAAACAAGAACACCGATACCGCTGTAAACGGTTATCATCGACATCCTGCCGTAGTCAACGGGATCAACCAGTCTGGTTATAACCGGCGTGCCTATAACGCCAACCAAGAGATATAAAAACGTTCCCACTCCGAGAACAAAGAAATCGTTTAAAAAAGATTTTTCCTTTTTCTGAGCCATTTTAAGCCTTCCTGCCAACTTGATTTGTTTGCTTTAAACATCGTTTTTAACGGTGGTTTCATTTAGCTTTAAGCTCTGCCGGAAAAGCTTTAACAAGAGCGTCTTTCATGTTTTCAGCATCACTTAAGGAAATCTGATATAAATCATTGATGTTTTGTATTGTGGGTAAATCAGCTTTTTCTCTTATATCCCAGCAAATATGTTTGTTGCCGAATGATGAATAGTAATCATCAAATTTAAATCCGTCACCGCCCAATTTATCGGTAACTTTTAAGTGCAAATTCGGAATTCCGACAGCATCTGAAAAAACAAGACCGTGGAGACTGCTTGAAACTATGTATTCACACTTGCTTATTTTTTCAAAAACTTCTGACGGACTGTTCCGTATATCAATAATTATACTGTCTTTGTTTTTTTCTTTGAGTTGAGAAAAACACGGATGATCGCTTTCGGAATAGTGCGCAATTATTCCGAGACGGTATTCCTTATCATATTTTTGCGGATAAACTCTGTCTATCAGCAGACCCGGATCACAAAGAGGCACATCTATTTCTTTACCAAGTATTTTTGAAACCTTACGCCGACTCAATTCGCCTCTTAACGCACAGATTATAATGTTTTTTCTGTAAAAATGAGCTTCGGAGCTTCCATATAGAAAACCGGACCCCCAAACATATAACGGATGGCTTCCTTTGGTTTTTCCCAATACGAGCTGAGCGGATCTTTTAAGGACAGATTTGTCATACTGAATGTTTGCAAGACCGCCGCCAAGAGCAAGCATTTCCGTTTCATACATTTTTGCGCGCACTACCTCTGCGCCCGAATACTTTTCTATCAACGGCTTGTTAAAAGCATCTCCCGCGTTTTTTAAAGCTGCATAAGCAAGTTTAATTTGTTTTGGCGTAAACCTCACCCTCTCCGAAGTAATAGCATGATTTATTTTTCTGATAAGTATTTCAGAAATCTGCGATTATTGCTTATCGCAGAATAATCATCTTTAAATTTTTTTCTTGATTTGTTTCTATAGCTGAGATAATCCTCTTCGGACATATCTGCCATTTTCAGAATGGCATCAATAAGCTCCTCATCGGTAAAATCCGAATCTAAAAGAATACCGTTTTCAGCATTGACAACAAGCTCGGGAGTTCCTCCCACAGCTGTAGCTATTGCAGGTATACTGAAACTCATTGCTTCCATAATCGAAACAGGGGCACCCTCTGTTTCGCTGACATTGACAAAAGCATGAAAAGGCTGTTCGCTGTAAATATCATAAACCCGTTCATTCGGGACTCTGCCCAACAAATTAACAGTAATGTTTTCCGGAAAATTATTTAAGCGGTCTTTAAGCTTTTCAAAATCTTCTCCGTCACCTATATGAGTCCAATGAATGCAGCGGTTATCAATGCGCCTCAGGGCATCAGCCACCCTATCAAGACGCTTGAGCGGAATAACTCTTGAACACGAAACAATTCTGAAGATGCGTCTGTCAGAATAAGGGTTTTTCTTTTCTCGGTCTAATGCTCCTAAACGGTTAACTCTGACCCTTCCTTCAGAACCGTATTTTTTTTCAAGATATTCTTTTCCGTTATCCGAAATAGCTGAGATTTCATCCAATGCATAAAAAAGCTGCTTCTGGAACGGAATATATTGAGTTTCATGTCTTTCTGAATAAACATCAAATCCGTGAGCGCGTGAAATCAGAAAACATTTTTTCTTCAGTCTGGAATTTAATCTTACCGCAGCATATGCAGGTGTATAAAGCCATGTACCGTACAATACAGAAGGACAGCAATCAGGGTTTCTTTTCAGCCATTTTAACGCCTGTTTTGCTCTGTGATTGGCGCACAAAGAAACAACAGCCATGTCATAAAGCTTTTTAAATGAAAAACCTTTTGAGAATAAATTTTTCACTTCCCTGTAAAACATCTTATCGGTAAGCATCCAGGGGACAGCCTCCAAAACACTTTTTAAATCCTTTGAAAGCGTATAATCTGTAATAAGTTCTATTGTGGGATCATTTATTTCGCGGGTGGGTTTTTCGCCTTTTTTGCCGTTTGTAACCATCAGCACCTTGTCAAAATAATCTTTATACAGCGGAAATTCGTTGGCGAGAAACGGCTCGCTGATATGATACGGAAAGCTGTTTGCAAAAACCACCAATAATCGTTTCATTTTCTGACCTCCGGTTTAAGGAAGCGAAGATCTTATTTTTCGAATTCTTCAGCAACCTGAGACATAACATATTCCATTGAGCTTTTTCGTTCTATATAAGAACGGATTTCTTTTCCGAGCTCAGACCTGCTTTTTCCGCAGTTATAGCATTTGTCATAAAACTCCGCAACAGCTTCAATGTCAATCGGACTTTCATCTGCAGGAACCCGAAGTAAATACGGAAAATCATCTTCAATAATATCAATTTTGCAGGAGTTGATCAGAGGAATGCCTTTTGCCCCGTATTCCCTGCTTTTAAGAGAGCTTAAAACATCAATTCCGCTTCTGTGGCGGGCAAGAGAGTCAATTCCCAATGCACATTTTTCATAAAGAGCATCCAGCTTTTCGCCGAACATGGAGCCTTCCATAACAATATGCTTTTCAAGCTGATATTTTTCGACAAGGCTTTTATATTTGCCGTATTCTCTGCCGTTGCCCACAAGATGAAGAATAAAGTTTTTTCTGTTTTCTTTTTCGGCGGAATAATAGTTGTTCAGACCTTCTATAAAGCGCTCATATCCGTGCCACTCACGCATTGCGGAAACTGCAACAATATGTATCGAATCTTCGGGAAGCTTCTCTGAAACAAGCTCCATACGGCTGAAATCAAAGCCGTTAGGAACAGTTTTTGCAGGTACACCGAATATTTTTTCATGATTTCCGTAAAAAGTAACTATTGTATCAAGGTAATTATGAAGCTGAGTGCGGTATTTTTTATCGACTACCATTCTGAGTTTTGACTTTATGCCGTATTTGTTTTCCTCGTCGTAAGGAAAAGTCGGAAGCTCAAGAATAATTTTTTGGCAGCAACCTTTAAGAAGCCTGAGCAATGAAATGAAGTCACGGTCAGAAAAATCATATCTGATATAGCAGGCATCATAGCGCCTGTTTTTTACATATTTTTTAATATCTTTTATCTGATATTTCTTGTCAATAAGGTTTCTTGCCCTGACGTCGCTGATTAAAACCTTGTGCCCGTAGACAACCTTATAGTCCTGAGTGTTTTTTATTATGGCCGTGTCAGAACCGATTCTTCCGATGAGCTCAACATCATATCCGAGTTTTTCAAAAGCACGGCACTGAGAAAGAACCTTGGCGGTAGGCCCGAAATGAAGATTAGAGAAATTATTGAACGCAATAAATAATAGCTTTTTCACAAAAGACTCTCCTTGACATAAAAATCAGTCGTGATAATGTTTATTGAGATAAAAATCCTGAAGCCACGGAACGGTTGTGTGAATATCATAACCCGAACTCTTTATCGAATCATAAGTATCAAGTCTGGGTTTTTCGGCTGCTTCGATGAGTTTTTTTGCCCACACCTCAACAGGTTCTTTGAGAGACACAAACTCAACCATTCCGAGAGCATCGATTTCTTCGGTAACACCGTCGGAGACAACGCAATGAAGGCCGCTTGCCTGAGCTTCTATGCCGGTTACGGGAAGACCTTCCCAGAACGAGGGCAGGGCAAAGGCATCTGCAGCCTGCAAAATATCGGGAACATCGGGACGCATGCCGAGAAAGAGAACGTTTTCAGAAATACCGTATTCTGCTGCTTTTTTCTTGCAGTCCTCTTCGCAGGGGCCGTCACCTGCAAAAACGAGCATCGCATCTTTGCGGATTTTAAGCATCTCACGAAGAACATCAATAAGAAATGCCTGATTCTTTTCGGGTCTGAAGCGGGCTACACATGCAACAACCGGCTTGTTTTCCAAGCCAAGCTTTGCTCGCATTTCAGAACGCTTTTGAGGATTATATCTGAATTTTTCGGCATCAATTGCGTTTGCAATAACCTTTATTTTTCCGTCATCAATCAGTTTACGGGGATAAAACCAGTTTTTTGCCGCTTCGGAACACGCAAACATATCTGTTGCATATTTGTAAATGGGTTTATGTAAAAAATCGGTTACAACGCCGACCAGACCTGCTTTGCCTTTGGTGCTGTGGCTGTGAGAAACAAGGCAGGTGACGCCGTGCTTTTTTGCAATTGGCATATATAAAGACGCCGTGTTCGTCATATGGCAGTGGATGATTTTATATTCCTTATGCTCTTTGAAAAATTTGTTGAGAGCATTTATGTATTCAAAAACCTTCCAGTAATATATATGAGTTTCATCCCTTATTGCGGGCATTTCATATATTCTGCCGCCGAGGGCGCGGATCTCTTCGTTGAAGGCGGCCTCTTTACCGTAATGAGCAAGAAAGTCAAACTGAACCTTTTCCCTGTCAATATTGCGGTAAATATTCATTATCATGGTTTCAATTCCGCCGCGGTCCATTCTTCCGACCACCTGAAGAACACGGATAGGTTTGCTCATTTTTATTCCTCTTTTCTATTTGCCGATAACAGTTTTGTCTTTTTCTGCAGAAGCGGTTATCTGGCCTTCAGAAACGCCGCTTGTGCTGTCTTTGACGAAAAGGATTTTAATTGTTGCAAGAATAAGCTTCATATCCTTAACGACGGACATTTCATTGATATACATCAGGTCCATCTGAAGCTTATCATAAGGCGTTGTGTTATATTTTCCGTAAACCTGAGCGAGGCCGGTAAGACCTGCCCTGACCTGTAAGCGCAGGGGGAATGAATGGAGCTCCTTGCAGTATTGCTCCGAAATTTCGGGGCGTTCGGGTCTGGGACCTACAAAGGACATATCGCCTTTAAGAATATTGAACAGCTGCGGCAATTCGTCAAGGCGGCAGGCTCTTATAATTTTTCCTACGGGAGTAATTCTGTCATCATGGTCTGTTGCAAGCCTTGCCACGCCGTCGCTTTCTGCATTTGTTCTCATGCTTCTGAATTTAAGAATTTTAAATTCTTTTCCGTCTTTGGTCAGGCGCACCTGCTTATATAATGCAGGGCCTTTGTCATAAAGCCTGACAGCAAGAGCCGTTATCAGCATAAACGGGCTTGTGACGATAATACCCAAAAGCGAAAGAGCAATATCAAAGCTTCTCTTTAAAAACGCATATTCAAACTTCATTTGTTTGCGTCTGACGAGGAAAAACGGGTTGCTGAACTGCTCAATATGTTGTCCGCCCATCAGGATTATATCTCCGACGCGGGGTGCAACATAGCAGGAAATATTGCGTTCGACGCATTCTTTGACAATTCCGTTTCTGAATGAAGCCGAAATTCCGGACACAAACACTGTTTCGAAATCGGATATTTCAGCTGAAACGGATGCGATATCCTCTTCAGTAACATTTAATATTTTTTCTACCTGATAATGTTTCTCGAGTTTATTAATTTCACGCAGGATATCGGGATTCTGATTGTTACCGCAGATAACAAGGGTTTTTTCCGATTTGATCAGCTTATGATAAATTCTATGGATGGAAAAGCTCCAGACAAGATTAATTATTATCTGGACAGCAAGCAATCCGACCAGAGGAAGAAGGTTAACGTCTTTAAAATTCCAGAAGTCTACAACAAAAACCAGATACATAAAACCGATTGAGATAATATGCGTTAAGGTCAGCGAGTAGAAAAGCATTCCGCCGGACGAAAATTCAACATCATATGCGTTGTATGCGCGGCGCAGAAACAATCCGACAACCACATATATTCCTACAACAAGCAAAAATCTTTTTCCGTCTGTTTCTATGGGATACATGTTATCGTAAAACATATGTAATGTCAGAGCAAATAAAGCGGCGGAAATCGAAAAATGAATCAGCTTTCCTATGCGGACTATTGAGTTTTTTATTGTTTTATCCATCTTTTAGCCTTCTCTAGTATTCTTTTACCGTAAACCAATCAGATTGATTAATTCGGAAATTTCGTTTATATCTTTTTCCGATGTGTTTTTGACAACACCGAGGTTATTTTTTCTTTTGCCTGAGTCTTTCCCGAAAAGCAGTTTAAACCATCGGCAGATCTCATAAAAAGGAGTCAGATAAGCCTTTTTCCGTAATATCGGATATTGAACTGTCAGCGCCTCATACGGAAGAAATATTCTCGAAAAAATATATTTCAGCTTGCTCTTTTCCTTGCCTTGTCTGACGGCGAAAGCGTTGCTTTTTGTTCCGAAAGCTCCTGCGCCGACTATATATTCCTGCAGTTTAAGCGTTGTTGAATTATGTTCTTTCCCGAAAAACCATGCTTCGCACAGTCCGCGGACAGCTTTTGCAAAAACGAGCAGTCCCGCGTCAGACAACAGCTTCTCGGAGTTCGGATTCCATAAATCCGGTTTGCGGAGCAGGATTCCCAAATCAAGAACGGAGCGGACTCCGCAGCCTCCGCTTTCAAAATGCTTCGCCATGTGTGCTATGTGATAAAGAAGAAACATTTCGTCATTCATAATATGAAACGAACCGTTTTCTTCCTTTTTGTAAGAATAATCCCAGACTTTGCCGAGAACCTTTGCGGAGTCTTTTGCTCTGCTGTTCTCTATCAGGTCAAAATGCAGCTCAACCGGATTATTGTTGGGCGTCAGAAATGTGATATCGTGGAGGCCTGAGCTTGCCGCAGTAAACTGCAGCTTTGCCTCAAACAGATTTTTTGAATTTTCAACATCATCCGGGTGAACCAGAATATCAATATCGCAGCTTGTTCTCATCCAAGGTTCGGGATAAAGCTTTTTTAAAACCGAGCCCTTCAGCGGAATAAAGCTGATTTCAGCTTTTTCAAGCTCTGAGCATATGCTTCCGTAGTCAAATTCTAGCCTTTCATAACGGAAAACAGCTGCCATAAACTGTTCGCGGAATTTATCGGAAACGGTGCTGATGGGCAGAAGATTGTTTTTATCAAGAATATATCCTGCGAGGTGAGCAAGGTCGTGCTTTTGCGAAAGATTATAGAGCTCGGGGAGAAGCTCATCGGTAATTGTTTCCTGCAGCGGAAAATCGGGCTCTGTGCCGAAAATCTCGCATGCAATCACCTGCATCAAAACGTTTGTCAATAAATCCATATTCAGTCTCCGTAAAAATCAGCATACTCCGAGCAGATGCAAAATTCTTAAAAAAAGCGGTCTGAACGGTCTTGTAAAATACCAGAGCTTTTCATAGCATTTCAGAGAAAAACAGTCATAGGGCAATTTTTTGCCGTTTCGTTCTATCTCAGAAACAGCACCCAGCACCTGCGATGTGCGGATGCTGTCGCAGTGAGTATGGGCGTCTCCGTTAATTAACAGTCTGCCCGATTTCTCAACCTTTCTTATACGGTGCAGAAAAAGACGTCCGTCGCTTCTCCGGTAGAGAACAATTCTTCCCCGTTTAAGCTCGGCTTCGGAACATTTTTTTATCCATACAGTGTCTTTTTTGTGTCTGAGCAACGGGCGCATACTGTATCCGCTGACGCAAATGGGAATATATCCTCCGCAGCTGATAACATCGGCGAGAGTTCCTTTTATTTCATTTGTCGGTAAAACAAGTTTATCCATAAATCATAATCCGAAAATTGTTTTTTCAGTAAGCTTTACAGCCTCCTCGTCGGGTCTGCATTCGAGCAGCCACAACGGAACGCTCTGAAGCAGCGCATCAACGGTGCCCAGAACAAGAGCCATGCATTCCGCATCCCAATGCGGGAGGAAAATATGAGGCATAAAGTATTCCATAAATTCCGAAGCATCGAGCTTTCGGATTCGGTTTTCGGCTGCCTGACGCAGTACAATAAAGCCTTTAACGGGCGCACTTTTGTTTTCGCGGTATTCGGCAGAGCCTTTCCAGGGCAGACCGTAGGCAACGGCACCCGATTCAGTTGCTTTTATGAGCACCTTATCGCCGTTGATAATTTCTGCGTCCAGAAATTTGTTCCATAGTTCAGCCTGAGTTGTTTTTCCGACCCCTGAATATCCTACGAAAACCACACCTTCGCTGAGATGGCTGACAAATGAGCCATGAAGAAGAACCGTGTTGAAATACGAAAATCTGGAACAGATTGCCGCAATGGGGAGAGTAAAATTCGGGTCACTGTATCGCGGACAGTAGAGGGTAACATCGGTCCATTCGGAATCGGAACAAAGAATTTCATTCTGAAGCGGTCTGTGGAGAAGGTGTGCCGACGGCTTTTCTGCAAAGCTGAATCCGTGGCATTCCGCCATTTTTTCTTTGACGGACAGAGAAAGAACATATCCGTCTGTTTTTTTATCATCAACGCTGAAGCCTGAAACAAAATCCTTGTATTCATCAGGCCAGCGGATATCCAAACCGGCTAATCTTACGTCCATCCGATATGTCTGAAGCAGTTATAGTAAATAACCGGGTTTGTTGCACCGTAATTCATCAGGTCGCCGTAGTAATCCTTGAATAAATTTCCGGTTACTCTTACAGGAGCGAGATCGGAATCGGTGTAATATACGCGGCACGGGTCGGTGTCTACGGTAAACTTGATAACAACGTTGGATTCGATCTGGTCCTGACCGTCATACAGCGCGTCCGAGCCGGCAATGTTTTCCTGAATATTAAGAACATAAAGTCTGCTTTCAGGAACGATATATTTTTTCTTCATAAGGTTTCCTCCTTACAGAGTTTTTCATAAAGATTGCTCAGGCGTTTTGCCATGTTGCATAAGCTTGCGGAGATTTTTTCGGGGCTTCCGCTTTCTGCGCAAAGCACACCGGGACAGCGTTGGCAGAAGGCGCTCCACTTGCAGCTGTTGCATTCTTCCGGAGTTTTTATTTCATTAAGCTTTTGTAAGAGCTTTTTCCGGTCTTTTGCAAGCGAGCCGGAATAAGGAACGCAGGGATTGTTCATGAAAGAACAAAGCTGCATGTTTCCGTTCCATGTCATCCAGAAGGATGTGTCTTTGTTTGCGCACCATGCGAACGGGGATTCGAGGGGAGGGAATTTATTTTTTTCCAAAGCCTCTTTTGTCAGTTCATCGGGGAAATCGTCGAAAGCGAACCTTGAGGCTTCAACGGTGTTGTTTTGATTTCTGGAGGATTTGAGAACATTTATTGTATGCTGCATCGGTAAGCCGTGTTTTTTTGCAAAAGCATACATTTCTTTTAAATCGTCTGCATTTTCTTTGACCACCGTGGCTGTAAGCATTAAAGGTACTTTTGCCTGTCTGAGAAGCTCAACAGCTTTGCTCAGCCGTGTGAAGC
Source organism: Acutalibacteraceae bacterium (assembly GCA_045543735.1). Taxonomy (GTDB): domain Bacteria; phylum Bacillota; class Clostridia; order Oscillospirales; family Acutalibacteraceae; genus CAG-177. The sequence goes on from JAZPXO010000001.1 coordinate 19,225, forward strand.
CGTTTTTGCATCCGCAGGTTTTAAGGTATGTTTCGTCGCTCGCTCCGTAAACCGAAAGCTTTATCGCATACGGCATGCCGTAAAGAGAGAATTTCTCAATAACGGATTCGTCTATGAGCGATCCGTTGGATAATACCGTGATAAGAAATCCGATTTTGTTCAGCTCGGAATAGATTTTCCAGAACTCGGGGTGAAGAAAAGGTTCGCCGCCCGTAAGTGTCAGATGAAGAGTTCCTGCCTCTTTTGCCTGAGCCGCAATTTCCAACCATTTATCGGCGCTGAGCAACGCGCCCTGTTTTTCGGCCTGTTCGGCATTCAGCCTGACATAGCACATTACGCAGCTGAAATTGCAGAACGGGGTTAATTCAAATGTTGCTTTGATGGGAACGGAGTTTTCTTTTGCCCATCGGCGCATATCGCCGAAAACATCTGCAGAGAAAGCATCTTGTTTCATATCAGAGCACCCTGCTGTTTTAATCCATCAAGAAAAGCTTCGATATCTGATGTTGCTGTGCTGCGATCAACCTCATAGTTATCAGTCAGAATGTCTGCAAGCGTTCCGATATCGGCGCCGTCCTGCAGAGCCTTCCAAAGCAGCTCGCCGCTTTCGCTAAGGGCAATAACTCCGTGGATATCGGTTGTCTGTTTTCCGACGGGAACCGCCACAATCTGATTTCCTATTCTGCGAACAACAAACCCGTCTTTAATTTTGTAAATCATATCTTGTTCTCCCGACCGTTTTATATCAAAGGCAAAAGCCAGAGTTTTTATTTTAAAGCTTCTTTTCTGTGTTTTCTTTTGTGCTTGTGATTGCCGTAACCGTATCTTTCGGAATATCTGTAACCGTAGCTCTTGTAGCCGTTATAAGCATATCCGTAATAGCTTCCGTATCCTCCGAGACCGGTGTTTGCAACGCTCAGAACGGTTCCGAGAAAACGAACATCGGTTGAGAGAAGAGCGTTAATGCCTTCGCGGATGCTGGAGGTAAGAACGGTATCCTGCCTGATAACATAGACTGCCGTGTCAGATGCGCCCGCTATAACAGCGGCGTCTGAAATCGTTCCGCAGGGCGGAGTATCTATAAAAATATAATCATAGCTTCCGCGCAAAGAATCAACAACCTTTTTGAAGTTTGCGGTGCGCATGATTTTCCATAAGCGGTGAGCCTTGGTGTCAAAGGCAAAAAGGTCAATTCCAAGCGACTCGATTTTTGCGATTCCGCAGGAGTAATCGTCGCGTTTATGGGAATAGTCCATGCCGTCAATTTCAAGCATTTTGCTGATTCCCGAATTGCGCAGATCGCCGTCAATAACGAGAACCCTGCTTCCGTTTTTGGCAAACATTCCGGCAAGATTAAGAACAGTGCAGGATTTGCCCTCTCCGGGAGCGGTGCTTGTTACCATTATGACTTTTTCGTTTTCTTTGAGACTGTTGCCGACGGAATCCCTGAGCAAACGCATGGATTCCATAAAAGCATTGCCCACCATAGGGTTGCTGATTAGTATATTTCTGTCAATTTCTTTCTTGTGTTTTTTGAAAACAACCTCGGGCAGAATGCCGATGCATTTCTGGTTAAGCTCCTTGCGGATATCTTCCTTGGTACGGACAGTTCTTCTCAGAACCGCATAGAGAAGAATCCAGATAACGCCTATTGCCAGCCCTACCAGAACACCTTTTGCCGTTGAGGAACGCCAAGAAAGCTTGTTTACGGGGGTTTCGGGCATTTCGGGCTCTGTTATCATTATCATCCGCGTGTTTCCGATCATATACTCGGTTATGTACGGATAATTTTCTACAACCGAGTTGAGAACCCTGAAGGTGGTTTCGGGATCTGAGCCTGTTGCCGTAAGAGTTACCATATTGGTTCCCGGAACGCAGGCAGCTGAAACGCTTGCAGGCATATGGCTCATTCCGAGGTCGTCGCAGACTCTTTTCTGGAGGATATTGCTTTGAATAACAAACGGAAAAACGCTTGCAAGGTGGTCTGCGGTGCCTCTGTCATAATAAAACGAATATGCGGAAAGTCCTGCGTCGCCCGAAAGGGTTGAATTCTCGGTGTGTACGGTAAAGGTTACTGAAGATTTGTATATGGGAGAAAATGAAACATAGCTTTTGTAAAACATTATTCCGCCGAACAAAACGGCAAGAGAAACGCCGATTGCCCAGAACTTAACAAAACCCTTCCAGACATCGCTCAGATGCAGGGTCAAATCTATTTCAAAATTTTTATTGTTTTTTACTTCGCTTATGCTCATAAATTATTCTGTCCATTCTGAAAAGCAGCGGAAACGGTTAAGTATCGTTTGCTTTTGTTTAGTTATTCAGAGGCTTATGCGGGGATTAATCATCCGATGAGTCAAACATGGCGCTTTCCTCAAGGTCTCCGTCGGATAAAATCTGACTGTTATATCCGCCATATGATTTATATAACCCGTGCCTGTAGCCGTAATATCCGCCTTCGCTCGCACCCATCTGTCCGAAAAAGGTGAACGACTTATAGACATCGTTGAGTATACATCCGGCAAGCTTTCCGCCGGCTTCGGAAACAGACATTATTGCGTCATTGATATCGGCAACGGAAACGCAGTCGGTTCTGACAATAAGCAGAGCCTTGTCTGACTTCTCGATTAAGCTGACAGCATCTGCCGAAACGGATACCGGAGGAGTATCAATTATAACGAAGTCGAATTTCTGACGCATGTTCAGGAAACAGATTTCGGTGGTTGCAGAATCAATCCAATCCACAGAATCGTTTCTTCCGGAGCGGTTCAATGCCAGATACAGATTGCTTTTTTTATATCTTATAGCCTTGAATTCGCGGGGATCGCTGTTGCCTGAAAGAACATCGCTCAGTTCAGTAGCAATCTTATCCCTGCAGTCAAAAATCTTATGAATTGACGGCTTGCGCATGTCGAAATCGGCAAGGATAACACGGTAGCCTCTGCCTGCAAGGGCAATTGCGATATTGGCGGCGGAGGTTGATTTGCCTTCGTTTTCGGCAATGCTTGTTATTGCAAAAACCTTGTCTGAGCCGTTCTGCTTCATGTATTCAAGCTTTGTTGCGATTTTCTGATAGTCCTCTGAAAACCGCAGAGTAGCGAACGCGTCGCTTATAAGCAAGGCTCTCTTTTTTCTGAGGAGCATTTCACGCAGAGAGAGGTGAGGATGCTCATGGGCAATTGTGCCGAGAAGCTTGGATTCGATGCATTCCTCGAACATGGTCTGAGTTTTAACGGTATCTCTTAACAGCGATATCAGCACTATGACGGCACCCATGAAGGCGGCTGCAATAAATGCAATCTGCCATCTCGAAGAAAATGAAACCGAGTTTGAAGGGGAGGTTGGCATCTGCGGGTCAACGAGGATATCGATAACCGCATCCGAAAAAATATCCTCGGAAGTTTCGGGATATACCGTAAGGACTGAAGAAAGCAGGTCATAGGCAAGCTGAGGCGTTGAAGCGGTAACGCTTATGCTCATCAGGTTGGTTTCGCCGTTTACAGCCGCCGAAAGCGATCCCTGAAAGCTCTCTTTTCCGAGATTTTTTGCCGCAAGCTTTTTCATCGAAGGCTGAACAAAAACATCCGAAAAGATCTTTGCCATTTCCGAGGATGCCGAATAGTTTGTGTATGCCGCCGAGGTGCTTGCTTTGGCTCTTATAACAACGGTTGAAGAGCTGGTGTATTCGGGTTTATAAACAGTCTGCTCGGCGATGTATAATCCCATCAATGCGATTAAAGCTGCCAGAATTACAAGCCAGAAATTATAAAATATATCCCTGAAAAGGCTGTGCGGTTCAAATGACAGCATGAGTTTTGAGTTGATCTTTTTCAAACCGGATTACTCCTCTACAATAACGGTCAGAACAGTGTGTCCCGTGTGTCCGGCGGCTTCCGCTCGGGTTGCATAATAATGAACACTGTATATTCCGGGAACATTAAAGTTGCAGTCTGAAGAGATTTCAAGATGTGCGTTGCTGACATCGCCGTTCTGAAAGGTTATGTCCGAAACATAAGAATTGAAATCTGCCGTCTGACCTTTTTTTAAATATATCAGATATTCTGAAAGCTCTATTTTCGGAGCAAGCAGACTGATGTTATCAACATAGATGGGGAGAGTCAGATAGGAGGCATCTCCCTTGCTGTTCATAACCTGAAGAGAAACAGAGTATACTCCGGCAGCGTTGTCGTTGAAGTCTGTTGCCGTTACAACAACCTTATCGTTTATGCTTCCGTCAATGACATCTGTTGCTCCTATCGAGCTGAGAATGTTTATTTCGTCGCCGGGAGAAAAAACAAGCGGGGAGAGTATTTTGAATTCGGGCGGAGAATAATCAGTATAGCTGATGGTGCGGGTGTTTTTTGCAACATGATTGTCGCTGTCTGCAACGGCATAGGTTACGATGCACTTGCTGTCATCGATAAATCTTGAAATGGATTCGACAATAACCTTTGAGGAAATATCGCCGTCTTTTTTATCGAAAGCCGTAACGCCTTTCAGAAGCTCTTCTTCCGTAACTTTGACGCTGACCTCGAGAACCCCGTCAGCAATTTCAATATAAGGATATGTGTTATCTGTTCCTGTTTTGGTAACAAAATAAAAAACGGTAAATACCAGAAGAGTAACCGTAAACAACGCAAGCGTTGCTATCCGCAGAATTTTCATAAAAATCAGAGTCCTCTCATAAATCCGAAATCAGAAGCCGTAAATCTTTTCGTTGGCAATAACCCTCAAAGGATTTTGCTTGAGCAGAAAATCGGCATATTCCGATGAGAATTTTTCACAGATAAATTCGTGAACATCCGCAAGAACGGGAGTTCTGCTGTATTGGCTGTGCGCATCGCTGGCAACAAAATCAGCCTGGCGGGTTTCGATAATATCAAGCGCAATTTTCTGAATTCCGAAACCGAAGGAGCCTTTAAGGCTGCCTTTGTTGACCTGGATAAGGCTTCCCGTTTCTTTGATTCTGTAAATTGCATCGCGCTGTTCATGAACAAACCTGTACCGTTCGGGATGGGCAACAATGGGAGTATAGCCCTCCGAAACAAGCTGATGCAGCTTGCTGTATGCGACGGCGGCGCTTTCTCTCATATCGAACTCGGCAAGAAGATAGTTCGAGCAGTTGAGGGTAAGGAACCTTTTTTGCCTTAAGCCGTCCATAAAGCTGCCCGATAAGAAAACCTCCTGACCGCGGAAAACTTCAACGGGAATGTTTTTCTCCCTGAGCCTTTCCTGCAGAGAAATGAATTTATTCTCCATTTCCGAATCCCAGTAGTTTCTTTCTCCGGAATGAATGTTGCAATGGGGAGTAACGATTATTTTTTCTGTGCCGTATCTTGCTGCAAGCTGAGCCATTTCTGCTGAGTCGCTCAGATTGCCTGAGCCGTCATCAACTCCCGGCATAATATGACAGTGAATATCAATCAATTTCCGCACCTCCCCAATATAAAAATCCTATTAACCCTATTATATTGTATATAATAAAGCAGCAGAATTTTTTTGTCAATGTTTTATTTTGCAAAACATGTAAAAAACTGTTGAAAACATAAAAAAAGACCCTGATAAAATCAGAGTCCTGAGAGAATTTACGGGTTATTTAAAGCATGCCGAGAAATCGGAACATTTCAACTCTTTTTTTGCTTTCATCGCTCACGAGATGTTCGTTGAAAACAATCTTTTCTTTTGTTTTTTGACCTTTCGGAATGCTTCGGAAAATTATTCTGTGAAGCCAGACAAGGGGTAAAAGCCACGGAAATTTATTTAAAACAGAATAATGCTTTAGCAGCCTTTCTTTCGGGGGGAAAAGGGTTTTGATATTCAGCCCGATCTGCCAATCCAACATATATTTCCAATAGCGCAGCTTGCTTTTCCGTTTGGAAAAAATCAAACGGCTGTATTCCTGCCAGCTTTCCCTTCTTGCAGCATAGTCGTTTTTGCCAAGCCAGCCGCCTTTTTCGGTATCGGTTAAAATTGCATCAACCTTTTCTGCATTAAAATCTCCGATTCCGGGGAAATCATCGGCGGAAAAACCGCAGTAAAGCACTGATGACCATAACACCGCCGAAAGAAGATCTTCATACTTAAGCTTACGGATAACCGACCATATGCGGTCAAAATCAAGCGAATTCTTTTTGGCAGACATAAAAGAGGCGACATCTGTAATCATTCTGAGGCTCATTCCGCACAGAATAAAATGCTTTATCATATGCAGAATAACGAAAATCAGATGATCAGTATCCCCGAGCGTAAAATATGTACCGTCGGCAGTGCTGACTTTTTTATGGTTTTGACAAATCAGGGTCCGGGGAGAAACACCTGCAAACCAAACATCCTGCGCGATATCGTCGTAGAGGCGTATATGCACTTCAAGCAAACCCATTAACGGGTGATGGGCAGCAAAGTGATGTCCGTTTTCCCATCTTTGTTCAACGGTAAAACCGTTATTGCTGAGAAATTCGCGTGCACGGTTTTCGTTTTCGGGAGAGATAAGTATATCGGTATCCGAAGAAATGCGCAGCTCAGGGGAATAATAATTTTCTGCAACCGAAAAGCCTTTCACAACAGCGGCGGGGATTGCTGCTTCGTTCATTTTTTCGAGCAAGGAAATAACCGCGCTGCGTTTTGCGCAGCCGGTGACAACTGCGGAGAAAGACTCTTTGTATCCCTGAATCTGACATTCGGGAAATTTTATTGAAGGATTTGTTTTGAGAGCATAACAAATAAGAGGCATCAGCATTTGCTCGTGTGCCAGCTCAAACATTTTGTTCCAGTCAATATTCTGATCAGGCAAATCTGCAGGTTTGCCCGTAGAAGCCGACCCCAGAAGGTGCATCAGATACTGAAATTCATAGGTCATTAATGGACAGCCTCCGCAAAATCAGATTGTTTCCTCTTCGATAACACCGTAGCTGATAAGCTTTTCAAGAAGCGTGTCAAGATCGCGGGAAGCTGTTTCTTTGTCAACATCAAATTCAGAAAGAATGTGTTCAAGCAGCTCGTTTCTGCTTATGCTTTCTTCCAGTTTGCTCCAGACAAAGGCGGCTACTTCGTTGAGAACAATCGCCCCGTCAAAAGAGCTGATATTGTTGCCTGCGGGCATAACGATATTTTCACCGGCAATACTTTTGAGGACAAAACCGTTTTTGATTTTCATATCTTTTTCCATCTCCGGAATTTCATCGTTGCGATGAAATATTATTTCTTTGGTCTGGCGCGCAGAGGATTCATCGGGTCCGCATATAACTCTGTAAACGGGAACCGTTCTGCAGAGCCGGGAAACCATAGCCAGAACAGCGGTTGCGGCACAGTTATCCCACATCGGAATGAAGCATTGCTGCATCAGAATGCGGCGTGCCTGATTATATGAGAGCCTTCTGACTCGGGTGAAATTTCCTCTGCGGATATTGCAGATTGCAGCCAAGGGCGCGGAATCATTGACAAATATCTGTTCTTTTCCGTCCCACGGCGCACCGCAGGCGAAAACTCCGTTTGCATCAATTTTGATTGTCGGGCGGTCTCCGCTTAACATTTTTGCTCCGAAAGAATCAATCCAGCTCTGAGCGCGCGTGGATTTTCCGACTCCGGAGCTTGCGGTGAAGCATACTGCTTTTTCGTCAATTTTTATGCAGGAGGAATGTAACGAAACCAGCCCCTGCATTGCTGCGGCACTTTCGAGCGCCGTGCGGAGCAGAGGCAGAAGCTTCCGATTCTCAATTTGAGGTAAGGTGTTGTAAGCGGTAAGTTCCGAATAATCCTTTGATGCAAAAAGCACACAGCTGTTATCGTCGGGAAGCGAGTAAAGCCATCCGTCATCAAGCACAGAAACATTAATATGAGCATGCTCAAAAAGAAACAGAGTTTTTTCAGCACGGAACGGCTCCTCAGAAACCTTCAGAACAACCGTTTTCAGTGCTTCATCTTTTTCTGACAAAAAAGGTGCGAATGACTCAATGGCGATGCAGCTTTCCAACTGTATGCAATGCAGTTTATAAAGCATCTGAAGAATCAGTTGATGTATTCGAGATGTTTGTTACCGTCAACGCATTCGGAAATACCGATATTGACCCATCTGCTTATACATGCGGTGTTGCTTGCTACAACCTGCTCCTGATACTGAAAATTAACTTTTTCAGCAACGGGAGTTTCGTAAGTTTTTTTCATTTAAACAACCTCCGTTCAAAATCAAATTATATTAACCCTTCTGCTGCTACTGACTGCATCCATTCACAAATTGACGGGTTTGCGTGACCCGCAGGTGCGCCGGATGCGTGCTCGGCAACACAGTGTTTACAAACTTTTTTATATCTGCATCCTTCACATTCAATGGGTAAAGGATACTCTTTAACCTTGGAATTAATCCGTTTCCACGCTTCGGGAAATCCGGTTTCAATAACGTTTTCGGCAATTTCGGGGAAGGTGTTGCACGGGCGGATTTCACCGCGCCATGAGATGCTGAAGGTGCTTCGGCCTGCGCCGCAGGTAACTCCCTTCGGGGCGCCGTTACGGTTTTCACCGGCAGTATCGGATAATAGGGCTTCGGAATCGGGATATGAGTCGGGCATACCGCCCTGCAGCTCCCGCTTCAGCTTCATCATTTTTATATAAATTTCGGGGGAAGCATCAGATTTTTTTCTGCCCGTTTCTTTTCTGGGAGACATGAGACCGCTGTTGATTGTTATGGGTAAGCCGAGCGAGTGAATCAGCTTAACAATATCTTCACCGTCGTGCATAAACGAACTTGGAGTTACAACCACAGAAAGAGGAAGCTTTGCTTCGATAATGTTTTTTATGTTGCCGAGAATTTTTGAAAATACCCGATGACCGGTTACCCGTTCATAGGCATCTTCCGAAGCTCCGTAGAGCGTAATCTGTATATTTGCAGGCGGATTGTCGGCAAAAAACTGCGTCATTGATGCATCGAGCAAAACTCCGTTTGTGAGAACTGAAGTTTCAACACCCAGCTCACGGAGAAAAAGATAGATTTCTTTAAAATGAGGATAAATGAGGCACTCTCCGCCGGTCAGCTTTGCATACATCATGCCGTTCTTCACCGCGTCTGAAATCAGGTTTTTCCAGGTTCCGGCGTCAAGCAGCTCGGAATCGGAGATGCGGTTTTTTTCAAGATGCACATAACACATTCTGCAATCCAGATTGCAGAGCGGAGTAAGCTCAAAAACGCCGCTGATCGGAATGCCTTTTTCGCGCGCGCGGAAATTCATATAGTTACGGACTGCGTTATAGCGGCGATGATCGGTTATTCCCCGTTTGTCAAGCTCCGCAAGCAAGGCCGTAAGGGATGACGGAAGGCTGTCTGAAATGTTCATCTGACCAACCTCCCGAGAAATCTTTTTATCGGCTTAAAAATAAACCTTACCGTTTTTCTGAACGGAAGAGTTCCGAGACGGACACACCCGAGAAAACGCCACACGGGCGTATCAACAAAAAATGTTCGTCTGCCTCTGTGAACATGAGTAACATAACCGAGAATTTCTTTTTCTGAAATAGCTTTGTCAGGATTCAGACAGTTATCTCCCATGGTTTGAATTTCTTTGCCGCGAATGTTTCTTACGCGGTGAACAATATAGCGTCCGTCAATGTTTCTGAAAAGAACGATATCTCCCCTGAGCACCTTGCGTTTCATCGGTTGAATTGTAACGAAATCCTTGTTTCGTCTTATCAGGGGCTGCATGCTGTGACCCATAAGCTTGATTTTAACCTTTATGCAGGTGTCGTTCATGCTCAGGGCATGCCATTCTTCTATCGGAATAATAACTGTTTGTTCCGTATGCTTTTTGTTATCCATAACCGTAAAGCCTTAAAAATGGATTATATATCTTTATTATATCTCAAAAAATATTTGTCTGTCAAGCATTTTGTTGCCGCGCCGTTTGCGGATTTAAAGAGGCAATAAAAGGCTGCGCTGCCCGAAAATAAATCTGAAAATATATCTGAACCATACAAACAGATTGAACTTAACATTAATACTGAAAGTATCGGTTACTCCTTCGTATGTTACGGAGATTTCTTTTTTGCCGAGTGAATCTGCTGAAAAACCGCTGATTTCAAATCTTGAAATGTCATCGGTTATTTCTGTTGAACCGTCTTCATAGGTTATTTTTACCGCCAGACCCTCGGTATCAAGTGCAGCATCATCCTTGTAAAAATACTTTGAAACATCGGGAGCCTGCGCGATTTCAACATCTTTGACTGCGAGCTTTTCGTAAACCGCTTTAACCTTAACATCTGCTGCAGGCATAACGGAGGGGAGGCTCGGCTCCCAGCCTGTAAAACGGTATCCCGCTTTTTCGGGCGCGCTGATTTCGGGGCTTGCTCCGCATTTATATTTGTACTGCGTAACATTGCCGTCGCCGTCATCAACGGTAAGAGTATATTCAAGCTTGCTCAGGTTAATGTTAACAGACGGACAAACGCCGATATGAGTTGCATCAACAAAACCGAGAGTGTTTGCGCATCCGTCATAATTTACAGTCGGAGCATTCTGATAAATAAAAAAGTCCTTGTCGCCGAGCCACCAATATGAAGCAGCTTTTCCTTCAGTGATAAGCAGACCCTGACTCTTTGCATAATCACTGCCGACCTTTGTTCTTGCGGCATCAACAGCAGCAAAATCTCCGTTAAAACCGGCGTTTTCGTCTGTCAGAGCGCTTTTGATGCTGAGATACGGATTGCTGATAATAATTGCTTTTTCGTTTTCATCAAATGCAATGTTTTTAAAATCATTCTCAAGCCATGATTTGATATAGCTTGTTTCATAGTCATTTGCGGGAACGGTAAATTCCGCATCGGCATAATGGGCGTTGAAAATAAACTGTGCATCATCATAATAAACAACATTTCGGAACGGCTGCGAATCAACGATGCTGTTACACAGGAGGTATCCTGACTCGGGATCAAGAACAACCCATTTTACGGGTTCGAATTTATACCAGTAAACGGTGTCGGTTTCAAGGCCGAGATCCTTCTGATATGAGGTTTCGCCGTTGAGGGGATTCCTCGAAACGCTCGGACGGTAGCTGTCAATTTTAATTGCGCGGTATTTTTCGCCGTTAAATTCAACATCTGCATATTTCATAAAGTCTGACGGCTGAGCAGAGCCGTATTCGCCGTTACCCGAATAGTAGCCGAAGGATACCCAGGAAAGCTGCTGACCGTTCAGTTGGGCAACAAGTGTTTCGTCGGAAACAATGCTCTGAGGATATGTTCCGAACTCTATTATGTCTCCGGTTTTATAACAGCTGCCTTCCGTTTCCGCAGAAACAGAAGCAACAAAAAACACAGCCAGCACGGCTGCCGAGAGCAGCGCGGCAACTGATTTTATAAAAGCTTTCATCCAACAATTCTCCTTTCGAAGGCATACAAATTTGTTTAAGGTGAAAATGTGAAGAAAATCACTCTTTCAGTCTGTAAATTGTGATATATTCGTTTTGCTTTTTTTCTTCGTAGTTTTTGTTAAGAATATCTTCAAACAGGGCGTTTTGGTTTTTGGTGTCTTTTATTATCCACAGAGGTTTTTGCTCTTCTGCCCAGAGCAGGAAGTCTTCAAGAATCTTTGGGTTGGTTATTGCCCATGTTTCCTGCAGCGTGTAGTATTTATAGCATGGGAGGATATCCGCATAGTGATAAACGTCTGTGTTTATCTGATATCCTATAACGGAATTTTTTTCTTCTTCGGGGATTATTTTTAAATCTTCCGTTATCACATTATAGCGTTCATTTACCTCTTCGTTAATAAAATATGAAGTAAACTTTTTATAATAATCATAATATCCCAGCCCGACAAAACTTAATGCGAGGCTGCCTGCCAGCGCGAGAGCTGACAGCTTTCTGAAGGGTACGGAGTGGAAATATCCCGCAATAAACATTATATAAACCGGCACAAATACGGCGAAATAATGCGGAAACCTGTTTGCGATCCACAGGGAGGCAAGGTTCAGTATGAGAATTGTAACGGTGAGATAATCAAAAACAGCAAGCTGTCTTTTTTTAATAACATGCGTAATCCAGAGGAAGGCTGAAAATGCCGCGGGTGCATAAAGAATCAGAAAAATCTGGGGTTTGCTTAATACGGATGCGTGTCCTGTGTTGGCGGCAATTTCAAAATTATGCAGGAAGGTTGCATAAAGCATTTCGTCAAGGGCTGAACAGGAATGGAAGTAAAGAACTGTCGGAACAATAACGGCAGCCATGCCTGCAAGACCCGCGGCGAGGTTCAGTAACAGATTGCGCAACTGCTTTTTGTATAAAAGATTGCAGAAAATCACAAATATTCCCGCACCGACCGTTACCGCATTGTTAAGTCTGAAAAAAGCAAGCGCCGCAAGTGAAATTCCGTACCATACGGCATATACGGGCGGATGTGAAGGATTGCAGCCCGCATTCGCCGCATATTTGCAGAACAGGAATAACGAAGCGCAAATGAACAGCAGTGAATATTCTTCCGTAAGGTTGCCTCTTTCGAATGTGTAGAAAAAATAAACATATCCGGGAACAAAGACCGTCAAGACGGTTTTCCACGGAAGATACTGACCGTCAGGTCTGAGAATTCTTACTGTTTTATAAGAAAAGATGAGACAAATCAATCCCGTAATACACTGAACAAAGAATATTCCTGTTCGTCCGCCAAGCAAGTGACCCAGGGCATTAACAAAAAAAATCAGCGGACCTTTATGATCAAACAAATCAACATAAAGTGTTTTACCCGAAACAATTCCTTTTCCGAGCAACGAAAAAATTGATGAATCAACACCCATCATGTTTGGTGTCAACGGGCTGGTGTTAAAAGAAAACACAAACATGCCTATAACAAAGCATATTCCCAATATGCAAAGCTGACCTATTTCACTTCTTAATATATTCCTGATTTTCTGCATTTAACATGCTCCTTTATAAAGTTACGGGAGGTTTGAAATTCTTTCCCAATCCGAAAGTGCCGATTGATACCGTGATGCATAGTTTGCCTGGATATAGAAGGAGTTAATAAACCAGAACGCAAAAACCGTCAGCAAAACAACCTGAACAAAGAGCCTTGTTCTGTTGTTTTTAACTCCTTTAACAATAAACGGAACCGTGAACAAATATGCTGTTTTAAGCATATCAAAATATCTGAATGCAAGCTGTAAGGCTCCGGAGTTAAGCATAAGAATAAAAATGCAGAGCGACATGTTTATGTAGATATAAGCATTTTCGTCAAGCTCGTTTATGGAATCGTAAAAATACCAGCATAAAACAAATATTCCGCAAGAGAGAACAAGGTTAATTAAGGCAACACCGTTTACGGAATAATCTATTTCACTGCCGCTGTTAATGATTTTGCTTACATAGTTCAGGACTATCTGAAGCAGCGGGTATGCCAGAATTCCTATCACGGTTGCTTTCAACAGTCCGATTCGGCTGAATCTGATCCTGCTTATTATATATATGGGAACATAAACCAAAGCGATTGAATGGAAGAGTGCTCCGGTTACCATCAATGCCAGAATAATGATATCTTTCTTTTTTGATGCAGGCATATAAACTATATTTGCCAACGCAATTATTATAAGACCCTCGGCAACACCCTGCCTGAGAGCTGAGAACGAATCAAAATAGATATAAAGCAGAAAGAAAACGATTATAGTCCAAAGAATGCTTATACTGCCTCTTGAAAAGCCGTAAGCCACGCAAACCATAAAAAATATGCAGAGAATAAACAAATACCAGAAAAACGGCAAATCAAACATCGCGATAACCCGTGTAAAAAGGTAAAAAAGCGGTTCGAAATCGCGGATATTTTCTCCTTCTTTTGCCGCATGATATGATTCGGTATATGAGGCGCCGTACCAGGTATCAGAGCCGATTTCCCAGCGAAAGGCTGCAACAAAGGTGAGCGGAATCAGCACCAGAAAAGCAATTCCGAAGTTGCGCAGTGTTTTTATCTTCACACCGTTTTTCAGTTCATATTCAGTTGAAAATAAATATGCCATTGCAAGCGTGATTATAATGGCCGGTGCGTAGTAAATCATAACTGCTCCTTGAACTTTTCAATGCCGTATTTCTGTTTCGCATAACGGGTTATGAGGACGGATTCTGATTGCCGTGTTAATCTTAAATATATATTGTATCACAGATTGTTGCAAAGTGCAAACGAATGAACAAAAAAACAGCACCGCAGCTTCAAAAATTCATATTGCCGATTGGCATCAAGGTCAGATTTTTCTAATGTGGCGGAACAGATGCAGCCACGGCAGAACAACCAATTAAAGCAGAATTCAGAGAGTCAAAATATTCCCCTGTTTTATCTGTTAAGCAACTCCTGCAACAGTGGATTTATTTTCACTCCGCTTTTATATTGAAAACAAGTATGAAAAGTGTTAAAATAAACCAAAATCCGCTTTGGATTATGTAACATTTTGGTAAGACATATTTTCTGAATCTTTAAAAATTAAGGAAGTGACATATTATGGCAAGAGGAAAACACAAAAATACAAAAAAGAGATTATTGGTTTCTGTTTTAATAATTGCTGTGATTGCAGCTGTAATTGCAGGACTTAATTATTATGCAGTACAGAATCTTTTGCAAAAAGGAAATGCATACAGCAAAGTTGAAATTGAAAATCAACTTGTGCCTGAAAAAGATGAAAACGGAAATTGGTATTTTACTGCCGACAGAGATTTTAAGATAATGCAGCTTACCGATATTCATATCGGCGGCGGTTTCATGTCAAAGACTGTGGATGAAAAAGCACTGAATGCAATTGCTGCTATGGTAACAAAGGAAAAACCTGACCTTGTTATTGCAACGGGTGATATTGTTTTTCCCGTGCCTTACAGAGCCGGCACATTCAATAACGATAGCGGTATAAAGGCTTTTGCAAATCTCATGGAAAATCTCGGTGTTTATTGGGATGTTACATTCGGTAATCACGATGCTGAATTCTATTCGTACTTTGACAGAGAAACGGTTGCAGCGTTATATGAAAATGAAGAATATAAGTATTGTTTATTCCGGGCAGGTCCTGAAGATGTTGACGGTTACGGAAACCACACTATTGAGGTTAAGAATTCAAAAGGACTCATTACTCAGGCAATAATCTTAATTGACTCTCAGGCTTATATTAAGGACAATAACGTCATTGAAAGCCTTAAGGGTACATATGATAATATTCATCCGAATCAGGTTGAATGGTATGAATCTGAAATACTCAGAATGAACGCCGAAAATGAGAAAATCAGTAAAGAATCAGTTCCTGTTAAATCTCTTGCATTTTTCCATATTCCATTGGTAGAAATGGACGATGCATGGACCGAATTCCGCGAAAACGGTTATAAAGACACAGAGGATTTCAAATATATTGAAGGCATAATCGGCGAACTTGGCAGACAGGTTTGTTGCGGCTACGGTGAAGACGATATGTTTGAAAAGATGCTTGAGCTTGGCTCGACAAAGGCAATGTTCAACGGTCACGATCATGTTAATAATACCACTTTTGAATATAAAGGCATTCAGTTCAGCTACGGATACAGCGTTGACTATTTTGCATATTCAGGCATTGATAAACTCGGCTCACAGAGAGGCTGCACTATGATTACCTGCAAGCCTGATACTACTTTTACTATTGATAAATATAATTTTTATTCTGACAGATATAACATTGAAGGCTTCGCCCGAGAAGAAGTAACAATGCAGTTTGAAGATGTTACATATCAGGTCATACCTGAATAAAAATCCTATATGAAATTTTGGAATAAAAGGAATGATAAGGTATGGTTAAAGAAAAATTAAGTAAAAAGAACTGGCTGATAATATCGCTTTTCTGTTTCATGGGCGGTATAGCTTGGAATACGGAGAATATGTATTTCAACACCTTTATTACCAATGAAATATATGCCGATGTGTCACAGGCGGCTATCCTCGGTTCTATGGAAGCAACAACTGCGGTAGCCCGTATGGTAGCTCTTTCTGCTGTTGCGGCGGTGGTTACTACATTTATAATGGGGGCCCTCAGCGATAAGCTGAAAAACCGTAAGATGTTTATTTCCGTTGGTTACATATTATGGGGTATTGTTACTGCTATGTTTGGTTTCATTACAAAAGAAAATGTAGCAAACCTTTTTAATCTTACGGATGAAGCAAGAATTCTCGGCACTACGGTGTGGTTTATCATTCTTATGGATATTGTTATGACATTTATGGGCTCCACCAGTAACGATGCTGCTTTTCAGGCATGGGTAACTGATGTTACCGTACCACGCCAAAGACCGATTGTTGAGACCGTCTTATCTGTTGTAGGCACTGTTTCTTCGTTTGCAGTAACCGGTGTGGGTAGTTTTGCTCAGGCAGGCACCATCACCTATAAGGTTTTCTTTATAGGTTTAGGTATTGTTGTTACCCTGTGCGGTGTTGTTGGTCTGTTTCTTATTAAAGACCCTCCGCGTACTGCACAGATTGAAAGCTCTTCAAATTATTGGGCAGACCTCTTATACGGTTTCAGACCCTCAGTTATAAAGGCCAATGCAAGACTCTATCTTTCTCTTATATCGTTCTGCTTTGCGATAATTGCATTCCAGGTTTTCTATCCGTATCTTCTTACTTATGTTCAGTATGTCGTTATTCCCGAAAACGGCGGTGTAAGCAATATTCTCAAACCCTCTGTTATAATAACTGCAGTGGTTGTTGTGATTGTTTTGCTTGTCTGCATTGTGACACTTTTAAAGCTTTCAACAAAGAAAAGGGGCTTCTGCCTTGTAACAGGTGTTGTTGTATTGACCTTAGGCTTCTTCATGCTTTCGACAAGCACAAGCATATATGTTATTCTTATTAGTATATTGCCAGTTGTTATCGGTAATGCTCTTGTAAATATTTTGTTCGGTGCCACTGTCAAGGATTTCATTCCCGAAGGCAAGGCAGGACTTTTCCAGGGAGTCAGAATGATATTTGCTGTTATGCTTCCTATGGTTATAGGTCCCGTTATCGGTGACAAGGCATGTCAAAGTGCAGCACAGACGATTATAAATGAAGTCGGTGCAGAGGTAATAGTGCCTGCAAAGAATATGTTTTTATGGGCAGGTGTTGTTTGTATTTTTGCATTGATTCCTCTTTATTTCCTTGTCAAAAAGGGAGTCGATACTGTAGAAAACAAAACTGAAGAAATCGAAAGCATTGCTTGAGGTAAAAAATATGAGCAAATGGAGTTTTTATACATCAAAAGAAATAAAGCCTGCTGGTTGGCTTCTCCGTCAGCTCGAAATTCAGGCAGAGGGCTTAAGCGGTAATCTTCACAAAATATGGCCTGACATCCGTGACAGCGGTTGGATAGGGGGAGACCGTGAAGGCTGGGAAAGAGTTCCTTATTGGCTTGACGGTTTTATTCCCCTTGCTTATCTTTTGGAAGATGAAGATATGATTGTAACAGCGAAAAAATATATTGATGCAATTGTTTCAGCTCAGGAAGATGACGGTTGGATTTGTCCTTGTAAAAAGGAAGCGAGAGCAAAATATGACACATGGGCAATACAGCTTATATGTAAAACTCTCAAGGTTTACTACGATTGCTCGGGAGACGAAAGAATTCCCGATGTTATTTACAGAGTGCTTAAAAACTATTACGAAATGCTTAAAAGCGGAGAAAGCAAGCTGTTTAAATGGGCAAAATTCAGGTGGTTCGAGACCTTTATTTCGCTCAATTTCTTATATGAAAAATATAATGAAGAATGGATAAAAGATCTTGCGAAGATAATAAAGGAGCAGGGCTTTGACTACAACGCTGTAACTGAATCATGGAAGAAGCCGGGTCACAACTGGCTGAGAAAAAACCATATAGTAAATATTGCCATGATGCTTAAAAGTGAGGCTGTTTCTCACGAATTGCTCGGTGAAGAATATACAGACAACGCAGAAAAGCTCCGCAAAATTCTCGAGCGTTATAACGGAACAGCTTTTGAGGGCTTTACAGGTGACGAGGTGCTTTCAGGCATTGACCCCACAAGAGGCACCGAATGCTGCGCAGTTGTTGAGCAGATGTATTCTTATGAGGAAATGTTTGCCCATACCGGCGATAATAAATGGGCTGAACGCCTTGAAGTGCTTGCGTTCAATGCTCTTCCTGCCACACTCAGCGAGGATATGTGGGTTCATCAGTATGTTCAGCAGGTCAATCAGATTGCCTGTCAGAAGACTATGATTATGGCTCCGTGGAGTACAAACGGTCCTTATGCACATACATTCGGTCTTGAGCCTAATTTCGGCTGCTGTACCGCAAACTTCAATCAGGGCTGGCCTAAATTCACTCTTTCAGCATTTATGCACAAAGGTGACACAATAATCAACTCGGTTATGCTGCCTTCTGTTCTCAATGATAATGGAGTTACAATTAAGCTTGAAACCAATTATCCGTTTAACAATAAAATGCATTATTACATAGATGCAGAAAAGGATTTCAGCTTTGTTATCCGCATTCCGTCGTTCGCAAAGAGCCTTAAAGTAAACGGTGAAAATGCAGATGTAAAAGACCTTGAATTTGCAATAAACGCAGGTAAAACAGATATTGAAATTGAATTCAATGCAAAACCGTATCTTAAAGAAAGACCCAACAACCTTTATGCTTTGCAAATGGGTTCATTGCTTTTCTCTGTTCCGATTAAATATGAAAAACAGATGCGTGAATATGTAAAAAAGGGAGTAGAACGCAAATTCCCTTATTGTGATTATCAGTTTGCACCAACTTCACCTTGGAATTATGGCTTTGCAGACAAAGCATTCTCCGTAGAATTTAACGGAATAAGTGATGTTCCTTTTTCACAGAATAACCCGCCGATAACGATAAAAGCAAAAATGCAGCAAATTAACTGGGGACTTAAATTCCCGTACAGAAGTATTGCAAGAAAAACACCTAAATCAAGAGTGCCGATAACTGAAGTACAGGAAACAGAGCTTTGCCCATACGGCTGCGCAAGGCTCAGAATGACAGAAATGCCGTTGCTTTGCAAATAATTTTCAGTTTTTTCATTTCATTATACTTTCCGATAAAATCAGCATATGGAAACGCATCGGTATCGGCACAGTAATTCTCGCCCCCGCAATTGCAATTTTGCTTCTTCCTCTGCACGGCGCGGTTACCGTTATCGGTTTATTCCTTGTAGGCTTGGGCAACGGTTCAATCTACCCGAATATGATTCATCTTACACCTCACAATTTCGGCAAAGAAGTATCGCAATCGGTTATGGGCTCGCAGATAGCGTTTGCATATATCGGCGTAATGCTTGCACCTCCTGCGGTCAGTCTCATAAGCGGACTGTTCGGAATAAAAATATATCCCGTTCTGCTTGCAGTAATCTATGTGATTATGGTTATTGCTCTCAGGTGCTTTGTGAACAGACTTAAAAAGCAGAATAAATATAACGCAAATGTCTGAAATTCAAGGATGGCTTTTAATGAAAAACAAAGATAAATTTGATATAAACAGCTTCATATCTCCCGATATTTTCCATGCACCTGTATATGTCTGGGTGTGGAATGATATCTGCACACATAAAATTATTGATGAACAGCTCACCGAAATGCAGGATCTCGGTATAAGAGCATTTTATATTCTTCCCGAGCCGAAGAATTTCCGACCCGACAGTATGG
>JAZPXO010000002.1:0-116520 GCA_045543735.1 Acutalibacteraceae bacterium
GCACCTGTAGCATCAGCCTCAGAAGAGACTCAGGTTGGCGCTACCAGAACGGTAAAAAAATCAACCGATGCCAACGGTGCTGAAACATCCGAAAAATCAACCGGCATCCTTTCCTATGCAGACCTCGTAGCAACCTACGGAACAGCAACAGGCGCTGACGGTCTTACCGACGGTTTCCTTTATGTTGGTACTGAGTACTACGAAGCAGACGGCAGACTTACCGACGGCTATATTATGCCCGGCGATAAGCTTACAGTTAAGGTTTATGTTAAGAGTAATATGTATACCGGTGACGGCTACATCATTTCACTCTATGATAACTCAATCTGGGATGTAAAGATTGTTGCTGACGGTGCTTCAACCGATGCTAATGGCTACACCTCAAATTTCACAGGCAAATCAAACTCAGCACATCCTGCAACAACAACAAACGGTTACACAACAAAGGTAACCAGTATCAACATCACAAATGCAGGCTGGATTAAGAACACTTGCGGATTTGATACAACCTATCTTGCAGCAACTGACCTTGTTCAGACACAGACATCAACAAATACATCAGTCAGCTCACTTCCCTATCAGTTCACATCTGATGAGTGGCTTATGACCTACTATGTAACACTTAAGAGTGAGCTCCCCGAAGGCACTACTGAAGTATCTGTAAAATCACCTGATGTAATCTGGCAGTCATATCTGAACGGTGCAAAGCACGACGCAAGAAAGCGTGCATATGTTCCCGTTGCACACATCACAGCAACAGGCATCAACTCAACCTCCAACTGTAAGACAATGTGCTCACAGCTTGACAGCGGTGCTCTTGATTACTTCATCAAGGAACTCGAGCATACATTCATTATCGGTGAACCCGCAGAAGCTGTAGAATATAATGTTGATTTCTATGAAAACGACGGAACAACAAAGATTGGCGAAACAGCATCCTTTGAAGAAGGCGAAGCAGCAACATTCCCTGCAGCTGCCGAAAACCAGATTGCATGGGCAGTTATTAAGGAAGGTCTTACCACTCCCGGTACTCTTATTGAGCCCGATGCAGAAGGTAACTACAGCTATACTGTAAAGGCTGCAGACGCTGCTTTCATGCGCGTTCTCGCAGATGACAAATACAATGTTGAGCTTGCTCTCGGCACAGATTCATCAGTTGATGAATCCAAGCTTCCCGAAGGCGTTACATATGATGCAGCAAAGAATGCTCTTGTAATTGCTCTTCCCGTAGGCGGCACATTTGATCTCAGCACCATTCCCGAAGAGGCTCTTTCAAAGAAGGACCACTCCTTTGATGAATGGGATGTAACAGGTGTTACAGGCGAATCAAGCGTTGAAGGCACTGTTATCACTCTCGGCAATGTTAACGGCAAGGGCGGCACAACCGTAACAGCAAAGATTGCTGCTAAGTGGGAAACCGCTACATATAACATCAGATTCTTCCTTAATAAGGAAGCATATGATAATGGCGATGATCCCGTTGTTGAAACCACAATCCTTGCAGGCGGCGAATACACCTGCAATGTTGAAACTCTTATTAAGGATATGAAGTTTGCAGGCTGGTACACAGCAGATACAAACGAGCTTGCATCTACAGCACCTAAGATTAAGCAGTATTCATATTCAAGAGATATGGATTTCTATGCTGAATGGTCAGAATATGCTAACAGCGCATCATTCGTAATCAGAGATTATGAAGCAGGCGAAGGCTGGAAAGAAGTATATTTTGATTGCGGTGACGGCGAAACAAAGACCATCACTTACACTAACCTCACAACTATTAAGAACAATGCAGTTAACGCGATCGGCGCTACCTTCACATTCCTTCTTGATGTTGACCCCGATACAATCGCAGCAGACGATTCAGTTGCAAACCACATCGTTAAGAGAACTGACGGTGAGGGCAAATTCCCCTCAAGCGGCGGCGACCTTGTATACAGCGGCCACAATGTATATTACCTTGTAACAACAATGGATTACTCGGTAACATGGAATATTCCCGTATATGATTCAGAAGCAGGCGCTTTCGCAGAAGGCGAATATACAGCGTATCCCCAGACAGCTTCAACCGCATATACTCCCTCAAACGGCATCGATCCCTATTTTGCAACAGCAAAATTCAGCACAGACAGCATTACTCATCCCACAGGATGGGAAATAACAGGTTGGGTTGACGCTGCAACAGGCGAGCCTGTTGAGTTCAACGAAGAAGGTGCTATTGTTCTTTCAGGTCTTGAAACCAAGGAAGTAGCTCTTAATGCAGTTTACAGCCTTATCAAGTATCCCGTTTCATTCAACCTCAAAAACAGCGCATCACCTGACATTGTTACCATGGTAGGCACAGTTTCACTCGGTGACAGCATCGTAATTGACGGCGCTGAATTCGAATTCAACGGTGAAGCTTCAGCTCTTCCCGAAATCGGTGTTGAGAATTCAGAGCAGCCTGACGGCGGATATACTCTTCCTGCCGGTAATGTATTCGCAGGTTGGACATACATGGACAACGGCACTGTTGTAGATGCAGAATTCCCCGTAACACTTACCGAATCAATTATCAAGTCAAACCTTGTCAGAGGCACTATCCGCTTTGGTGCTGAGTGGGATGCTAAGGAATTCAAGCTTAGCTTCTACATCGTAAATGCAGCAGGCGAAGAAGAACTCTACAGCGAACAGAATGTTAAGGTTGGCGACAATATCGCAACTTATAAAGAGCTGACAACCGAAGCAAAGGATACAATTAACGCAAAGGCACCTTCAGGAAAGGTATTCAGCGGTGTATGGGTTAACAAGGAAACAGGTACAACAGATACCAACACCAAGATGCCTGCAAAGGATGTAGTATATGTTGCATCCTATGTAACTGCAACAATCACTGTTTATGTTGACTATAACCACCTTGCAACTCCCGATATCAGCCAGTCAATGAAGGAATTCAAGGTTGCTCCTCTCCTTTACGGTCAGGATATCACCGAGGTTAAGAGTGAAGCTCCTTATTCAGAGCGTTCATTCAAGACTGTTGTTGAGCGTACACTTATCACAACAACACCCGAAGATCCCTCAGAAATCATCGCATGGAACATCTATCATGTAGATGCAGGCGCTGATCCTTACACAGCTGAGTGGAAGTCAGGCGTAAACGATGCAGGTACCAACATCGCAACAACAACTCTTATCTTCCAGCCTGTTTGGAAGGCTCACAAGGACTTCTTCATCAGAGCACACGACACAGATGATAAGATTTACTTAGGTTTAGGTAAGGACTTCAAGCTTTACTACTGGAACAACGGCGCAATTGTGGATAAATTCAGCGATACCAAGGCTAATGTTGATCCCGAAAATAACATTGTTCTTTTCTACACAATTGAAGCTGACTGGTCTAACTTCTCATTCCGCTTTGATGCATTCCCGATTCCCAAGTACATCTTCACACTTGAAGGCATGCTTGGTATCTTCGAGATGCTCGGCAACCTTCTCGGCAGCCTTCTTTAAGAGATAATTTCTCAGATAGCTGACAGATAAAATTAAGCCCCTGTGCTTCGGCACAGGGGCTTCAGTTTGTCTAAAAATTGGCAATACGCAAAGAAAAGTTATTTGATAAAATTGCTTCCCCTTTAGGGGAGGTAGATTTTGCGAAGCAACGGAGGGGTTTATATGTGCAAATCCTTTTAAAAAATGATTTTACGCAAAATCTAAAACTCCCTCAGGCGCTATGCGCCAGCTCCCTCCCGAGGGAGACATAACAATAAATTTAATTTTATTAATAAAAATCAAGTTTATCGACAGACAAAAGCCCCTGTGCTTCGGCACAGGGGCTTTTTGATATTAAAACATCATAAGAACTGTTGAAACAAATGCGATTGCGGTTGAAATCAGCGTTTTAGCCGAGGGCTTTTCTTTTCGGATAAGGCTGATTATTGTTGAGAAAACCATAACTCCGCCTGTTGTTATCGGAAACTGAACAGAGGCAGGGAGTGAAACGAGCGCAATAAGGCAGAACAGGTTTCCGATTCCGTTGCAGAAAGCGTGACCTGAAATACTGCCGAGCGATTTTAAAGAAACCTTTGCGATTTTCTTGTTTTTGATGAGCTGATAAGCAAGGCAGATAATGAAAACACAAGCGTTAACGGTTGCCATAAAGCTTTTGCTGTCAACAGCAAGCTCAGCGTTTGACTGATGAATCTTTGAAAGCACGCCGACCATGCCGTTAAGAATGAATACGCCGAAATAATATTTCAGGTTATTGCCTTTTGTAGTGCTCTTTTCAAAGCTGAGTGAGGTTGCAACTCCGATAAGAATAATGCAAAAGATTTTGAAAATGCTCAGCTCTTCCTTGCAGAAAATAACGCCGTAAGCAAGCGGCAGAAGCATTCCGCCAAGCATTGCATAAATTGAAAAAACCGAGAGATTTGCAGTTGCAAACGATTTCAGACTTGCGTAATTATAGCCGAGCACAACAATTGCATAAATTGCGGCAACAAGAAGTGAAAACCATGTTACTTCAAGCCGTAATCCGCTCAGAATCAGCATAATCAAAAAGCTTATTCCATGGGTGTAGCCGGCGAAAATAACGGTTGAATCATCGCCGTCTCCATTGTGCTTTCGAAATTGCTGGTTGAATAAAAACTGCATTGCAAATAAAAGCGCCGCAGCAGTCAGAAGTGCGTACATCATTTTGCATTACCTCCGTTTTGCTTTGTCAGTAACACAACGCATTCAATATGGTTTGTGTGCGGAAACATATCAACGGGGCAGATTTTTTTAACCTTATAACCCTTATGGATAAGCATATTCAGATCTCTTGCAAGTGTTTCGGGGTTGCAAGAAATATAAACAACCTTCTTCGGTGCAGATACAGCGAGGGAATCAATAAATTTTTTGCTGCTTCCCGATCGAGGAGGATCCATAAAAACAACATCAAAGCCTTCTCCGTTTTCGGCAAGATCCTGCATGAAATCGCCTGCATCCGCGCAATAAAATCTCGCGTTTTTCATGCCGTTGCGCTTGCAGTTTGAAATCGCATCCTTAACTGCATCGGGATTCAGTTCAACTCCGATAACATTACCTGCGGTTTTCGCAGCAACAAGACCGATTGTGCCGATTCCGCAGTATGCATCAAGAACTTTTGTGTTTTCATCAAGACCCGCAAGCTCCATTGCCTTGCCGTAAAGCTTTTCGGTTTGTACGGGATTAATCTGATAAAAGGATTTCGGAGAAATTCTGAAAATGCAGCCGCAAAGGGTATCTTCAATATAACCGTTGCCGTAAAGAATTTCTTCCCTGTCGCCAAGAACAAGATTTGTGTCTTTGGGATTTATGTTGAGCACAACCGTTGTTATTTCTGGATGATTTTTGAGAAGGGCGGAGGTGAATTTTTTCTTCATCGGAAAATAGCCGCTTGCACCGACCAGTACAACCATAACTTCGCCGCTTGAAAATCCTCTTTTAACAAGGACATGGCGAAGAAAACCTGTACCTCTGTCCTCATCATAAGTCCATATCTTAAAATCAGGAAGCATATTGCGGATATCAACGATTATTTTATCGGCAATTTCATCCTCGGTCATGCAGCTGTCGACCGAAACGATTCTGTGACTTCCCGACTGATAAACGCCTGAGATGATTTTTCCGCTTTTTGTTCTGCCGAAAGCCGCCTGAACCTTGTTGCGATAGTGATATGGATTTTCCATTCCGATTATTTTATCAACTTTGCCGAATTTTTTCAGAAGTATTTCGCACCTTGCCTGCTTCCATTTAAGCTGACGCTCATAGGTCATGTTCTGGAGCTGACAGCCGCCGCACTTTTTTGCAAGCGGACATGCATCGGGATTTGTTTTAATATTTGAACTGTGTGACATGATTTATTTCCTTACTTATCAAACATGGGTGTTGAAAGGTATCTTTCGCCACCGTCGGGCAAAAGAACAACGATTTTTTTGCCTGTGTTTTCGGGTCGCGATGCAACAACTGTTGCAGCATGGAGAGCCGCACCCGACGAAATTCCGATAAGAATTCCTTCTGTTTTAACTGTCAGCCTTGCTGCCTCATATGCCTGCTCGGTTGTGACTGTTATAATTTCGTCATAAATTTTCGTGTCGAGTATCGACGGAGCAAAGCCTGCGCCGATGCCCTGAAGTCCGTGAGCACCTGCTCTGCCTTCGGAAAGGAAGGGAGAATCTGCAGGCTCAACAGCAACAATTTTTATATCGGGATTTTTCTCTTTAAGATATCTGCCGACGCCTGTTATTGTGCCGCCCGTGCCGACACCTGCAACAAAAATATCAATCTCGCCGTCGGTATCGTTCCAGATTTCGGGAGCCGTAGTTTTGTAGTGTGCATCAGGGTTTGACGGGTTGTCAAACTGCGCAGGGATAAAACTGCCCTTAATCTCTTTTGCAAGTTCGTTTGCCTTTTCAATTGCTCCCGACATGCCCTTTGTGCCGTCCGTTAAAACAAGCTCTGCACCGTAGGCGGCAAGCAGCTTTCTGCGCTCAACGCTCATGGTTTCGGGCATGGTGATAATAACCTTGAGCCCCATCTGAGCTGCAACCGATGCAATGCCTATTCCGGTGTTGCCGCTGGTGGGTTCGATTATGACCGAATTTTTGGTGATTCTTCCGTCCTCCATGGCAGAGCGGAGCATTTCATATCCGACTCTGTCTTTTGCGCTGCCTGCAGGATTGAGATATTCTGCTTTTGCGAGAATTTCCGCCGAAACACCTGCTTCTTTTGCATATGCCGAAAAACGGATAAGCGGAGTGTTGCCGATAACCTCGGCTGCATTATTATAAATTTTCAAAATAATCGCCTCGTTTTTAAATGTATTTTGATTATATCAATACGGCAGAAATCCGTCAAGTGAAGTGTATAAAAATTTTTGTTTAATTTATACAAATTTATGGCTTTAAAATTTACGCCCCATAAAAATATTTTTTCTTGAAATAGTTAAATAAAACAGTATAATGAAGGTAAAAGGGTTATTCTTAGTAAAGTATACCCAATTAATTTCTAAGGAGATTTTAAAAATGGCAGAAAAAGTAAAAATTGGTATAATCGGATGCGGCGGCATCGCAAACGGAAAGCATCTTCGCGCAATTTCAAGCATTGATTTTCTTGAGCCTGTTGCATTCTGCGATATTATTGAAGAAAGAGCAATCGAAACCGCAAAGAAATACGGCGGAGCAGATGCTAAAATTTATACAGACTATAAAGAACTTCTCAAGGATGAAAGCATTGTTGCCGTTCATGTTTGTACTCCCAACAAGTCCCACAGCTTTATAACAATCGACGCTCTTGAAGCAGGCAAGCATGTTCTCTGCGAAAAGCCCATGGCTAAGACATATGCCGAGGCAAAGGCTATGTATGAGGCATCGGTAAGAACAGGCAAGGTTCTTTCAATCGGCTATCAGTCACGCTGGAGAGGCGATTCGCTCTATCTCAAAGAGTGCTGCGAAAATGATGAATTCGGTGAAATCTATTATGCAAGAGCTCTTGCGCTGCGCAGAAGAGCTGTTCCCACCTGGGGTGTATTCCTTAATGAAGAAGAGCAGGGCGGCGGTCCACTTATTGACATCGGTACTCATGCTCTTGACCTCACACTCTGGATGATGAATAACTATAAGCCCAAGATGGTTGTAGGCACAACCTTCAAGAAGCTTGGCGACCAGAAGAGAACCGCAAACGCATGGGGCGACTGGGATCCTGAAAAATACACCGTTGAAGATTCTGCTTTTGGTTTTGTTGTTATGGAAAACGGCGCAACAATCAGTGTTGAATCCGCATGGGCGCTCAACATTGCCGATCCCTGCGAGGCATCTACTCTTATTGCAGGCGTTAAGGGTGGAGCAGATATGCTCGGCGATGACCTTCGCATCAACTATGTCAAGAACGGCAGACAGGTTATCGAAACACCCAACTTTGATGCAGGCGGCGTTGCCTTCTATGAAGGCGCAAGCGACAGACCTGAAGAGCTTGAATGCCGTGCATTCTATGATGCCGTTCTCAACGGTGCAGAGCTTCGCACAAGACCTGAGCAGGCAATGGTAGTTACTCAGATTCTCGAAGCCATCTATGAATCAGCAAAGACAGGTAAGCCTGTTTATATCAACAACGACTAAGGAGCAACACATGAAAATAGCAGTACAGGTCTATTCTGTCAGAGACCATATAAATGACAGCGAAACTCTTCTCAAAGCCCTTGAAGAAATCAAGAAAATCGGCTATGACGGAGTTGAATTCGCAGGATATTTTGATACCGATGCCGCAGCAATCAAGGCAAAGCTTGACGAAGTCGGTCTTGTAGCTGTAGGCGGTCATATCGGACTTGACGATTTTAAAGAGGATAAGCTTGAAAAAACCATTGAATTCCAGAATGCACTCGGCGTTAAAGCAGTCGGAGTAGGCGGCGCACCCCATTCAACAATGGAAGATGCTGTCAACACCGGCGATGTGCTCGGCGCGGCTGAGAAATACGCAATGGAAAAATACGGCATGAAGATTTATTACCACAACCATTGTGAAGAATTCAAGCCCCTTGAAAACGGACTTTATCCCATTGATGTTATCGGTGACAGATGTTCGCTTGAAATTGACACCTACTGGAGTTTCCACGCAGGCATGGATAACTATAAGCTTATCACCGAGAAAAAGGATAAGATTGTTCATCTTCATGTTAAGGACGGTATTGACGGCAAGCCCAAGGCACTCGGCGAGGGCAACTGCGATATTCCGACGGTTATCAAGGCGGCAAAGGATATCGGTATGGAATGGCTTATCGTTGAAAATGATGACCCCGTGCCCACAGGCTTTGAAGATATTGCAAGAAGCATTAAATACCTTAAAGGCATAATCTGAATCAATGAATAATGAATAGTGAAAAATGAATAATTGAGGATAGGCTCCGCCTATG
The DNA here is from genome assembly GCA_045543735.1 of Acutalibacteraceae bacterium. Classification (GTDB taxonomy): domain Bacteria; phylum Bacillota; class Clostridia; order Oscillospirales; family Acutalibacteraceae; genus CAG-177. Next base: position 8,906 of record JAZPXO010000002.1, read on the forward strand.
ACCGATTATATTAGCGGCGAAGCCCCTTGATTTTTCATTTTTCATTTTTAAATTTTCATTTAACAAGGAGAACCACTATGAAACTCGGAGTATTCACAACCCTACTTTCAAACCTCTCTCTTGAAGAGGCACTCAAATATTTCAAGTCGCTCGGCATTGAAATGGTTGAAATCGGCTGCGGCGGCTATCCGGGAAATGCTCATGCAAATCCCGAAGAGCTTCTCAATGACGAAGCAAAGCTTGAAGAATTCAAGGCTCTTCTCAAGAAATACGATGTCGAAATCAGCGCACTTTCATGCCACGGCAACCCCGTGCACCCCAACAAGGAAATTGCTGCTGACTACGATAAGACAATCAGAAACACAATCCTTCTTGCTGAGAAGCTCGGACTTCATCAGATTAATACTTTCTCGGGCTGCCCCGGAGACTGTGAAACCGCAAAATATCCCAACTGGGTAACCTGCCCATGGCCCAATGATTTCGGCGAAATCCTTGACTGGCAGTGGAACGAGGTTCTTATTCCCTATTGGAAAAATCTTGTTGAGTTTGCAAAGGCTCACGGAGTTAACAAAATCGCTCTTGAGCTTCATCCCGGTTTCTGCGTTTATAATACCGAATCGCTTCTCCGTCTGCGTGAGGCGGTAGGTCCCGAAATCGGCGCAAACTTTGACCCCAGCCACCTTATCTGGCAGGGTATGGACCCCGTTGCATGTATCCGCAAGCTTGGCGATGCAATCTTCCATTTCCACGCGAAGGATACAAAGATTGATAAATATAACACCGCTGTCAACGGCGTGCTTGATAACAAGCCCTACGGCGATGAAATTAATCGCTCATGGATATTCCGTACAATCGGCTACGGCAATGACAATGCATACTGGAAGGATATTGTTTCCAATCTCAGAATGGTTGGCTACGATTATGCAATCAGCATTGAGCATGAAGATTCTCTTATGAGCCAGAACGAAGGTCTTTCAAAGGCTGTTTCATTCCTCAAAAATATAATTCTTACAGAATCCACAGGCGAAATGTGGTGGGTTTGAGTTTTGATAGGTTTGGTTTAAGAGGAGATTAAACCCATATGGGCAAAAAAATATATTTGTTGTCTGTGTTTGATGGATTATTACAGGCGTTTTTATTGCATATTATGATGGAATTCTCAATGTCCACATATGTAAATGATTTGTTTTCAGCAAAAGAACTCATTTTAAGATTGGTGACCACAATAATATCAGTAGGCTTTTTCTGTTTTATAGTTCGAAAAGAACCTAATTCTAAAAAAAGATATGCAGCATTAGTGTTAAGTGTGCTGGCGATGATATTATATAACCAATTTTTCAAGGGCAATTCAACTCATGTTTTTGATTTCTTTGAATACAGGACATTTGAGTCGAGAGCATATGGCTTTTATTTGATGTTTTCCGGCTTTGCATTTTCGGTTTTGCACATTATTTTAAGAATGATAGGCATGGCTGTTTTTAAAAAGGAAGAATATATAGAAGCGGATTATGAAACAGAAGAAATTGAAGAATCAGAAATCTAAGGAAGCGATACCATGATTAACAACAAAATCGGCTGTGCCGTTATCGGTTACGGCGGAATGGGCGGATGGCATGCCCGCAAAATAAAAGAAGAAATGGGCGAATATGCCGAGGTTGTAGGTGTTTTCGACATAAATCCCGAGCGTGAAAAGGTTGCCGATGAAAAGGGATTTTATTTCTTTTCGTCAAGAGAAGAGCTTCTTTCCGATGAACGCATTGACCTTGTAACAATTGCAACTCCCAACGATGTTCACAAGGAAATTGCAATTGATGCCATGCGTCACGGCAAGAATGTTATCAGTGAAAAACCTGTAACCCTCTGCAGTGCGGACCTTGAAGAAATGATCGCCTGCGCAAATGAAACAGGCAAGCTTTTCACCGTTCATCAGAACAGACGCTGGGATGAGGATTATCTCACGATGAAGAAAATTTTTGACGAGAACACTCTCGGCAAGGTTTTCAGAATTGAATCCCGTGTTCAGGGATCAAGAGGTGTTCCCGGTGACTGGCGCAATCAGCCTCAGCACGGAGGCGGAATGGTTTTTGACTGGGGAATTCATCTTCTCGACCAGACTCTGATGATGACTATGCCCAGAAAGCTCAAAACCGTATATGCTGAGCTTACCAATGTCACCAACGAAAACTGCGATGACGGTTTTAGAACAACGCTTATTTTTGATGACGGACTTTCGTTTTATGTTGAAGTTACAACCAGCAATTTCATCGAGCTTCCGCTTTGGTACATGCTCGGCGAAAACGGCTCTGCGGTTATCAATGACTGGGATTGCAACGGTAAAGTCGTTATGGTTTCGGATTGGGAAAACAGGGATGCAGTGCCTATTGTTGCAGGTGCAGGCATAACCAAAACCATGGCACCCAGAACCGATGACACAATCGAAACATATCCTCTTCCCGTTCAGAAGGCAGACTGGGGCGAATATTATAAGAATATCTTTGCTTATCTCAGAGGAGAGGCAGATATTATCGTCACCCATGATCAGCAGCGCAGACTCATGCGTCTTGTTGAAGCGATTTTTGAATCAGGCAAAACCAACAAGGTTGTTGAGTTTGAGGATATAATATGAATTTAAAGGTGCGCTTCGGTGCACCTTTTTCATTTTATTTATTGCCATATCTGTATATATATGGTAAAATAATATAAATATATGCTTTAATTAAAGCGCATCGGAGGTAACACTATGATAGTTAAAAATATTTTCGGCACAACCGCTGACGGCAGAGTGGTTGACTGCTATACTTTAAAAAATTCATCTGGAATGGCTGCTGATATTATCACCTACGGCGCAACGGTCAACAGCATTTATGCTGCCGATAAAAAAGGCGTTTTTGCCGATGTGCTTGCAGGCTTCGACAGCATTGACGGTCACGAAAACCATTCCGATTACGAGGGAATGACAGTCGGAAGATACGCAAACCGCATAGCAAACGGCAAATTCAGCATTGACGGTGTTGAATATGAGGTTGAAAAGAACGAAAAAGGCATAACCTGTCTTCACGGCGGTGCAGAGCTTTCAACCGCTGTGTGGAAAGCGATTATTATTGATGACAACTCAATCGAAATGAGCTACACAAGCCCCGACGGTGCAATGGGTTTCCCCGGCAAGGTGGATTTTAAGGTTACATTTACTCTTCACGAGGATAATGCGCTTAAGATTGAATATTTTGCAGTCAGTGATAAAAAGACGGTTATTAACATGACGAACCACGCCTATTTCAACCTTGCAGGTAAGGGCGATGTTCTCGGCCATGAGCTTATGATTAATGCAGATGCATACACTCCGATTGACGAAAACAGCATTCCTACGGGTGAAATCCGTTCCGTTGAAGGAACTCCCTTTGATTTCAGACAGACAAAGGCAATCGGCAGAGATATCGCAGCGGATGATGAGCAGATTAAAATCGGCAGGGGATACGACCATAACTTCTGCCTTAACGAGGGTGACGGCCCTGCTGCTGTTGCATATGACCCCGAAAGCGGCAGAATGCTGGAGGTTTACACCGACCTTTGCGGAGTTCAGCTCTATACGGGTAACTTCCTTGACGGAACGATAATCGGCAAGCAGGGAAATCCGCTTGTTCAGCACGCAGGCTTCTGCCTTGAAACTCAGTATTATCCCAACACACCCAATATGCCCGAATTTCCGCAGTGCACATTTGATGCGGGTGAAAAATTCAAGTCATGCACGGTTTTCAAGTTTTCTGTTAAATAATTAATGGTTTGTTCATTATTGCGGTCTAAATGTAACAAATTATTATCTGCAAATTCATAAATTTGTTAAAAAATAGCGTATAATTATAAGTGTAAACTAAAATATGGAGGGGGAAATATCATGGCAGCAGAAAAAATTCTTGTTGTTGATGACGATACTAACATTTGCGAGCTTCTCAGACTTTATCTTGAAAAAGAAGGCTATGAAGTCGCTATTGCAAACAACGGCGCAGATGCCGTAAAGGCTTTTCAGGAAATTTCACCGAGCCTTATGCTTCTTGACATAATGCTGCCCGTTCTTGACGGTTGGCAGGTATGCCGTGAGGTCAGAAAATTTTCGGACAAGCCCATTATCATGCTCACCGCAAAGGGCGAAACCTTTGATAAGGTGCTCGGCTTTGAGCTTGGTGCAGACGACTATGTTGTTAAGCCCTTTGACGCAAAAGAAGTTATGGCGAGAGTCAGGGCTGTTCTTCGCAGAAGCGGTTCTGCTCCTCAGGCAGACATCAAGGAAGTACGCTACGACAAGCTTTCAATCAATCTCACAAATTATGAGCTGCGTGTTGACGGCAAAAAGGTTGACACTCCGCCCAAAGAGCTTGAGCTTATTTATCACCTTGCAAGCAATCCTAACCGTGTTTTCACGAGAGACCAGCTTCTTGATGAGGTTTGGGGCTTTGATTATTACGGCGATTCAAGAACGGTTGATGTTCATGTTAAGCGTCTTCGCGAAAAGCTTGAGGGCGTTTCAGAAAAATGGGAGCTTAAAACCGTTTGGAGCGTCGGCTATAAGTTTGAGACAAAGGATTAAAAATTCGCTTGTGACGGGAGTGTACTGAGGTGTCAAAGAGAAAAGGTTCCGGACTTTTCCGGAAATATTTCCTTGTAACAATTTCAATCATTCTTGCCAGCTTCGTCTTTTTAGGCGGAGCTCTCTTGCTTTTGGTATCAAAGCTCTGGATGGATGAAAAAAATGCGCTGCTTGTTGAAAACAGCGTAAGCGTTGCGCAAAACACAAGCGATGTTCTTGAATCTGATTATATGACTGACAGCGGCAGAGGTTCGGTTATCGTTATCTGTAACACACTTCTGCAGATTTCAAATGCCATTGATGCCGATGTTTTTATAACCAATCTTAACGGCGATGTTGTTTATTGCAAGGAAATACTTCAGTCAAACATGGCGCTTATAACGGGTAACTGCATGGTGCATAATCAGTATAAGGTGCCGGAAGATATAATGAAGGCTGCAGTCAAAGGCTTATATCAGTCAACGGGCAGTCTCGGCAACTCGCTGAGTGACATACATTTCATTGTCAGTGCTCCTGTTATTGTTGACGGCAACACGGTTGCGGTTGTTTTTTCAACTCAGCCTGTCGTTGACGGACTTGCGCCCTATATTTTTGCGATATTCAGAATGTTCTTCATTGCAATGCTGTTTGCATTTGCTCTGACATTTGTTATGGTATATCTTGTTTCATACAGACTGACAAAACCTCTGCGCGAAATGTCGGCGGCAGCCAAGCAGTATGCAACAGGTGACTTTTCGAAGAGAATATCAATCAAGCGCTCAAAAATACGGATTCTCGGGCATGACGAAACAGACGAGCTTATACAGGCGTTCAACAGCATGGCGCAGGCACTTGCCACTCTTGAAATGTCAAGAAGAAGCTTTGTTGCAAATGTTTCGCATGAGCTTAAAACGCCGATGACAACTATTGGCGGATTTATTGACGGAATTCTTGACGGAACGATTGAAAAAGAAAAAGAAAGCCAGTATCTTAAAATCGTTTCGGATGAAGTCAAGCGCCTTTCAAGGCTTGTTACGGGAATGCTCAACATGAGCAAATTCGAGGCAGGCGAGCTTGACCTCAAGCCGGTTAAGTTTGATATATCCGAGATGATCTTCAGAACCCTTCTGGGCTTTGAGCAGATGATAGATAAAAAGCATATCGAAATCCGTGGGCTTGATACAATGAATATCAACAGCCTTATTGCGGATAAGGATATGATTAATCAGGTTGTTTATAATCTTGTTGATAATGCGGTTAAATTCACTCCTGAGGGAGGATATATTGAGGTCAGCTCAAAGGCGGATTCCGAAAAGGTTATTGTTAAAATCCGCAACAGCGGAAAAGGAATCCCGAGCGAGGAAATTGACAAGATATTTGAAAGATTCTATAAGATAGATAAGTCCCGAAGCTATGATGTTAAAGGCGCGGGCATGGGACTTTATCTTTGCAAAATGATAGTTGAGTTTCACGGCGGTCAGATTGTTGCGAGAAGTGAGCTTGGTGAATACACCGAATTCATTTTTCAGCTGCCGCTTGAATGATTTTTACATTTTTGTTTAATCATGTTCAAACTGTTGTAACAAAAGCTCTTTAGAATAAAAAACATCAAGAAAGTCGGAGGCAAAGTCAATGAACGAAGAATTTGAAAATAAAATTAATAATACAGAAGAAAGCGGAGTTAATGAACCTATAAATGCTATATCCGAAGAGCCTGCTGCCGAAAAAAATACGGCACAGGATGAATATGTTGACGCAACTTTTGAGGATATCTCTACAGAAGAAGCTCCGGCAGAAGAAATTCCTGAAGTTGAGGCTGAAAAGGTTGAAGAACCCGTGCAAACCGCCTCTTATTCCGAACAGCAGCCTCAGCAGCAGACTTATTACGGATATACTCAGAGCAACAATCAGTCTTACGGACAGCAATATCAGCAGCAGAGCAATCCTCAGCCCAATTATTATGCATATCCGCAAACACAGCCAATCAATCCTTCAAACAGTCAGAAGGATAAAAAAGGCTTCAAGGTTTTTGCTGCATCGATCGCCCTTGTGCTTGTCTTTGCTCTGGGCTTCGGCATTTCTTCAATAGTAAAGAATTCAGATAATAACGGCGGAGTTGTTTCATCCGATGAAAAAAAAGGTGACGGACCTCAGCTCAACATCAACGAATCACCCATAACACCCACTAAGGTTTCAATCGGCGGAATTCTTTCGCCTGCACAGATTCACGCAAAGCTCAGCAAGAGCAATGTCGGCATTGTTGTTTATACCCAGAATTCCAACTCATCTGCAGGTGAGGGCTCGGGAATTATCATGGGTGAGGATTCAACAGGCACTTATACCTACATCATAACCTGTGCTCATGTTATCAACGATGCAGGTGTCAGCGTCAGAGTCCAGACCGAGGACGGCACAACCTATGATGCCGAAATCGCAGGCTTTGACACAAGAACAGACCTTGGTGTTCTTAAAATCAGAGCAAAGGGACTTCCTGCCGCAGAATTCGGCGATTCAAGCTCGCTTGTTGTCGGCGACCCCGTTTATGCTATCGGAAACCCCGGCGGTGTTGAGTTTTTCGGCTCTCTCACAGGCGGCTATATCTCGGCCATCGACAGACCCGTCAGCAGTGAAATCGGCTACACCATGAAATGCGTTCAGCACAGCGCAGCTATCAATCCCGGCAACTCGGGCGGCATGCTTGTTAATGCTTACGGTCAGGTTATCGGTATCAATTCGCAAAAGATTGCGGCAACCGATTATGAAGGAATGGGCTTTGCAATTCCCATTACATCGGCAAAGTCGATTATTGAAGACCTTATCAACTACAGCTATGTTCCCAACAGACCCAAGCTTGGCATAACCTATTATCCTGTCAGCGCAAGCGCTCAGTACAGCATGATTGCTCAGATTAAGGGTCTCCCTGCAGGAACGCTTATCATCAACGAAATCAGCAGTGACGGCTCTCTTGCAAATACGGAGGCAAGGCAGTACGATATGATTATCGCCGTTGACGGCAAGCCTCTTACAACAGCAGATGTTCTTCTTGAAAAGATTGATAACGGCAAGGTTGGCGACAAGATGACACTCACTCTTTGCAGAGTCAACAGCAATTATTCAATCGATGAATTCAATATAGAGGTAACGCTTGTTGAAGATAAGGGCGGTTCGGAGCCCGTAACAACAACTCAGGCATACTATATTGATCCGTTTGAATATTTCAATCAGTTCGGATTTTAAACAATAAAATATAATAAACAAGGCACGGTATGTTTTTTCATACCGTGCCTTGTTATTGTTAACTTTTTACCAAACAACATTAACCGTAAGCCCGTCAGCAGTGCAGCTCATATCATTCATATAATGATTGTTGACCGCATTGCAGAATGCATTAAGCATTTCTTCGTCCTTCATATCAATTGAGAATTTCATAGTCATTGTGTTTGCAGGATAGAGATTATCAGTTGTTATTTTGAAGCCCGTAAGCCACCAGTGAAGCTGCTTGGGACGGGAGAAAATAAGTTCATCGCCATGATAAAGCTCCATCGACATTTCCATCATCTGCTCATCGGTTGCGCAATCGTAATAAGTTCCGAATTTGCTTTCATCTCTGGAATAGATGCCGATTTCTGCGCCGTTTGAGATGAGGTAGTTACCTTTCCAGAGCTGAATCATCCATTCAAGTCCGTCATAATCAAACTTGATTCTTCGTGTTTCGTAGAAGAAAAACGGAGTTGTGTATGAGAAAATGTCATAGAAGAAACAGAAACCGAAATCTCTTACCCATGCATTAACCTGTGCATAAAGCAGAAGCTCGGGAATGGAGAAGCTGTAGCCTGTGCCGAGAATTCCGTTGCCGTCCTTGCCGAAAGCCTGCTGTGTTTCGGTGTTGAAACAAACTCCCGTTCCGATGTCTTCAACAGTGCCGTCCTTGAGAGTGACTGCAAGATGGATTTCGCAAACATTTTCTTCATCAAGGGGAACGCTGTATGCTTTGCATTCTTTGATGATGCCGTAATAAACAGCGAGGAAGTGAAAGAGTGCCGCCATGTTGCCATTGCCCTGCTCATTCATTTCATCTCTGAGCTTTAAAAATTCGCCCTTCATTGCAGTAGAGTCGATGTTGAAGGTGTCATAAACAAGCTCAATAGCGGGGGTTGTTGAAGGAATACTTGTAATCATACCGACAAGGTCAAGACCGGATTCGTTTTTGATATGGTCGCAGATTTCGCCGACCATATCGTCAACAACAAAGTTGAAATATTCCTGAGAAAGACCGTTTCTGCCGGTTAATGAGAGAAACGAACCGTTGGTATTGCGAGACTTTTTCGAAGGATTATATCCCTCCTGCTCGAGCATATCGGTGTATTCCTCAAGATTCTGTGGGTCGGTGATTTCTTTCTCGGATGCGCTGACAGAAAATGCCGAGCATGCCGTGAACACAATTGCGAGTGTGAGAATTATTGCTGTTAATCTTTTTGCCATAATGCCTCCCGTTTACACATAAATCTTTACATTGCTGTCATAATGCCCCGAATCCTGAAAACCGTTTTCCGTGCGGATGCATTCGCCCCACTTACGGGCAATTTCTTCACAGGAATCGTTATAGACATTAACTCTTTCAAAGCCGTCCTTGCTTCCTCTGATGCACCAGTCAGAGCTCCACATCCCGTGCCCCGTTGCCTTGTATGTCCAGAGGAACCAGCTGTAGTTAGCCTTATCAAGAGTCTTAAAGCAGTTTTCCCATGTTGTTTTCTGGTGGGGATAGAATTCACCCATCATCATGGGAACATCTGCATAAATAAGCTTTGTGAACCATGCAAAAAAGTTAAAAATGAAGTTTGAGTTGTTATAGAAATGAACCTGATAAACAACATTGTTCCAGCCTTTCGTCCATGCCGGGGGAAGTGCGATTGCGGTCCAGATTGCTTCCATAGTGATTATATGCTCTTCGTCAACAGCGCGTACCGTTTCATGAAGACGGGTGTAAATCATTTCGTTGTTGATTCGTCTTTCGATTTCGCCCGCATCAACATCGCACATCGGCTCGTTGAGAAGGTCATACATCGCAACGGCAGGGTTGCCCTTGAAGCGTTTGGCGATTTCGGTCCAGAGCTCGTCTGTGAGCTCACGGTATCTCTCGCCCTGCTCGGTATCCTCATAAAGTCCGCAGGAATCGCCTTTTCCGTTGTGAGGAGCATCGCTCTGATAGCCGACTGCGCCGTGCATGTCAAGCACAACATAAAGTCTGCGCTTCGAGCATTCTTCAACAATCCATTCAAGGCGCGAGAAATCCCATTCGCCGTTTTCGTCAAGAATTTTTCTGCCGTTATCGTCATAATAGAAATTTCTGTACCAGAATGGGACTCGCACGCTGTTAAATCCCATTTCCTTGATTTGGTCAAGGTCATATTCCGTAATCCAGTTGTCCATATAGGTGTTTACCAGCTCATAAGCTTTTTCTTCGCCGAAGCGCTCGGTAAGAACTTCAAAAACCGTGTAATGGTCAAGGTCGTCCTCATAGGGGCAGAGCCAGCCTTCCCATATCATCCACGCGCCGAGATTGACTCCCTTGAGCTGAATTTTTTCACCCTTGAGGTTAACGATATTCTGCCCGTAGGTTGTCAAAAAATCATCATCGGTAAAGCCGCCGCAGGCAGCGTCGGTTTCGGTTGCGGATATATTTGCGCTTGCAAATGAAAGGGTTGATAAAACAGTTATCAATGCCAAAATAAGAGAAAGCATTCTTTTGAAAATCTTTTTCATGTTAATCTCCTTTCAGACACTTAACTTTTTTATTATAACATAATGTTACAGAAAAATCAATTTATGTTTTTTGTAACATTAATAAAATATGTTTGGCAAAAAAAACAAACAATGCAGTCAATCTGACTGCATTGTTTGCCTTTTATTTGCAATAAAATTTGAAATTTACGCAACAAAATATGAGCTTTCGTTTGTAACAACCGTGAGAACCGGCTCTTCAAAATAAACATCTTCGGGAGCTCTCTGCTGAACCCTTGCGTGATATTCTTTTGCTGCCTCTCTCTGCTTGCGGATACGGCGGTTGCGAAGATGGATTTTTATTGCTCTTGCAAGCTTAACCTCAAAAGCAACAACTTTCTTTTCATTGATGAAACCGACTATAAGCAGTACAACTGCTGCAAATTCAAAAAATATTTTTAAAACTTCTGCAAAAGTCATTTTAATTCCTCCTTAAGCATGTGTAAAACATTTGTTCTGTGAGCTTATTATATCAAACGAATGTTCGTTTGTCAAGACAAATGTTCGATTTTGTCGAACATTTTTTCGGCTTTGTTTTGTGATTTAATTTTAACACAATATATATGTACTGTCAAGCAAGGCGACCGCAATTTGTGCCATTCAACATAAATCGTGTTTTTTTCAAAGACTTTTTATTTTAAATTTACAAGCCGTTTTTGATTTAACGCAGTTTCATTTCAACACCTCACAAAATCCAAACATCAGTTTTCGTCTGACCTTATGATTGAATTATATATTATCTGGTGTCCGATAAAACTCCCTTAAATAAAATTTGGGACATAAAAAATATATGTATCCGAATGCAATATTATTCCAAATCATTGACAAAACGGGTGCATTAGCAATATAATTAAGCCAGCATATATAAAAGGTGGTAATATAATGTATAAAGCATGGGGCTTTGTCAGGCAGAGTGCAATAAAGGCTTATCTTACCGGCGCAAATGCAGTTTACGGCATAACGGGAGGCAAAAAACCGGATTTGCTTTATTGCAAATGCGACGATTCTCATAAAATCGGAACAAATGTCAGAATAGTATCGCAGGATGATTATTCAACAACAATTGCAAAATTTGATAAAAACGGCAATATGACGGATGACGATTTTGTTATCGTTACAAGTACAGACCTCCATTTCAGCGATGACAACGCACAAAACAGAAAAATCGTTGAATACTTCACCAGACACATCAAAGAGGTAAAGCCGGACCTTGTTATTCTTACGGGCGATGTTATTCTCGGAAAGTTTCAGCAGATTGAAGCGATTCAGTTTGCACAGATGATGGAAGAAATCGGTGTCTACTGGGCGGCGGTTTTCGGAAATCACGAAACGAGAGAGGACAGGGGATTTTACAAATGGCTGCTTATGAAGAGCTTTGTTGACTATGAGCATTGCCTTTGCAAATTCGGTCCTGAAGAGCTTTTCGGCTACGGTAACTATACAATAAACATTCTCGGCAGGGGCGGCAGACACAGACAGACTCTTTTTCTCTTTGACTCAGGCAGAGATATTCTTGACAGAGACAAGGCGGCATACGGTCTTTCTGCCGACCTCAAAGGTTATGACTTTCTCAAAAAAGAGCAGATTGATTTCTACAAAAAAGAAACCGATGCTCTTATGAAGAAATACGGTCATGCCGATTCAATGATGTATTTCCACATTGCAATACCCGAATTTGCAGAAGTTTTCAAAGAAACCGAGGGCGGAAGATATGAACCCACGGGCGATTATGAAGTTCTTTACGGCGAGCAGTGGGAAAGCGTTGGCTGCTCTCCTTATAATAGCGGAATGTTTGCTGCAATCGAAGAGAAGGGAACAACAAAGGCAGTTTTCGTCGGTCACGACCATGTTAACGATTGGTGCGCAATTTATAAAGGCGTTTATTTCGTTTATAATCTTCCCGGAGGTTACCTTTACCACCACGGCACTAATTTCGGTCTGCCCGAGAGTGAATGGGTACTCGGAGTTACGGTAACAACCCTGAAGGGCGACGGCACTCTCGATATCAAACCGAGATACAGCAGAATTTTTCTTAAATAATTGATAATTAAATCTTATTGTGATATAATTTTTGTCGGAAGAAAAAAGAAAGGGAAATACATATGGCTAAATATCTTATTGTTAACGCAGACGATTACGGAATGTGCAACGCAGCCAATCAGGCTGTTGCAGAGCTTTTTGAGGGAGGTTATCTTAAATCCGCAACCATCATGATGCCCTGCCCCACTGCAGCGGATGCTGTTAAATTTTCAAATGACCATCCCGAATATGCTGTAGGTGTTCATCTTACAATGACAAGCGAATGGGGCAAATACCGCTGGAAGCCCCTCACAAACGGTAAAACTCTTGTTGATGAAGAAGGATTTATGTGGCACGAAAGCGATCAGGTTGAGAAGAATGCATCTTATGAAGACCTTGAAGCTGAAATCCGCGCACAGATTGATCTTGCTCACAGCATGGGCATGAAGCCCTCTCATATTGATAATCACATGGGCTCGCTTTACGGTCACTATACAGGCAGACTCGGCCTTTCAAAGATGACTTTGCGCGTTTGCGGTGACTACGGCTATGCTTACAGACTTTATACTGCCCATGACAAGCGTATCTGCCCTAACGGCACACCTTATATTGCATATGCGGCGGTAACTCTGCTCTCAAAGCATTGGGGCAAGAAATATAATGTTGTTATTCCCGATTATCTTCTTTTCCCCGATTGGAATGACGATATGAGGAAGAGCTACGAAACCTACAGAGAGATGATTCTCAAAATCTGGACAAATATTCCCGACGGTGTAACCGAAACCTTTATCCATCCTTCGGTTGAATGCGATGAGCTTAAAGGAATCACCGCCAGATGGCAGGACAGAGTCTGGGAATATCAGCTTATGAAAGATCCCTATACTCACAAATATCTTAAAGACCACGGCGTTGAGCTTATCAGCTACCGTGAACTTATCAAGATGAAGGGCGGTACAGTTAAAGGCTAAAATCAAAATACAGACTGTCTTGGGCAGTCTGTATTTTTTATGTGTTGACTTCTGCGTTGTAAAGTGCTAAAATGCCGAATGAAGAAGCTTTCGGAGGAATTACAATGACAGGAACATTGGTTAACTGCGCTGCGGTTATAATCGGCGGACTTATAGGTCTGCTTTTCAAAAAAGGAATCAAGCCTTCCCATGCAGACGGAATTAACAGGGCGCTCGGTCTTGCCGTTCTTATAATCGGAATGAACGGCGTTATTGCAAATATGTTTACGGCTGAGAACGGAAAAATTTCAAGCAGCGGTGAGCTTTTGCTGGTTGTTTTTCTTGTTGTCGGAACGCTTATCGGTGAGCTTCTTAAGCTTGACGACCGATTCGGAGGATTCTGCAATAAGATTGAAAACAAGTTTCAGGCAAAGGGTTTTGCATCGGGATTTATTAACGGAACGGTTCTTTTCTGTGTGGGCGCTATGTCAATTATCGGCTCAATCAATGACGGTCTGACGGGTGACAGCTCGATTCTTTTTGTTAAAAGTGCGCTTGATGCGGTTAATGCGGTTATCTTCGGCGCAACTCTCGGCTTCGGAGTAATCTTCACCTGCATTCCCATGCTGATTTATCAGGGCGGAATTTCTCTTCTTGCAGGAACGCTCAGCGGAATTCTTCAGGGTGAGCTTCTGGAGCAGATTTGCATGGTGGGTTATGCGATAATCATGGCAATCGGCTTCAATTTCCTTCTTGAAAAGAAATTCAAAACTCTGAACATGGTTCCTGCTTTGATTTTACCTGTTGTTTATCATTATATATTGGTTTTGATTGAGTATGTTAAGGCATAATAAAGAGGCGGTATCGCATTGATACCGCCCCTTTGCTGTTTTAGAAGTTTTCTTTGTTGTTGTTCTTCTTGTTCTGCTGATTCTGCTGGTTCTTGTTCTGCTGGTTCTGCTGGTTGTTGTTCTGCTGATTCTGCTGTCTGTTATTGTTTTCCATTTCGGGTTTCCTCTCTTTACTTAAATATATTGAACCCTCGGTTCATAGCTATTATGTGCAAATCAATCGCTAATATTTATTGACAAAAAATTTTAGTGATGATACAATTTTTAAAGCAACAAAAATAAGGGTGTTTTTATGATTTATTATTTTTCCGCAACAGGCAATTCAAAGCATGCTGCTGAGATTATTGCAGAAAAAACAGGCGATACGGCAGTCAGCATTGCCGATGTGCTTAACGGTAAGGAAAAGCTTGAAGAAAAAACCGAAAAAACAGGCTTTGTTTTTCCTGTTTATTTCTGGGGGCTTCCCGAAATAATCAAGCGCTTTGCTTCAATGCCCGAGGTGAAAAATATTCTCGGAGAATATGTTTACTGCGTCATTACATGCGGTGCAACAACAGGCACGGCAGATAAGATGCTTGCAAAAAAACTTGGCAGAGATTTTGATTACAGTTATTCGCTCAGAATGCCCGATAATTATGTTGTTCTTTATGACCCCAGCCCGAAGGAAAAGGCTCGGAAATTTCTTGCTCATGCAGATAAGGAGCTTGAAACGGTTTGCGCAGACATAAATAATTCTGCAAAGAAGCGTGCAGGAAGCACAAAGGGCGAAATGAAAAGCATGGTTGTTCCGTATCTTTATGATATTTTTAGAAAAACAAAGAAGTTTTATGCAGATGAAAAATGTATCTCATGCGGCATGTGTGCAAAAAACTGCCCCGATGACGCAATAGAAATCAGAAACGGCAAACCCGTTTGGATAAAATCAAAATGCCAGCATTGCACGGCTTGCATCAACTGCTGCCCGACCGAAGCGATTCAGTACGGCAAGGGCACTCAGAGCAGACGAAGATACAGCTATAATAAAACAATTAATAAATAACAGGATGTGAAGAAATGAAAAAAGTTTCACTCGGCGAAAAACTCGGCTACGGCGTAGGCGCCGTCGGTCTTGACCTAAGCTACGGAATGTTCTATTCCTATCTCTCAATCTATCTTACAAACGCACTCGGTATCAGCCCCGCATTCCTGCTCATAATTACTCCTCTCGCAAGAATATGGGACGGCATCAATGATCCGATGATGGGTATGATTGTTGATAAAACCCACACTAAAATGGGTAAATACCGTCCGTGGATACTGATGGGTGCATTAATGAATGCGGTTGTGCTTTGCCTGCTTTTCAACAATCCCGGATTTGCTTCCGGTTCAACGGGTCTTTATGTTTATGCTGCAGTGCTTTATGTTTTCTGGGGCATGACGAATACACTTGCAGATATCCCTTTCTGGTCGATGGTGCCTTCGTTTGCAACCGAAGAGAAGGATAGAAATCTTGTTTCCACCATTGCAAGAGCATTTTCGGGTCTCGGACAGGGTATTGTTTCGATTTTTACGCCCATGGCAGTTGCATTCTTCGGCGGCGTTGCGGGCAGCAAGCTTGACGCAATGACTTCGGATACTCTCAGTAAGGGATTTGGGAAATGGTCACTTGTTATGGCAGGCGGTCTTATACTGTTTGCAATGATAAGTGTTATTTCAACAAAAGAAAGACGAATTGTTGTCAATAAAGAAAAGTTCTCTTTCAAGGCAGCGATAAATGTTATCAAGAGCAACGACCAGCTTCTTGTTTTCATGCTTTTTGCCATGATTTCAAACGCAGGCTTCTATATGACCTCGGGCATCAGCAGCTATTATTTCACCTCTGTTCTCGGCGACCTCACCCTTCAATCAAAATTCAATCTTATGGGTACTGTAGGTTCGGTTCTTTCAATCCTCGTTGTTCCCGTATGTTCAAAGTTTATGAATAACCGATCAATATACAAGTTTTCGCTGAGCATGGCTGCGGTAGGCTATATCGGAATGGCGATTGTGGGCTACGGCTTCAGCGGCAATGTTACCGCACTCGGACTATGCTATATTCTTACCTCGCTCGGCACGGGCAGCATGTTTGTTAATCAGACGGTTATGCTTGCCGATTGCGTTGACTACGGCGAATATAAAACCGGCAGCCGCAATCAGAGCCTTACCTTCTCGATGAAGGGCTTCTTGCAAAAGATGGCATATACTGTTCAGGCGATTATCATGTATGCAACCTTCACCGTTACGGGCTATGACGGCGAAGCGCTTGTGCAGACCGCACAGGCAAAGAGTGCAATTTCCTTCCTTATGTTTATTGTTCCTCCCGTAATGATGATTGCATCTCTCGTTATCTTTTCAAAGAAATACAAAATCTTTGGCGAATTCAAGAAAGAGGTTCTTGATGCGGTAAGCGAGAAATAATAAAATAACAAAAACGGAAGTGTACCGAAAAAGTACGCTTCCGTTAATTTTTTATTCGTCAAGATTTTTAACCGTCGGCAGATTCCAATGAAATATCGTTGCAAGAATTCTGATAATCAGAACAGAGCCTGCGCCTATAATAATCGCCAATGTTGAAGAACAGATATCATAATGAATAAGTATATAATATATAATCGCGCCGATTATCGCCGCAAGTGCGTAAACCCTTTTGCGCAGAATTTTCGGAACTCTTCCTGCCATGATGTCACGCATTACACCGCCGCCGACTCCCGTTAAGGCTGCAACAAAAATTGAGAGAAACATATTCTCCTCAAAGCCGCATGCGATTGCACTGTTGACGCCGCCGACAACGAAAACCGCTAGTCCGATGGAGTCAAAAATATTTATTATCTGCGAATAAACATCAAAATGCTTCTGTATCTTTTTGCCGAAGAAATATGCGATAATAAAAACCGCAAGTGAGGTTAAAACAGCGGTTATTGCATAAACCGATTTACGGAATGCCATAGGGGGTGTATAGCCGAGAATAAGGTCACGCACAATGCCGCCGCCGACCGCTGTTACCGTGCCGAGAACGAGCGCACCGAAAATGTCGAATTTCTTTTCGATGGCGGTGATAACGCCCGTAATCGCAAAGGCGACCGTTCCGATTATTTCAATTGTAAAAAATATTGTTTCAACATTCATCGGTTTTCTCCTTCTTCCTTTTTCTTAAATCTGCAAAGAACTCCGAAAGCAGAGCGGCACATTCATCAGCCATAAATCCCGAAACAACCTCGGGCTTATGATTATAAGGAAAATCAAAAAGGTTGACGATTGAACCGCAGGAGCCTGCTTTTATATCCGATGCGCCGTAAACAAGGCGGCGGATTCGGGAGTTTATTATCGCTCCCGTGCACATGGGGCAGGGCTCAAGGGTAACATACATTTCGCATTCCCAGAGCCGCCAGCCGCCGAGCTTTTTGCATGCAAGATCGATTGCCTCGATTTCAGCATGTGCAAGTGCGTTTTTGCCGTATTCCCTGCGGTTTCGTCCAACGGAAACAACCTCGCCGTTGCGCACGATAACTGCGCCGACGGGCACTTCAAGTTCCTCAGCGGCGATTTTTGCCTGTTCAATTGCAAGATTCATAAAATCACGGTCGGTCATGGAATCACCTGTGTATTAAAGGGCGACCCGATTGAGCCGCCCGTGAATGAATTATTTCTTTTTGCTTCTGAGGTCGATTTTTTCAACATTCCAGATGTCTCTTGCGTAGTCATTGATTGAACGGTCAGCCGCAAACACGCCTGCGCCTGCAATGTTCATAAGCGACATCTTTGTCCATCTGTCCTTATCAGCCCAGATTTCCTCAGCCTGCTCCTGGATGTTTCTGTAGTCTGCAAAATCTGCAAGAACCATATACGGGTCGTGATGAGTGATTGAGCCGCCGATTTCGCCAAACATCTTGCCGTTGATGCCCTTGTTGATAAAGTTGATGAGATTATTGAGCTCGGCGTTGTTGTTGTAGTAATTCTGAGGATTGTAGCCGCATTTCTTGAGCTCGTTAACTTCGGGAGTGCTCATGCCGAAAATAAGAATGTTTTCAGCGCCGACAGCGTCATAAATTTCAACATTTGCCCCGTCCATAGTGCCGACGGTAACGGCGCCGTTAATCATAAGCTTCATGTTGCCCGTGCCGCTTGCTTCCGTGCCTGCAAGAGAAATCTGCTCACTGATGTCGGCGGCAGGCATGAGTGCCTCTGCCATTGTAACATTATAATCTTCCATGTAAACAACCTTGAGAAGGTCTTTCACATCGGGGTCGTTATTGACGAGGTCTGCAAGAGCGCAGATGAACTCAATGATTTTCTTTGCCATGAAGTAGCCCGAAGCTGCCTTTGCGCCGAAAATATAGGTATGCGGAGTGTAGTTGCCGTTGGGATTTGCCTTGATTTCAAGATACTTTGCAAGAATATTGAAAGCGTTGAGATGCTGACGCTTATACTCATGCAGTCTCTTGACCTGAACATCGAAAATTGAGGTCGGGTCAAGGCTGATGCCCGTTTTGCTCTTAACGATTTTGGCAAAATTCTCTTTGTTGGCAAGCTTGATTTTGCGAAGGTCTTCGAGAACAGCTGCATCATCGGCATGCTTTGCAAGCTTGCTGAGCTTTGATGCGTCATAAACGAAATCCTTGCCGATAAGACCTGTCAGCATATCGGTGAGGCCGGGGTTTGCCTGACAGAGCCAGCGGCGGTGAGCGATGCCGTTTGTGACATTGGTGAATTTATCGGGCTCAAGAGTATAGAACTCGTTGAAAATCGTATCCTTAAGAATCTGGCTGTGAAGCGCAGAAACGCCGTTAACCTTGTGGCATACGGCAACGCAGAGATTTGCCATTCTGACTGCGCCGTTTGAGATAACAGCCATTCTTTCAACTCTGCCTGCATCGCCTGTTGCATCCCAGATTTTTTTTCTGAAGCGGTTGTCAATTTCTTTAACAATCTGATAGATTCTGGGAAGAAGGCGCTTGAAGAGATCCTCGCCCCAGCATTCAAGAGCTTCAGCCATAACTGTGTGGTTAGTGTATGCGCAGCATTCCTCAACGATTCTGTATGCATCGTCCCAGCCGTAGCCGCATTCGTCAAGCATGATTCTCATAAGCTCGGGAATTGCCATTGTGGGATGAGTGTCGTTGATGTGGATTGCATTCTTTTCTGCAAAGTTTTCAAGTGAGCCGTAATCTCTCAGGTGACGCTGAACGATATCCTGAACGGATGCGGAAACAAGGAAATACTGCTGGCGCAGACGAAGGCTCTTTCCTTCGGGATGATTATCTGCAGGATAAAGCACCTTGCTGATAACCTCAGCCATTGCCTTTTCTTCCATTGCTCTCATGTAGTCGCCTTGATTGAACATTGCCATGTCAAGTCCGTCAACTTTTGCTGACCAGAGGCGGAGCACAGCCGCGCCCTTGCCGTCCTTGCCTGCAACCATCATATCGTAGGGAACAGCCTTAACTGTTTTACAGTTGACAAGCTCAACCTGGTGATATGCGCCTTCCCAGCTGTCGATAACATCGCCTTCAAATTTGACTTCAACGGTTTTATCTTCTCTGGGAACAAGCCAGACTTCGCCGCCGGGAAGCCAGAAATCGGGCATTTCTGTCTGCCAGCCGTCAATAATTTTCTGCTTGAAAATGCCGTATTCATAAAGAATGGAATAGCCCATGCCTCTGTAGCCCTGATTTGCAAGGGCATCAAGGTAGCAGGCTGCAAGTCTGCCGAGACCGCCGTTGCCCAGGCCTGCGTCGGGTTCGCAGTCATAGAGCTTCTCAAGCTTTACGCCGAAGCTCGAAAGAGCTTTTTCCGCAGTGGCGGTAAGATTGAGATTATAAAGAGTGTTTTTAAGAGTTCTTCCCATGAGGAATTCCATGCAAAGGTAATAAACCTTTTTCTGACCCTGTTCAAGCGACACTTTGTCGAATTCTCTTCTTGAATCCCTGACCATGTCTCTGACTATCATTGAGAGCGCTCTGTAGAACTGGTCATCAGTCGCATCCTTGGGTGTAACACCGAAGAAATGAGAAAGCTTTGATGAAATCATTTCTTCAAGCTGCTTTTTGGTAATTGCCATATATTTAATCCTCCTATAATTGCTGTTTCTTAAAACAGTACATTATATTTTACACTAAAATTTAATTTATTACAACAAAATTTTAACAGTAGATTAATTTTTAATGCTTGTAAGAGATAGAAATTTAAGGTATAATAATAAAAAAATTTGGTTGAATTGCAAAAAAGCAACAAAGTTGGTGATGTTTTGTATAATTTTTATGATCCTTTGAATTCAATATATGTCCGAAAAGAAAATGAAAAGAAAGCGATAAAGCAAATAGGAATCGCTGCCGGCGCGAGCGTCATTGCGTATGTGCTGATACAGAATCTCATGTCAATACTGATTTATCTCTCGCCGCTTGGTGAAATTTATGAAAATGATTTGACTATGCAGAGCGCGGTTTCGGTTTTTCTTTCGGTTCTCGGAATTCTTGTTCCGTTTGGCGTGAGCGCATATTTGCTCGGCAAAAAAACAGGAAAAATCGCAGTCAGCTTTGAAAAGCCTGTGAGCATTCCTCTTATGCTTACCGCGGCGGCGCTCGGATTTTTTGTTTGCCTTGTAGGAAACTATGCAACAAGTGTTTTTGTTAATTTTATGGAAAATATCGGAATAACGCTTTCGGCGCCCGATTATTCTCCGCCCTCAGACTTCGCAGGCAGAATTATTTATACCGTTTCGGTTGCGGTTGTTCCTGCACTTGTTGAGGAGTTTGCGGTAAGAGGTGCGGTTCTGCAGCCGCTGAGAAAATACGGTGACAGATTTGCGATTCTTGCTTCTGCGATTCTTTTTGCCGTTATGCACGGCAACCTTATTCAGGCTCCCTTTGCCCTGATTGCAGGAATCGGTCTGGGATATGCGGTTTGCATAACAAACAGCATATGGACGGGCGTTCTTATCCATTTCTGCAATAACTTTTACTCGGTTGTGCTTGAATTTATGTTGGAGGATATTCAGAGCGAAGAGCAGTTCAACAGAATCTATATAATGCTTACAGTCATACTCTATGCTGTTTCAATAATCGGTTCGGTAATGTTTGTCTTTATCAAAAAGCAAAGAAAGCTTATGCCGTCGTTTACGGCAATTACCGAGAAAGAAAAAATGAAGGCATTTATTCTGACTGTTCCCATGATAATTGCTCTCTTGTTGATGATTAGCATAACATCAAATTATATCAAACTGGGATAATCATTTAACGGGTATCGGTAAGATATCCGTTAAATTTTTTGGAACAGAGTATTGACAAACCTGATAATTTGTGTTAATATATCAATGCAGTTAGTCGAGACTAATCGCGAAACATAAAGAAGTTCTTCCTCCTAAAAGAACTTGTCATTATGACTCTTCATAACATTTTTTCACAGAAAACGCCGCCCATATCGGACGGCGTTTTTTGTTGTTTACATCGGAATAACGGGAATTATGCACCTCAAATGTGAATAAAATGCAAAAATTTTTATTTTTATTGAAAATGCACGGCATTAGTGATAAAATAAATAAGTTATAAAAAATAAGGAGGAATACTTCTTGGATAACGAACTCAAAAACGGACTTCCCGAAGAAGAGGAAAACGCTGTTGCCGAAGCTCAGGAAGAAACCGACAGCGAAACAGAAGAAAACCTTGCCGAAGAAGAAATTGCCGAGGCTGACGAAGAAATTCAGGAGAATGCTTCGGAAAATAACGAATCCGAAAACGAGCCCGAAGAAGCTGACGAAGAAATTGCCGAAGAGGAGCTTTGCATCATCTGCGGTGAAAACAAAAAGGGCGAAGAAAGTGATTATTGTCCCGAATGCGAAGCCGCAATGTATAAAAGCAAAATTCCCGTGCTTGCATGGCTTTCGGGAGTTGCGGTTATCTGCGTGAGCATTTTTGCATTTGTTGTTGCCGCCCTTCTCAGCGCACCTGCGCTGCAGTCTGCAAGAGGCGATACCTATGCATCCCAGAACCGCTGGTATTCGGCATACCTTGAATATTCACAGGTTTCATCGGTTATTGATGAAATAAACAGCATTATCGGAACCGAAACTCCGTTTGTTCAGGCAGGCAGGGGAGTAACCGAAAAAATCATTGAAAGCTATGCAAAGTCAAGATCACCTCTTGATTCAATTTATATAGCGATGATGAATTACGGAGAAAGCGCGCTTGACAAATTCAAGGGCATAAGCGAGTATGTTGAGATTTACGACGATTTTTATGAAAACTATGCTCTTATGTCTGAATCCGTTGACGGAATGCTTGCAGGCGCAACTCAGGCAGAAACCTTTGCCGCCCTTGAAGCCTTAAAGGGAGCAGAGGGAGTTAACGAGGTTTACCGCAATTATTTCCTTTTCAGCGCGGCGGATTTCTATAATCTCGGCTATAAAGAAGAGCTTAAATATATCGAAGCAGCCGATGCTGCAGCAAAGGAGCAGGGCGCTGATTTTTCATGGCTCTATTATCTTGAAATTGCCGATATTCTCTGCCAGGAGGGCGAATACGATAAAGCTCTCAAATATGCAGATGTTCTTGCCGAAAACGATAAGAACAACTACAGAGCGCATGACCTTAAGATGAGAATTGCCCTTGCCAAGGGCGACAGCGACGAAGCAAGCAAAATTCTTGCGGATTTTAAAACCAACAACGAAGGTCACGACACTGCAATTGCGCTTGAAGCAGGCTACTACAGATGCCTTGGCGATTACGAAAAGAGCAGATTGGTCTGCGACGAAGGTCTTGTTGAAAACGATTTTTCAACCGAAATCCACCGTCAGATTGCTCTTCTTTATCTTATCGAAGGCAACTACAGCGCAGCTTTTGAGGAGGCGTTTACAGCTGATTCCAATGCATCCTATATGGCTAACTATTATATGGACAGCATCGGCTTTACTCCTCAGCTTGATAATGCGATTTATCTTTGCGCGGTTCTTTGCAAAAACAATAATCTTATGTCGAGCGAAAACTCAATTTATATTGACCAGATTATCGAATACTATAAGGAATTCTCGCCCTCAAAGCAGACTGCTGAAATTATCAGCGGAGAAAAAACTGCGGCTGAAGTTCTTACGGAAGGAGCGTTTGATCTCGCATGACGGCTCTTTATATTGCATCAAAAATTCTCACATTCCCCGGAGCTTATCTCAGAGGCTTTTGGGAGCAGCTCACCTGCAAAATCCTCGGATTGCCCGTTGAAACTCCGGGATATCTCAGAATAGACGAGGCTTGCGGACATGTTGAACACGGACTTGCTCAGAAGGGCTTCGCAGCATATCTTATGGCAACGGGACCGGGCTTTATGAATCTTATGACGGGCTTCCCCCTGTTCCTTGCAGGCTTTATCAATCTTTGCTATATGGGCATAAGACCCTCTGATTCCCTCGGACTTTTCGTTTTCTATGTTCTTATGCTTTACGCAGGCGTTTCGCTTCTTTGCAACATCTTCCCTCTTGTTGAGGATGCGATGAATCTTTATGATATCGTTTATTCGCAAAAGAAAATGAATTTTGTCGGCAGACTTTTTGCCTTCATTCCCACCGTTATAACCTATGCAGGCGCATATCTTGAAAAATACGCCGTAACGGTTATTCTTTGGATTATATTTATTGTTTTATCATTTATATAAAACCAAAAGAGCTGTTCCGAAAAACGGAACAGCTCTTTTTTAGTGAAGGAGATTTATTGCTTAATCGTCTGTCAGCCTGCTTCAGCAGCAGACGATGTATTGTGAATTCTTGAGTATATAGCTTTCATAGTCGCATCGATTGCAGATTTCATAACTGTAGTATTCCCTTAGGCAGCGGGGAGAGGTTGGGTTAACCTTGTGAGTTATTGTGTAGGTTGTGCCGCTTTCAAGATCATGGCCGAAAAGTGTGCAGGTGATGCCTCTTGCCTGCGCTGCTGAAGCAGAATCGCAGCTTTCGCAGAAATGCGCAAGGATTTTTGCCTCGGTTTCTGCAGAAGCAGAATCGGGAATGATAACCGTCATTTCGCCGCTGCAATGGCTGCATGCCGCCGAATCATCTGCGAAAGAAAAAATCTGAAATGCCGAGAATGCAAAAACAAATGCAAAAATAAGGCATAAAGTCTTTTTTATTTTCATATTAATCCGTCTCCTTTAAGTTGTTAATGATAAATCTTACATCCTCAACGGTTTCGGCGCCGATTTGATATGTATAGCCGTTATGGCGGAAAACGCACTGAATATAATCTGCGATATCATTCTTAATATGAGTGTAGTAGCAGTCATACCCGTTTACCGTTTCTCTTGAAGCGGTTGCCATAACAACATAGTTTTTCGGTACGGTTAAGTTATCAACCTTTAATCCGTAGCTTGGGTTCTGGCAGGTGAAGGTGAAAACCGTTCCGCCGCCCTCGTCTGAACGGGAGATATATGTAATTTCATATCCCTCAGGCATGGCAGAGGGATAAAGAATGCAGGGCTTTTCATTTTTAAGAAATTCATCAATTGAATCATAGTCAGCGGCGGATTCGAATTGCTGCTTGATGAATGTCTGATTGTCAATATCAACAGATTCGCCGTTGTCAAGATTGAAAATAATCTCGCCCCATTCTCTGAAATGCTCAATTGCCTCATCCGCGCAGAAGGTTGCTACGGTCAGTGCCGCAACCAGAAGAATAAGAAGTATTGCCGCAGCAAGGATTCTTATAAGAGAAATCTTCTTTTTGCGGCGTTTTTTGGCTTTTGCAAAAATTTGTTTTGTTGCTTCGCCGATTTCATCCTCTGTCAACGGCCGTCGATTTTCCAAAACCATAAGATAATCGACGCATTCTGCGACCAAATCGTCGTCCATTTCCTGATAATTTTTGGCTGCTTCGCAATAAATAATTGCTCGCAGTTTATCTGCAAGTGATTCATGCGGGTTGAGGATACGCTCTTTTTCCATGGCTTGTTCATCTCCTTTCGTTAACAAAAAAATGCGCAATAAAACCTCCTTCGTACATATATGACGAAAAAACGAAAATATTACGCTGAAAATCGCGTTGTTTACAAATTGTTTACAAATTATTTCCGTTAAAGCAATTTGAGCTTAATCATGACAAAAACAAGCACAATAAATGTGGATTTTGCAATCTTTGCGATTTTGTTTTTGAGTCTGTAATGTCTGGCAGCAACGGCGTTTGCACTGATGCCCAATTCATTTCCGATTTCGCTGAATTTCATATGCTTTTCATAAATGCTGTCAAAAATCAGCCTTTCCTCCGGCGTGAGCATTGAAATTATTTTGTTTCGCGTGATTTCAATAAGATCATCGTCAAGCACTTTCTCAAAATCAAGAATAATGTCGGGAATATTTACCTCGCTGTTGAGGTTATCATCAAAAGAATAAAACTGCGAACGGATAATTTCGTCGCGCATGGTCTCTTTGATTTTATTTTCCGCCGTTTTATAAAGCCATGAACGCACGAATTTATCCTCAAGTCCGTTCGCTTTGTTAATAAATATCAGAAAAACATCCTGAGTAATATCCATTGCGGCGTTTTCATCTCTCAGATGAGAACAGCAGAATTTATAAATATCCTTATAATGTTTTCGGGTAAGTTCTTCTACGCGTTCCGATGATATCAAGATGTTCACCTGCCTTTAACAGTAAAATATACAACTATTTTTATCACATTTTTCCGCCTTTTTCAACAGATTTTTTCTGTGAGGTTGCAAATATGCAAAAAAGCGACACTGCATGATTGCAGTGTTGCTTATGGCACCCCCTGCGAGAATCGAACTCACAACTGACCCTTAGGAGGGGCCAATGTCTATTACGAGCGAAGCGAGTAACAAGGTTCTGATGCGTCAGCATCAGGTTCTTATATCCATTAACAAAAAACTCCGATGAAAAAATCATCGGAGAGTGGCACCCCCTGCGAGAATCGAACTCACAACTGACCCTTAGGAGATCCTCCAGAAGCAGTTTTTAGGTTCCCTTCCAAGGTGTCCTAATCCCTTATATATCAACGATTTCACGCATTATCGAGTTAATCTGTTCCCTTAAAATATCGGCTGATTTTTGCTGTTTTTTCACGTTCCTGTTAGCAGGCTGTTAGCAAAAAGGCTGTTTTTTGGGTAATGACATCGAGTTAATCTGTTCCTATCGCTTCCAAAAAGAGATTTTTTTGAGTTTTATACAGCAATCTAATTGTAAACATATTTTAATTCAAAAGTCAATCGATAACAAAAAACTTCTCGTCATAATAGCATTACTTTATGGTATGAAAATATAGTATTTAAAACATTATTACTACGCTAATTAGCTGTCCGTTTCTAACTGATAGAACGGGCAGCTTTTTTTGTTTTTCAAAAAATTTTTTTGAAAACTACCCCCCCAAATGGCACTTCCCAGTGCATATACAGTGAAGGGTATTTTTCCCAAAGCCTTTCACGAACATTGAAAAGTGAATAAGTCACTCACATAGGACTTTATTTCTGATGAGTAGCTACGGTAGCAGGTACGCCTTGATTTCCGAAAGTGGAAAGAGCGATAACCCCTGCACGATTATCGGATTGCAACCGATATGGCGATGACAGTCAGAATGATAATGATACTTCTCTACGGAGCTGGCGGAGTACCCGGCAGAGGTGAGATTCCTATGATACGGTTTAGCAAACTGTAACCTATGTGTTTCCCATAAAGCAAAAGCTATGCAGGGGTGTCGAGGACAAATACTGCATTTAACATAAGACCGATTCGCCAAGAACGGGTTTCGGTCTATTACATAGCCGTTCAATAACATTGTCGGCTATCTTTAAAATGAAAGGAGAGATAAGAATGTATATTCTCGATGGACTTTAGTAAAGAATAAAGTCACCCAAAACAAAGTTTTGTAAGAAGGAGGAAAAGTAATGATTCACGCTTTGCTTGTACTGCCCGGTCTTTACGGTGCAGTAATTCTTCAGACAATCAGCGAAATCGTTTCTCGCTTTGGCTTCTAATTTAAGATGAACATACAGAGCGAGGAAAAAGTAGTCCAAATCCCAATCAGCCAAATCCGAGATTTCCCCGAACATCCGTACAAGGTCAAAGACGATGAGAGCATGAATGAGCTTGTTGACAGCATTATGCAGAGAGGCCTAATACAGCCGGTCATCATAAGACCAACGGAGGACGGGAACTACGAAATGGTATCGGGACACAGACGAAAACGAGCCTTTGAAATTGCAGGGATGAAAAACATCCCTGCAAGAGTAAAAGAAATGACGAAGGACGAAGCAATATTGGCAATGGTTGATTCAAACCTTCAAAGAGAGGTTATCCTACCCAGCGAAAAGGCATTCGCATATAAGATGAGGTTGGAGGCTATGAAACGACAAGGTGAACGAACAGATTTAACTTCTGTGCCAGTGGCACAGAAGTCAAAAACATCTCGTGAACTACTCGGCGAAGAAGTCGGCGAAAGCCAAGACCAAGTTCGCAGATATATCCGCTTAACCAACCTTATCCCCGAACTGCTTGAACTTGTAGATGAGGGCAGAGTTGCGATGCGACCTGCGGTAGAAATATCCTACTTGCCCGAAAAAGCACAAATGCAGTTGTATGAAACCATTGACTACAACGACGCCACACCTTCGCACTATCAGGCTATCCGATTAAGAAAATTTCATATGGATGGCAAATTAACATCGGAGGTTATTGAAGCGATAATGTCAGAGGAAAAACCGAACCAAAAAGAAAAATCCCCGTTCCGGGACAAACGAATAGTCGGAGTCATTCCCAAGCACATACCGCAAGAAAGACATTGCGAATATGTTATTAAAGCAATAGATTTCTATAACCGCCATTTAGAAAGAGTAAGGAATAACCATTCACGGTAATTCTTTACTCTATTTTTTTATCTAAAAAAGAAAGGAACTAAAAAATTATGGTAATCAAAACAACCATTAAAAAGATGTTCAACAACGACAAGCCGCTTAAGGCTTTTGCCGATGTTGAGATTGACGGCTCTATTGTAATCCACAGTGTTGCCGTTATGGAAACCGAAAAGGGCAGACACATTTCTATGCCCTACACCAAGTGGAAGAACAAGGACGGCGAAGAAAAACAGCACGATGTTGTTCATCCCATCACTTCATCTGCAAGAAGACAGATTGAAGAATCCGTACTCGCTGCGTATGACAGCCACATCAAAGAATAATTAAAAGAAAGTTGAGGTAAAAATTTATGTTTAACAAAATTAAGTCAGGTATCAGCAAGGTATGCTCAAAGGTTAAGTCAGCGTTCACATCCGCAGAAGCTGCGGTAACAGCAAAGGCTCACGAAGTTCTCGACGGCACAGTTGCCGAGGCCTATGTCGATACAGGTGTCAAAATCCTTATCGCCGTTGTAATCGGTGCCCTTCTTCTCGGCGGTCTTTACACGCTCTTCAACACAACCATTATGCCCACAGTCACAACCAGAATCACAGAACTCTTCAACTACAAGGGTTAAGAAACAGGAGGTAAAAAATATGTTTAACAGAATCAAGTCAGGTATCAGCAAGGTATGCTCAAAGGTTAAGTCAGCGTTCACATCCGCAGAAGCGGCAGTAACAGCAAAGGCTCACGAAGTTCTCGACGGCACAGTTGCCGAGGCTTATGTCGATACAGGTGTCAAAATCCTTATCGCCGTTGTAATCGGTGCCCTTCTTCTCGGCGGTCTTTACACGCTCTTCAACTCAACCATTATGCCCACAGTCACAAGCAAAATCACGGAACTCTTTAACTACAAGGGTTAAAAAGCAAACGGCAGGGCAGTAAAACTGCCCTGCTTAACTCTTTAAAGGACTGATTAAAATGCCTAATACTTTAATAATTAACCCCGTAAATCCTATCGGACACGGACTCACTCACGTATTTGATTTCAAAACATTCACTAATATTCTGTTGTCAAGTATGCTATGTGTCCTTGTGTTTCTTATTGTGAAACTCATAATCAAGAAAACACCGCAACAGGAAATGGAAGAAAAGGATACTTCTCTTTGCTATCTTGTATCAGCAGTTGTATTTGTATTGCTATTTATCGTTTTCGGTTGGTCAGTACAACTCGTTAAGGGTGCTGTATTCTTCTTTATACTGCTCTATGCCTCCCTATGCGATATTCAGACACGCAGAGTTAAAGATGTTGTTTCGGTGATGATTTTCATTTCCGGTTTTATCTCATTATCTCTGTTGGAAATATTCACCCACACTATCGGTGCATTTCTTGTGGGCGGTATTATGTTTGTCTGTGCTTTGTTTTCTAAAAACAGGCTCGGCGGTGCAGATGTCAAGATAACAGCAGCCAGCGTTTTTGTTCTCGGTATGTGGAACGGTATCGCAGGCCTTGTTATCGGTCTTATTCTATCCGTTATCATAACCCCCATTATCAACCGAAAGAAGAAACTCAAAGAAATGAGCCTCCCTCTTGTCCCTTATCTTTCAATAGGATTTATGGCAATGTATTTAATCCAAGGAGGAATTTAACCCAATGAAGAACAGAACAGCTATCGGTATTGTCTGTATCATTCTTGCGGTTGCGGTAACATTCGTTGTTTCACCGTTTGTCAATAAGATTTCGGAACAGAAGGTTGAAGTTTTCCGATTCACAAAAGACATCTCGCAGGGTACACAGATAACCGATGCAGATTTTGAAATTGCAGAAATTCTCAAAGCGAATGTTCCTGCAAATGCCATTACCGAAAAAGACAAGGTAATAGGCAAATACGCAAGTACCGATATTCTCATCGGTGACTATGCAACATCGGCAAGGCTCACGGCTGATGCAAATTCAGCCTCACATATCCTCGGTTCACTTAACGGAGATAAGGTCGCAATGAGTATCACTATCAACTCTTTTGCAGGCGGTCTTTCGGGTAAGCTTGAAAACGGAGATATTGTCAGCATTTATGTTACCGATAAAGACGGCGAAACAACCGTTCCCGGTGAACTGAAATATGTAAAGGTTATCACTACCACCACAGCAGGCGGTATTGATGAAGCAGAGGTTGTCCCCAATGAGGACGGCAGTTTTGAGCTTCCCACAACCATTACTGTTCTCGTTTCGGTAAAGCAGGCTTCAATCCTTGCCAACTATGAAGAAAATGCTTCAATGCACATTGCCCTTGTTTACAGAGGTGACGATGCAAAAGCACAGCAGTTCCTTGATGCGGAAGATAAGTTCCTTGCAACGGCAAAACCCGCTAACGGAGGTGACTCCACAAATGGCTAAAATCATAGCGGTTTGCGGCTCACCCAACGGCGGAAAAACAACTGTTGCTTTTAAACTCGCACAGGAAATGTATTGCAATACGGACACAGGCGGTGTCATCTTTCTTTCACCCTCTATGACAGTTCCCGCACTCGGACTCCTTTTTCCCAACTATACTCCCGACAGTCTTTTTTCTCTCGGCGGGGTATTGGATAACACGGACATATCTCAGGAGAGTATTCTTGCTCACCTTGTCACGGTAAAGGATATGCCGAATTTCGGCTGTCTTGGATATAAGTCGGATGAAAACAAACACAGCTACGCAAAATTAACGGACGATAAAGTAAATGCTTTCTTTGATGTTCTGTCAGAAATGGCGGGATATGTGTTCGTTGAATGTACGGAAAATGACGATGATCTCATATCGAGAAAAGCCATTAACTGTGCAGATTCGGTTGTACTTGTTCTTTCACCCGATTTGAAAGGTATGACCTATTACACCGCAAACAAAGGACTTTTCGGCAGTGATGATGACAGAAGTTTTAAGGTTATAAACTCAACCGACAATGACCTCTTTCTGCCGATTGAAGATGTGAAAGCACATCTCAAAAATGTGTCCTGCACCTTACCTTATTCCAGACAGGTAAGACAGCAGCTTCTTGACGGTCAGTTATATATGAGAGTAAACGACAAGAAGTACCGCAAAGAACTCTCAAATCTCATTTATCAAATAATGTAATAAAGAAAGGAATTATAATCTTATGAAAAAATTTATTTGTATTCTTACCGCACTTTCAATTCTTGTATGCTTCACTGCAGTAACCGCCTATGCCGCTGAAACAACCGAAACACCTGCAACCGACAGCACGGACACCACACTTCCCGAAAGCACAACCACGGACAATGCAGACGGCGAAGATACAACCGATGTCAGCAACCCCTCAACAGAAGATACCACAACCGACAGTTCTGACGATGAAACAACTGACGGCTCTGACGATACAACAAACGAGGATAACTCTGACACAACAGAAACTCCCGAAAACGGTGATACAACAGACACACCCGCCGACGGTGATGAAACAACAGACAACACCGAAACACCCGATGACAGTACAACAGATGACGGTAACACCGATGAGGAAGCAACTCCCGGTGATGCAACAACCGATGACGGTGCAAACGGCGAAGGTACTACAGATGAAAACATCGAAAACAATGACAATCCCGATGAAGATAATGCTGATAACAATGAAACACCTACTGATACTCCCGATGAAGATACCACGGACGGTGACGGCGTCGGCGATGCAGGTACAATCATTGAAGGTGATGACACTGATAATGATAACAGCAATAACGGAACACCTAACCCCGGTGATGAGGTAATCACAATTCCCGATGACCTTAATAACCTTATCGGCGGTATTCTCGGCGGTCTTGTAAACGGTGAACTTGATGGCGATAACAACGGAAATAACAATACTGCTCCCGACGGCTACAACAACCCTGACATTCCCGACACAGGTGCCGAGTCAGCAGTTCCCGCTATCGCTACACTTATCACATCTGCTGCAACCGCAGTAGGCAGTATTCTTTTCAAGAAAAAGAAAGACGGCACACTTTTTTCAAAGGGAGAATAAGAGATGATACAGCAAAACATTGATTTTGTGCCGCTGCTGTCAATGACGCAGGAACACATCTCCTCCCGATATGCAGCGGCTTTGACCGACACAAACAAACTCTCACAGTTAAGGTCATATATCGAAAAGTTTGTCCGTGATTCCAATTATACTGTTGAAGGACTTACCTTTTCAGAACTTTGCGATAAGCTGTATTCCGAAATGGCGGAATACTCAATTCTCACAAAGTATCTTGGCAAGGATAGAATTGAAGAAATCAACATAAACGCTTGGAATGATATTGCTATTACCTACACAAACGGTAAAACAGAAAAGGCAAAGGAACATTTCTATTCACCGAGCCACGCAGTAGATATTGTAAAGCGTTTGCTTCACCACTCGGGAATGATTATCGACAATTCCACACCTATGTCACAGGGACACTTACCCAACAATACCCGAATTACTGCTCTCAAAGAGCCTATTGTTGATGATGAAATCGGCGTAAGCGTTTCAATCAGACTTTTGCATCCTTCAAGAGTCAACAAGAAAGAGATTATCAAATCGGGCAATGCCACCGAGAAGATGATGGACTTCCTTTGTATGTGTTTGAGATACGGTGTATCCACCGTTGTAGCGGGTGCAACCAGTTCGGGTAAAACAACACTTCTTAATGCTCTTTTATCCACTATCCCCAACGGTAAGCGTGTGTTTACCATTGAAAGCGGTTCAAGAGAATTAAGTCTTGTAAAAACAAGGGGCGGAAAGGTAGTGAACAATGTTGTTCACACCTTGTCCCGTCCTTCCGAAAATGAAACTTATGACATAACGCAGGAAGACCTTGTTGTAGCTTCACTTCGTTTCAATCCCGATATAGTATGTGTCGGCGAAATGCGAGATGTTGAATGTTATTCAGCAGTTGAAGCAAGTCTTACGGGACACACGGTTGTATCAACAGTTCACGCATTTGCGGCAGATTCCGCACATATGAGAATTGCCCTGCTTTGTCAAAAGCGTTTTCCCATTGATTTCAAGACCTCACTTATGCAGGCAGGTCAGGCATTCCCCATTGTCGTATATACTCATAAACTTGAAAACAATCAAAGAAAGATAATGGATATTTCCGAATGTGAGATACTTCCCAACGGTGAAAGACTCTATCACACCTTGTTCAGATTTAACATCACCAAGAACGAGATAGTGAACGGCAGATATGTAACCGAGGGATATTTTGAACAGCCGGAGATAATGTCAGACAACCTCAAAAGGAAACTTCTTCAGTTTGGCGTTCCGCAGGAGGAACTCAACAAATTCTTGAAGAAAGGGGCTGAATATGAATGATTTTTCCGATGATAGCCTCTGTTTTTCTCATTATTGCTATTGTCTGTTTTCTCGGCTTAACGCCTACACAGATTTCAGATGACTTAATGAAGATAACAACCCCAAAGAGTTCCTTGCGAGAAAAAGCGAGAGCTTTGAGGGCGGGCAAAAAGAAAAAAAGCCTGGGCAGCAGGCTCATTTATGTTCAGTCAGCACTTGAAGCAACGGGCAAATCAGGCAAGTTTGCCCTTGTCTGTTCTGCCTCACTTGTCCTTTTGGCGACAGGTGCGGTTGTTGCTATCCTTATTGATAACGTATTCCTTGTTCCCGTGTTAGCTGTTGCGTTTGCGATGATACCTTTTATATATGTAAGAAACACTCTGTCATATTACAACAAACATATACAGGACGAGTTGGAAACAACTCTTTCAATCATCACAACCTCATACAACAGAAACTCGGATATTGTTTCGGCGGTAAATGAAAACCTTGCATATATCAGACCTCCGCTGAAAGAGTGCTTCACAGCATTTGTGGGTGATGCTATGGCTGTTTCATCAAACACAAAACAGGCTTTGAGAAACCTTAAATCAAAGGTCGATAATGAGATATTCCACGAATGGTGCGATACTCTCATTCAGTGCCAAGATGACAGAGCTCTCAAAGATACTCTGTTGCCCATAGTTACAAAACTCACCGATGTCAGAATAGTAAACAGCGAACTCAACACAATGATGTCAGCGGTAAGAACGGAATACTACACAATGGTAGGTCTTGTTGTAGGTAACATACCCCTGCTCTATGTTCTCAACAAGGATTGGTTTCACACTCTTATGTACGAAACTGCGGGTAAGGTTGTACTCGGCGTATGCGGTGCGGTTATTCTTGTAACCTATATGTTTATGCTCAAATACACAAAACCCGTAGAGTACAAACGGTAAAGGAGGCGGTTAAATGGTTGGAGTTATAACAGGAGTGTTCTGCGGTATTGCCGCATATTTCATCTTGGCAGACATTTACCGCATTCCGTATATGCGAACTTCAAAGGCTGTCAATAACCTTGCAAAACAGCAGAAGGAAAAGACAAGCAGCCTTGATGTATGGCTTTCTAACATAGCCTCATTTATCGCAAAGAAAATACACCTTAACGAGTTCAAGCGTATGCAGCTTGAATCAGATTTGAGAACGGCACAGATGAACATTTCACCCGAAATGTTTATGGCTAATGCTATTGTTAAATCCCTTATTGTCGGTATTTTCGCAATACCGATGCTTTTCATATTCCCCATTCTCTCTCCCGTAATTCTTTTTCTTGCGTTCATTCTTTACCGAATGAATATGAAAGGAATTGCAAACCGAATTAAAGCAAAAAGAGCAAAAATCGAGTATGAGCTTCCCCGCCTTGTATTTAAGATTGAAAAGAGTATATCTCACAACAAGGATGTACTTGGTATGCTTAAATCATTTGCACCTCACGCTTGTCCCGAACTCAAACACGAGCTTGACATTACAGTAGCGGATATGCGTTCCGGTAATCTTGAAGTTGCCATAACAAGACTTGAATCAAGAGTAGGCTCACCGCTTATGAGTGATGTATGCCGAGGACTTATTGCTCTTGTCAGAGGTGACGATAACACGGTTTATTGGTCATCTCTCTCAATGAAGTTTGCGGATATTCAAAGACAGCAGTTAAGGCTTGAAGCACAGAAGATACCAAAAAAGACAAAGAAACTCTCAATGAGTTTGCTTGTCTGCTTTATGCTTATGTATGTTGTTGTCATCATCTCACAGATTATCAGTTCTGTCGGCGTTCTTTTCGGATAACGGAGGTGAAAGGATATGAAGAAACTTATTACTTCCCGAAAGGGCGAAGGCTATATTGATGTAGCTATCGGCTTAATTGCACTTATGATGGTGCTTGTAGTAACCCTTAACATCTATTCCTTTTTAACACTCAAGCAGGATATGGACGAGATCTGCGGACAGCTTATTGAAACTGCCGCATTTACAGGCTCATTCGGTGATGAGTTTGAGGAACGGTGTGAGGAACTCAAAGGCACTTTCTTTGATTTTGATGTAACCACTTCTGCAACAGAATACTATAACGAAACATACAAGCGGGTGCAGCTTGGAGATACGATGACTCTGACAATCTCTGTTCATACCTATGTGCAAGGTGTCGGAGCTTTTAAAATACCCATTACAGTACAAAGTACAAGGTCGGGTATTTCGGAAAAGTATTGGAAGTAGGTGACGGAAAATGAAGATATTAAAAGACACCAAGGGCGAAGGCTATGTATCAATATGTGTACTAATCATCGTAATTGTCGCTATCTTCTCAAGCATTTTCACTTATGCATCCGCAATCTCGGTTATCAATGTCACACGGGAAAACAGCAAGGTTGTTTTGGATAACTTCGTCACCACAAACTCCACTCTCATATTCAACAGTATAAAGCAAGGTAACGACTACACCGAAACACTTGATTTCCCCGAATACACAGAAAAGCTCTGTGAATTTTGCACATTGGATTTATCTGCCGATACGCTGTATAGTTATGACACAGACGGCAATCTGCAATATTCAATGACACTTCCTCAAATAAGTTTTCAAAAGGATAATCAGCTTGAAATATGTGTCAGATATACCGTTTCTGTGCCGATACAGTTTGCAGGGAAAACGGTTACGACTGCAAATGTACCGATAGAAATTGTATCAATATTAACCGAAAAATTTTAATTGTTTAGGAGGCAAAAGAAAATGAAAGACAATTCAAACTCAAAGCATAGCAACAAAACCATCTTTATCCTTGTGGCGGTACTGCTGATAATTCTTGCACTTATCTTTGCACTTTTCGGCAAATCCTGCGGTAAGGATACAGACACCGAAACGACTACCTCAACCACACAGCACGTCACCGATAACGATAATCTCAACCTTGAGGACATCACCATCGGAACAAATCTGTATGTTGAGGAATCGAAGAAGGTTGACGAGAATATGATAACTCTCGCTGCACCCGAAAAAATGACAAAGCCTGATAATCACGGCTCAGTCGAAAAAACAACGAATAAGCAGGCGGAAGCAGTAAAACCGAATGACGGTCCCGGTATTGTAATCATCGGCGATGACGATGCAAATGCCTATAACTGCGGTGTCAAGAAACATAACTGTGACAGCAAGGAAACTCACGATTTCATCGTAAGCCTTGAAAAGAAAGGCTGTTCAATCTGCGGCTCTCATACCTGTAAGAGCTTCTATGCGGTTGATGAATGGGGTAACTCCTGCTACGATATTACCAAGTGTCCCAAATACACAATAAAGAATGATCCCACCGTTTATTGCAGTACCTGCGGTAAGAAAATCGGTGACGGCTCAAACGGAACTTGCGTAAGATATGTTGAAGATACTGTTTGCGAGATTTGTCACGGTGCGGTTAAGGGTAAGACCTGCCACTCGCACTAAACCATAAGAGATGATGACCTGATGTAATGTCAGGTCATTTTTTTGTTTTTTAAGAAGGAGATGATTAGTATTAAACGAGTAATATCTATTATCTTGGTTGTGTGTTCTCTACTCTGCATGATACCCACGAATGCCTTTGCTTTGTCTTGGGACGGCAGTTCTGCAGGCGGCACGGGCGGTACTTCATCGGCATCACCTAACGGATACGCAATCAGAACAACAAGCGATAACTGTATAGGTTATCGTTTCAGTGCTGTAACCTCATCGGGTTCGATGAAGGTCAGCAAGGTTATTGACGTGTTCCGAAATACAAGCTACGGCAATCTCGGATACACGGACGGATATAAGTTCAGCACAAAGAACAATAAAAAGCAGCTTATATCCAAACAGAATAATGGCTTTACAACGGCAAGAAGTACCACGAATTGCTACAAAGAAAGCTCACAAGGCTTTTCAACAACCCTGCCTGCACCTTCGGGAATGGAAACTTGGCAGAACAACGAAAACAACATCAATAAAGTTCTTTCCCTGCTCGGTGTCGGTAGTGTAGCAAATATGTCAAAGGGCGATAAAGTTATTGTTGAGCCGATTTACGATATAAGGCTGGAGAGTGTTTATCACTCCATCACCGTAACTGAAACAGCTTTATACGGCAAATATATCCTTGGTGCATCAAGTAACGGCGGTACAAGTAACACCTCTGCTACTTGGGGATTTATCGCTTCATACACAAACAGAGTTTATCCCAATGCACTATACACACCTGACGGACAAGGTCTATGGACTTCCGCTTCTTCAATCGGCAGCAGCAGTAAGGAAACCTTCTATAACATAATCAACAAAGGTTACGGTGTCGGTATCGCATATCAAGAAACAAGCGGTAGTTCTTCATCCTCAGGCTCATCAAGCTCAACAAGTTCAACCTATACCGTTAAATTTAACGGCAACGGAAATACAAGCGGCTCAATGTCTAATCAGACAATTACTGTCGGAACTTCAACCCGACTAAATTCAAACAGTTTCAAAAAGACAGGTTATGAGTTTGTCGGATGGAACACGAAGTCCGGCGGTACGGGAACGAGCTATGATAACCGTGAGTATGTAAAGAATCTGACCTCGGCAGGTGGTACAATAACGCTTTACGCACAATGGCGTCCTGCCGTACTTGAAGTTCATTACGATGCAAATGACGGCTCTTTGAGCAACTCAAGCTACAGGTTGCTTTTGGATACGATTTACACCGCTTCACCTTATTCAAAGTTCACGGATAAATGGACTTATAATAACACCAAGTCGGGCGGTCTTTGTAATGCTTCAACCTTCGGTCTTTATCGCACAGGATATACCTTTACCAAATGGGGTAAATATTCTTGGGGCGGAACTCTGTTCGACCAAGACGATTCCTCACTTAAACCTACGGATTTGAAATCAGGTATTACAAGCGGTGACACATCGCTCACACTCTATGCACAGTGGCAGCCTAATACCTATACTATCAGATTCAACGGTAACGGAAGTACAAGCGGCTCAACTGCTTCAATGAATATGACATACGATGTTTCCAAAAACCTCACGGCCAACGGATTTACAAAATCCGGTTATGCCTTTGCAGGTTGGAATACGAAAGCCAACGGCACGGGAACAAGTTATGTAAACAGAGAATCGGTTAAAAATCTTACTTCAACCAACGGCGGAACTGTTACACTCTATGCACAATGGACTGTCAGCACCTATTCCATTGCATTTAACGGTAACGGACACACAAGCGGCTCTACTGCTTCTATGTCTGTAAAGTTTGACACTCCCGTAACACTTCGTGCCAACGGATTTGTAAAGACCGGACACACATTTAAGAATTGGAACACAAAATCCAACGGTAGCGGAACAACCTACTCGGATAAACAGACGGTAACAAATCTTTCCTCTACCGCAGGCGGTACGATTTATCTGTATGCACAGTGGAATCCGAACTCATATACCATTAACTTTAACGGTAACGGAAACACGGGCGGCTCTACCGCTTCAATGTCTATGAGATACGGAACGCCGAAAAACCTTACCGCTAACGGATTTACAAAAACGGGTTATGTGTTCAACGGTTGGAGTACCTATGCTGACGGCACGGGGACAGGCTATTCCGATAAACAGCAGGTAAACAATCTGACTTCAGCCAACGGCGGTACTGTTACCCTATATGCAAAGTGGAAACCCGCAACTTACACGGTACAATTCAACGGCAACGGTAATACAGGAGGCTCAACGGCTTCTATGACTATGACATATAATGTTGAAAAAGCACTTACCGCAAACGGATTTACCAAGAGCGAATACAAGTTTACGGGTTGGAACACAAAGGCAAACGGTACAGGAACGTCATATACCGACAAACAGAAGGTTAAAAATCTTTCATCCGTCAACGGCTCAACCGTTACTCTTTATGCACAGTGGATTTATGACCCTGTTCTTGATGTAAAGGAATGTGATGCTTACAGCGGAGCAAAGAATAATAAAACAAAACTGTTTGGTATAAGCACAGGTGCAACCTTTGATGAATACGAATATAAAAACGGTTATGCCACCATCGGTGATACAGTATGGTTTAATGTGTATTTCCCCAATGAAACACAGAACATAAGGGTAAGGCAGTATGTCAAAAACGGCGGTGATTGGATTACAAGAGAAGTTAATCTCAATCCCGATTATCCCGAAACACTTTGGTTCCCTGTTCAGTTCACGGATAAATACAAAACCGTAACCGCAGATATTGAGGCTTACGAAGTACAAGCCAAAATGGATTGGATTGATGCTGAAGGTAATGTTCTTAAAAGCGGTACAGTTGAAACCTTCTATATCCCCATAAAACCTGTTCTTCACAGAAACGAGGTTAAAATCCGAGGATATGAGGGTGGATATGTTGCGTATAACGGCAAGAACGGTCTTTATGGTAAGGTATATCACGGTCAGCACGCTCGCATTGAATACTACTACGGAACAGACAGCACTTGGAGTCCCCGTGTCTGTATGAGAGGTTCTTTATATTACTACAACGGTACTGAATGGGTTAATGCCTATACCGAAAACAGCGGTTATGATGCGAGTGCAAACAATCGTGGCATAAGCAGCAAATCATCTACGGGTATAAGCAGTGTTCTTAATCCATATACCATACCAAAAGTAACGAACAGCACATTGAGGTTTAAACTTGAAACTTGGTGGTCAAAAGATAAGGAACATACTCACGAAACCACTTGGATTGAGATACCCGTTATTCCTTGTGACATTGAACTGTATGAAATTCAGTTCAAGAGAAAGGGAACGGGCATAAGACTTGACCCCTATGACCTTGTTGCAGGTGAAACAGTACAGGTTAGTTATATTTACAGAAACAACACAGACTCAAGAGTATATATAAACGGTTTCAGAGATGACAGAACACAGATAGACGGTGTTTGGTCATTAAGTGCCAACTCAAAGGCATTTCTTCCCGGTTACGATTTTGTAGTGCCGAACAAGAGAACATTCGACTTTTGGGGCGGTATCTATCTTGAAGGTATGGGTATATATAACACTCAATACGAAACCAACGGTAAAAACAACGAATTGACATTGAAGTGTAAAGTACGGCATCCGCTGACACTTACGCCTATTGCACAAAATGCAGACTACCGTGAGAACACCGAGGTAATAACGAGCTTTTGGCTCAACAACACCTACACGGACGATTACACGCCGAGCAACAATATATCTATTCTGTTTAAGGTATATAACGGCACAAAACAGATAGCCACATACACCAAAAAACAGGCTGTTGTTCCCGGTCTTGAAAACAATCTTGTATATTTCAAGTGGAAAGTTCCTGCAGGTCTGAATGGTGCAAAGGTAAAGATTACGGGTGAAATCATCGAGGACGGTGTATCGTACAACCTTTCATCCGCAAACTATACCACAACACCTGCAACTGTATCTGAAACAAACGATACACAGTTTGAAAAGACCAAACCCGCAGGATTTACCATTCCTCTGTCAAAGGACAACAAGAGCTATTCTGCTTCTTGGTGGGAATGGACTTATTCATCGGGTGCATTTAAGAAGGTAAGCTATGCCGTAGGTATTGCGGACAGTTCCGCAACTCTCACACCCGCAACAGGCTCAACGGCTGTTAAAAACGGCAGTTCTTGGACTATGAAATCGGGTTACGGCTTATCCTTGGCACTTATGAATAACAATAAATCCGTTTCGGGTTACACTATGCCGTCATCGGCGGCATACACAAAACCGCAGTTTGCCTATGCTCTTATGCCCGAATTTGACTACTCGACCAAAAACGGTGAATACAGAACACTTGATTTGGTATCAAACGAGTGGAAATTCAGACCTAACGGAACATACGGCAGAGTTCATTTCACACCCGTTTGGTATCCCAACGGAAAGTATATTATGAGTATAACTCAGAGTGACTGTTGGACACCTGCAGGTATGATTACAAGAACGATAAACACAAACACAATAAACATTTCCGAATCAGCCTACGATGATTGGTATGTCGGAAGATAAACACTAAAGGGCAGTCAAAAGGCTGCCCTTAACTTTTTGGAGGTAAATATATAAATGGTATGTAATTACAGTAACACTATTGCAATAAAGCACGGTATCAATTCCGCACTTATTGCTGGCTTTATCAACTACCGTTTAACGCATACGGACACCAAGTTTGAGGGCAGACCTTTTGTACGCATAACACAAAAATCTCTGACAGGCACTTTCCCCTTTATGGGTGAAAAGGCTGTGCGAAATGCGATTAAACGACTTGTAAAAGCAAACATAATTACGGTCAAGCAATTCAGAAAATCCAAGTTTGACCACGCAAATTTTTACGCACTTACTCAATACGGTAAAACACTTATGGAAGGAGTTGAAGATATTGAGTGAAAAAAGAGTGGTTGAGGGTTATGAGATAACCCAAGCCTTTGAAATCGGTAAAACCGAAATTATACTCGGCGAAAATCCCAATGCACCCGACAATATGATTTATCTTGTTGCAAGTTGTGAAAACAACGGCATTTTCACAAGATATAACGATGTTCTCATTGGTGATGATTTTGCCGAACTTGCAAAAATCTTTGCAGAAAGGATTGCGGCAGAAGCAGACAGAGTTATGGAAGAAAACGCAAAGATCTCCGTTGATAAAACTCCGCTTACTGCCGAAGATTGCGAAGCTGTTGACTACAGGGAGTCAATCAAAGACAAGGTTGTAGTTATAAAGGCAGATATATTCAAACCTGAATACAGAATTTCTGTAAATCAGCTTTGTCTTTGTACGGGCGGTTTTGGCTCGTCTGCAAATTCAAGAGGTACAGCGTGTTTCTGTACTAATCTTTACACGGGAGTATCCGTGCAGTTCAAACGTCAGGATGTTCTCGGTACTATTGAAAAAGACAAGCTCCCCGATTGGGCAAAGGAAGGTCTTGAAAAGGTACTGAAAGAGCGTGCAGACAGAAGAAAGGAAAGGGATGCAAGATGACGGATTTGTATGTAACACCTATAACTACCAATCTTGAAAAATACACATTCAGACAAAGTCAGCAGTTATATCAGCAGACAGGCTGTATAGGTTATCTCCGTGCGGATATGGGATATAACGGACAAGAGTTCAATTCCACTTGGAATGACGTCTGTACTTTCTTCAAGACAGATGAGTTCAAAAAGGAATTTGACGATGTTATCAATTCACTCCGCCTTGATGATACCTACGGCAGACTGCTCAATGACAGAACAAGGCTCAGCCGTTATTGTCACGAACACGCAAAGCAGTACAGCGGTGCAGATAATCAGTATTACGGCGTAAGAGTTGATACAGATAAGCATACTTATCTTTTAAGGCTCAATCCGAGGCAGGGCGAATACAACCTTTACTGCTACTGCTTTGTAAAGCAGTATTTTGAAACACATCTTGTTCATGCAAGTAAGGGTATTCGCTTTATTACTCCCTCATACAGACCTGTTTTCACCATTCCCGACGGTGATAAAATCAGAATCCATCGCATTGATGGTGAAAAGGTCGATAAATATTGCAGATTTATTGACGAGTACCACACAGAGGTCGGTGACAGACTTTATCACATCTGTGAGTTTGCCGAGATAATGGAAAGAAACGGCAGTAAGGTTATTCCCTTGCGTTCATCACTTCCCGAAAGGTGCTATTCCGTTTCACCCGAAAACGGTCATCTCGTTATTATCACAAAGGGCGAAAACGAACATTCAGATGTAAACGACAGCAACAACTCACCCGAAAGGAACAGAGAACTTGCTGACGGTCATAACAGCGAAATGGGGGTAACAAAAGCACAGGAAGCGGCAATGCTCGCAGGCTCTTTAAACGGTTGGAACACTCCTGAAGCAGACCCTCACAACTATGACGATAACGGCACACCCGTTAAAACAAAACACAAAGACCGAGGTGATGCACGATGACGAAAAATGTTGTCGGACACCATGAAGGTTAATATGAATAAACTCGGCTGCAAAAAATGCATATACCACAATGAAAATGTTTGCAATATTTGTTGGAAACGAGTTTATAAAGAATTTGAAGAAAGGAAGGTAAAGAAGAATGGCGAAAGTACCCAACGAAGTAACCAAAAGGTTGAAACTCCTTGAAAAACTCATTTCTCTCGGATATACCACAGAGGAAGATATAAAGAAGCTCACGCCCAAGGATATTGCCGTAATTGATGATATATCCTTTACGGATATTATTGAAATTCAGCAGTTGCAGGAAAGCGTTAAGTCGAATAAGTTATTCTCTTATCTTGCTAAAACCAATGAAAAGTGAGGTGGTTTAATTGGCAAGTAAACTGCAAATTGTAACTTCCGTATTCAATGATGAGGTTATTAAGGCTACTGAAAATCAGCAGAATTGGACTTCGTTTTTGAGAACTGCAGCAAATAACTATAAATACAGTTTCCCCGACCAAATCCTTATCTTTGCTCAAAAACCCGAAGCAACCGCTTGTGCGGAAATCAGCTTTTGGAATGAAAAATTCAACCGTTGGGTAAACCGAGGTGCAACGGGTATCGCTTTGTTAAATCATTCAAGCACATATCCTAAA
Source organism: Acutalibacteraceae bacterium (assembly GCA_045543735.1). GTDB lineage: Bacteria > Bacillota > Clostridia > Oscillospirales > Acutalibacteraceae > CAG-177. The sequence goes on from JAZPXO010000002.1 coordinate 52,789, forward strand.
CTTCGATATGTTTTTGATGTGTCTGATACCAATTCAAGACAAAACATAGAAGTACCGTCTTGGCAGGTAGAAGAAAGATTTGAAGCTGAAATAGCCGAGGCTCTTGAAAATGCCTTCGGTGATGTCGGTGACGGCTCACTTGCTTCAATCATTGATGATACTGCACAGAATATGGTTGACGATAATATCCTTGATTATCTCTACAGCTTGGATGAGGTTAAACACGGCAGTTTCCTTGAAGATTTTGACGAGGATAATATAAGGTCTGTGTTGAGAAATACTCTTGTCAGCAGTATCGGATATATGATGATGACAAGGTGCGGTATTAACGCTGACGATTTCTATGACCCCGAGGATTTCAAAGACCTCTATAATTTCAACACTCACGAAACAATAGTTGCATTAGGCTCCGCTACAAGCGAAATAGCCGAAATGGGACTTCGTGAAATTGAAACAACCGTAAAAGCACTTCAAAGGGAAGAAAAAAATAAAAATCGCACATTTGTCAATTCATATAATTTCGGATATGATGAGGGTGCAAAACAAAAAACAGACACCGAAAGGAGTAAAAAGGATGTCACAGATAACTTACAGACAGGTCGGAGATTACAAAATCCCGAACATCACACTTCCGAAAGAGGAAATGAACGTTACTCTTGGCAAGTACGCTACGATGAGGAAAAAGTACCTGATGAATCACAAGAGAGTGTTATTCAACATTCTGCTGACGAAGGGCGAACTGACGAAACATCTTTCGGAAACAGAACAGCAGGCTCAGAAGATGTTGGAACAGTTGACCGAACAGATGATGAAAGCCGAGGGAGTAACGGAAGCCTTGAAGGAAACCGACCAGATGAGGTGGGTACAGTTGATGAACAACATCAAACAGGCAGCCGAGGAAACGGTACTCAAGGAACTGATTTACAGTTAAGTAATCACGATTTCGATGCCCGTTGGAACGGTGTCGAGTATTTTCACCAAGACAAAGAAAAAAGTGAGTTAATTAAAACCTATTTAACTCCGCATACAGAGGAAATCGCTGCGTTTTATGAAAGTCATCCTGACAAGAAAGAACGTAGCGATTTTATTATGTCTTTCTTTAATTCAACACCCTATGAAATTACACTTTCAAACGGTGTAAATGCAGGCTTTGAAGCCTATTCCGATGCTATCAGGCTATGGCGTAATGACGGAACAGAACTCCGTGAAGCGTGGGAAAAATGGTTCCAGATTGAACGAAGTGTTTTCGGACTTATGCTTATGGAGGAATGGACAGAGCCTCAGGCTTTGCTTTTACCCGGTGTTGAAAAGCAAATGGAACTTATCGGCACGGCAGTAAAAAACGAGGCTCCTTTGTTTCTGCCTCAATCTGCCGTTGATTATGTGCTTTGCGGCGGTAGTGATTTCACCGAAGGTAAAATGCGTATTTACAGGCAGTTTGCCGAAAGCCTTTCAAAAGATGAAAACATTAAGTTCCTTAAAAACGAATACGGAACAGGCGGTCATTCAGATGCACTTCCCGGAAGTGGATTTTGGGAAGGTCACGACTCAAAAGGTATTGAAATATCCGACCACTATAGCGTTCCTCCGAGAAGAGTTTTATTAAAGTGGAATTATATTGAAAGCCGTCTTTCGGCACTTATAAAGTCTGACAGATACTTAAACCCAAAAGAAAAAGAAATGTATCCGCAATGGCTTGAAAACAGATTGGCACAAGAGGCTGAGTGGAAAAAAGAAAGTGAAATTCGTCAGCTTCTCCGTGATGCTCCCGAGGAAAAAGAAACACCAAAAGAATACAGATATGAATATAATCTCGGCGATACCGTATATATCGGTGCGGATGAGTACACTATTCTTTCACTTGAAGACCCCGTTATCCTCAGTAACAGTCAATATCCTCTGTTCACCGAGGAATTCTCAAAAGCGGTGTTTGAGAATAGAGTACAAGAAAATCCTGCAAATAATCATTTGAAAGTAGAAGTTGAGGTTGAAAGACCTGCCGTTAATGACGAAGCCGAAACAGAAATTGACGAAAGCGGTAAACCCGATTTCTTACTTCAATACGAACAAGTACAAAAGGAAAACCCGGATAGTGTTGTTCTTTTACACACAAGAGGATTTTATAACGCATTCGGCAAGGATGCTGAAATTCTTGCAAAGGTCACAAACTATACCGCACCGGGAAAAAACCTTTACGGAAATGTTTTCACGCCCTGTTGTCAAGTTCTTGATTTCAACCTTAGCTATGCCACCAAAAGACTTCTTGAAAACAACATTGAAGCAGTAGTTATGGCATTAGATAAGGGGGTTATAGACAGGTATTCTCCCCCCTCATTAGATGAGGTGCAAGAGCCGTCTGAATATGATGACGGACACGCTGCTGTTTCAGATGTACTCTATGACGATGCTTTTTATGTTGACCGTGATAAAGAAATTGTTTCGTGGATGTATTACAACCCCGATGGTAATGACGGTAAAGGACAGTTCGTTACAAACAGTTTCCATTTTGAGGTTGTTCTGGAGGCTGCACAGAAGCACGCAGATTTCAAAGACTTCTTTGATTATCTCGGCACAGTAAGCCAACAGGAATTTGCAGACTACGGCAGTGAGTTTTTTGACGGTGCAAACGAGTATTTTCACGAGCAACCTGATTATACCGAATGTTCACTTGAAACTATGCAGGCTCTTGTTGAAGAAGCCAAGGAGTTTGAAAAAGAAACCTCCGCAAATGTCGAAATCAGCCGTAACAGTTTCTTGGATGAATACAACGAAATAAAGGCGGATAATCCCAATTCAATAGTGTTGTATCAGGTTGGCGATTTCTTTGAAGCATTCAATGATGATGCAAAAACTTTGGCTACTTCGCTTCAACTTGTTCTTACTTCAAGAGCAGTAAATGATGATGAACGAGTGCCGATGGTCGGTTTTCCTGCTCATAGACTTGAAGCATATCTTGAAAATATCCGCAAAGAAAGCAGAGTAGTCATTTCGGCAATTCCCGATGGTGAAACTGCAAGAAAAATATTTCGGATGCCTCAAATTGGTGAAAACAGTGAACTTGAACCTATTGAAAAAGCAAAAAAACTGATAGATAAATTCTGTATTAAAGAATACGGTAAAGGTGCAGATTTTAGCGATATGAAAAATATTGAAATTGCTTACACCACCTTTACTGATGCAGAAATTCCCGTTCAGGTTTCTGTAAATCTTGTAGATTTCAGAATTGACAGATTCATAGACAATAACCATTATGACAGCCGAAGCTATGACAATCTTGAATCATTGATTGAATATGAACTTTATGGCTTGGATTTTGATGATTTAGTCTATATTCCCGATGAAGTTTTTGAATCAAAGACATATACGAACACAGCATTGGATTCTGAAGTTACCGACAAAGTAGTAACGAATGAAAGAACACTCGCTGAAAGACTTGTTGATTTTTACAAAGATTTTGATTTCTACGGATTCAGAGATACTCTTGAAATCGGCGAGTCAGAAGAAGATGCCGCAAGTAAACTTGCTGCTGACCTGCAGAGTCCGAAATCAATAGACTCGATTATTGCTCAACTGAAAAATATAGTTGAAGAAGCGGAAACAGATGATAAAGAAATTGCTGAACAGTTAATAAAGGAATTAGAGAAAGAAAAGGAAAATCTTCCTGTTATTCCTGACTCAGAACTCATCGGCAAAGAGGTAATGATTGACGGTACAAAATTCGTTATCGAAAGGATTGACCCCGTTTTCGGTGATGTTTCAATGCGTGACACCTCTGTTCTGTACCCCATAAACAGAGTTGAAAAAATTGGTCTTGTCCGTGAACTGCTGAATCAGCAGACCGCACCAACCTATTCAACGGAAAAGGTTGCGGAAATACCCGCCGAAGAAAGCGGACTACCCTTTGATGTGACAATTCAGACACTTCGCACTGAAGAGCCTGCTCTTACTCCTCCCGTATGGGAAGAAAAGAAAGAAAAAGTCACAACACTTCATCCCACCGTTCCCGACAGCGAAAAACACAATTTCAGAATAACCGATGATAACCTCGGTGTCGGCGGTGCAAAAGAAAAATTCCGTAACAATATGGCTGCTATCAATCTTCTGCACGAGCTTGAATTTGAAAACCGTCTTGCAACTCCCGAAGAGCAGGAAATACTCTCAAAGTATGTTGGCTTTGGCGGTCTTGCAGATGCTTTTGATGAAAGCAAAACAAATTGGGCAGATGAATATAAAGAACTTATTGTTACGCTCTCTCCCGAAGAATATGCCGCTGCAAGAGAAAGTACGCTTACCGCTTTTTATACTCCCCCCGTTGTTATCCGTGCTATGTATGAAGCACTCGGCAATATGGGATTTGAAAACGGTAACATCCTCGAGCCTTCGTGCGGTACGGGTAATTTCATAGGTATGCTCCCCGACAAGATGAGTGAAAGTAAATTCTACGGTGTTGAACTTGACAGCTTAACGGGCAGAATTGCACAGCAGCTTTATCAGAAATCGGGTATTACAGTACAGGGTTATGAAGAAGCAGCATTACCCGACAGCTTTTTTGATGTTGCGGTAGGTAACGTTCCCTTCGGGCAGTTTAAGGTTATCGACAAAAAGTACGATAAACACAACTGGCTCATACACGATTACTTTTTCGGTAAGACACTTGATAAAGTACGCCCCGGCGGTGTAATAGCTTTTGTTACTTCATCGGGTACTTTGGACAAGAAAAATCCTGCTGTAAGAAAGTATATCGCACAAAGGGCAGAACTGCTCGGCGCCATTCGTCTGCCAAACAACACTTTTAAGGCTAACGCAGGTACAGAGGTAACATCAGATATTCTCTTTTTACAGAAAAGAGATACCCTTGTTAATGATGAGCCTGATTGGGTACACCTTGACCGTGATGAGAACGGTAACGAATATAACAAGTATTTTGTTGACCATCCCGAAATGGTACTCGGTGATATGGTTATGGAGTCCTCACAGTTTGGTCAGTCACTGACCTGCAGACCTTATGAGGGCAGAGAACTCTCCGATCTTCTTTCAGAAGCGATACAGAACATACACGCCGAGATAAAGGATTTTGAACTTTCCGATGTCGGCGAGTCCGAAGATTTATCCGTACCTGCAGACCCGAATGTTAAGAATTTCAGTTTTACTGTTGTTGAAGATAAAATATATTACCGACACGACAGCAGGATGACACCCGTTGATGTTTCTGCAACGGCGGAAAGCCGTATAAAGGGTATGATTGAAATAAGGGACTGTGTGCGTGAACTTATAAGGCTTCAGACAGACGATTATCCCGATTCAGCTATTCTTTCGGCACAGGAAAGATTGAATGAAATCTATGACAAGTTCACAAAGAAATACGGTCTGCTCAATTCAAGAGCAAACCGCCTTGTATTCTCTGATGACAATTCATATTGTCTGCTTTGTTCACTTGAAGTTATCGGTGAAAACGGTGAACTCAAACGCAAGGCAGATATGTTCACAAAACGAACAATCAAGCCACATATCGCTGTAACCTCTGTTGAAACTGCAAGTGAAGCATTGGCAGTATCAATCGGTGAAAAAGCCTGTGTTGATATGGAATATATGTGTAAGCTCACGGGCAAGACAGAGCAAATGCTTTTTGAAGAACTCAAAGGTGTTATCTTTCTTAACCCCGAACACATATCCGAGAACAGCAGGGTGGCGAGGTATCTTACGGCTGATGAATACCTTTCGGGTAACGTCAGAAAGAAACTTGAACTTGCAAAACGGACTGCTGAAATTTATCCCGATGATTACAGTGCCAATGTTGAAATGCTCGAAAAGGTACAACCCGAAGATTTGACAGCAAGTGAAATCTCTGTCCGCTTGGGTGCGACTTGGCTCCCGGTTGATGTTGTTGGAGAGTTTATGTTTGAACTTCTGCAAACTCCGAGATATGCCCAATGGAATATAAAGGTACACTATTCACCGATTTCCGCAGAGTGGAATATAGAAAACAAAAACTATGACCGTATGAATGTTATTGCCAACACCACATACGGTACAAGCCGAATAAATGCATATAAGATTATAGAGGAAACTCTTAATCTTAAAGATGTGCGTATATTCGATTATGTTGAAGATGAGAACGGCAACAGAAAACCCGTTCTTAACAAAAAGGAAACTGCCATTGCACAGGGTAAGCAGGAAATGATAAAGCAGGCTTTCCAAGATTGGATTTGGCAAGACCCCCACCGCAGAGAGAAACTTGTCCGCATATACAATGACAAGTTTAACTGTATGCGACCCCGTGAGTATGACGGCAGTCACATCAATTTTTCGGGTATGAATCCCGAAATAACCTTACGACCTCATCAGGTTAATGCGGTTGCAAGAATTATGTATGGCGGTAATTCACTTCTTGCACACGTCGTCGGTGCGGGCAAAACCTTCACGATGGTTGCTGCGGCACAGGAGAGCAAAAGACTCGGACTTTGTAACAAGTCACTCATTGTTGTTCCTAATCATCTTACGGAACAGTGGGCAGCAGAATATTTACAGCTTTACCCATCGGCGAATATCCTTGTTGCTACCAAAAAGGATTTTGAAACCAAAAACCGTAAAAAGTTCTGTGCCCGTATTGCTACGGGTGATTATGATGCTATTATTATCGGTCATTCGCAGTTTGAAAAAATCCCGTTAAGTCTTGAACGGCAAAAGAGGATGCTTGAAGAACAGATTGATGAAATAACCGTTGGTATCGGACAAATCAAGTTTAACAAGGGCGAGAAATTCTCTGTTAAACAGCTTGAAAAAACTAAAAAGTCCTTGCAGGCAAAACTCCAAAAACTCAACGACCAAACCCGTAAGGATGATGTTGTCACCTTTGAAGAACTCGGTGTTGACAGGCTCTTTGTAGACGAGGCTCACAATTTTAAGAATTTGTACCTCTACACAAAAATGCGTAATGTCGGCGGTATTGCCCAGACCGAAGCACAGAAGTCATCTGACCTCTATATGAAGTGCAGATACCTTGATGAAATCACAGGCGGTAAAGGTGTTATTTTCGCTACGGGTACACCTGTTTCAAACTCTATGGTAGAACTCTATACTATGCAGAGATACTTGCAGTATGATACTCTTGTTGACCGTAATCTGCAACACTTTGACGCTTGGGCTTCAACCTTCGGCGAAACAGTAACCGCTATTGAACTTGCACCGGAAGGTACGGGATACCGTGCTAAAACCCGATTTGCGAAATTTTATAACCTGCCCGAACTTATGATGATGTTCAAGCAGATGGCGGATATTCAGACGGCAGATATGCTCAATCTTCCCGTTCCGAAAGCCAACTATCACAATGTTGCGGTTAAACCCACCGAACAGCAGAAAGAGATAGTTGCTTCTCTTGCAGAACGAGCCGAGAAGGTAAGGAATAAAATGGTGAGTTCCAACATAGACAATATGCTGCTTATTACAAATGACGGCAGAAAGACGGCACTTGACCAACGCCTTGTTAATGAGTTGTTACCCGATGACTCATCGAGCAAGGTATCTGTTTGTGCTGATAATGTTTTCGATATGTGGAACAAAACCACTCCGCAGAAATCCACACAGCTTGTATTCTGTGACTTATCTACTCCGCATAATGACGGTAAGTTTAATGTGTATGATGACATTCGCAAGAAGCTCATAGCAAAAGGCATACCCGAAGCAGAAATTGCCTTTATACACGATGCCGATACAGAAGCGAAGAAGAAAGAACTGTTCGGAAAAGTTCGCACAGGTAAGGTGCGTGTACTTATAGGCAGTACAGCCAAGATGGGTGCCGGTACCAACGTACAGCAAAAACTCATAGCAATCCATCACACCGATTGTCCGTGGCGTCCTGCTGACCTTCAGCAGAGAGAGGGCAGAATTGTCCGACAGGGCAACGAAAACCCTGAGGTCGATATTTTCAGCTATGTTACCGAAGAAACCTTTGACGCATACTTGTATCAGTTGGTCGAGAATAAGCAAAAGTTTATAGGTCAGATTATGACCTCAAAATCGCCTGTGCGTTCAGCAGAAGATGTTGACGAGCAGGCGTTATCTTATGCCGAAATCAAAGCACTTGCAACAGGTAATCCCCACATCAAAGAGAAAATGGATTTGGATGTCGCAGTATCTAAACTCAAACTTTTGAAACAAAACCATTTAAGTCAGCGATATGCTCTTGAAGATAAAGTCATTATGTTTTATCCCAAAGAGATATTGAGATTGGAAAACCGAATCAAGGGATATGAGGAAGATATTAAGACAGTGGCTGAAAAATCCGTTCCTAATTCAGACGGCTTTTGTCCTATGGTTTTGGAAGGTATAACCCATACCGAAAAGAAGGCTGCAGGTTCGGCAATTCTTGAAATCTGCCAATCTATGAAATCGCCTGAGCCGAAAGCAATCGGCAGTTACCGAGGCTTTGAATTGGAGTTATCCTTTGACACTTTCCAAAAACAATTCATCTTAACTCTTGTCGGCTCACTTCGTCATTCTACTCCGCTTGGCTCGGATGTTCACGGTAACATCACAAGACTTGATAATCTCATCGGTGACTTTGAGAAAAAGAAAACTGCTTGTATCGAGCAGCTTGAAGATACCAAGACACAGCTTGCCAATGCCAAAGAACAGATTGAACAGCCGTTCCCGCAAGAGGATGAATTGAACGCAAAGATGGAAAGGCTCGGAGAACTCAATGCACTACTTGATATGAACCACAATGACAATGAAATTGATGACGGTGAAATCGAAGAAACAGAGCAACCCGATAAAGAAAAAAGCAGAGAAACTGCGAGGTGAAATTCTCGGAGTTAAGTCCGTGTTTTTTGACATTTTTCAAATAGAAATTTTCAAAACGACCAATGTATCGTTTATGAAATTTCCATCGGCTATTTTTTAATTCGTTACGGTCTAAACCGTGCAAAATCAACCAAAAAACAGGTCAGTAAATGAAACAAAGAAAAAACAAGAAGGTAATATGGCTTACACCCCGATAAAGAACAACCAGAGAAACTGCAAGGTAAAACTCGGAGTTAAGTCCGTGTTTTTTGACATTTTTCAAATAGAAATTTTCAAAATGACCAATGTATCGTTTATGAAATTTCCATCGACTATTTTTAAATTCTGTACGGTCTAAACCGTGCAAAATCAACCAAAAAACAGGTCAGTAAATAAAACACAGGAAAAACAAGGAGGTAATATGGCTTACGCCCCAATAAAGAGAGATAAAACCACATTTATCAGCTTTAATGAATATGACGATGTTATATCAATCATTACTCACAATACGAGTTTGAAGAAAAGACTTATTAAGTATTCGACCTTGCACCCTGACCTTTGCAAACTGATTTTTGATGACGGCGAAGGCAGCATAGAATTTGAGATACAAAAGGACAGACTCTCATTCAGATTACTTAATCCGTGTTCGGAAACACGAAAAGAAAAAGCACGTTCTTTAATTAACAACATCAATCATAAGGAAGGTGATAATATGTGAATCAAACAAGTTACCCTGATGAATTGAGCTTCTATATAAACTCAAACGGTGAAATTCAAAACAACGATTTGTGTGTTGTCTGCTCAAAGAATTGCAAACAGAGTTTCAGAGCAACAATCATAAATTGTCCCAACATTAAAGCAAAGGAGGAATGTGAAGAATGACAACCGAACAACTCAATACAGCTTTATATAACAAGATGTATGCCGAACAGGAACAGTTTAAATCAATGCTTCGCAGTTCATCACCCGAGGTTGTTATGCAGCACTCTTATGAACTCGTTATGCGTGAGGATATTCTGTTATCCCTTGAAGAAAACGATTTGACACCGAAGCAATGCAAGGCACTTCTCAAACAGAAAGAGCCGTTAAGTGACCTCTTTTTAGCTTGGGAAAACGGTGAAAGTAATCATATGCAGGAAATACTTTCTTGCATTGAGAACAAAGCCGATGAGCTTCACAGCTTACTTAAATCAAAAGCAAGTCGGGAGTGCAGATAACTATGCAGTTTATTGACTCCGACACCGTTGCCCGTGTCAAAGAGATTGACCTGCTCACTTATTTGCAATACTGTGAGCCTGATGAATTGACAAGAGTATCCCCCAACACTTACTCAACCAAAACACACAGCAGCTTAAAAATATCCAACGGCAAATGGATGTGGTGGTCGAGAGGGATAGGCGGTAAAACCGCTTTGGATTTTCTTGTCAAAGTAAGAGGAATGGAATTTACAGATGCCGTTTTACAGATAGCAGCATTTGAAAAAATACCCGTTACCACTCACGAAACCAAGCAAACGGTAAAGAGTTTTTCTCTGTTGCCGAGAGCACCCAATAACGATAAGGTTATCTCTTATCTTCTTAACAGAGGAATATCCCGAACGGTTATAGACCACTTTATCAATGAAGGTTTAATCTATCAGAGTTCGCAGAGAGATAACCTTGTGTTTGTAGGCTATGATGAAAAACACAAGCCGAGATATGCAACCGTAAGAGGAACGGGAAGCAGCCGTTTCTTTTATGACCTTGCAGGAAGTAATAAAGAATTTTCTTTTCGGCAGGTAAACAATAATACCGATTCAGTACACCTTTTTGAGAGTGCAATAGATTTAATTTCATACGCAACCCTTTGTGAAATGCAAGGCTCAGGCTATAAAAGTTTGAGCCTTGTTTCTCTTTCGGGAGTATATAACCAAGGTAACAATGAGCAAATAAAAATCCCTGTTGCACTTTCTTCTTACCTTGCAAAACACGACACCAAAACAATCCATCTTCATCTTGACAATGACCGGGCAGGACACAATGCCGCAAGAGCATTGACTAATCTTTTGTCGGATAAATACTCGGTCAGAAGTCACTTCGTACCCGTAGGAAAAGATGTAAACGATTACCTTCGCTACACTTTGAACATACCATACAAATCTCAAAAAGAAAGGAGAGATTGCCGATGAAAGAGTTTGAAGTTGTTATAACGGAAACATTGAGAAAGTCTGTAAAAGTAATGGCAGACAGTTTGGATGAAGCACAACAGCAAGTCACAGATGAGTGGTATCGAGGTGAGTATATTCTTGATGCCGACAGTTTTGACAGCGTGAATTTTGAAACAACAGAACTGCTTCCCGAAAAAATAAAGGTTGTCCTTTTAGAGCCGGGTAAGCTGGCACAGGTTACAGAAATTGGCTACAAGTTTGAAGATATGAAGAAGGTAGTTGAAGGAAATATTGACATCATTCCTTTTGACGGTGACACCGTTATTGTATACAACCGTGACGGAAAAACAGAGGGTTTACCACTCAATCGAAGTTTAAGAAACAAGGAAGGTCGAGTAACGGATATTATTGCCGGCAAGTTTTTTATCTGCAAAGGTGACGGTGATGACTTGGCAAGTTTAACCGATGTGCAGGTCGAAAAAAATTCAGAGCGATTCAATAAGCCTGAAAGATTTTACAGGCAAGGTGAGGAAATAAAAGCAATTCCTTATGTGCCGAACAAAAAAGATTTGGAAAGATAGGAGGTGGAAATTTAATGAAGGACTATACAGTTATCGTAACCGAAATCAAGAATGTTGAACTCACAGCTACAGCACCTTCAGCAGAAACAGCACTCAATATGGTAAGGACACTCAAAAGAAATACTACCGTAATTGACAATGCACCCAACGCAGAAACAGAAACTATATACCGTGTGTTTGAAAACGAACAGGATGAAGATGACGAGGACACAACATCTGATGTTCCGTCTTGTTTCAACGCCTGCCCCAACTGTCCTTTTTCTGCTGAGGACGATGACGAGGACGATGAAGAAAACCTTATAGACGAAATCTGTTAAAGGGATAGCTGATTTCGTGGCATTTGTCTTAACGAGCAATGGATTTGTCCCGTCAAATCCGCACGTTAGGGATTTCACACCCCTAATACCCCGTGAAGAAAGGAGGAGATTCCAATGAACACATTAGGCATTGTTGCCGTTGCAGTTCTCGCATTTGCTTCAAACGCAACAGCAACAGTAATTAAAAATAAGCTTCAGAAGAAAGGAGTGATTGAATGAGAAGAAGACCTATCAGAGTAGATTTGTACCTTAATAAAAATGAGTATAAAAGACTTCGTCAGCTTTGTACGGAAACGGGTTTATCTATGTCAACCTTGCTTCGATATATGGTTAATGGCTGTGTCCCGAAGCAAATGCCGCCTGCCGACTACACAAAACTTTTAAAGGAGTTTAATGCAATCGGCAGGAATTTAGACCAGCTTCTTGTTGTTGCCCGCACACAAAAATATATCAACACACCCGAATTGATGAAGGCTCTCAAAGAGATTGATTTTCTGAAAAATGAACTTGTTTCTGCGTTCAATCCAAGCGAAGAATAGCTACCACAAAACTTTGGAGTATCAAAGGAAGAATAGATAAAGCTCTTGACTATGCCACTAATCCCGACAAGACAAGATACACCGATGAGGAACTTCAATCTCTTTACGATGTTATGGATTATGCGATGAATGACTCAAAGACAGAGCAGAAATGTTATGTTGAGGGACTGAATTGTTCAAAGGAAAATGCGAGAGATAATATGATGGCGGTTAAGATAAGATACGGCAAGGTTGACGGAATTTTAGCGTTTCACGGCTACCAATCTTTCGCACCCGGCGAAGTTACTCCGCAACTCGCACACGATATTGGAATTGAACTTGCCAACAGAATGTGGGGAGATAAATTCCAAGTTATCGTTGCAACTCATCTCGACAAAGAACATATACACAATCACTTTGTCATCAACTCCGTATCGTTTGTTGACGGCAAAAAGTACAACTCTTGCAAAGAGAGTTACAGGCTTTTGAGAAAGACTTCCGATGATATTTGTCGGGAGTACGGTCTGTCGGTAATTGAAAAACCGAAGTCCTCTGAACGAGTACCGTATCATATTCACGAAGCAGAAAAGAACAACCAACTGACAAAAAATAACTTTATGAAGAATGACATTGATGAGTGTATTCTGCTCTCGGTAAGTGAGCAGGATTTCTTTTCTCATATGCAACGCAGAGGTTACTCATTTGACTTCAACCGCAAATATCCAACCATATCTCATCCGAACTTTGCAAAAGCAAGACGACTGTATAAGCTCGGTGATGATTACACTCCCAAAAACATTTTAAAAAGAATTCAGCAATCACCAAGAAGGCAAAAAATCAAATTTCCTATACAGGATAACTTGGTGGATAAATACTTTGTTCCTATGAAAGACCCCACATACCAAGAGGTCTATGTACGCTTCGTTACAGTAGTTAAAACCGTAAAGAAGCATCCCAATTCAAACCGATATTTGTACTCGACTCTTTATGCTGAAGTAAAGAAGCTCGACCAACTTATAGAACAGCAAAACCTTTTATGCGGAAATAATATTGACACTCCCGAACAACTTGCCGACTTCAAACAGTCACGCAAAGAAGAAATAAAAGAACTTGAAGAAGCAAGAAACATTTTGAGAAACAAATTAAAAATTGCTGTTCGCAGTGGCAGTGAAAAGGAAATCCGAGAACTTAAAGAACATATTTTAAATCTTTCCGCCCGCATATCAATACTGCGGAGAGATGTTATTGTTTGTGAAAGAATTGATAATCAAAAGCCCGTTATAGACGAGCGAATTGACGAGTGCAAAAAATTGAATATCAGAAAGGAGAGAAACCACGATGAGCAGTTCAGGCGAAGCCGCTGAACAGGTAATGCGGATTACGATGGACGGTGTGCAAATGTTAATCAAGCTGTCAGGTGACAGCGCTGAACGATTACAGCGAATGATTACCCTTGCACTCAAAGACAATAATACACCTTCAAAGGGTAAGGCTTCACTCAAAAAAATGCTCAAATCCAACAGTGCAGTAAAGGTCTTTGAAATCAAAGACAAGGATTTGAAAAAGTTTTGTGAGGCTGCTAAAAAATACGGCGTTATGTATCACGTTCTCAAAGATAAAAACAGCAACGATGGTAAATGTGACATTATGGTAAGAGAAGAAGATGCAGCAAAGGTGAACAGAATTTTTGAGCGATTCAGTCTTGGTGCAAACAACAAAGCCATTGTTCGTGACGCTCTTGACAAAGCAAAGAAATCTCAAAAAGAAGTTCCTATGAGAAGTCAGCCCGGTAAAACACCCGATGATAAATTTGTCGAAATGCTGTTTAACAATCCACCGCAGAAAGAAAAGCCGTTCAACGAAAACCCTTCTGTGGCAAAGACGGAAAAATCCCGTCTGTCCGAGCCTACTTTCGGGGAACGAAACAACCATATATCCCCCTCAGAACGGGATTGGACAAATTCGAAGGCTGAATCACGCCCGTCAGTTCGTGCAAGGTTAAAAGAGATTAAAGCCGAGCAGAACAGGACAAAAAGTGAAGCCGCCGAAATCAAAACACCAACAAAAAAGAAATCCAAAAAGAAAGGAGTCAAAGATAATGTCAGATCTTGACGATATTATTATGAATGAACAGAACGGAACACAGGCTAATAAAAAAGAGCAGCCTGTGGAAACCAAAAACGAAAAATCGTTTGATAAGGAGGCTTGGGCAAAACGCAGGCAGGAAATCAAGAACGATGTTTATGCTATGCTTGACAAAGCATCAAGCGGTCTTTCCGACCCGCTTAACTATGTTCGTTATCTTGCAGTACAGAGTCGCTTTGACAGATATGCTGTCAGTAATTCTCTGTTGGTTGCACACCAGATGCCCGAAGCACTTAAACTCCGTGACTTGGAGGCGTGGAACAAGGCAGGTGTATATATCAAGAAAAATGAAACAGGTATATATATCCTTGAACCCGGCAAAGAGTTCAAACGTGACGACGGCAGTGTAGGAACTTACTATGAGCCTAAAAAGGTTTTCGACATCACACAGACTACCGCCGTTCAGAAAATACCGCCCAAGAAAAGATACAATGAGCGAGTGCTTATTAAAGCACTCGTCAACACATCACCCGTACCCGTTGAAATCCGAAATGACCTTCCCGAAAATGTTTCGGCTCTTTACAGAAGCGAAGATAAGGTTATTCATATCAGACAGGGTATGAAGGGTGACGACATCTTCCGTGCATTGTCAAAGGAAATTGCACACGCAAGATTGGACAAGGGTGATTACAGCCGTGACAAATGCGAAGTAGCTGCATACGGTATTGCTTTTATCTCTTGTGCAAGAGCAGGTATAGACCCTGCTGACATTGACAGAAAGAAAAACCCGTTTGAGGGTAAAACCCCAAAGGACATAAGACAGGAACTTTCTGCAATTCGTGATGAAGCAAACAGTATGTCACAGAGTATGTCAAGAATACTTGATGCAAAGAACAAAAACAGAGATGCAAGATAAAGGAGTTTGCCGATGAAATCTGATAAACGAGTAATAACCGTTGACAGCTTTGAACACGATTTACTCATAAACGGTTTCAATGAGTTTCGCAACAAACTTCTTGAAGAGGATAAGCCGCTTGAAGATGTTGACAATCTTCTTATCAAAATCATAGACGCACCGTTCGCAAGAGAAAAGAGGCGATTTGACCGTGAGGCAAGATAAGTTTTCAAAGACTAATCTCATTCTTTATGCCTGCGGCTTAATTCCCGTTGTTTGGCTCGGTATGCTGATAGCACCGTATATAAACGGTGGACTTGTCAGTATTGTAAATAATCTTTCCGTTGCTTTTGCCAATCCCCTAAACATAACATTTTGTGAGGACAGCTTAAAAACTGTCCTCATTTTAATTGTGGTGTATGTCATAGGTATCGGTATTTATCTTTCAAGTGAAAAGAATTACCGAAGACGGGAAGAACACGGCTCAGCCAAATGGGGTAAAACTGATGTAATAAGGAAAAAGTATCTTAATAAAGAAGATATAACCCAAAACAAAATCTTAACTCAAAACACAGCCATAGGACTTGACGGCAGAGTACACAGACGAAATCTTAATATACTTTGTTGCGGTGGTAGTGGTGCGGGTAAAACCCGTTTCTTCGCCAAAGTCAACGTAATTAATGCTAATACCTCTTTTATAGTCCTTGACCCCAAAGGCGAATTACTCCGTGACACGGGAAATCTTCTCAAAGCAAAAGGATATGAGATTAAGGTTATTGACCTTATCAATATGGAAAAGAGTGACTGCTATAACCCGTTTGTCTATATCAAAGATGACAATGATATTCAGCGACTCGTCACCAACCTTTTCAAGAATACAACTCCGAAAGGCTCTCAATCGCAAGACCCGTTTTGGGACCAAGCGGCAAGTATGCTCTTGAAGGCACTCATATCTTTTTTGCACTACGAAGCACCGCCTGAAGAACAGAACTTTTCAATGGTACTTGAAATGCTACGAGAGGGCGATGTTAGTGAGGAGGATGAAAACCTTGAAAGTCCGCTTGACAGGTTGTTCAACGAACTTGAAGTAAACAAGCCTAATCACATCGCACTTAAATATTACCGTTCTTATCATAAAGGCTCGGGTAAAACACTTAAATCAATTCAGATCACATTACTTGCCCGCCTTGAAAAGTTCGATTTAACATCTCTTGCGTCTATGACACAAACCGATGAAATGAACTTGACGAGCATAGGAGAAAAGAAAACTGCGGTCTTTGCGGTTATCCCCGACAATGACAGCAGTTTTAATTTTATAGTCGGTATGCTCTACACACAGTTATTTCAGCAGTTATATAACTTGGCTGACTTCAAGCATTCGGGCAGACTACCCGTTCATGTTCATTTCATAATGGACGAGTTTGCCAATGTTGCCTTGCCCGATGACTTCGACAAACTTTTGGCAACAATGCGTTCCCGTGAAATATCCGTGTCAATTATCATACAGAATATGGCACAGTTAAAGGCACTGTTTGAGAAACAGTGGGAAAGCATAGTCGGTAACTGTGACGAGTTTTTATATCTCGGCGGTAATGAGCAGTCAACACACGAATATGTTTCAAAGCTACTCGGTAAAGAAACCATTGATACAAATACCTACGGTCAATCCCGAGGACGTAACGGCAGTTATTCAACAAACTATCAGATTACGGGACGTGAGCTTCTCACTCCCGATGAAGTGCGAATGTTGGATAACAAGTATGCTTTATTATTTATCCGAGGTGAAAGACCGATTCTCGACCTAAAGTATGACATACTAAAACACCCTAACGTGGGACTTACAACAGACGGACACGGAGAGCCGTATATTCACGGATTCTCTGAATATTCTGTCGGTAATCTCACTTGTTCAAAATCTTCTCAGTCTGAAACAGAGAATGTTAATGAAACAACTGATGAAGATGCAAATTATATCATTTATTCAAGCGAAGAAATTGAAGATTTTTTAATGAATTATAAGGAGGAAGAATCTAATGAAGAATAATTCTATCACAAAGAAGGAAAGAATGCCCCTGCAGGGCAATGTAAGAAAAGGTTTTAAACTGTTTGTATCAATCGTTGTATGCCTTACAATGATTTTCACACTTGCAGTTACAGCCTTTGCCGCTGACGATCCCGTAGCCGTTGTCAATAATCTCTCGACCTTTATTTTCGGTCTTATCCGTGCAGTTGGTCTTATCATTCTCGGCTTCGGTATTGTGCAGGTTGGTCTCTCGCTTAAATCGCATGACCCCTCACAGCGAGCTAACGGTTTCCTTACAGTTGCAGGTGGTATTGTAATTACCTTTGCAAAAGAAATTCTTGATTTAATTGTGGGATAATAATTAGCACCAATCAAATAGGGTAACTACTTGATTGGTGCTAACACGATTATTACTTTTTACTCGGAACAATTCTTGTTGATTTTCCATTTTCGAAGCTTCCTTCAATAATACAGGAAGGATTCTTATAAACTTTTCTAAACATTTTTCCGCAACCATTTTGTTCATTTTCACAGAAAATAGAAACCTCTAATGAATTGTTTTCAATCCATTCTTTTTCTAAATCACAATCAAATCTATACCTTACTGCGTAAGTGTTGTTTTCATCAGATTTGTTGTACGGATTAATAAATTTAATATCTTTTCTTGCTAATGAAACAGGTCGTGTTGTAATTAAGTTTCCGTTTGGAGTTTTTTTGACACATATCCACTGAACAACAATGTCAATATTTTTAGCGTATTCTTTTGAATTGTTAACAACTTTAAATCTATATTCTGGAACGCCATTAACAGTCTCTTTTAATATGTTGTCTGAAATTTCCAATTTGGGTTTTTGAATTTTAAAAATTAATTGTGCTACTATTGAAGATATAACACCTGATATTAAACCCGAAATAAGTCCTGTTAAAAAATCTACACTGTTCATTATTATCACCTCTAGTAAATATTATAAACAGTTTTAGTTTTTTTGTCAATATTTGTATAATACGAAAGGAGGTATTTAATGGAGTCTAATAATTGGGTCGTACAAAATTTGCAAAACTCTCTTGAAACTTGGAACGACAAACTCAGTGAAATATGGCTTCTTATAACTCAATCTCCCGAAGAATTCAAAGGCGGAACAATATGGAACGTTGTAACAGATATACACGGTGCACTTCAAGCAATAGGATATTCGCTTTTAGTGCTATTTTTTGTTGTAGGTGTTATGAAAACCTGCGGTAACTTTGCAGAAATGAAAAGACCTGAAATCGCCGTAAAGATGTTTGTTCGATTTGTTCTCGCGAAAGCTGCAATCAGTTATGGCTTGGAGTTGATGATGGCACTGTTTAATATTGTGCAAGGCATTGTTGCAAAAATCATGGCTACATCGGGACTCGCTGATGTATCTCAAACAGTATTGCCGGAATCAATTATCAAATCAATAGAAGAATGCGGATTTTGGGAAAGTGTACCGTTATGGGCAGTTACACTCATAGGCAGTTTGTTTATAACTGTGCTTTCATTTGTAATGATAATGACCGTTTACGGACGTTTCTTCAAAATCTATCTTTATACCGCAATTGCACCTATTCCCTTATCTGCATTTGCGGGTGAAACATCATCTTCTATTGGTAAAAGTTTCATAAAGTCATACGCTGCAGTTTGTTTGGAAGGAGCAATAATCGTACTCGGTTGTATCATCTTCTCTATCTTTGCCGATTCACCGCCCGTCGTTGATGAAACGGCCGCTGCAGTTAATCAGGTATGGAGTTATGTCGGTGAACTCATATTCAATATGATAGTTCTTGTCGGCACAGTAAAGATGGCAGACCGAGTAGTCAAAGAAATGATGGGACTTTAATGAAAAACTATATTATAAATGCAAATCACTATAGTGAAGAACATAAAAACCAATATCAAAACTCTCAAATTTAAAGCTATTAGTAAATCAAAGATTTTTATAACTCCAACGAGTATTTTTAATATCTTTTTAAAAAATAAGGGAGTTCTTTCAATTTCTACTCTAAGTTCAGTGTTTTTAATTATGTTTATTATATGGTTTAGCATATCATACTACCTCCAAAAATGTTTGTCAGTATAAGTATATGCTTGACCAATCAAAATAAATTCATATTTAATTAAAAAATTTAATTGAGTAGTTAAAAAGTTGTTTTACAGATACCAAATATCATTAACGGTTCTATTTAATTTAATAGAAATTTTAATGGCTATTTCTAAAGATGGATTTGCTTGTCCGTTTTCATAACGCAAATATTGTTGTTCAGCTATATCTAAGAACTTTGAAAAATCTCGTTTACTCAAAAAGAACTCACCCATACGAATAGCTTTTAATTTATTTTTTATCATTATAAAGTCCCCTTACAAAATATTAGCAGAAGAACATTATAATACACTGAAGTGAAAATATCTGTCTAATTATACAATCTAAAAAAGGAGATGATTATATTTGGAAGTTAAGATAAACCGTGAAATCCGCGATTACACAGAAGCGGTATATTTTGGACTGTCATTAAGACAGTTCATTTTTTCAGTTCTTGCCTGCGGTGTTGCCGTAGGCTTGTACTTTTTATTAAGACCGTTTTTCGGTATTGAAACCTTGAGTTGGGTTTGCATTTTGGGTGCCGCCCCCTTTGCGGCAATAGGCTTTTTCAAGTATCACGGTATGACCGCTGAAAAAGTGTTATTCACATATCTTCGTTCCGAGATACTTATGCCCAAAGAAATCAAATTCATCTCAAAGAACATTTTTGACGAAATAGAAAGGAGTGAAGCAGATGTTCGACCTGATAGGAACAATAAAGAAAAAAACAGGCTTCGCAGAAATGCTTGGTGATGGTTTAACCGTTCCTAAATCCGTGCAAGATGTAATCAGAATTGATGCTGTCTATTCTGACGGTATCTTTATGACAGGCAAAGAACATTTCTCAAAAACATTCAAGTTTACGGATATTAACTATGCTGTATCAAGTAAAGAAGATAAGGAAACAAACTTTTTAAGGTACAGCGAAATCTTGAACTCTCTTGAAAACGGCGTTTCAAGTCAGATAACCATTGTCAACAGAAAACTCAAAAAGACCGAGCTTAAAGAAATGGCTTTACTTGAAAATGCAAATGACGGTAAAGACAAATACCGTAAAGAAATCAATGATATGCTGACAATGCTCGCCAACGGTGCAAATGCCATTGTACAGGATAAATATATTACTGTTACAGTGCGGAAAAAGACCATACAGGAAGCAAGAACACATTTCGCCCGTATAGGTGCAGATTTAACGGCTCATTTTTCAAGACTTGGTTCCAAATGCACCGAACTCAATCTTACCGAGCGACTTCGCATTATTCACGATTTCTGCAGACCTAATGAGGTTGCAAATTATCGCTTTGATTTAAGAGATACAATGCGAAAGGGACAGAACTTTAAGGACTATATTGCTCCGGATGGCTTTGAGTTTAAAGCGGACTATTTCAAAGTCGGTGACAAATTCGCCCGTGTTCTGTTTATTCGTGATTATCCCTCTTATGTAAAAGACAGCGTTGTATGGGAGCTTACGGACACAAACCGTAATATGATATTTAATTACGATATTATCCCCGTATCAACCGAAGAAGCACAGAAATTCGGTGAAAAGCAGGCTCTCGGCATTGAAACCAATATCGCAAACTATCAGCGAAAGCAGAACGCAAATAACAACTACACCTCTGTTATTCCCTATGACCTTGAACAGCAGAGAAAGGAAATCCGTGAGTTTCTTGATGATCTCACAACCCGTGACCAAAAGATGTTTAAGGTTGTACTTACTGTTATGCACACAGCCGACACACTTGAAGAACTCAATAACGATACTGAGGCTATAACTGCTATGGGAAGAAAGCACATGTGTCAGATTGGTGTTCTTAAATATCAGCAGCTTGAAGGCTTTAATTCCACACTTCCCATCGGAATAAACAAAATTGAAGCAAGGCGAACTCTTACAACAGAGAGCCTTGCTGTTTTTATGCCCTTTAAGGTGCAGGAAATTCAGCACGAA
The DNA here is from genome assembly GCA_045543735.1 of Acutalibacteraceae bacterium. Lineage (GTDB taxonomy): Bacteria > Bacillota > Clostridia > Oscillospirales > Acutalibacteraceae > CAG-177. Next base: position 74,185 of record JAZPXO010000002.1, read on the forward strand.
GGCGGAATTTTCCAAGGCGTTAATGTTATCTCCAAGAATATGATTATCGTAAATCGCAGATTCCTTCTCAACGGTAATTCCTTTATTCTTGGTGTTTCGGGTAGTGGTAAATCCTTTACGGCAAAAGAAGAAGTTGTGTCGTTGTTGTTATCAACGGATGCTGATGTCATTATCATTGACCCCGAGCGAGAATATAAACCTCTTGTTGAAGCGATGGACGGACAGGTTATTCAGCTTTCAGCAACAAGTAAAAATCACATAAACTGCCTTGATATTAACAAAGACTATGCAGACGGTGCAAGTCCTATTGCATTAAAAGCAGAGTTTGTACTTTCACTCTTTGAGCAGGTTATGGGACAAGGAAAGGTTGAAGCAATGCAGAAATCTATCATTGACCGTTGTCTGTCCAAAGTGTACGCACCTTATCTCAAGCGAAGTTACAAGGGTAAACCGCCTACACTTATAGACCTTTGCGATCGCCTCAGAGAGCAGGAAGAACCCGAAGCACAGGAACTTGCAACCGCAATGGAACTCTTTGCAAGTGGCTCACAGAACACATTTGCTAAACAGACAAATGTTAATGTCAATAACAGACTCATTTGTTATGACATTCTTGACCTCGGCAGTCAGCTTATGCCCATCGGTATGCTTGTAGTTCTTGACAGCATACTCAACCGTATTACTGCCAACCGTGCAGCAGGCAGAGAAACATATATTTTCATTGACGAAATCTATCTTCTTTTCCAGCACGAATACTCGGCAAACTTCCTCTTTACTTTGTGGAAACGAGTAAGAAAGTACGGTGCATTTGCTACGGGTATCACGCAGAACGTTTCTGACCTTCTTCAGAGCCATACTGCACGAACAATGCTCGCAAACTCTGAATTTATAACTATGCTCAATCAGGGCGGTACAGACAAGGAAGACCTTGCAAATCTTCTACAAATCAGCGAAACGCAGATGACACACATCACCAATGTTGAAGCAGGTCACGGACTTGTTAAGGTTGGCTCGGCTCTCGTACCCTTTGAGCGTAAATTTCCAAAAGACACAGAACTCTACAAACTTATGACTACAAAGCTGGGTGAGTAATATGGGTAAAGGTATCAAACCCCGTGAAGTAGTAAAAGAAATCAAAATACACGATACTGCCGTGAGTGTCGGTGACAGAATAAAAGACATCGGTGTTAAGACAAAAGAAAAAGTCAATGAGAACACTACACAGTCTGATTATGTATCTCCCGAACAATATGCAACAGACAAAGTTACAGAGGGTATGCGAACAGGTGCAGAAACAGCAGTAACAGGAACAAAAAAGGCAGTTCAAAAAGGTGTTGACAAGCTAAAGGAAAAGCGGGCAGACATTAAGGCAAGGAAAGCATTTGAAGAAGAACTCAAACAAATGAAAGCGGAAGATGTTTCCGAGCCTTCGCCCGAATCTGATGGTGAGAAGCCTGATAGTACAAAGCCAAATGAAAAGTCAACACCAAAAAAGAGTACGAAGCAAAAGGAATCCAAAACCGTAAAGGAAAAGCCTCAGTCTGTTCCTAAATCAACAGAAAATGAAACCTCACCCAAAGCACCGAAACAAAAACAAGGGAACTCGGTTAAAGAAAAACCGAGTACACCTGAAATAAAAGAAAAGGTGCAAAGTACACCAAAGGTAAGGCAGACCGAAAAAGCGGAAGTTATTGATGAGATAAAGAAACCCCGGCAGAGAAAACAAACACCGCCTAAAACAAAATCACCTGCAACTGTTAGAAAAGCAAACGCAGAAAACAAAAGCATTCGCACCATTGGTGCGGATGCTCACAAGGTTAAACAATCCAAACGTAGTGTAGATAACTCACGAAAGAGTATCAAAACGGCAAACAACGGTGTTAAAGCCGCAAAAAAGACCACAAAAACAACAGCCAAGCAGTCAGCCGAAATTGCACAAAGAACCAAACAAGCCGCAAAAGTGGCAGTTAAGGCAACTGCCAAAACTGTTAAGGCAGTCGGTAAAGCGATTGTTACAGGCACAAAAGCTGTTGTTTCTGCTGTTAAAGATATAGCCGCCGCAATTTATGCAGGTGGTCCCATTGTTCTCATTATAATTGTAGTTGTCTGTCTTATAGCGGCTATTGGCGGTACTTGTTTCGGTATTTTCTTATCCAATGATGAAACAACCGGGACAGACAAAACTATGTCACAAGCAATATCCGAACTGACATCTGAGCATTATGCGAATCTTACAGCGATGAAAACATCATATTCCTATGACTTGTTTGAAGTACAAGGAAATTCCTCTATAAATTGGAAAGATGTTCTCGCAATATACGCAGTAAAGACTACAACATCAACTGAGGAAGCTATGGAAGTAGTTACTCTCGATGAAAAGAAACTTGAACTGCTCCGTGAGATAGTCAACGATATGAATACTATGACGGGTATCGTTACTCCTAAGCTTGTAGCTGAAACTACAGTTACTACAGATGCTGAGGGTAATCCCGTGAAAACAACCACCTATGTCACTAAAAAGGTCTTAACTGTTGTTATAGCACAGCTTAACGCAAATCAGACCGCAGAATTATACAAATTCAACGATGAACAAAAAGCACAGTTAACGGAACTAATGAGCGAAGAATACGACCCGTTGTGGCTTGAACTTATAGGGTCAAACGATGATATTATCATCGGCGAAGGAAGTTGGCAAGGAACAGATATGTTCACTTGGCCACTCGCCGTTGACGGTACAATTACCTCCCGTTTCGGCACAAGAAAAGACCCCATATCGGGAGAAATAAAAACTCACGGCGGAACGGATATTGCTTCAGCTACGGGAACATCAATACTCGCTGCTGCGGACGGAACTGTTATCTCCGCTACTTGGCATAACTCATACGGTTACTATGTGAAGATAAAACACAATGACACATACTCAACCCTCTATGCCCACTGTTCTGCACTTCTTGTTTCGGAAGGTCAGCAAGTAAAACAAGGACAGGTTATCGCACAAGTAGGCTCAACAGGATATTCAACCGGACCGCATTTGCATTTTGAGGTTATTCAGAACGGAGTAAGAGTTGATGCTTTAAGATTTTATGAGTAATAGAATAAGAAGCGGTGGCAATCGCCATCGCTTCACAGTTTTATCGTCATTACTAACAAATGGCGTCTGCGATTTTTGTGCAAAAGGTAGAAAGTAAAAAAAATCAAAAATTTTCGCGTAACAAACCGTAAAATCCGTCATATATAATATAGATTGTTTTTTAAAATTGGCGTAAAGGAAGTGAAAAATTGAGCTTAAAAAATATGAGTGACAAAGAGTTTTGGGAAACAATCCAAGGAATCATCGACACTGAGCCTGAGCCTGAATTCAGTGAAGAGAATCTAACAAAGGTCATAAATAATGAATTTACGAAACCATGTTATGTGAGAGATTATCTTTTAATTCACGAAAGCTATTTAATACTTTCTGAATGCTTTGGGTACTCATATAACAACGAATACGAGGAACAGTCTAACAAACAAATTAGAAGGAGGAAAACGATTCGTGAAATCAAACGGTTTCTTGTAAGAACATAAATTGCAATTTTTAATATAAGTTAACAGCGATAAGACACCGAATATCACATATTATTTTATATTAATATTATAAAAAAATTATTAATATATATAATAAGCTGTTGACAATGTGTATTGATTGTGCTAAAATGTTCCCAAAATTTTAAATGGAGATTTAGCGCTATTTTGATTTTATGAGAGTGTTGGGTGTCAAGGGTGTTAAAGTGCAAAGGGAAAATTAGCCCCCAAGATGAATAAAAATATTCTCAGGTTAATTTTGACACGGAGGATTAAAATGGCCAAAAAAGGAAGACAAAAAGGAAAGATGGCAGCCGTCACAAAAGCTTCTGCAGCACCAAAGCCGTCTTCAATGGATGTTAATATAAGTGACGGAAAGAACAGATTAATTTGTCCAGAACTGCTTTATTGGTTTTCAGGTGCAATTTTTTCTGCATTACCATTGATTGTTATCAACGGAATAATTGATTTGAAGGATACCTCAGGAACGTTTATTTGGTTCAAGGAACTCTTCCAAGAAGAGGAACTCTTATTTATTTACATATCTGTTTTGATATCTGCTATTTTTGAATTGTATTCACAGAAGAGAAACAGAGATTTACTTTTGATTTTTATTCTTATGACAATACTGGCTCTATCTTTGATTTACGGAATAGTTAAATGGGACATTTATACCAGCGGTGGCACATGCTCATATTCCATATGCGGTGTAAACGTAGTCTGTTTGGTAATCACAGCAGTATTGGGCTTTGCTACATTTATTAAAAAAAGGAGTTAAAGTTGTGGATTATATTTTGTATATTGTTTTAACTATTTTAAGTGTGTTTGTTGGTATAACACTTGTCCGAGACATTATTCCATTTATTGTTAAGGGTATTAGAATCGTTTTATCAGAAACTCAGCCATTTATCAAAAGAATGATCAAAACATCAGATGAGTTTTTTTCAAGTGAACATCCTGGAAAATGTTTTGTTAAGCTTCTTAACTATGGAAAGTTCAGAACTATAAAAACAAATAATCATGGTGCAAACTTTCCTGACAACAGACAATTTAATACGTTTAAAAAATATTTAACAGAAGATGTTTGTAACGCTGTGAATAGAATTGGTGATGAAATATGAAACACTTGTTATTTGAGTATGTTCCAAGCCGAGAAGTTATATCTATCTTCGGAAAGAAAAAAATAGAAAAACGTTTTGATGCTATTTATGAAGAGATGAAGTTGTTTTTGGAAGCTAATGGACTAACTGAGAAAGTCATTATAAACAAAACACTTTTATCTGCAGCAATAGTTGACTATTATAATGACGTTATGAGAATTAAAGATTTTCATAAAAAGATTGACAAAATCAACAGTGAAAAAGTTATTGCTTACACATCATATTGGGTTCTTAAGCGATGCCCACTTCAAGTAAAAGACGAAGATATGTTTGCTGATAGAAAGCTCGAAATAATAAACGAGAGATTTATTTTGCAATATATAACCTCATATTTAAGCGAACGAGAAAGAGGTTCTCATTTGCTTGTAAGAGAAAATGTTGCATTAAAAAATTTCTGTAAATATTTGTTGTATTTCCTCGTTTATAGAATGCACGATGCACAAAGTTTAGAAATGATAATAATAGCTTTTTTAGCAGGTCAAGTATACGAACAAACAGAAACTGATTTGAGCGACATATTGCATTCGTTCGACAATGTTATTATTTAAAATTTAGTTTTTAGAGACCGTTTCACAATTGTTAGTGAAACGGTCTCTTTTCGTCATGTAGTTCCTTGCAACGAAACAAGTAGTCCAATCATTGCTTTTATAACTGAATTAACAATTCATTTTAAAGCAATTACTATATCTCAATATTACCCCCCATTTTATGTATTAATAAATATAAAATCACATATTCTAACCATTGATTTGGATTATTTATAATTTAGCCAATAATTCTTTCAGTTCTTTCTCAATAATTTTTTCTTCTATACGGTTTTCAATTTTCCATTTATTTTTTTTGAACAGTATCACCAACATTAGGATAATATCAATTACGGATGCTAAAAACAATAGGGCGGAAAGAAATAATAGTTTTTCATAATTCAAATCATAAAACTCCAAATTATAAATAACAGGAATTGTGATTCCAACAAACAACATACAAATAATTGATAAAACATTGCATAAGAACAGAAGTCTATTTTTTTGTCTTTCCTGAACTGCTGCTTTGTTTTTTGAAGAACTAAAAAGTGTTTTATCTCTGAAAAGAGGCTCACACTTCTTTATTACTTCAATCATAGCATATGCCTGAAGACTATCCTTAAACCACTCTTCTTTGGATATTCCGTTATCAAGTGTTTCGTTACCAAATATATCATTTTTGGCAACACCCCAGTCACAAATTCCCTTTATAACCGCGCAAGGAATACCTGTGAAATATGAAGTCTGAAAAAGTCCACTGCCTTCCATTTCGCCACCAACAACAAAATCATTTTCCGAATATGCAGTACATATTCTGTCTTTTTCAGTTGAAGATGAAAGAACCGAGCCACCTGATAATATATCTCCATACGTAACATCATCAAGGAAGCCGTTTGCATTTACAAATCGAACATCAAGCCAATTATCTATTGTTTTATCCTGCCCTCTGTCCGGTTTAATTCTGTCTCCATCTCTTTTGTTCTCACTGTAAGGAAAAATCTTGTGAGATACAAGGACATCGCCTATATTTTGTTTCGTATGGTCAATGCCAAAAGCTACACCAAGAGAGAAAATAACATTAGGTCTAACGTGCTTAAGTGCTTCATGAACAGTTGTATTCATACCTAAATCTTTATTAGCACCCGTATTGTGTTGATGAACATGTACAACCCAATATTCACCCCACTTAAACAAAAAATACACATTAGTATCACAAACGAATCTAATTATCTCTTCATTTCTTTCGCAAATACAGTGATGTAACACTGCTTTTTCAATAGGATTAGCAGTAACAATCAAAATCTTACAACGTTTAAAATATTGAATCATTTTACTTTCATCCAATGGTCTAAAATTACTTTCAAAAAGTATTCCTGACTTGCCATCTTCATATGCATTATGTGCTTGTACCAATTCATCGTGATGCAATTTCTCATATGATCTCATATGTTCAATTATTTCATCGTCATATATTTTATATGGGCTTAAGACTTCGACATTTGTTTCATCCGGTTTAGCATATTCATCTGTGCGATTAACATATTTTTTTTGACTTTCAATTCTTTTCTGTGCTTTCTTGAGAAAAGCTTTCCATTGTTCCTTTTCATATTTGCTGTGTTTAAATCCTAAGCTCTGATTCTTTTGTTCTTTTGACATATAAAAACATCCTTTCAATTTAAATTGCATTTTTAGTTCTTATATATATATGACAAAAAACGTAAAAAGTTACGCAAAAATTTTAAACATAATAGGATTTCTGTATATTCAACAAAAAGCGGACACACTTTTTGTTGAGTTTTAACAACACAAATGGGTGTTTATCGAGTAATGATATCATAAAAAAACACCAATGCTTGTTTTTAATGCTTTTTAAAATTTGTTTGTTTTGTTATGATAAATCAAAACAATTTTAAGGAGTGTCTAAAATGAAGAATCTTTCGGATTTCATCAAAAAGTATTTAGATTTTTGCGAAAACATGAAAGGACTTGATTACAAATCAATCAAAGCGTACAAAAAAGATCTAATACAATTTGAAGAAACAAATTCAAAAAATGATGATTGGTGTACCAAGCAAGTCATAGAAGAATATATAAAAAATCTATATGGCACATTTAAACCTAGAACGGTCAAAAGAAAAATAGCTTCCTTAAAAGCTTTCTTTCATTATCTTGAAATAGAGGAATACATCAGTTCTAGCCCTTTTCATAAAATTAAATATAAACGAAAAGAAGCCATCGTTTTACCCAGAGCAATACCTATTTCAATAATATCCCAATTGTTTAATTTCGTTTACAGTTTAGAACAAGATAAAAACATATCTGATTATAATAGAAAAAATCTTATTCGAGATATAGCTGTTATGGAAATGTTGTTTGCTTCCGGAGTAAGAATTGGAGAACTTTGTTCTATTAAAACTACCGATATTAATTTGAAGGATAAGATAATAAAAGTAAACGGTAAGGGTTCTAGGGAAAGATATATACAAATAACAAATCAAAATGTTTTAAAAGCCTTAAAAAAATATCAAAAAGTTTTTGAAAAAGAAATTCAAAGTACAGGTTATTTCTTTTGTAACAATCGTGGAAATAGGCTTTCTGAACAATCCGCGAGATTTATGATTTCCAAATACACACGTATGTGCAATGTAGAAATACATATAACTCCACATATGTTTCGCCATACAGTAGCAACCTTATTGCTTGAAGAGAATGTTGATATAAGATACATACAAGAGTTGTTAGGACACAGTTCTATTACTACCACACAGATTTATACGCATGTTAGTTTATCTGCACAAAAGAGAATCTTAACACAAAAACATCCTCGCAACAAAATTAAAATAGAGCAAATAAAATAGTTAAAAGTAGTCGATGTCACGGTTATGGCATCGGCTACTTCTTTTTAAACGATAATATTTAATTATCTTGCAATAACTATACACAATAAAATGAAATTTAAAAATGATTTCTTAAATTTTTAAAACAAACCTGTATCTTTAAAAATATGGGACAAATTCTCATTGATACTTCGCATATAAACAGCCACAAGGAGGTTAATTATATATGGAAATAAAAGTTGTTAGTGAATTTAAAGAGAATTTTTCATCTTGCATATCAAGCGCTATATTACACAATGATCATCCGGAAAAAGCAAATGTAATGGCGTTTATCGATGCTGTTAACTCTTTAGGATATCAGTGTAGTTACTTTGGTGGAATTGAACAACTTATTCAGCTATATAAAGATCGTAGCTTAGATGAATCAGAAAACATCTTCATAAATTTAGGTGCAGGTTGTTCTCAGCCATATATGCATTTGCAAGGGCCTGTATTATGTGACCTAATGGGACTTAATTACAGTGATTCCACACCGTTCACAGTTGCTTTAATGAGAAACAAGCATTTCTCTAAAGAAGTTGTTAAATCGTTGAATTATAATGTTCCCGAGGGCTTCTTAATAGATCGATATACCAATATAGCAAATGTTATTTCAAAAGTTAAACAGTATCCTGTTATTGTTAAACCGAATAGTGAAGGGTCTTCGGTTGGAATAACTGATGATAGTGTCGTTTTTTCTGAAAAAGACTTGATAGACAAGATACATGAGTTATCTGAACAATTTGAAGAAGTTCTTGTAGAACAATATATTATCGGTACAGATTTTACAGTGCTAATTTTCGGCAATCCTACAAAATATGAAATGGTAGAGGCTCTTGTATACGAAACCAATGGTAAGTTTAGTCAAAACAAAACAATTCGCAGCAATTTGAATAAAGCTATGCATGGCTCTGAACGGTTTCTAATGGAAGAATATTATCCCCCAGAATTAGTACAACGAGCAAAAGAGGAATCAATACATATCTTTGAATATTTCGGAGCAAGAGATCGTGCCCGCATAGATTACAGAATCACAGATGAAGGAGACATATACTTTATAGAAATAAACGCTGACCCGAGTATTTCTCCTATAGCTGATGCTGGTGCCATTGGGCGATATCGAAATATTGGTTTTAAAGGTGTTGTTTCTGCATATATTCAAGCTGTGTTAAAAAGATATTCAGTTAATAATGACTAATGTATGTAAGCCAAGGCTCAAACTCTAAGGTTTTGTAGTAAATACTATTATGTGGGGGATTGGGAACATCATAATCGGTACCGCATAATTGATTCATAAGAGTTATTCCTCTGTATTCACTGACTGTTCCTTTCAATAAAGGAAATGCTTTTTGAATACAGGAAATGGCAAGTTCAGAGTTGCCTATACGTTCGTAATAAATTGCTAAACTAATGCTTATTTTACGTGTAATGGATGGATCTTGTATGTGGTTTTCGTTTATGTAATTTAATAGCCATTCTGAAAGTTTCTTACACTCTTTATCATCTTTTTGTAGATTATAACACGAGAATTTTAGTACCTTATGTACAATCTTTATGTATGGTGAAGTAGCCCAAAATTCTGCATATGATAAATACTTTAAAGCGAGTTTATAATTTCTTTCATGTAATGCACATGATGCTAAATTGCATAGAGGATACGCTATTTCGTGAGGTCTAAGGTTTTCTAAAATAGCTTTTGCTTTATGCAGGTTTTTGTAACCCAATTTTCGATTGCCACTTCGAAAGTATTCAATTCCAAGACTATTGTAAATATAGGCTTCGTTTAATATGTCCTGTGCTTGTTGTGCTAGTGTAAGAGCCTGTGTAAGATAATGTAATGACTTTTCACCAGAATAATAGTATGTGCAAGATTTTAACAATTGTGCCATAGCTGGGCATTCTGAAGGATATTTTTTTACCGCCTGGTCAAATATTCTTTTTGCTTTTAGTCGATCACTATCTGATTCTAACACAGACAAGTGCAACAGGTTACATGCAATTATTTTCTCGTTGTCATTGTTACTTGATTCTATGGCATTAAGAAAAAACTGCTCTGCTTGTAGTGGCTGCATTTTCATAAAATTAACTTTACCGGATAGACAGTTATAAACATAAATTTTACTTTGCTGAATTTTTTCGGAATTAATGCTACCTAATATATTCATAGCGAGTTCATATTCACCATTATCATAACAACATTCTGCTATAACAATTTTATCTTCCTCTTTAAGAGTATTAATATCCGAAATTATTCGCTTAAAACATATCAGTGCATCTGCGATAAGTCCCTTTTCGTATTTTTTTAATCCAATCCCATAGTTAATGTCTTTCCAATCTGCTCTCTTACCCAAAAAAGAATGAAGTGCAAGTAGCGAGTTTATTTGTTCGTTGGAGTAAAATGTGTGTAACTTGCTTCGATATTCTAAAAGATAGTGAAAAATATAGTTGCTTAATTGAAAACGATTCAATCTTTTTTCCATAACAACAGATAGGTAAAAAAACGTCAGATCGTTTCCGATAGATATTTCAAAATCACCATCATTTTCTGTAGCTTTTAAAATATCTGAACTCACTAAATAGTTTAATTCATTGTCAAAAGAGTATTCGGTATCCAACATACCAATATGCATTTTTTGTGACAAATATAAAAATAGTTCTTTGATGACAGATAAAGTCATATGTTCTCCAAAACTGATGATAATTTGCAGAATTAAATTTTGAATCTCGTTTAAGAGATTTAGATTAATGTTTGTTGATTTCGAAAAAATATATTCTTTAAGCTTATCAATATTCAAATGTGCTTTTAAATCCTCATCTGAAAACGATATAGCATCCTTTGTAAACAATAAATTTTGAATTACTGTTTTTAGTTTGCTTGGGTTTCCTTCGCACAATTGAAAAACATATTCTACAAATTCATCGGTTGTGTGATCCTCTATTTCAAAAATATTTGAAATAATTTGATGAAAATACATTGAATCATTCAATGCATACATAGGAAGAGGAATGCATGGAATGTTTTCAGAAATATATTCAAGAACTTTTTTTGAATTTGCATTGTCGTCCTCCGAAGTAACTATAATAAATTTTATTTTAGAGTTGGTGCAAAATGACAACAGTATGCTTCTTATAATCTGAAGAGATTTTTTTTCGCAGTATATAAAATTGTCAAGAACAAGAATAACTTTTTTCTTGCTTATTATATGTGAAATATATTTTCCAATTGCTTTTTCGGAAGACTGCTTAACATCATCGTTATCAACAAACAACTGTGTAGTATCGAAAATTGCTTCCATAAGCTCGTCCAATTCAATGTTTTTTATCTTTAGCAGTTGCACTGCTATATTCTTTGTGATGTTTAATATTGACTTAAAATTAGTTTCAATAAATTTATTAAACTTTATTCCTGAAGCTTGTTGAAGACTTAAAACCAGTTCTTTCAAATAATCCGGTGCCTCAATTTCAGGATCAACAGATATATTAATTATTTTATAGTCGGTAATTTCCGACAACACATTATCCAGAAAAAAAGTCTTTCCTATTCCATGATCACCATTTAGCCATAAGATGTTAGTATCATGTTTGGATTTTATAAAATCAAATAGTTTTTTTCGTTCTACGGATCTATCTGTAAAAGGAAATTGAAAAAGGTTTGTACTCTTCATTGATATTAACTCCTTTGATAATAACATTTTTGAAAGGATTACCTATGACATTCACATTAACAAAATCCATTTTAACAATAAAATTAGATTCTATCAGCACTTTAGCTCTTGCTTTGTTTATGTTGTTATGTGGTTATTCACTTCGAAATAAAAGTCATTTACTCAAAAGAATCTGTTTGCCAGATGCTGTAATTGGCGGACTCCTCTTTATGGTAGTTCGTATGATTTTACATATAATCGGAATCATAGAAATCGAAATGGATACTACATTTCAATCTCTTGCAATGATTGCCTTCTTTACTTGTATTGGACTTACAACAAACCTATATAAAAACAATAATTCTGCAAGTAAATTATTATTAAAATACTGGGGTATCTGTGCGGTTTTATCTATTATACAAAATATAATTGGTTTGGGTGCTGCTATTGCTTTGAAAATACCACCTGTTTATGGTGTCCTCGCAGGTACTACAACTATGATGGGGGGACATGGAAATGGTTCAGCCTTTGGATTAACAGCAAGTAATCTTGGATTTTCAAACGGACAAGAAATTGGCATTGCCTGCGCAACATTTGGAATGTTGTGCGGCTCACTTTTGGGTTCTCCAATTGCTAAAAGGTTAATTGATAGATATAATCTAACTACATTGGAAACTCAAGAAGTTACTGTAAGCTATTTTGAGAAAAGAAAACCCAATAATCAGCAAAGTGGAAACAATAAAACTATCGCACAATTAAAGAATTTATTTGTAATTGCATTGCTTATGGCAATAGGTTCGTGGCTTGCTTCGTTTTTGTCAAGTTTTTCTGAAAATATTGTTTTACCAGAATATATTGGTGGAATGTTTTTAGGGCTTATTGTTAGAAATACCTTGTGTTTAAAACACAAACAAATGATTGATTGCTTTGCAATAAATGATTTGTCTAATATATTCTTGAGTGTATTTTTATCTATCTCAATGGTATCTGTTAAACTATGGCAACTAAAAGATATTGCACTATCGCTTTTGATTATTTTATTATTACAAGTTGTATTTATTTTACTCTACACTAAATTTTTTGTGTTTCGTTTTCTTGGAAAAGACTACGATTCTGCAGTTATGTGTGCTGGACTTATAGGACATGGTCTTGGTGCAACACCTAATGCAATTGCTAACATGGATTCAATATGTTATAGATATGGACACTCTAATGTAGCAATGTTTATTGTGCCCACGGTAGCAGCATCACTAATCGATTTAATAATGATTCCAACTATTGTATTATTTTTTAATTTTGCTGTATCTATATCATAGTTTGATATTGTAAAAATACATATCAGGATAGCTTGTTCTTATGTATGTTCTTTCGACAATAAGTAGTTATTGCAAGATAATTAAATATTATCGTTCATTAATTTGTGTTAATTCTATCTTTTGCCAAAGAATCGTAAGACTGGTTTGTTAATTCTGATATCAGGAAATCATCATTTAAAAGTTTAAGAAACGATTTTTGAGAAGCTTTTGTATCAAGTGATATTTTCTTTCCGTCTTCACTATATCTAAAAGCATTTTTCAAGCCAGGATGCTTCTTTGAAAACTCAATTACTTTTTCATTTGGGATAGACTGAGAAATAATAAGAGATTGTCCAGCTATCTTAGAAAGTTTTCGAGAAAAAGATATGTCTTCCGCAGCTTCACGAAGTATGTTAATATCTTCAACTATTTCAATTGAACTAATATCGTCTATTGCTTTTTGCGCACGATTTCGTATTAGTTCTTCAAAACCTAAATAACTTTCTACGACTTTAACGTCTAAAACAAATATTTTATCATCCAATTTAAACAAATGTATGTCTCCATTAAATCTTAACATTTCGTCTGTTTCTAACTTTTTAAACCGCTCATCATGTTTAAAAAGTAAAAACGCTTCTCTCTTTATTAATGAAAATGGGTAGTGCTTCTTAAAGCAAACAATACCATTCTCCATATCTCCAATATAGATGATATATCCCATTAAAGAGTTGAGACTGTCATTGGAAAACGAGAAATTTTCAATTTCTGTTGCCGAATGAATATCAAAATCCTTTATAACTAACATTTCCTCCGGGAACTCATTATAATCGTACTCGTATATTGAATTGAGACTTTCGTCTGATGAAGAAAGTGGGACTATTCTCAATTCATCATTGTTTGATATTTCACAAATTCGTCTTGAAAACAATTCGGATAATTCATCGGTAGTTATTCCATTTTCTATGTCGGCTCTTTTTATTTGCAATCCTTCTTCTAATTTTAAAACAAAATACAAAGAAAAAGAAAACGATTTATTTAATATACTGTCAATTTTGTTTTTTAATTCACACACATCCATATTACTTATCCTTTCTTACATACCATCTTTTTTGATCCAGGGGAATCCATTCGATTTTATCTCCGACTACTAACTCATCACGAGAAATAACAATATATTCACCGGGACTTTTGGGATCACTCACTTCAACCGAATATAGTTTGTATCCAAACAAAGATAAAGTCGGATTTGCCATATACAAATTCATTTTTGCTGTTATTATTCCTAAAACTATAATAAGCAAAATGAAAATAATAAAATATTTAAAATCCAAAAGATTGATACACGCCAGTGGAACTATATAAGTAGCAACGAATGTCATTATTTCATAATTTTCATTTTTTACACTTTTTATTGTATGTGGTGGATTCACAGTTCCTTTAAGTTTATGCCTTACACTTAACAATAAAATTAAAGAAACTATGCTAAACGCAACAAAAATTATAGGTAGAACATTATATGAGACAAGGTTTTTAAAACCAATAAAAGTACCGTCTTCATTAAATAAATTTATGGTTCCTATTGCCGACAGTATAAACAACAACCAAAGGGAGATGCAATAAAACTGTATTCTTAAAATTTTCTGTTTGAAATGCTTTGATTTTTTCATATCTTTTCTTCTTTCTGCTTAAAATTGCAAATTATTTATGGTTAATCAGCTGCAAATTTGTGGCTGATTTTTTAATGGATAACTATTTGTTATCTATTAAGGGAAGTGAATAAAATGGTTAATACGGATGTTCTTGTAGTAGGAGCTGGTATAAGTGGAATAACTGCAGCACGTATATTAGCGGAAAAAGGAAAAAAGGTTTTACTTATAGAAAAGAAATCTGTTATAGGCGGAGCCTGTAGAGATGAATTTTCTGAAGAGGGTATAAATATTCATTTGTATGGACCTCATATCTTTAGAACAAGCAATAAATATGTATTTGATTTTGTTTCCAGGTTTGCAAAATTCAGTAACTATCAGCACAGGGTTACAAGTTATGTGCTCGGAAACTATTGCGAATTCCCCATAAATCTAAATACATTGAATAAACTTTTTGATAAACACACTATAGGTAATGTTTTAGATAAATTGAGAAATTTCTCTACTGAAGGCGAAAATTTTGAAGAAATTCTAAAAAATAAAATAGGTGACGATCTTTATTCACTTTTTTATAAAAATTATTCCATAAAGCAGTGGCTAACAGAACCATTTAATTTGATTCCACAAACAGCATCAATAATCCCTATAAGAGAAAGCATTGACGGTAGATATTTTAGTGACACGTATCAAGGAATACCAGAAAAAGGGTATTTCTATATGCTGAACCAAATGTTATCACATAACAATATAAGAGTTCTTTTAAATACTGATTATAAAGAGATACGAGATCATGTTTCCTGCAATTTGCTCGTGTTTACAGGCAGACTTGATGAGTTTTTCGATAAATCTGAAGGTGAGCTTGAATACCATTCGGTTCGTTTTGAATTAGAGAAAACATATGGAAAAGCCTTACCATCTGCAGTAGTTAACTATCCCAATGATTATGATTATATAAGACGAACGGACTATAACTATTTTATGGAATCCGATTTTAAAGTTCATATTATCGGAACTGAGTACTCTCTAAAAGAAGGAGAACCATTATATGCCGTTCCAGATTTCAAAAATCAAATAATAAAAGAAAAATATGATAAATTAGTTTCTGAACTTCCAGAAAACATTAAACTAATAGGTCGATTAGCCACATACAAAAATTTGTCAATGGGACAATGTGTTTATGAAGCAATAAAAATATGCGAAGGAGTACAATAATGAAATATACAATTATCACAACATTTTATAATGGAAAAAACATCCTTGATTCCTGCCTTTATCACACAATATCAACTATAAGCAACAAATCAGAGGTTGAAATTATAGTTGTAAATGACAACCCACAAATTTCGATTGAAAACATCATTAATAAGTATAATTCTGATATAGCTATCAAATTAATCAATGTTGATAAAAACGGTGGACATCCTAGAGCATGCAATATTGGCGCAAATGCGGCAAATGGTGACTATTTGATATTTATGGACTGTGATATATTCCCCACTAGTGGTTGGCTTGATGAAATGCAAAAATCATTCACCCAGAATGATAATGTAGGTTCTGTTTCCGCAACCGTTGTTGATATGTCTACCAATAGAATCACCATTACAGGCATTGAATTACATGGAGTAGACTGTCTTAAACCTTACAGGGAACAATTTGTTGACAATCTAAATATAGATGGTGATAGGAGCTATACATTCACTCCCTCTGGATGTTTTATGTTAAAAAGAGAAACCTTTAAAAAGATTAATGGTTTCAATCCGGTGTATTTCAATGCCTATGGTGATATGGATCTAAGTGGTAAAATATTTGAATTGGGATACAATAACTATGTTTGTACAAAAGCAATAGTTTACCATAGAGGGAATATTGGCGGAGAGATGAGGTCACTATCTGTAATGGACACGAAAGCACTGTTTTTTAAAGAATGGGGCAACAAAAAAGTTAATAATGGGCTAAAGTTTTTTGCACAAGAGTGTAAAAAATTTTCGCAAGCTACTCCTATTGAAAAAGAGTATATTTTTATTAATTTTTCCAACACATTATATTTGGATGACTATATTTCTACAATATCAAAAGAATTAGGAATAAAGGTTATTGATATATTCAATTTTAAAAATCTATCAGACAAACCTGTAATTTTTGATGATGTGTTAGGTGTTGAACTTTGTATGCAGACTTATCCTCTTATTCTTTTTTTCAAAAGATTCACCTATGCTAACAACAATTATTTCTGGTCACAAAACAGATGTAATAAAAATGATATTGTCTGTGATATGAACGGAAATTTTGTTTTAGCAAAAAACTTGTTGAAAAATAACTCTTTTTAAATTATGTACTATACAAGAAATCAACACCTTTGTAGGTAAATATACCTTCACAAAAGCTCTCAATATATTTCTTTGGATCTATTGTTTTTCTCATTGCAGCTATGTGCTTTTTTACTTTTGATAAGTTTTTAAATGGCAAATACGATTGTGTGTCATTCTCACAAAGTAAAACATAGGCAAAATAAATTGGAACTAACTCTTCCTCTCTGTTTTTGGGATAATTTGATTTTTCCAACAAAGATAATGCATTATGCAAATAGCTCTTGGCTATTTGTGTATCGTCTTTAGTTATATAAGCTGCTGCTATGTTAAAACAAAGTTTGCATGAATACATGTCTGTACCTATAGTACTGCTTTTCTGCAATGCCTCTTTCCATACTTCAATAGAATTGTTTATATCTATGTTAGAGTTTGCTAAAATGATTCCTTTAATATTGAGAGCTTTTATTTCCATATATACATTATTGATACTCTTACATTTTTCTATAGAGATATTAATTTCATCTAATGCTGCTTCATAATCACTATTGAAATAATGAACAGTAGCCTTTTGATTGCATATTTCAAGTATCCTGTAATATGTTTCATCATCGCTTTGATCATATAAATCTATAGCTTTTTGAAAATAATGCTTTGCTTTGTCAACATCTTTCTTGTTACGCAAAAAATTATATGCGGATTCTGAATAGGCAGTACTTTCCCAAAAACTACTCTTTAATTTTTTGGCATATTCAATAGATTTCTGAATTCTCTTTTCAGCCTTTTCAAAGTCGCCTTTTCTATAATAATAAACTGAAAAACGATTGTTTAAAATAAATTCCTCATAATCACTTTTGCTTTTCACACTTTCATACTCTTTAAGAAGTTGATGTGCTTCTTTATTCATTCCTAAATGAAATAATACATTTATGTATCTGTGATAAAATTTACATACTTGTATTCTTGATTCGTTGTCAATAATACAAGGAATTATATTGTGGGCATTTTTGTAATAATTCAAAGCTAGATTTGTGTCTACCGTTTCCCATAAACATTCAGCACCTAAATTGAACAGATCGAATTTGATTGTATTATCGTCTGAATGGTATTTATCGTCTAACAATAGATTTACAATCTCAAGAGCTTTTTTCATTTCATAACGTTGCTTTAAATTCTGAATTAAGAACAAACCATACTCAAGAGCTTCTTTGATTTTAAATGAATATACGAGTAAATAAAAACGAACAATATACCAATTGGGGTTAGTAATGTTCTTATCTTCATTTAACCAAGGGTATATCAAAGAAGAAATTTTCATCATTGTATAACTGCATATATGCTTTTTATAATATCTAAACAGATTATCATGATAGAAAGTAATATTATCAGAATAATAGTCAAACTTTATGAGCTTTGAACCAAACAGTTTTGACAATATGTTATCTTTAACATTTAAAACTTCGGTTATTTTATTAGGCATTATTCCATCGAAAGCAACCAAACACATAAAGATTTTTTTGTATTCATACCAAATGTCATCAGGAATAGTATTTTCAATATGTTTAAGTCTGAATTCTGTGTAATCCATATGTTTATCAGAGATGGACGAAATAAACTGATTGAATTTTCCAGAATCGTTAACTATCCAATTTTCCTTGCCAATGGGTTTAATCAACTTATTTTCTCTTATGTGCTCACACATCATAATAATGTCGTATGCTTTTGTCCCGGATTTAGATAAAAGACTATGATAAATAAATTCATTTTTTTTGATGTTTGGAAAACAATTATCTATTATTAACTTTTTTTCACCTTCTGTCATTTCTTCTATTTTGAACATATTGCAAATTTCACTTTTTGAGGAACTTAATGCAATAGCATCGCTGCGCAATTTAGACGAATCTTCACTTTCATAATCTGTATTTTCTGCCACTACTAAACATGTATTAGAATATCTGTCTAAAAACGAATCATTAACCTCACAAATAAGTTCATACAATAAAGCATCCATTTTTTGAATGTTATCAAAGCTGAACAAAAACTTATGTTTTGTGCCTTTTTCGTTCATTAGCTCAATTATTAATTTCTTTATAAACTGCCATGAATGAGAATCCATTTTTGCATTTATCAAAAAATTTTTGATCATGTCGACTTCATGTTCACTTAAGCTTATAAAGTTTATGTGTTTTGCGAGGTTTTCATTGCTTATTTGAATTTCGGATACCTCAAAAGGAATTTGCATAAGTGTGGTAAGGAGTGTCTTTATTATTTTATTTGTTCCTGAGTTCAAGCAATTAATGTGTTTAATTATAAACATCCTTTTTTCAAATTTTCGCTCTATTTCCTCCATCATACGACTTTTACCAACACCCGATTCTCCATACAAATAGATAAGTTGGTAATAGCCGCCTTCAATTTTTTCGATTATTTCGTTGACGGTATCATTTACAAAAACAGTCCTTTTGGGACCGATAAACGGGATGTGTTTAACCCTTTGAGTATTAACAATTCCTGTTTCGATTATTTTAGTTTTTTCTTTATTGCCTATTCTGTATTTGATTTCAAAATCAGGTAATTTTTTATTATCACTTTTATTCCATGCCTCACAATAGAATCCAACCACTTTATCAGACTTCATAGCAATTTCATCTACTGAATTCATTTTGTTTATCTTAAAATCACAAATTTCATATTTAGGTGATATAGAAATAATTGATATACTTTTATTAAATTTATTCATTAAGGTTAAATATATATAAAAGTCCAATTTTCTATACAAACAAAATTGGCCTTGAATTTCTTCAACGCCTTCTATTCTGTCATCTTTAAATTCAGAGACAAAGTAATCAATTAATAAATCCTCTGTATTAATTTTTCTATAATTGCTGATTGAAAAATATTTTTCTAATATTTCCGGATGATTCATTAATTCAAACTTTAATGAGTTTCCGTCAAGAAATTGCACATCAAAAGAATGTGATGTTGAAAATTCTGAAAGATATTGTTTGGCTTTGTCAGTTATCTCGCTTGCAGAAATAAATATAATTTTATTTATTCCTTCAAACATTACTAAAAGTATGTTTTTTGATATGTCCGACAATCCTAGTTTTTCTTTGTGGTTTTTACATTCAATCCACGCTTTATAAATTCCCACTTTGCTAATATGAGAAACAATAATATCCCTACCCCCATCTTTAGAAGGTGGTGTCAATTCTATAGTTGTGTTTTTTTCTTTATAAATTTTCTTTATGTAATCCAAGGACATCTGTTCAAATTCTAACCACTGCAATTTGCTGAAATCAATTTCTTTAAGAATTTTATATTGTTTATAACTCATTTGACTTAACACCTTTTAATAGATAACAAATAGTTATCATTTATTTTAATTTGATTCAATAAAAAATTTTTTAATCTATATATATATGTCAAAAATCGCAAAATGTTACGCAAAAATTTTGCGATTTTTTCATTTTCTGCATAATGCACAAAAAAACGACGGCGTTTTTGTTGGATTTAACGTTTATAATGCTACTCGTTGACAATTTCACGAATTACATATTTTTTGATAATTGTTTTATGGTGTGGCGGATAAATAAATCCCAGAATTTCATATTCGGTAAATTTTTGATGTGTTTCAGGAACTCCAAACGAAACAAAAATACTGCAATGTCTGTATTGCGATTTTAAATAAATATCCTTTTTTATTTCACATACAATTGCTTTATGTAATGAGTCAATTGTCTTTCCGTTAAACACATGAAATAAATCTAAAGTATTTTTAACTTTATCGTATTCAAACAACAAAAACTTTTTCATAAGCATTTTAGTAGTTACTCATCATTTTTCTGGTTGCGTATTTATAAATAAAACCCCGATGTGTGCAACATAACACCGGGGCTGGGTATACTGCCGAAGGCTTCGAATCATACAATATTGGAACAGATGATTTGGACGGATTCAACTGCTACAAATGTAATAAACGTAACCTTCACCCATGGAAAATTTACTATTATTTTATTTAAGGTGTCAATGCAAAATGCAAAACTGCGGTTTTAGAGTGCAAAAATGCGACTTTTTTCATGAAAAGTGGCCAAATAATACTTTTAATTTGCTTTTTAACCAAATTTGCATTCAAATGTAAAACCAATTGTGATTTTAGACAAAAACAAAAGTTTTTGTTTGTACAAAACACAGAAAAAATTATTTTTTTGAAAAAATTGCGTAACATTTTAAGCTTTTTGTCATTTATATATAAAGGGTAAATTTACAAACTCAAGAAAGGAATTTAAATGATGAAAAGATTTGTAGGAAACGGCTACTATTATATTGGTTCTTTAGGACATTTCAATATTAATCGTAGCTGCCAAAACTTCGAAAAGAAAAAATGCTTAAACAACGGAATATGCATAACCGACAAAGAGCATTTAAAGCGACTGTTTGCAGAAGCTCTGAAAAAAGATTTGATAAAATATGATGTAAAAAGCTTTTTCTGTGTAACGCATGACAGCTTTATTGACATAATAGAACATATAGGTTTCGTAACTGAAATGAAAGTTAAGTTTACTATGATAGGTAAGGCTAACATCAGAGAACTGTTTAAGCAGTGGCAATGCAAGGACTGTTCAACCTGCGAACACAAGGAAATTTGTTTTGTTTATAATGGTAATTTACCCGAAATCGGAAGAGATGAATATTTTGTTATCTTCAAAAAGAAAGAAAACAAATAGTCTTATGGATTACATCTTTTACACGGAACATATCCCAATTCAATAAGTTCTTCTCTTGTCCCACTAAATGATCTTTTATTGTTTTCTTTCATATCCTCAACAGAAGAACAGGTCGGATAATGGAATTTGCTTGTATTTATATTTAAAATGTACTTTGTTCGGCCAGTACTTGAAACAGTAGTTGACTGTGTTGTCAGTTCACTATCTCCTGTTGAATAGTCTATTTTTATTCCAGGTTGAACATTGTAACAAAATACATTGAAGCAGATTCCTTCACCGTTATCTTCAATGGAATATGCCTCGATTATAACCCCGTTGGCCAAAAGATTATCTCCTTCATAAACTGGAGTCACTCTATATAACACATGATTATTTGTGTTTTCAACATAATCAGCAACTTTGTTTTCAAAGTAGAGCATACCATCAACATTTAAATATCGAGTTCCCGTTATCAAATTCTTAGGGTTAGCATTTTCTCCCGAAAGTTGATAACCAACAAGGTGACACCGATTGTATAGATACTTACCGTCTACTATATCGTACTTGACAGTGTGCCAACCTGAAGGCTTTATATTTCCGATTTCGCCCCGTTCTTCTGTCGGCATAGTGTTTTTACAGACACAAACAAACGCTGTTCCGCACCGTCCGAGCTGATCAAGCTCACAATATTGTTCAAAAGCATTGGCGACCATATCTGAATCGTTGAACCAAGGAACATTGTTGTTCAATATCATAAATGGGTGTTGTGAGTATGACGGAATACCATATTCAGAAAAACTTTTTTGTGGTTGCTGCACATAGTGGGTTGTTTTTGGTGATTCACTATAAACTTTGGTTGCAATTGTTTGGTAGAAAGAAGGTTCTGTTGTTGGTTTTGCGGACTCTATAAAATTGCAAAAAGAAAACATTGCAAACGAAGCAAATACCAACAAAACAATTAATAATCTTTGATGAAGTAGCTTTTTTATACTCATAACCAACCGTCCTTTGGTTAATATTGACTTGCTTATTTTTAAGCAGGTTTAATTTGTGTACCCAAAATCAAAAACAGCCTACATCTGCAGGCTGTTTTTATAAGCTATTCTTTTGTTTTACATCTGGAAGTGAACTCATAAAAAAGTCTTATAGCAGCCTCTTTATCCTCTTCAACTAAATTCTGCAGAACCTTTTCCATATCTGAAACATGTTTATGCAGAACAATATTTGAATTAAGTCCTAACAGATAGTCACTTGAAACTTCAAGGGCGTTTGCCAATGCAGCCAAATTATCAATAGTAGGTTTTCTGGCTCCGGTTTCTACTCGACTGATATAGCAGGTGTCCGAATTTATTTTTTCTGCAAGTTCTGCCTGTGTAAGATTAAGTTCAATTCGTCTTCTTTTTACAAACCCACCAACAGTTAACTCTAACATTTACTCACACCCTATATACCTATTATTCCTTATAATATAGTATATGAAATTTAAGATATTAAAAATGACGATTTTGTCAAACTTGACAAAATCGTCATAAAATTGTATTATTCAATTAAACTGTTTTGGAGGTGCAAAAATGATTCCTAAAAAAATAAAAGCCGTTCGGGAATTGTTGGGAATCTCTGAAACACAGGTTTCCAACATAATATATGTAAACAGCTATAAATACAAAAGAAGTGAAGGAGATGTGGCTTACCTCACAACCGAAATGTTGATTTTATTATCAATAATTTATAGAGTACCATTTGAAAAGTTTTTGTTGGATGAATATACTGTTGACGATATTATAGGTGATGAATATTTGAATAGTTTGAAAGGATTAGGAAAAGATCAAATTGAAATTATACTTAAAGATAATCTTTGCTTGTATTTCCCGAAGAAGAGAAAGAAAGCCAATTCAACAACAATTGATTTAATTAAGAAAAATGAAAGAACCGGATTTCATAATAATCTAAAATTTATTAGAGAAAACCTTAATTATGAAGTATCTCAAATGGCTAAAATTTTGGAAATAGAAACCGAAGAATATGTTGGTTTGGAAACGAGATCGGTTTTACCTAATCCAACTCAGCTTAAAGTTTTTTTGGGGAAACTTGACATCAAAGTATCGGACTTGATTATATCAGCAAAATGACAGACAACTTAAGAATTGTCTGTCATTTTATTTTTGATTTAATTTACTTTCTGTACTTTTCAAGACCGGTAGGCACTTGGGGTTGATGGAATATCAGCACACTAGGTGAGTTTACTGAAGAAATCCCGACAAAAAGAGCTAACGACGCAAGCAAAGGTGCAATGCGCATTACTATCTTTTTCATAGCCTATCCTCCTTTCTTTTAATAATCACTATTTCAATTTTAGCTGTTAATATAGCGAGAGCAGCCAAAAAAATTCCTGTCGAATAATTAAATATATATGGTGATATGTTTTCTAAAAACAAAGACATAAAGTAAATTATACAAATGACAAATGTAAGAAGTAGACTAAGACAACGGTTTCTGCTTTTTCTGTAATCTGTCATAGGATTATCAGGGTGTTCAACCGGAGTAAAAGCTAATATAAAAATTGAAGAAACGATTGTCATTACTCCTGTCACCAAACCTAAATAGGGTTTTGAAAAAAAACAAATATTCAAAAGCAAAAACAAGAGGTAAGAAGAAATTGTTGTTATAAAACAAGAGTAATGATGCTTTGCATGATAACCTCCACATATCGCCCTAACACAAAAAAAACCAACTAAGTATAATATTGTTTCAACAAATTTATTAATGAATATTGATATTAAGACGATAGTAATTGTGGTTGATAATAATGCAATGAGCAGTTCAAATCCATACTTGTATATTTCATAATCATCTTCGGATATTATTCCGAGTGTTACAAATTTGTGGGTTATTAGTTGTGAAATCTTTTTATACATACTTTTTCACCGTCCAAAATAAAAAAGTGTACGAGAAGTTTTCTCGTACACATAATAGTATAAAAACTAAAAAAACTAAAGAATAAATGCAAAACTGCGGTTTTAGGATGCAACTTTGCGGTTTTGAGTTATTTGTTCGCCATGTTGACACTAATGATGAACATCTTGTTTTTGCAATTAACTGACACTATGCCGTCATATTTTTGAGCAATAGCTTTTATGCTCTTTATTCCATATCCGTGTTTTTCTTTGTCTGATTTGGATGTTGTAAGGCTCTCTGTATTTACATAGTATTCTACAGGATTTGAGACGGATATTGAAATTCTGCCATCCGTTAACATAAGGGTGAGACTGATAAATTTATTAACATCATCTTTATTTTTTTCAACTGCTTCAATTGCATTATCTAAAGCATTCCCTAAAACAATACCAAGTTCTAATTCATCGATTTTTATTTCTTCTGCAAGTTTTGTGGATATTCGCAATGAAATGCTTTTATCTTTTGCAGTATGAAGTTTCGCTTGAAGTATTGCATCAACAACAGGATTACCACTATTGATAATATTGTTATTCATTTCTTCAAGCCAATCTAAATTGTTTTCCATTATTTGAAGGGCCTTGTTTGATTTACCATCCTTCACCAAAGCCATAAGGGAAAGTAGCCTATTTTTTATATCGTGTCTGAATATCCTGAGCTCATTTTGATGTTTATTTAACTCTTGATAGTGTGTTACTTGATTATTTATGTGTTTTTCTGCAAAAAGCAGTTTTTCCTTTGTTTCTATCAGTTCGTTCAATTTATCTATTATATAAAAAACAGCAATGTTTGCAAAAGCCAGAATGATTGAGGTGATAAGAGTTATAATTTGAAAGCTAAACTCCTCAATAACATAGCAACACTTTAAGAAAAGAACCATAATAAAAACAGAAGCAATTGGTAATGTGTATATCCAAAAAATATTGTGATTTTTAGATCCTTGCTCTAGTTTGAATCTTCTTTTTTTTGTAATTAACACAAAGATGTATGATAAGAATTTTGAGGTAACCGTACATGTAGCAAATATTATTGTGTTGTTTTGCAAAAAAGACACATCAACTTTAAATGCTATTGACAATGCCATTCCAACTATTGCTTCTGAAAAAGCCAAAATCAAATACAAAAATAGAGTAAACAAAATATTATAAAATCTAGGTAGAGAGAAAAGAGATATGACAAGAAAGATAAATAATAGTGAGCCTATGACGACAAAAATTGATTGAGATAAAAACAAATTGGTGTTTAAGAATTGAAAAAGTGTAAATACAATACAAAGGGGTACAAAAATATATTTTTTAAGTCTTGGCTTATAATTGCCTTTGAGAAAGAAAAGAATAACAAACAACTCACAAATATTACCGAACAAATTAATTGCATAATCAGCCATAAAATCACCACTTCCACTTTTGAATATATTTGTCATACATCTGCAATATTTCTTTTCTTCTTTTTTCGCCAATAGGAATTTTGGAACCGTCTCTTAAAATTATCTCCGTGCTGCCGAAAGACTTAATATGTCTCATATTTATAATAAAACCTTGATGCGGGCGAAGAAATCCGTGTGCTTTGAGCTTTTCGTAGGCATCTGAAACTTTTCCCATATGTTCATATTCTTCGCCTACAATATGAACCTTTAATCTCCTTTTATATCCCTCGATATATGTTATATCGCCAATCATAAGAATTTGCCTGCTGTTTTTCCAACAAACGAGATATTTCTCGTTCATTACTCTATGCTTATGTAATGCTCGATTGAATACATCGTCAAATTCTTCTTGACTGATAGGTTTGACCAAAAAATGAAATGCTTCACACCTAAAAGCATCAAACACATAGTTTCTGTGGCTTGATACGAATATAATAATTGCTTCCGGTGCGTGCTTCCGTACTTCCGTAGCTGTATCAATACCGTTCATTTTTCCCATTTCTATATCAAGAAAGATTATGTCAAAATCTTTTTGTGAAGAATAATGTTCAACCAATTCTTCACCTTGAAAGAAATCTGTAATCTGCGGCATATCAGCTTCGGTAAAGAAAGGTTGCAGGCACTTTCTTATTTCCTGATGCATTACTTCATTGTCATCGCAAATACAAATTCTCATATTATTTACTCCTTAACTTTATTAAAACTACAAATATAATAAATAGACATTCTTACTTAATTATATTATAAATCAATAAATTTTTACCGTCAATCAGTAATGTTGCATCCTAAAACCGCAGTTTTGCTCGAACTATTGAAACACCTAAAATTTTATAATAAGTTAAAAAAGGAAGAAGTTCCAAAATAATCAAAAGGAGGACTATATCATGAAAACAAAGAAGTACATCAAACGCATTTTTTCGTTCATTCTTGCAACCATTCTTTTGTTCAGTGCTATTCCTGTATCTCTCGCAGTTCAGGATATGCTCGTTGAAGAAGCGGATGCAAAAATCGTAAGAGAAGTAACAGAATTAAGAGAGGAATCTGTAAAACACTTCCTTTGCGAAGATGGTTCTTACATTGCAGCTACATACTCTGCTCCCGTACACTACAAAGAAAACGGTGAATGGAAAGAAATTGATAACAGCTTATCTCTTGACCGAACAACTTTGAGTGAGTCGGGCAAACCTACCTATACAACCAAAGCCGGAGGTTTGGATGTAAGTATACCTCAAGATTTTTCCGACGAACAGAAGATTACTGCCAAGAACAAAGGCTATGAAATTAGTTTCGGCTTGAATGCCAACCAAGATAATGTTTCTTTAAAAAAGTCAGCTTCAGTTGTTGATGTTGAATCATTATCTTCCAATACTGAAGTTAAAAACATTGCCATTGAGCAAAGCACTAAAACTTTAACATCGAAAAAATTGTCTGCCGCTGATGTAGCTGAAAAACATAACGAGGAAATGATGGCGGCAGACAACCAGTCCAGTGCTGTAACCTTTAACAATGTATTTCCGAATACCGACTTGGAATATATTGTATCATCAAGCAGCATTAAAGAAAACATCGTTGTTTACGAGCCTCAAACTGAATACACCTATAGCTTTGATATGGATTTTGAAGGCTTACTTCCTGTTACACACACAGATGGTTCAATAAGCCTTGTTGAACCAAGCGATCCTGAAAATTTTGTTTTTTGGATTGAAGCACCATATATGTATGATGCAAACAACGAAGAAAGTATCGACATCGAAATGACTCTTGAAGAAAACGGTGACGAATATCTGTTGACACTTGTAGCCAGCGAAGAATGGATTAACGACGAAAGCAGAGCTTTTCCTGTGGTAATCGATCCAACAATTTATCTTTCAGATTCGGATATTAATGACGTTTTTGTCATTGATGGTTTATATGCGGGTTCTCCCAGAGTAAAGAATGAACTTCGTGTGGGCAGAAATCTTACAAATCTTACAAGAACATATATCAAACCTACAATGCCCACCAATATCCCTAATGGAAGTAAAGTTCATAGTGCATATTTAACGTTATATCAAAAATCTTATTATCAGGCTCCTTTTGCTGATGATATAAGTATTCGTGTTTATGATTGTTACAATGTAGCAACATGGAAGTCTCACGAAGTTTCTTGGAACAATCAGCCGTTTAACAACTCGGATAATGGTTACAAATCAACAACCGGTGCAGTTTGGCTTGCTTCAAAAACGGCTAGTGATAGTGCAAGCTATTATACATTTACAATCACTGAGGCTGTTCAGCGCTGGGTTGACGGCGGTGTTAATAATGGTTTTATGTTAGCTTCATCAGACGAAAGCACTAAAACTCAAGTCGATTTATATTCATCTCGTGTATCAGACTCTGCAAATCATCCGGACATTTGGTTTACATATTCAACACCGGGAGTAAGCCAGACAAGTTGGTATACTGATTCACAAGCATCAACAAGTTCTGTAGTTGAAGTTACAGCAAGTAAAAGTTGGACAGTTTCATCTAATCAGTCATGGCTTACAATCACTAATAAAACAAGTTCAGGATTCAAGATGAAAACATCGGAAAATCCAAACACTAGCGAAAGAACCGCCACTGTAACTGTCACTATGGGCAACACCATTATTGGAACAATTAATGTTACCCAATCTGGTTCGGCACCGAATTTGTTTGTGGATACATCCTGCTTGAATTTTGAAAGTGACGGTGGTACAAAAACAATCTCTGTTAATTCAAATACTAGCTGGACAATTACAACTCCCAATTGGATTACAGCAGAACCATCTTCTGGCTCAGGAAACCAATCTGTAAACATAATTGTTGGTAAAAACGAGGGCAATTTTACAAATGAGGACAATATTACCATTTGTGCTGGTTCAATTAATGAACCTGTAACTGTTAAACAGCTTGATAAAATATCAAATTATTTTAGCAAAGTTAACGATTTGGGAGAATTTGTTCAAAAGGACTCTTCTGAATACAACCATGCTCTTGCAACTTGGTCAATGGAATTAAGCAATTATGCATATAACCCCATTGTAGATGGAGTTGCTCAAGTAATTCCTGGAGCGGTTATGAATACAGATAAAACAGCTCAAGAAGAGTTGGAACAGTATGGTTTTTATACATATGCATACAACTATGGAAACAGTGACAAAGCTGCCCATATTATAGCTCAAAGAACAATAACAAGTGAAGATGGAACTGAAAGACCTTTGATAGTAATTGTTGCTAGAGGTTCAGAAACAGCTCAAGACTGGATTATGAATTTTGCTACACAAATTGGTTTTGATTATGAAAAATTTACAGATGGCTGTAATATGGTGCTTGATTCTCTTCATAATGGAACTGAAAACACCAGTGACTGCGATGGATGTTTAGGTGAAGGTTGTCTTGGTTGTACAGGATATAATGTAAACAATGCCGTATTTCTTGTTACTGGTCATAGCCTTGGAGCCGCAATCGCTAATCTGACCGCTGCACATCTCAACAGCTGTGATGGAGCAAATTGTGAATACTGCTCTTATAATGAAAATGAAGCTCCTCAAATCAACGATGTATATAGTTATACATTTGGAACCCCCAATGTGTTGGATGGTGCAATTGATGGAAACGAAAAAATAGAATACGAAAACATTTTTAACATTCTAAACAATAATGATACCGTAACTTTTGTGCCTCATTCATTTGATATCAACAAATGGAATACTAATGAATGGTTTAGATATGGTCAAGATTTCTATTTCACCATGCCGTTTATTAAGAGTTTTCTTCCTCTTTTTGAAACTGAGTGGATTGGTCTCGGTGGACACATAATGGGTGTCTATCTTTCATGGATGACCAATTTGTCAACAAAAATAGGTGTTCCTGTAGAAGAAATTAGCGAATCTGATCTGAACGATATAGCAACGCAGAACATTGCTAGAGGTTTTCTTCCAAAGCTGCTGAAAATCAAATGCCCTGTTAGTGTAACGTTGTACAATAATTCAGGAGACATAGTTGCTTTTGAAAGCCAAAATGAAGATGTCATTCATACTCAATCCGTCGAAAACAATTCAGCATATGGTGACGAAATTGTATCATGGATTACAGAAGAAGGCGAAAAAGTGTTCTTAATTCCATATGGATACGAATCGGTAGATGCTTATATAGAATCTTATGATTACGGAATGATGTCTTTTGCTATTGAAACAGTTGGCATAGTTGAACCGTTAGAAGTCAAAACATTTAATGACATAGTAGTAAATCCCGGAAAGACACTTGTTGCCGAAATCTCTTCAACAACCGATATTGAAGATACGAGTTTGTATATTATAGAAGACGGAGAAATTGTCGAAGAAATTACAGAATTGAATTCTCCATTCAAGGGCATAACAGCTGAGCAAACCGATGTTACCTATGGAAACACCATTAGCTTTACAATAATAACAGACAAAACCGTATCAGAAATCAATCTTCAAAACACAAGTATTGATCGAACTATGAATTTAGTCCCTAATGGTATATATGTAAATGAGGTAGTTGAAGAAGGTGATAATCTTATTTGGGATATAGGGTTTTATCCTTCAGCTTCGTATATAGGTGAAAATATATACAATATTTCTGTAAAATCTGGTGACAATTGGTATGATTACGAAAATGTTATTTCTATTTATGTATCAGAATCAAGTTCTTGATACTTAAATTACATATTATGTAACAAGTTCTTTCAACTCTAATTTTAGACACCAACGAAACAATCCTAAAATAAAAAAGGAGAATTAATTTATGACAATAATTCAAGCTTTTTTGGCAATACTTTGGCCTATTTCTGGTTTTATTCAGGCATTTGTGCTTGCGCCCGAAATGTTCTTTTATGCTATTGAAAAATTTTTGACAACCGGACATTTATAATAAAATAATTCTGTTCTAATTTAATTGTGTTTATGGCGATTCTTTGCTCAACCAAAGGGTCGCCATATCATAATTATTATATCATCATAATTTATAGAAAGGAATAACAATGAATTTTATTGTTTCAAAAGAGGGATTGCTTGCAGGAATGCAGAAAATGAATTCTTTCGGCACAAGGCTTACAGGAAGTCAAGGTCACACGGATTTTATCAACTGGCTAAAAAGCGAAATTGAAGATATGAATATTCCGATTTTTAGTGACCCGTTTTATTTCAGACGTTGGGAAGAAAAGCGCTCATCTATCGAAATAATCGACGGTGATAAAAAAATCAATATTCCTGTTTCGTCGGCTTATCCTTATTCGGGTGAAACCTCTGCCGACGGAATAACCGAAGAGCTTGTTTATGTTGACGGCATAAAGGATATTCCAAAAACCAAGGGTAAAATTGCAGTTTTCAATGTTGCGAATATCAATTTTCTGCCGAGTGAAATTGCATTTGACAAACGCACAAGTTATCCCGAAAATGTGGTTCTTGAAAAGAAATACGAAGGGCCTGTTATCACAAGCTTTGTTCAATGCTTCTACGGAATTGTTTCAAAGCTTTCAAAGGCAAAGGCGGTTATTCTTATATGGAAAGGGTTGCACGACGATATGATAGAGGGTCAGTACCTCTCTTTTATTGCGGATTATCAGAATATACCTATGCTTTGGGTGAACGAAACCAACGGTAAGCGTTTGACTGAGGCAGCAAAGCAGCACAAAAAGGTAAGATTTGTACTCGAAGCAGAAATTGAAGAAAAAGCATTTACCGAAAGCTTTTATTGCATAATAAAGGGCAAAAATCAAAAAGAATGTGTTATCGTAAACACTCACACTGACGGTACAAACTGTGTAGAAGAAAACGGTCCGATTGCTCTTTTGCAGCTTGTGAAAAATTTGAATGAGCAACCGCTTGAAAGAACACATATTTTCGTTTTTACAACCGGCCATTTTCGTTTGCCTCATTTTGAGGACATAAGAACAGGTGCGTTTCAATCGGCTTCACGCTGGCTTGCAATGCACCGTGAGCTTTGGGACGGTAAGAAAGACCACTTCAAATGTGTTGCAAATCTCACAATAGAACATCTTGGATGTAAGGAATGGCGTGACATTGACGGCGAATACAAATACACAGGCAATCCGGAGGTTGAACTTGTCTATACAGGCAATTACTTTATGGATAAGCTTTATATTGATACCGTTAAGGAACGAAAAAATATCCGCACAATGACCTTGAGAGGGCACAACGCCCTGCATTTCGGTGAGGGACAGAATTTCTTTACTATGCGGATTCCTGAAATCAGTCTTGTTCCCGCGCCGTATTATCTCTGCGTTGTAAGCGATACACATGAAATGGAAAAATTTGATATTGACCTTATGACGGAGCAAACGGAAACCTTTGCAAAACTCATTGAGAAAATTGAGAGTATTCCCACAAAATCACTTGGCAAAAGCGATATGTATTCAATTATAAAGGCCAGAAGCGTTTCGGGAGGATACGATTTTTCGCTCAAAGGTTTGATAGGCAAAATAATATCTAGATGACAACTAAAAAGGAGTGTAAAAATGAAAACCTTTAAAAAGAGTTTATCAATTTTTCTTGCAATTATAACAATATTTACGACTTGTTCCATAGCTATGCCAGTCTTAGCCCAAAACACATTGGCTTCGGATAAGGGTACTATGGTTGAAGCCACTATTCATGAAGAAATGACATCAAAGATTGTTAGAGAAGTAAATGATCTTCGTGAAGAATATGTCAAACATTTTCTTTGTGAGGACGGTTCTTATATCGTTGCTACATATTCCGAACCTGTTCATTACAAAGAAAACGGACAATGGAAAGAAATCAACAACAATTTGGAGCTTACTTCTGATGTAAGAAGCACTTCGGGAAAAGCTATGTATACACCAAAGTCAGGGGCAATGGATGTAAGAATTCCTCAAAGCTTTTCAAACGGTCAAAAGGTTTCAGCAACAAACAAAGGACATACCATAAACTTCGGAGTAAGCCAAGGAGCAAAGGTTTCCTTAAATAAAACCGCAACTGTTGTTGATGATGCTAAGGATTTATCTTCCAATGTACAGATAAATCAAGCACTTTCAAATCAGGAAGTAATGACTGCATCAACTGATTCAGTTTCAAAGGCAGGCGAAATAACTACATACAATAACGAAGTAATGGCTGTTGAAAATCAAACCGGAGCTATTGTGTATGAAGATGTTTTCGGTAATGCCGATTTGGAGTATGTTGTTACAACCAATAGCATAAAAGAAAATATTGTAGTGTATGAAAAACAAGACGAATACATATACAGTTTTGATATGGATTTTGGCGAACTTGTCCCTATTGTTAATGAAGACAATTCAATTAGATTGGTTGATCCTAAAGATACAAATGAAACAATATTCTATATTGAAGCTCCATATATGTACGATGCTAATGAAACGGAAAGTACAGACATTGAAATGTCACTTGTTGAAAAAGGCGGTAAACATGTTTTAACGCTTCAAGCGAGTGAGGCTTGGATAAACTCGTCACAAAGAAAGTTTCCTGTTATAATAGATCCGACAATATATATGTCGTTTGATGATCTTTTTGTTATCACAGGGACTTATTCCGGATCTCCAAGAGTAAAGAAAGAACTTCGTGTGGGTAGAAATCTTACAAATCTCACTAGAACATATATAAAGCCAACTTTACCCTCAAACATTCCTGCAGGAAGCTATATTAATAGTGCTTATTTAAAGTTAACGCAGGATTATTATTTTCAAGCATTGGGTGCTAGCGATATATATATTCGTGCTTATGATTGTTACGATGTAAACTATTGGAGTCCAGATAGCATTTCTTGGGATAACCAACCATATGACAATTCCAATAACGGCTATAGCAGTGGACATTCATGTTTATCGTCCATTTCTGCTAGTTCAAGTAGGACAAGTTATTCATTTAATATCACAAGTGCGGCAAGGCGTTGGCTTGGTGGTGGTGTTAACAATGGTATAATGCTAGCTTCTTCAAATGAATCTACCAAAACACAGGTTGATTTTCACTCTTCGAGGGCTTCAGATTCAAGTAATTATCCCAAAATGTATATTAACTACACAGCACCGACTGTAAGTATTTCTACTTGGGATACAGATAGTCAGGCAAAAGAAAGTTCTTCGTTTACAATAACAACTGGTAGCAACTGGACTGCTTATTCTAATGCAGATTGGATTTCATTAAGCTCAACATCAGGAACTGGTGTTGGTACAAACAAAATTATAGTTACCGAAAACACATCCGTTGAAGATAGAACTGGAACAGTAACCGTAAAAATGGGAACTACAATTATAGGTTCAATAACTGTTACCCAGTACGGTGCTGACCCCTATCTTACATTAGACACAACATCATTGAGTTTTGATGTAGGACAGATTAAAAAAACAATCAGTATTGAATCAAATACGGTATGGTCTTTTGGAGAATTACCTAATTGGCTGATAGTTACTCCTTCTACAGGAGCAGGCAATGCTGCAGTTGAAATAGAATCATATGTTAATAATACTGCAACTGCAAGGGAATGTGATATTACAGTTACCGCAGATACGGTTACTAAAACTATTAATATTACTCAATCATATGACGATAATCCCCCTGCAGTTCCCAACCTTTATGAAGAAGATGGACTTGTCTATATGTCCATGCATTCGGTAGATTTTAATGAAGATACAGATACTGCAGAACACCTTGAATACAAGCTCGGCGATGGTGAATGGATTGATTACGAAGATGAACCACTTTCGGTAATTCGTACATATGATACAACCATTTATGCCCGTACTTGTGATGTCGCAGGTAATATTAGCGAAGAAGTGTCTCTTATTCTTGAAAGTGACATTGGCGAATATACGACATCATATACCGACATTGCTCTCGGTGAAGGCGTTCTTCCTATAGGATTTGACCGTACATACAGCAGTGAAAACGGTTGGTTCTTTACTTTTGATGCTAATATTGCTGAATATAGAAACGGTTATATATTTACTGACTTCTACGGTAATAAGCATTATTATATTATCAATAATGAAGGAAAATATGTTTCCGCTTATGGTGAGGAACTTAAGGTTGAAGAAGGAACTCTTCGTGAAACAGATTATTCATATGTCGTTCCTTATGGTGAACTTGAATGTTATTTCAACGAAAATGGTAAACTTGCAATTGTTAAAGACAACTACAATACAGCAACATATTCATGGGCAAGTAATAATATCTATATCACCGATGAAGCAAGTAATACTAACATCGTAAGATTAAGCGGAGGAAAACCTATCTATATTTCCGCTTCAAGATTCGATTCTGAAACAAATCAAACATTATCAAAGAATGTTCAGTATCAGTGGTTAGACGATAATTTGATAACATTTACAGATGCTGCAAACAACAATTATAGTTACGGATACACTAACGGACTTCTTACAACTAATGAAGATGAAACCATCACTTATTCTGCTGATGGCAGAGTAAAGAAAATTGCTCAGCCTAATGGCGCTTTTGTTAAATATACTTACAACGATACTGCTGCAAATAATAATGAGGAGACGCCGAGTAATGTTGGTACAGTAACTGTTTCTGATAGTAAAGGTATAACTGATGTTTGGTATTATGCAGATGGTTTCGCAATATCAAACGAACTTTACAGTTTTTCTGATGATGCGATATATAACCCCAATAATATTTCAAGCGAAATCACAACAGATACCTTTTCTCAGGTCGCATATGTAATAACCGTACCTATTGGTGAAGCAGGAAAACACTATGAAGAATATCCGATTTATGCAGAAGATGATGACGGTAACCTTACATTCTATGCTTATAACAATGAAAACAATGTTACTGAAACTTTATTTGTTAAAGCAGGAACTTTAACAGTTACAGAGGAACCTACTTTTGAACAGGCTGAAACTGTTGCAGTAGAAAAATCAACCTATGCTTACGATACAAACGGAAATGTTACCGAGGAAGTTTATCAAAAGAGAGTTGATGAAACATTTATCAACCAAGAAAAGACTGTATATTTATATAATGATAAGGAAAGCTTGGCAACTCAAACTGACTATCAGTGGATTAATAATGATTGGTATCACTCTCATAGCGAAGCATATACTTATAACGGATATGGTAATGTTACAAGTCATATTACAACTATATATACAAACACAGAGAACGCTGATACAAGTTTAGTAGAAACAACATCTGATATCACTTCAGTCTCTTATGAATATGATCCATGGTGTCAGTTGATTAAGGTGACAACAAATGCCGGAGAAGTTGATGAAACAGTTTCCGAAACAGTATATGATGTATTCGGCAGAACAATATCAGTTAATGATGACGGTAAAATAACGGCATGCACATATGATGGTAAAGATAATGTTCTTACTATAACTGAAGATGGAGAAACAACTACTTATTCCTATTCAGAAAACGGTAATCTCATTTCAAGAACAAATCCCAATGGAGTAGTTGCAGGCTATACCTATGATGCATACGGCAATTTAACAGGGCATACTTTTAACGGCTATACTTTCACTTATAACACTCTTGGAAGTATTCTCACAGCAAGTTCAGAAAGCGGTCAGCTTGTCAACTATACATATTCCTCAACTGTTGAACAGGAAGTATTAACTTCAAACTATGGCAACGGTCAGAGTGTTGTATACACCTACAGTGATGATGGTGAAGTCACAGCCATAAAACTCGGCGAAGAAACGAAGTACGGTTATGAATATTTTGAGACTACCGATGAAAATGGCGAGGTTACAGAAGAGTGGACTGAGCTTACTGACTATGTGAGCAACATCAAAAAGGTTATCGAAGATAGCAAACTAACCGTTAGCGAACTTAATGGTAATTTTATCTATTCAATAGAACGTGTATCTAAAGACGAAGATGTTACTGATAGCTTCAATGGTGTAGTTACAACAATTGATGATGTTATTTATACCCTTGTTACAGAAGAAAACAAAGACACTTTCAAGACCAACGGAATAACCGATTTCACAAAGGAATATACCTATGTCAATGATGATTTAACGAAGATTACAACCGCAGGTTTTACAACATCATACGATTACAACTCAGACAAACTTATCTTGGATCTCGAAAATACACTCAACGATGTTTCGCAAGTCTACAGTTATACTTATGATGATAATGGAAACATTACAACTGAAGCCATTACAACAAAGGATGAGAATGGAACTGTAGAAACAAGTGAAACAATCACCTATACCTATGACAACAAGGAACAGTTGGTTTCTTCTGAAACATCAACAACCAAGTATGAATACACATATGATGACAGAGGTAATATTCTTGCGAAGAAAGAGTACTCTGTAACTGTTGACGAGAACAGCGAAAAAATATATACTTTGGTTGAAAGTAGCACCGATACATATGTTTATGATGAAATTTGGAAAGATAAACTGGTAAACTACAATGGCCAGTCAATTGCTTATGATGCAGTCGGTAACCCGACTAGCTATATGGGTAATACATTGATTTGGACAATGGGTAGACAACTTGCTTCTTTTGGTGATATCAGTTATACTTACAATGAAGATGGTATTAGAACTAGCAAGACTTCAAACGGTATTACAACTTCGTACTATCTTGATGGCACAAATATCATAGAACAGACAGACGGCATTACAAAACTCCATTTCTTCTATGATGCAAATAGAGAAGTTGTTGGTTTCAAATACAACAGTAACAACTATATTTATATCAAAAATTCAACCAATGACATTGTTGGTGTTGCTGATACTGATGGAAACATTGTTGCAAATTACACCTATGATGCTTGGGGTAAAGTAACTTCTATTACTGGTTCGAACACTGTAATCGGTGAACTCAATCCCTTCAGATATCGCAGTTATTACTATGACAGTGATATTCAGATGTACTATCTTCAGTCAAGATATTACGATCCTGAGATCGGAAGATTTATTAATTCTGATAATGTAAATTATATTGGTGCAACTGAATCAGAAGTTTCTTATAACCCATTTGCTTATTGCGGTAATAATCCTATTGATAATTTGGATCCGGCTGGCAATAACTGGTTCAGCAAAATCAAAAAAGTAATATCATATATAATATCAGCAATTTCTTCTTTGTTTTCAAACAGTACAGTAAGCGTTTTAAGTATAGATAAAGATGGTTGGATGAATAG
Source organism: Acutalibacteraceae bacterium (assembly GCA_045543735.1). Classification (GTDB taxonomy): domain Bacteria; phylum Bacillota; class Clostridia; order Oscillospirales; family Acutalibacteraceae; genus CAG-177. The sequence continues at coordinate 112,446 of JAZPXO010000002.1, forward strand.
TTCGAAAACGATGGGAGAGACTTTAAGAAAAGCTGCCAGTGCAAAAAGCAGTACTGTTATTGCAACAACACCCCAAAATTTTGTAGATGTATGGAACAACCTAAACTCCAAATATGTAATTATACATACCCATGGTGGTCCAAATGGCATTTACGATGAAAGCAATCCACAACAAGCTATTTTTACTACAGACCAAATGAATAACTTGAAAAAAAACGATAAGGTTTCCTGTGTAATTATTACATCTTGTTCAGTTGCAGGAAATACAGGTTCTAGTAAAGATAATTTCGCTTGTGCATTAAGCCGAAAAATTGATTCTAATGGTGTAGTTGTTGGTTGTCGTTATAATGTTGTAGGCGGCGACACTTATTTTGAACCCGCATATCCAAATACATATGCAACTCAACCATGGAATATTTACAGAAACGGTTCAGTAATTGATAAAAACTTACCTAACAAAATAACAATGGAAATTGTTTATGATTATCTTATCCAAAAAAATTATATATAATCGGGAGGATGCTTTATGAAAAGAGTCATTCCATTGATATGTTTAATTTTAATAATAGCTTTATTGGGAATTACATTCTCCAAAAATAATATTTTCCCTTCAAAGACTTACCCCATTACAGGTATGTCAACAAGCTCAAGCACATTAATCATATCTGGTGAAACTGTAACAACTCCTAAATTGCATATAAACACATATACTGATACAAAAGTATTAAATTCTAATTTAGTTGTTGAGACAACTGCACAAACCGATACCCAAAGCTCAAATTCTGATATAGTTGTTGAAACAACCACAGAAATCAGTTTTTTAAAACTTGAACCATACGCAGAAGATTTTCCAACAATTTCAAAAGCAATATTATACAACCAAGGCACACCTACAGAACTTGAGCCAACTGATATAAGAATTATAAAAATGGTAAATTATATTATGTATTCAGTTGAACAAGAAAGTTATGGTTTTGTCACTGGAGTTCTAGCCAATTCGGACATAGAAGATTTTTATAAGCCTCAAAAAGGAACGTATATGATTTTGAATTTAGAACCTCAAAACTCTCAAGAATTTAACAGATTCGATAAGGCTATTATTTCAGGTAAAACTGTTGTTTTAATAGACAGTGATTCTACAAGCTATCATGGAGAAGGTAATCCATTTAATCGCTGTATTACACCTTATTATGATAAATATAGTGAATATGAGAGCATACCTAATATTTTGGAGCTTTTCTTCTAAATCTGTCGTAAAAAGTGATGACGTACAGAAATAATAACTATCTCTATTATTTGTGGAAATATTTATCTGCAGAACACTTTAGCTAGTTTCACTGTTAGAGCATACATAAGTTATGTAAAAAATATATTTTGTATTAATTATTTTTGCTTTTATGTTCATTAACCAACCGCAATAAATTCATATAAAGCAACTGTCCGCACAAGTTAAATTTTGTGTGGGCAGTTGCTTTATATTTTCAACCAAAGAAATATGTTGTTTTGTGTTTAAATATGTCCTCTCTTTGTTGTCTTTATGTGTTGCATATAAATAAAAACGAATCAAAGTTCTATTGATTTTAAACGAAAACACTATAGCACATAGTTGATTGGTGTTTCAAAAAATCAAACTTAAGAGTGTCTTGCCATAAAGTAATAGTTAAAATAATAATTTGCTATATAAGAACATTAAGGAATTGTTTCAGATTCGTTAAGTGAAACAGATATTAGTTATAACCTAAACAATCATATAATTCTTGTAATGCTTTTCAAAAACATATAAATATGATAAAGAATTTTCCAAGCACATAAATTGAATATTTTTGTCCTATAGAACCCCTAATCTAATCTTGTGCACTTTCTAAAAAGCGGCAACAATTTCGTTGTCAACCAGTAATATTGCATCCTAAAACCGCAGTTTTGTTCAAACTATTGAAATCAAAAAAATTCTTGCATAAAGTGTAAGTAGCAAATACTCAACGAATATCAAAAAGGAGGATTTTTATGAAACGTGTAGTACCAATTTTCTTGCTTGTCGGAGCTATTCTTGCACTTTCCTCTTGTAAAGTTTCAGGACCGCAGGTTATCAGTTCAGACGGTAAGTCATATGAAATGATTACTGCAGAAGATGGCGGACGAGTAACGGATGACAACGGCAATCTCATCGTAGCAGCAACGGATGCTGACGGCAATGATGTGACAGAAGTAATAACTGATGATTATCTCATCGTTCAGGATGACAAGTTAATGGCACCTGCATATGACTTGGAAATCCCCGATGACTTTGAGTTGAAGTCTAATGATACAAATCCCATGCTTGAAAATAAACAAGGAACAATTCAGTTTAACATTATGGACAAGACTGAATTCGTTACCGATTTTGATGAATATGTTTCCGATACATATAGGTATGTTGAATCTAAAGGCCTTGCCAAAAGTACAATTGAAGATGTAACTATTAAAAGTATACCGATGAAACGTTTTGCAATGACAGTAAACGATGATGACGGTTCACAGCTCGATGCATATTGTTATTTGATACAAGTAGGCGAAAGAGTGTTGATGATAACCCTTACATCAAAAGATGGCGGTCTTTCCAATGTTGCGGCTGCAGATGCATTTGTGGCTGACATTGACTTCGTAAATTAATATGTTGTATACACCTCCGCAACATACTAATTTTAAAAATTATTTTAACTTAAATATAAATTAAACGAATGTGAATGCAACACTATGAATGGATTACTGTACTGTTCATGGTCATACAAGTTTAATTTGTATATGTGTGCAACACCGGAAAGGATGTGATAGCAATGGTAAACAATTGTGAATGAGCGGGTTCTGTAATTCAAATAGGGGTGAGATTTGATTTCAAACTCGCTCATTCTTATTCATTCACAAAGTTTACTTCACCCAGAAAAACTAAAATATAAGTTTTATCGATTTTAAATAGATGGACGGTATAAAATTTTTGTTGATAAAACAATTTCTTTGAAATTTAAAAAGGAGGAAACTCTTATGTCAAAAGCTAAAAGAATATTAGCTGTGCTTATGTCAGCGATTATGATTTTTGGAACCATGTCCGTCGCAGCATCAGCATATCACGCTGATTATCTCGATTCAGCGATTATAGACCAGTACAACTCGATTGACAAAGTTGAGCTTGAACTTGAACAGAAGGCTTCTATCCTTCTTGACCAGCTTGATGTTATGCTTCAGAAAGAAGATATCTACATTGATATTCCTCTTATCGGCAGCATTGACCTTCGCTCAACAGATGCAGCGCTCGACTCCATTTACTCTCTTACAGGTAACTGGCTGTTCGGCGACCTCATCGTTGGCGACCTCGGCGTACTTGAGGACTCCAGAAGTGAGATTGCTACCATTCGCCGTTCAAGCGCTTCTCCCACTACTGATATGGATGTTATCAGAAGCTTGGTTGCATACCTTGCAGGTTGTGCAGAAGATGGTCTTCTTAACATTGTTAATAAGAACTTCAACTGGGGTATCCTCAAAGGTTTCCTGCCTCCCGAGTTCAGAGTTATCATTGACGATGTTCCCAAGTTCCTTAAAGAAACTCTTTGGGATGTCCTCCATCCCGTTAATGAAGTTCCGATGCCTAACGGCACAACTCTTGACAGCATCGCACAGTATGCTCTCGACCATCAGATCGGTGCAGAACCCGACAGCCCCGAAGCATTGGAAGTTGGCTTTGAAGGTATACTTCCCGGCTTCACCGTAAATCTTGCAACCGACAACTCATACAGAGTTGTTGATGAAGTTATCTTCTCTGTTCTCAATGAACTTATCGTTCCTCTTCTTAACAGTGAACTCAAAACCACAATCAGAAATGCCGTTGAATCAAATCAGGCAGACGGCGGCGAACTCTATCTGCTTGTTGATACCAACTATGTTGTTTCCGAATATACATACAACAGAACTCAGCCTCTCGTTACACAGCTTAACGATATGTTTAAGGGCGTTGTCGATGAGATGCTTCTTCCCAATCAGTTCACATGGGAAGAAACAGGAACAAACGATCCCCTTACCACCCTTAAAAACAACCTTGAAGCTC
>JAZPXO010000003.1:0-19474 GCA_045543735.1 Acutalibacteraceae bacterium
TAGAGCTCCCAACTCCTTGGCTCACAGAACGACATGGCTACGATCCGACTTTACTGGAAGCCTCTGCCGTTAGCATCACCTTCAATCATAATCTCAATGAAAGCCTTGTTAATCATATCCATTTCGGCTTTACAGTCTTTATATTTGAAGTCCATTTCCTTGCCGCCGACAATAGCATTGAGTTCAGCAAGGTCAGCAGGAACAGTCCAGTCAAGAGTGATGTTTGAGAAGGGCGCCTGAGTACCCCAGCGGCTGGGTGTATTTACACCGAAAACAAAGGACTCAATGCACTTTTTAACCTGATCATATGAAAGATTATCAACCTTAACAAAAGGTGCAAGGTAGGTATCAAATGATGAAAAAGCCTGTGCGCCTGCCCATTCATTCTGCATGATTCCGAGGAAGTTTACCATCTGGTTGCAGAGGGTTGCAAGGTGGCTTGCGGGAGCGGATGTAATCTTGCCCGTTACGCCGCCGAGGCCTTCCTGAATAAGCTGCTTGAGAGACCAGCCTGCGCAGTAACCTGTGAGCATGGAAAGGTCATGGATATGAAGGTCAGCATTTCTGTGAGCATTTGCAATTTCGTCATCATAGATTTCGGAAAGCCAGTAGTTGGCTGTGATTGCGCCCGAGTTGCTGAGAATGAGACCGCCGACAGAATATGTTACGGTTGAGTTTTCTTTAACTCTCCAGTCTGTAACATTAACATAGCTGTTAACAAGATCCTTATAGTCAAGAATTGTTGACTTGAGGTTACGGAGCTTTTCGCGCTGTCTTCTGTAAAGAATATAAGCCTTTGCAACATCTGCATAGCCCGCCTGAATAAGAACCTGCTCAACGCTGTCCTGAATATCTTCAACAGCGATAAGATCCTTTTCAATTTTGGGTTCAAAGTCTGCCGTTACCTTGAGCGCAAGGAAATCAATTGTTGAGGGATGATACTGCTTTTCTTTTGATTCAAACGCAAGCTTGATTGCTTCAGCGATTTTGCTGATATTAAAATCAGCAATTTTGCCGTCTCTTTTAATTACCTGATACATGCAACTCGTTCCTTTCATTAAATATATATATCAATTATTATTTCGACATAATTAATTCGTATTCAACAAAATACCGCATAGCGGCAGCTTTTAGATGATATCAAATTATTGTGGTTCTGTCAATGGATTTTACAATATATTGTGTGTATTTTGATAAGTTTGTTAAAACTGCACTATATGGGCACAATATTTTGGGTGTTTTTACAATGGGGCGGAAATTATATTCCGCGAAGCTCACATTTCCCGACATAAGCGAGCATTATTTTACGCATTTCTTCCATTTCTTTTTTGTCAACGCCCGAAAGCCCGAAGCCGATAAGCTCGCCCGAATCCTTGAAAGCCTGAAGATAATACTGTTTTGCGCCCTTTATGAATTCACCGATCTCTTTCATATCGAAAACGCTGTGAAATTCTCTGACAACGGTAGTTCTGAATTCATAATCCACCCTGCCCTCAAGAAGCAGGTTAACGCTCTGCGCAATTTTTGAAATATCATATCCGCCGATTCCGACAGCAGGAGGATAGCCTGCAGGAGACGCCTTGATATCCATTGCAACATAATCAACAAGACCCTTATCAATGAGCGATCTGAGCTTATCGGGATATGTTCCGTTGGTATCAAGCTTGACGCCGTAGCCAAGCGTTCTTATCTGCACAATAAAATCATCGATATCCTTTTGCATGAGCGGCTCGCCGCCCGTTATAACCACACCTTCAAGAATTCCCTGACGCTTTTTCAGAAACGTCATTATATCTTCGGTGCTGAGCTCCCCCTGAATCGAAGGATTGAGAACAATACTTGCATTGTGGCAGAAAGGACAGCGGAGATTGCATCCTCCCGTAAAAACCGTACAAGCCATTTTGCCGGGATAATCGAGCAGGGTCAGCTTCTGAAGCCCCTGAATATTCACAAAACCACCTCTTCAAATAAAAAACACAAAATAATCGGGTAATGTAGAAATAATATCACAACATATTGTGGTTAATCTATGTTAAAAACCACAAGTTGAAAAAAATTATAAAAAAAGCGGAGCCGAAGCTCCGCCGAAAAAAGATGGATTGGGATTATTCAATTATTTTGCCATAGGCATCAAGCAAATGCTTTTTGCCTGAGTTGTCATAATAAGCTGTGTAAGTGCCGTCGGGATTCTTTTCAATACGGTCATATTCATCGGAAAGCTTGTTGCCGTTTTTATCAATAACCCATATTCCGCCTAACGACATCATCATTTCATCATTCCATTCGATTTCGTTGAAATCAACGCCGATACCCGTTTCTGCACCGTAATCAATGGTAACGAGGCTGAATTTTCCGCCCTCGCAAACGATGTTGCCTTGTGTATCATAGATTACAACAACATCATCAGGACCCAAGCCCTGTTCATCGCCTTGTCTGCAAACAAATCTGTCGCCCGTGAAATAAAGCGTAGGGTATTCACAAGGAATAATCTCTTCGCCGTTTTCGTTGCTTACACCGAAAAGCAGACCATCCCTGCGCCGATATAATGCAGTCAGATTAAATCCTTCACCGAGAGACTCCTTGACCGTCGGCTCTTCACCGAAAACATGCACAATCTCGCCTTTATAATTTATAAGGTAATATTTTCCGTTGCTGATTCCCTTGATAGTCTCGTCCGGGTTATATCCGTCCCAGCCCGTTGTCTGCGCCCAGAAAATATCCTCAAATTCGATGTCAAGAACGCTTTTTCCGCTCGTATCTATCAAAAAATCGTTTCCTTCAAAAGTGTCAACAATCAGCACGCGAACCTCTTTGCCATAATGAGCGGGAAGAAGACTGCCCCTGAAATAATCAAAAATAATATTTCCGTCTTTATCAACAAGCGCCGCTTCTCCCGAGCCTGCGTTCCAACGTTCAACAATGAAGCAGTTTTCTCCCACAGCATAAGCCTTGTCATAAACGGGCGGAACAACGATATTTCCGTCATTATCTATAACACCGAATTTATTAAGTTCATTATGAACGTTTTCTTCGTTATTATCATTGACATAGCACGTCATAAACCCATCGTAATTCTTTGATTCTGTGTCAATAAAAATTGTTTTGCCTTTATACCCTGATGCAACCGTCATTTCAACGGTTACTCTTGTACCTGAAGTGGGGTTGACAGGCGAAACATCAATCGGATGGACAATGCTTCTGAACATCGCGGCAACCGCTATCACGGCAGCCACACACGCCGCGGAAGCAATAATTGTTACCGTTCGGTTAATTCTCTTTTCTCTTTTTTTCATATATTCTTCTTTTTTCTTAAGAACCGATTCTGCTCTCATTTCGTACTTATTCATATTCAAAGCCCTCCTTTTCCAAAGCTTTTTTCAATGAATCCTTTGCACGGTAAATCAGCATTTCAACCTGCCTTTTGCTTTTTCCGATAACAGAAGCAATTTCGGTATTTGTCATACCTTCAAAAAACGAAAGATAAAGCACCTGAGAATAAAGAGGATTTATTTTTGACATTGCGAAATAAACCGCTCTGTTTCTCTCTGCATTGCTGAGCTTTTTCTCAATCGAGTCATGTTCATCGGGGCAGAAAACAAACGAATCGTCAACAGGTATCATCTTTCGGTTTTTGCGGATGTGGTCAATTGCCTTGTTTCGCGCTATTTTAAAAAGCCATGTTTTGAACTGCGATTCACCCCTGAAGCTGCATTCTTTGATTATCAGCTCCAGATAAGTATCCTGCATCAGGTCCTCGGCGGTTGCCTCATTATGCACAAAGCCGTTGATAAATGCCGCAAGAGAGTCGCTGTAAAGCTCAATTATATCAACAAGCCCCTGCTTATCTCCGCCAAGAAACCGCTGATAACTCAGATATCCTTTATCCACAATATCACCTCATTTCACCCTTTAGACGAACAAAGCACCAAAAACTCACAGCAATATTTAATAAAAATCGGGGGTGGGCATAGCCCACCCGAAACTATTCACTATTCACCATTCATTATTCACTAAAAAAGCGGAGCCGAAGCTCCGCTTTTAATGCTTATTAAATTATTTTTCTTCCTTCTTCTTATGGAAGAGAATCTTATCAACGGGGAAATAGAGGAAGAACTGAACTGCGGAGCAAATCATTGTTGCAATGTTCTTTGCTGCAGCTTCTTCAAGATTCCAGCCAACAAAAACTTCTTTGAGAGTGGGGTTAAGCCATGCAGAGAAGAAAATGAGACCGATTGTGAAAACTATGTAGATGGGAAGTGCAACTGCAACATTTGCGCCTGAATTGAAGGTTTTTTCTTTGTTTACAAAGAAAGCAACAATCTGAGCGATGATGTTTGCAACATTGCTTACGATGAAATATCCGAGACCGCCGACTGCAACGGGATAAACGAATACCCACCATGCAAAATCCTGATTATAAAGCTCAGCAATAGCAGGGATAAGGTTGAGGGTGTTAAGAAGAACAAACTGAACTATCATTGCAAGAAGGCTTACAACGATAAACTTGACAAACTGCCAGATTGTTACAAGAAGCGAGCCCTTGCTTTCTGCCGCTTTATCAATTTGATTTAATTTTCCCATGAAAAAATCTCCTTTTCATTTATAAATTCGATTAATTATAGCATAATACGCACAGCCTTGGCAAGCCAAAAAACACAGCGTATTTTTGTGCATATTTACTCAACGATCCGAAGAAGAAGCGGAATATTCTTGGGTTTCTCTTCTGAAAGCTTTACCGACTTGCGATACTGTTTTTCAGCCGCATCAAAAAGCAATTCGTCGGAACAATAAAGAGTTGCAAGCAAATCTCCCTTTTCAACATAATCGCCCGTCTTTTTTTCAAGAATAATGCCTGCGCTCGGGTCAATCGCATCCTCCTCACGCTGTCTGCCTGCACCGAGAGCAACGCATACCGAGCCTATTCCCTCGGTGTTCATCGCAGAAATATATCCGCTTTCTTCGGCAATAATCTCACGGCTGAACCTTGCTTTCGGGAATAAATCCGTATTGAGAATATAAGCTTCGTCTCCGCCCTGAAGTCTCACCATTCCGGCAAGCTTTTCAAGCGCCGAGCCGTCAGCGATTTTTGATTTGGCGAGAGCCTTGCATTCATCAAATGTTCCCTTGCCTGCAAGCTCGAGAAGCTTCGCTGAAAGAAGAACGGAAATTTCGGTCAAATCCTCGGGTCCGTTGCCTTTCAGAGTTTCTGCTGCCTCAATAACCTCAAGAGAATTGCCCACATATCTGCCCAAAGGCTTATCCATATCGGTTATCAGCGCGGCAATTTTTTTGCCTGCTCCCCTGCCGATTTCAACCATTTTTTCAGCAAGCTGAACTGCGGATGCTTCATCTTTCATAAACGCTCCGCTGCCGCACTTGACATCGAGCACTATGCAGTCCGCTCCGCCTGCAAGCTTTTTGCTCATTATGCTTGAAGCGATAAGAGGCATGTTATCGACGGTTGCCGTAACATCGCGCAGTCCGTAAAGCTTTTTATCGGCGGGGCAGAGTTTGCCCGACTGACCCGCAACACACAGACCGCAGCTGTTAACAATATTTGTAAATTCCTCGGTTTCAAGAGATGTGCGGAAACCTGGAATTGATTCAAGCTTATCAACCGTACCGCCCGTATGTCCGAGACCTCTGCCGCTCATCTTTGCCATTCTGACTCCGCAGGAGGCAACAACGGGCGCAACAATAAGTGTTGTTTTATCGCCGACGCCTCCCGTTGAATGCTTATCGCCCTTGACGCCCTCGATACCCGACAAATCCGCCATATCACCCGAACGCGCCATTGCATCTGTCAGCCAGAGAGTTTCATCTTCATTCAGGCTGTTGAAAAATATCGCCATAAGCATAGCCGAAAGCTGATAATCGGGAACGGTTTCGTTCGCCGCAGAAAAAGCAAAGAATTCAATTTCTTCCTTTGACAAAGCAAAGCCGTCGCGTTTTTTCTGAATTATTGATTTAAAATCCATGGTTCACCTCAGAAATCTCTTTTATCAAAGCTCATGGGGAGAAGCTCTTCCAATGTCATAACCTTATAATCGGATTCAGACTTTGCAATTATTATTTCAAAATCGGGTTCACAGAATTCTCTCATGACCTGCCTGCAGATGCCGCAGGGAGAGCAATAGCTTTCGGGAGCCGAATCTGAATTTCCGCCGACAACGGCAATTTTTTCAAACTCCGTTTCGCCCTCCGAAACAGCTTTGAAAAACGCAGTTCTCTCCGCGCAGTTTGTTGCCGAATAGCCCGAATTCTCAATATTGCATCCCGTAAAAACCTTTCCGTTTTTGCAAAGCAGAGCCGCGCCGACAGAAAAGCCCGAATAAGGAGAATATGATTTTTCTCTTGCCTCAAGAGCAAGCGTTATAAGCTCGGTATTGTTCATTCTGCCGCCTCCAGAGCAATTTCTATCATCTTGTTAAAGGTCTGTTCTCTTTCAAGCGCGGAGCATTCCTCTCCGCCCGTCAACGGACAATCGGAAACGGTGCATATGCAGAGCGCTTTCTTGCCGCTTCTTGCCGCATTCATATAAAGAGCGGCAGCTTCCATTTCAATTGCAAGAACGCCCATTTTCTGCCATACGGCAAGGCTCGATGCATCGTCATAGAAAGTGTCTGACGAATAGATATTGCCGACATTCGCCTTTATGCCGAGTCTTTCAGCGGCTTCAACGGCGTTTTTCAGAGTTTCGTAGTCAGCTATCGGAGCAAAAGTTCCGGGAAGATTATACTGTTTTGCGTAGTTGCTGTTAGTGCATGCGCCCATACCGATAACAACATCACGCAGATGAAGCGCGGGACTGATTGCGCCTGCAGAACCTACCCTTATTATTGTTTCAACATCATAAAAATTAAAAAGCTCGTAGGAATAGATTCCGATTGACGGCATACCCATTCCTGATGCCATAACGGATACTCTCTTGCCCTTATAATATCCCGTATAGCCCTGAACTCCCCTTGTATTGTTGACAAGAACGGCATTTTCGAGATACTTTTCAGCGATATATTTAGCGCGCAGAGGGTCACCCGGCATTAGAACTGTTTTTGCAAACGCATCCTTTTCGGTTGCGGCGATATGCGGTGTGGGTAATTTGCTCATAAGCTCAACTCCTTATCAATATCCCTGAACTTCCTGATTCTTGACTATTTTAACAATTGCGCTCGTTCCGAGTCTTTCGCAGCCGAGTGCAAGATAATCTTCGGCATCTTCAAGCGAACGGATTCCGCCCGCCGCTTTCATCCTGACATTTTCACCGATATTGGCGGCAAAAAGTCTGATATCTTCTCTTGTTGCGCCGCCCTTTGAGAAGCCCGTTGAGGTTTTGATGAAGTCTGCACCCGATTCGGTTACAACTCTGCACATTTCAATCTTTTCCTCGTCGGTAAGAAGGCAGGTTTCGATGATAACCTTTAATATTTTGCCCGAGCAAGCGGCTTTTACAGCCTTTATTTCGGCAAGAACAGCATCATATTTTCCGTCTTTGACATTGCCGACATTGATAACCATATCTATTTCGTCGGCACCGTTTTTTACGGCATCAGCCGCCTCAAAAGCCTTGACATCGGCAGTTGAATAGCCGTTGGGGAAGCCGATAACGGTACATATTGCAAGTCTGTCACCGACATACTCCTTTGCCTGCCTGACATAGGATGCGGGAATGCAGACACTCGCAGTTGAATATTTCATGCCGTCATCGCATATTCCCTTTATCTGCTCCCATGTGGCATCAACGGCAAGCAGAGTATGGTCGCAGCGAGAAAGAATTTTATTGATATCCATGATTATTCCCCCATATTATAAAACATATTTTTCAATCATCTGAGCTACACCGTCAACAGCATTCGACGGCGCAACCGCCTTTGCCGCCGACTTGCAGATTTCGCCGCCGTTTTCCATAGCAAAGGAAAGACCTGCAAATTCAAGCATCGGACAGTCATTTTCGGCATCACCGAAAGCCATAACCTCATCCGCGGTTATTCCGAGAACCCTGCTCAGACCGCTCAGAGCCGTTCCTTTATCAGCGCCTGCAGCAGTTGCGGCAAGCTCGCCTCTTACTGCTGAAGTCATAACAAGCTTTCTGTTTTCAAAAAACTCAACTATTTTCTCTTCATGCTCACCCATTGAGAACACATCAATTACCTCGGCATCGCTGCTGCCGATAACCTCCGTCAGGCTGTCACAAAACTCAACGCGCGAAAGAAAATCCTTGAGAAAAGCCTCGGGCAGACCCGTATCGGCAGTGAAAGCCATCGCCGAATTCTGAATATAAATTCTACCGCTGAGATAAATATGATAATGAACGGGAAGCGTATTCAGAAATTCAACCGCTTCGATAACATCTTTATTCGGGATGAGAGTAGAATAAACATATTTTTCTGCATTTCGGTCATAAACCGCCGCTCCGTTCGAACTGACAACATAATCCGCAAAGGGAATCTGCGCGGTTACGGAATCAGTAAAATGAAGCGTTCTTCCCGTTGCAACGGCAATTTTAATTCCTTTTTCATGAGCCGCAAGCAGGGCGTTTTTTGTTCTTTGAGTAACGGTCATATGGTCAGGCGCCATAAGTGTTCCGTCAAGATCCGATGCAATAAGCTTAACTGACATTTTATCTCCTTATTTTTACATGTTAATTATATTTAAAGTATATCACCCCCGCCGTTTTCAGTCAAGAATCACCGCAAAGGCAACACAATTAAATTTTCATCACATATATGTGACGATTTTCAACAAATATCAGCTTTTTGTTTTGTTGAAGATAACGATTTTATAATTTATTTCAATAAAAATGTTGATTTTCACCCCATTAAGTTGTATTATTGTGACATAGCGGAACATATGCGGGTGATTTTTGATGTATTTTGTAACCAAAAGAACGATTATTATTGAAAACGAGACCGTCGTGCAGTTCGGAATCTCTGACGGTATATATGAATTTCCCTGCTTATCATCTGAAAAGGAAGAAGCCGAAAAGCTTGCCGCTCTACTCAACGAAAACGGAGTTGAAGCAATCCATGTCAGAGATATCATCGAGGATATGTTTTACACATAAAAAGCACCCACGCATGTGAGTGCTTTTCAATCTTCAGCTGATTATAAAACCGATTCGAGCTCGGAATATGTTATCTTGATCATCTTTGTGCTGTTAAGGCATACATCGGTACCATTGCTGTGGTAGTACGCGACAAGAAAACCGTTATCTGTTTCGATTATCGCAGGATAGCAATAACCGTTATCGCGGTCATCCTCAAGAAAGAATACATGTTCTTTTTTAAAGCTCATTCCCCTGTCGGTGCTCACGGCAATAACATAGGGCGTTCTTCCCCACGGCTCGCTTTCTTTCCGCAGAAGATGTTCTGGCTCGGGATTGAAAACCGCAACGGTATATCTGCCGCAATCCTTTACATGCATCGGAGAGCATGCAGATGAGAAAAACAGATTAGGCTCGGGATAAGTCCATGTTGTTCCGTTATCCGACGAAAAGCTTTCAAACTGAAACCCGAGGCTTGTTCTGATATAACACCATATCCTGCCGTCGGGCAGCTCATAAACACCCGGCTCCTCATATCCGTCGGGATTGCCTGCAAAAGGACAGGGAAACTCGGTTTCGTTCTTCTGCCAGGTCTTTCCGTCATCGTCGGAGAATATAAAGCAGATAACTCCCGGGGTAAATTCCTTATGCTCCGTGAGAACGGTATGGCGCGCAACAGCAAGAATTATTCTGCCGCTTTTAAGCCTTACCGCCCTGTCATTATTGATTACATAGTAATCCTGAACATCAAGACAGTCGAGGCAATTGACGGGCTCACTCCAGCTTTCACCCTCATCAGACGAACGGACAAACAAAATTCTATCCGTTAAATCCGCATTTTTCAGGATATAAAATGCACCCACATCGCCGTTTCCCATCCTGAGAAACGAAAAACACATTAAATTCACAGCATCTTCGGGCTTTTCGAAAAGAACCCGTTTTTCGCTCCATGTTTCACCCTCATCATCGGAAACGATTGCGGAAATCCTTGCCGTTGCTTCATCCTCCCAATCATCACCGAAAAATTCGGAATATGCGAACATTATCGAGCCGTTTTTAAGCCTTATAAAAGAGCCCTCGCCGTTTCTCAGATTGTTTTCAGACGCCCCGATAAACAGCACCTGTCTGCCTATTTTTTTCATAATATTACCTCTTAAATCAAAGCCACCGTCGGAACGATGGCTTTGATTTTTATATTATTCGGATTGATTTTCACCGTAAATGGCTTTCTGAATTTCATCACGGGTCAGGTGGTTTTTATTCATAAGAGCATCAACGAGCGAATCAAGCTTCTCTCTGTTATCGGAAATAAGCTTAATTGCAATAGCCATCTGCTCATTAAGAATGCTGTTGACCGCGTTTCTGACCTTTTCGCCAAGCTCTCCGCCTGCTGAAATTTCTTCTTCGCCGATAACGGCAAGTCCGAAATCTGCATCCATACCGTAAGAGCAGACAATGCGTCTTGCATATCTTGTTGCAGAAACAAGGTCACCGTGTGCACCTGTTGAAACGCCGTCTTTTTCGCCGTAACAGACGATCTCCGCCGCTCTGCCGCCGAGAGATGTTCTGATTTTAGAAAGTATCTCTTCTTTGGTATAAATCTCCTTTTCCTCTTCGGCATGCAGCATATATCCTCCGTGGTCGCCTCTGGCAACTATGGTCATATATGAAGGTTTCTCGCCGCAAAGAGAGCATACAAGAGCATGTCCCGCCTCGTGCTTCGCAACGCGCTCAAGATGAGTGGGATTCCACTTTTTTACTTCGCCGCCGTTGAAGGTTTCAAATGCCTCTTCAAAGATTTCATCCGTAACCCTTGTGCTGCCTATTCTGATAGCCGACCTGAGAGCAAGTTCAAGAGCAGAATCAAGCTCAGCAAGACTCATGCCCGTTGAACGGACAGAAATGTTATCAATCAGACCTTCCGATACTTCAAAGGCTTTGTTTGAGGAAACCTTCTTGGTGATATAAAGAGCGCGCTCAGCCTTATTCGGCAGATCAATGAAAACTCTTCTGTCAAATCGGCGCATAAGTGCAGGGTCAAGGCTCTTTCTTCCGCCCGGCTCAACATCGAAATTGGTTGCCGCAAGAACAAAAACAGGTCTTGTGGGATCGCTCACAAATCCGTCCATCTCTGTCAGGAATGCCGTGAGTGTTTCTTCGTCGCCCGAACCCGAGCCGCTTCTTTCCTTTGCGATTGCATCAATCTCATCTATAAAGAGAATTGAAGGAGCATATTTTCTTGCCGTTCTGAAAAGATCGTGAACCTCAATGGAGCCTTCTCCGCGGTAAGGGTTCAGGAACTGATTGCCTTCTGCGGCGATAAATGTTACATCCGCTTCGCATGCCATGGCTTTTGCAAGCATGGTTTTACCCGTTCCGGGAGGTCCGTAAAGAAGAATTCCCTTCGGAGCTTTTACGCCCGTGCCCATATATTTTTTAGGTGCTTTCAGATAATCCACAAATCCCATCAGCTCGTTTTTCGCATCCTCTGCACCGATAACATCGTCAAAGCGGATATCGGGCTTTGAAACTGCGCTGAGAACATTTTTGAAGTCCTCCGAATCAACGGCAACCGATGTTTTGAAATCAAAAAGCTTTATTGTTGCTTCCTTGCCGTTTCTTGAAACAGTCTGCGATGTTTCGTAGGAAACAACCTTGTTCTCTTTCGCAAGCTTTTCCATGCTTCTCTGCTGATGAAGCGTTGCGGCAATATGATTTATGCTATCTTTAAATGTATCTTTACCCTTTGAAATGCGGATAATATTGCGCACTCCCTGACGGATGAATGTTGTAATCTCCTCGTCACTGAAAACGGTATTTTGTGTTTCAAGAAGATATACGGGAATTTCGTTCTTTTCTTCTGCAAGGAACTTAAAGAAATCGCGCGCAACGGAATCAATATCGTCAATATTCAGGCTTACAGCCGAACCCTCTGCCAAACCGCATTTAAGGTCAATCAGAAGAGCATCCAGATTCTCATTCTTCACCGCTTCAACGGCACTTTCAAAATCGGATACCTGCAGAAAATCTATGTCGCCTGCTTTATTTTTGCACATATCGGCAATCTCATCATTTGCAAAGACAAGCATCTTCGGCTTCTCAGTGTTGTCAAAAAGATTTCTGACATATTCATCCTCTGCGGAAAGATCAACCTCAATTCTGATTTTTTCAACATCCGTAATGTCGGTTCTGACCTTTTCTGACGAAATCAGTCTGAAAAGCTCATAAAGCTCATCATTGAAAAATGTTTCCGCTCTGCTGCTTATCGTTCTTGCATCGGCGGCGCTGCCTTCGGCAAAAAGCAATGCCGTATATACTTTCTCATCAATTCTCAGATCAATATCCGTCTGCGTTGAAAGATTGCCTGCGTTTTTCAGAATCTCATTTCTTGCAATCTCGCGGAGAATATGGGCATCAATATGATTGAACATAACAACGTTACCCGAAGCAAATCTTGAGCAGATTGCCGCAGGGAAATAAGGATTGCCCGTCTGGGGATTTATATCTTTTTCAAGAGAATTGATGATAACCTTTCTTGAAAGGGTCGCAAGGTCACCTTCGTAGGTCTCATAAAGCTGCTTGCCTGCATTGGTTGTCATGATAACTATTGTATCTGTGAAAGAAATCTCTTCATTCCAATAGTTATCGCGCAATCTGCCTGCATCAAGAAGCTGAAGGAAAAGATGTATAACGCAAAGATGTGCCTTTTCAATTTCATCAAAAAGAAGAACACATCTCGGATTTTTACGGACAAAATCGGTAACATTACCGGGCTTTGATGACTTATATGTCTGGGCAAAGCCGCAGAATTCAAGATTCGCTTCCTTATCGGAATATTCACTCATATCGAATCTCTTGAACGGAATATCCAGAGATTCGGCAACGCTCTCCGCAAGGAATGTTTTACCTACACCGGGAGGTCCTGCAAAAAGGAAGCTCGCCCTGGGACGCTTTTTGTTTTTATTCATCATCGGCGTCATGCAGGCGCGGTAAAATCCCGTTGAGAAAACATTTATCGCGTTTTCCTGACCGAGAACCTTTTCGCTGAGTTCAGTTCTTATTCTTTTGGTTTCGGCAACAACATCGGCCACCGTTCCCTTTGCCTGCGTTTCACTCAGCGTATATGAAAGATTACGGGTTTCGGACATGCGGTTAACAATCACGGTTTCTGTTTTTTCCGTAACAGGTTTTACGGCTCTTGCAGATTTTTCGTCTTTTTTCTTGAGATCAGCAACTTTTGCTATTGCGTTGCTCGGAGTGGTAACAATGCAGCATAAAAGAGCAAACGCCGAAATCTCATCAAGCTCAAGCTCAGCCATAATTGTGCCTGCCTCGGCAATCCTCTTTTTCATATAAAGATCGTCAAGATAAACAACGGTTCCCTTTTCGGTAATATATCCGTAAAGAGATTCTCTCGCCTTTCCAAGGTCAGTGATATTATCTTTCAGAGCTTCAACGAGAAAATTGAATTCCGTCTCATCGGAAACAGTTTCTTTATTAAGGTATTTATCTATAATGGCAACAACAAAACGCTCTGCGGTAAAAGGCGGATTCTTCACCTGACCGACAAGCATTGATGCAGCTTTAAGTTCTTCGAGAAATGCGCTGAATTTCATTTCGCCCATATTTTCCGCTCCTTATCACAATACATAAGTAAAGTATACTTTATAAAAATTTCAGTGTCAACAAACTCTTACAAAATATACCCGAAAAGCAATAAAGCTACGCGGTTTTTCCGTTTTTCAGAAGCCAGACCTCATCTATCTTCCTTTCACCGCTTTTATCAAAAACAACGGTAAGCAGCGCTGTTGTTCTGCCGTTTTCAATTGCAGAAATCCTTCCTTTTCCGTACTTCGGATGAACAACCGTCTGTCCCGTTTTAAGCTTGCTTGAATATGTTTTCGCTCTCTCATTTTCACGGATTCGTGCCATATTCTCTGCAAACGGCGAATAATAAGTGCTCGGCATTGCTCCGACAATCTTGCAGGCAGCCTTGAAATAAGGACCGTGACCGCCTTCAACGCCAAAAACAACATGAGTATAATAATGGGCATACTCATGCCGTATAACATCCAATGCGCAAGCCTCGGGAACCGAGCTGTTGAAGAAATCAGCAGAAAACCTGAACTTCATTTCTCTTATATAGTAGCATCCGAGAACCCTTTTTGAATTTGAAAACTCAATATCAAGCTCTGCGCCCGTGAGCGTTATTCCCTGCTTTTCTCTGACAAGGTCATCTATAAGCTTAAGCTCGCGTCTGAAATCGTCAACTGTCCAGATTTTTGTTTTGCTTGACAAAAAAATACACCCCTTAACATCTGTTTGTAAAATAAAACAGCGTTAAAGAGTGTTTTTTCGTATTTTTTGAAAATCAGCAGATAAATGCTGAAACATCAAGCTCTCCGTCATTAAGGCGCCTGAACTCAGGGTTATAATCTTTGATTACTTCGCAGGCATATTCCGCAAGAGCCGCAATCGCTCTTTCGGATATCTTACTTTCCAAAAAAGAGGTGGTTATTCTGAAGCAGGCACTTCCCGAGAAATAATCGCTGCATATTCCGCCTGCAATCAGATTATCCGTTACCGCGCAGGAAGCTACGGCTCCGTCTATTCTTGTGCCTTCACGGAACATAACGGTTAACGGAATTATAACTGATATAAGCTGTTCATCGGCATCAACTCTGATAATCATGCCTGATGATAACCCGGGATATGAGATATCGGCATAGATCATTCGGAGAGATTTGATACCCCTGACGGTATAGCCTCTTTTTTCAAAAGCACGGATAACGGTATCGAACATTTCATCCGCCGCCTCGACAAGCTCTTCGCTCGCGCTCCATCTGAAAAGCTTCCTCTCTTTGATTTCTTCAAGAAGCTTTTCCGAGCTCACCTCGCCGTTTGACAACCTGACGAAATCATAATAATAAGCATCAATTATCGCTTCGGATTTGTAAACCAATTCAGTCAGAAGCGGATCATTGATTTCACAATCATCAAACCATCTTGAAAGACAGAAAACAATGTTGCCTTCAACAATATCATATTCAAAAAAGCCGTCAAAAAGGCAGGTGTTTGCCGCATTGACACAAAGCGCCATATCTATTCTCTTATCCTGAGGCACAGCTATATCGAGAAGGCAGGAAAACCGAATGAGCGAATTCTCGCTGTCAACAGACGCATTGAAAGTGAGCTCCAGACCGCTTCTGCTGAAATCATAGCAGACAACAGTCAGGCTTTCTCCGTCTTTTTCATATTCAAATTCACGTCTGTCAAACGCTTTCCATAGTTTCTCGTAAATATTTTGCGCCTGCAACAGCTTTTTATCTTCCGGCATGCTTTCTCCTTATATCAATTCAATCTTTTAACGGGGCTGCCGCAAGAGAAGCACCTTTTTCTTCATTGCCGTAATAACGGTTGTTTAGATACTCTTCGAAATCTTTGGCATTTCCCAATCTGCAAAACTCATCATAAACAGCCTGAAATGCATTGACAAGTTTTCGGCATTCCTCGCATTCTCTGATATGGCCGTTGACATGAGAACAGAATTCAAGCGTCACATCATTCAATTCTTCCAAGGAAACAAACTCTATTATTTCATTAACTGTCAGATGATTCATCAAAATTACTCCTTGCTCCACCGGTACCGTTTTCGCCCTGCTTTTTGTGGGATTTTTTCTGATTGTTTTTCTTATTTTTATCCGGTTCTTTATTATTTTCTTCCATCTTTTTCTTGATAAGCTCATTCATGCGGTACATCCAATCGCTGACCGATTTTTTGCCCGACTTTTCTCCTGCGCACAGCATAAAGAATTCTTTATATCTGAGTTCGCCGTAGGTTGCATTTACACTACGCTTTTTATTCAGTTTTTTTCTGATTTTCGCATGTTGCTCAGGAGTTATCTCCAGCCACGGTATTTTTTCAGCATGCACGCAGACAACTTTATACATATCATTCAGCGTCATTTCCTCAAAAATTCTGAGCAAAACATCGTTCGCCTCTATTTTCGGTTCATTGTTTTCAAGAATGATAAGATTGAGCGCAAGCCATGTAAGAATTTTGTAAACGCTTGAGTTTGATGAAAGCACAATCGAAAAAGACTGCTTCAGCTTCTCAACGGTTTCTTCTGGAATTGCAGGCGGATCACCTGCAGGAATCTTTATGACATCTTCACCGTCAATATCTTCGTTACGGAAATCATATCCGCGGACCTTCTTTGAAAAATCCCTGTAAATATTATCCCCGAGCTTAATAAGCCAGCTTTTGAAGCCGTCGGGATCATTATTAACCTCACCGTTAACACCGTTTTTGAGAAGGAATCTGCTTACGGTTTTTTTGATAACACGAAGATAAATTTCCTGAAGAATATCATTCTCATAACCGCGCCCTCTGAGATATTTATCGGTTCTGCAAAGATATTCAACTCTCTTTTTTAATGTTTTTTCTGTTATTTTACAAAGCATATCGAACGAAACTTTTTCTCTGTAAAGAAGTTCCTCGACCATTATATCAAACTCTTCTTTTGTAAAAGCCAAACTGTATTCACCCTCCATTGACATTCTGCCGTAATATTCTTTAACATTATATTACATATTTCGGGTCAAGTCAATGCCGCAACCTGAAGGGCTTTGCTCTTATCTGAGCATTCACATGATGCCGCAGCCTCCCCTGCAATCGCTTTCATACACATAAACAATATGCAATATAATTTTTCGCAGATTTTAAAAAATTTTTTAAAAAATCAAGCCGCTGCATCAGGTCGGAAACCAGTTGCAACGGCTGTTTTTCAGTTCATTATCAGCTTATCTTTTCAAGAGTAAGAATATTTTCGTCTCCTGTCAGAACAAGAGTTTTTGTTCCGCTGAATTCATAGGTATAAACTTCTGTGTTTTCAAATCCGAATGCTGAAGCGGTAATGGTGAGCTTATCCTCATTGAAAGAGTAAGTAAAATCAACATTTACTGCATTGGATCTGATGCCTGTTCCGTCTTCATAGAAAGTATAGACGGTTTCGGTAACTACGCCGAGAATGGTTGTGTTGCATCTCCATGAGCCGACAACTGCTTTTTCAGGCATGAGTGCGCATGAGCAAAGAGCAAGCATCATAGCAAACACAAGAACAGCCGCAACGGTCTTTTTCATATAAAATACCTCTTTTCAATTTAATTTTTAACACTATGTTGTTATATATATTATCACACAACAGCTTTAAGGTCAAGTAAACTGATGCCATAATCTGAAATATGATTAAAAATGTGACTCGTAATAATAAAAACAATCTGTAATTTTCTCAGTATAGAATCTGTTATCGCTGTTTTCTTCCTGATATGAATAACCGTCTCCATCGGGTTTCAGTTCAAAGCTTCCGCTTATTGATGTGCCTGCAAAAAAGCCTGCAGGTTCGTTATCCGGGGAATAATAAAAGCCGTAATATGAAGTTGCCGAGCCGAATCCTGAACCTCCGCATCTGAAATCAACAACGCCGTCATAAGCCCTGACGCTTTCAAGACCTTTGATTTTAAGGCTGTCAGAAAAATCGTCTTCCGATATATCCTGAAGAATGGTTGCCGAATTCTTTTCAACCAGATTGATAATCTGTCTTTTTGACAGATTGTTACTGAATAAAACATTCAGCAAAACAATCCCCGCTACGAATATCGCGACCAATCCTCCCAAAAAGCCGAGTATCGCTTTTATAAAAACCTTCATAAGCAGCCTCCGTTAATATAAAATCTGTTTACTTCTCAATCTTATCTTTATACTGATAAACCTTTACATAGTCAACAATAAACCGAGCCTCTTCGCCGGGTGTGTTCTCTCTCTGCGAAGGAATACCGTTTTCTCCCCGCATCTCAACCGAAAGAATTATGTATTCGGGATTTTGGCTCACCCCTCCGTATGATGTGCGGAAGGTTTCAACTCCGTTGATATAGAATATATACTCATCCTCATTCCACTCAAGACCGTAGGTATTGTATTCTTTATAAGGATTGTTTTTTATCAGAAATCTTTTGGCTCCGAGACTCTGATGCGCATTAGAGTAACCGTCAAAATGAAGATTCGATGAAATGTTGTTTCTGAAAAGCTTTCCGTAACCGTCGCTTTCAAAAATATCAATTTCAGTGCCGTCTGTACCGTTTCCGTTTTCATCATAAACGCCGTCATTCATAAGCCAGAATGCACTCCATATATCAGCTCCCTCGGGCAGAATGCATCGGCACTCAAAATAGCCGAATTTCTGGCTGAAGCCGTTTGCCGAATCCCCGTCGGTATCTATACCTGCCGAATACCAGCCTGCACCCTTTCCGCCCATGCCGTTTTCAAGATATACAACGGGAATAACAAGATTTCCGTCCTGCGTAAAGACAAGATCCTGATTCCAGTAACTGCCTTTTCGTTCCTCCGTTTTGTTGCCGTACTGATAATGACCCGACCATACAGTGCGGTCAAGCTCACCGTCAAACTCATCGGAAAAAGTTGAAACAAACTTATCCATATCCAGTTTTTCACCCATCGGATAGCAAGGGATATCAAGCATCATGCAAAAAGAAATGATTAATGATGTGAAAACGGATATGATTGATTTTAAAGCGCCCATAAACATCCCCTCGTAATCAGTATAACTGAATTATATAATAAACAGAGAAAAAAGTAAACAGCACAGTGAGCAGTACAAATGCAGATGCGTTGATTTTTCAACAAAAGCCCAAAGCACTCATTACCTTAAAGAAAGTTTCAGCCTGACCGTCAGGATTTGCTCTTTCCGTTGCTTCAAAGTCATACCATGCATATTCGAGTCCGTGAACTATTACAGGCAATTCATATCCAAAATGATCTTTAATAACTCCATCTTTCTGTAACCTTTCAGCAACAGCTGCTGCAATCTGAAGAAGCTCATAATGACCTGCAGGACCTTTTCCTATATAATTACAATCTTCATCGTACATTTCATTCTCGTTTTCCTCTCCGATATTGGTAATACCATTTTCAGCATACCAATCATAAAGCAAATCAGTATATTTATTGGGCACTTCAACATCGATTATCATTGTTTCGTTTTGTCGCCAGAAAGCATAGTTCCATCTTTCCTCATCAAGAGCACCGGCAAAGTTACAATCTTCTTCCGTATTATAACTTATTGCCCACATTGAAACATTTTCAAATCCATTATACTCATAAGATTCATTTGATTCTACAAAGAAAGATATAGCATAAATATCTTTCTCATTCCATTTCATGATTTCACTTTTGACCTTATCATACATAACATTTTCAAAATTATCCATTGCAATATCCTCCCCTTGATTATTGGAATATATAAACTCTCCGTCTAAGTTTAATTATACTCCAAACTATAAATAAATCAATAATTATGTAACAGGACTCGACTCTCGGCCTGCGGGCCTCGGTCAATCGCGGCTCTGACAGTCCAC
>JAZPXO010000004.1:0-23185 GCA_045543735.1 Acutalibacteraceae bacterium
AGCCAAGGAGTTGGGAGCTCTAATTGTCTTCCTAAGACCGCTTGGCCTCCGACTTGCCTGCCTTATCCACCATGTGGCATAGGTTGAGAACTTGAAGCCCTTTGTATAATCAAATTTATCAACGGCTTTGATAAGACCGAGGTTGCCCTCCTGAATAAGATCAAGAAACTGCATGCCTCTGCCGACATATCTTTTTGCAATGCTTACAACAAGACGGAGATTGGCTTCGGCAAGGCGTTTTTTCGCCTGCTTATCGTCATCGGCAATGCGGATTGCAAGCTCGATTTCCTCTTCGGGCGTCAGAAGAGCTATTCTTCCGATATCCTTAAGATAAACCTTGACGGGGTCATCGGCGCTCGAGCCGCCGTCATCACCGATATCAACCGCTTTCGAAAGGTCAACATCGAAGTTTTCGAGAGATGCGTTTGAGAGATCGTCAATAACCTCAATATTATTGCTTTCAAGTGTTTCGTAAAGCTTATCAAGCTCATCGGGATCAATATCCTCAAGCTCGATTATCGCGGCATCAATATCCTGAGTTGTCAGCTTACCTGCCGCCTTACCCTTTTCAATAAGAGCTTTAAAGGGAGTTTTTTTCTCTGTTCCTTCCATATCACTCACATCCTCCTGATTAATCTTTCTTGAATAACTTGCGGAAATCCTCATCGGTCATGGAAGATACATCCGTAATTCTGGGACCCGTCTTTTCCTTAAGAACCTTTATGCAATCCTCACACTCTTTCAGAGTGTTTCCGAGAGAATTGGATGAGATAAAAATCCGCGTTACACTGTCCATTTCATCGGGGCTGAAATGCTGCGCAAACTGGCTCAGCTCCGCATCAACACCCGCCTCCAGCTTTGAAGCGAGGCACTCATAAAGCCTTCGGTTGAAAGCTGTTACGAAATCTTCGGGCGAAAGCGTATCTTTCAGCTTTTTATAAAAATCGGGGTTCCGCATGAACGACGCAATTATCGTTTCTTCCGCTCTTGCCGCCCTGAGATTCTTTGCTCTTTCGGGGTTATTCTTATCCTCAAAGCTTTTTGAAAGAACGGTTTCCTGCTCTCTCTTTCTGCGTTCCTCTTCGGAACGGCGAAGCTTGGATTTTGCGGATTTTATCTGTGCTTTTATGCTGTCAACGCCGACCCCAAGCTCATTGGAAAGCCTCGTTGCATAAATATCGCATTCGATGCTTCCGCATTCTGCGAGAATCTGCGTTGCCGCCATGAGGAATCTCAGCTTACCGTCATCGGTAGAGAGATTATATTTTGCTCTTTCCTCAAGGAGCTTATATTCGGTTCTGTTTGATGCATTTCCGAGAAGAGCATCAAATCTTTCTTTGCCGTGCTTACGGATAATTTCATCCGCATCCTTGCCGCCTTCCATCTTGACAACTCTGAGCTTTACGCCCGTTTTGCCCAGAACTCCGAGAGCCTTCTGCGTTGCTTTTTTGCCCGCCTCATCGTTATCGTAGCATATAAGAATTTCTTCGGCATACCGCGAAAGAAGATTCGCCTGCTCGCTTGTGAATGCCGTTCCGAGGCAAGCGATTGCGTTGGTAAAGCCTGCCTGATGGAGAGCGATAACATCCATATACCCCTCAACAAGAATCAACTTGTTGTCGTTGGCATTTTTCGCAAAATTGAGCGCAAAAACACCGTTGCTTTTTTTATACACAAGGGTATCGGAGGTGTTGATATATTTGGGTTTCGAGTCATCCATAACTCGTCCGCCGAAAGCAATTACATTGCCGCGAAGGTCAATTATGGGAAACATGACTCGGTTTCTGAAATTATCGTAATATGTAACTCTGCCGTTTTTATCCGAACGCCTTGCAAGGTTTGCAAGAACAAGCTCCTCATCCGTGAACCCTTTTGCTCTCAGATGCTCGATAAGCGCGCGCCATTCATCGGGAGCATATCCGAGACCGAACCGTCGGATAGTATTGGGCGAAAGCCCTCTGCTTAAAAAATAATCAAGTGCTTTGCGGTTTTTTTCTTCCATAAGGCAGGCGTTGAAAAACCTCGCAGCCTCCCTGTTTGCCGCAAGAAGACGCATTCTCTTTTTGGAGAGGGTATCGTCATAGCCGTCCTCCGGCATAGGCATGCCTGCCATCTGAGCAACCGCCTTGACCGCCTCAATATAATCGAGGTTATCTATTCTGCGCACAAAGCTTATAACATCGCCGCCCGCTCCGCAACCGAAGCAATAGAACGAGCGTGTGTCGGGATAAACGGTAAACGACGGAGTTTTTTCGTTATGGAACGGGCAAAGACCGACAAGGGTTTTGCCCCTGCGCTTGAGATTGACATAAGACGAAATGACCTGCTCGATATCCGTTTTATCCTGCAAATCCTGAATAAATCTTTCATTCAGCTTCAACTCCCGTTCCCCCTTTCACCGTTCAGCTGTTTTTCTTTCTCAATGTAATAATACCGGCAGCCGCAAATATAATTGCCGCCACTCCGACTCCCGAAGCAACCAACGCTGTTCTTGTATCTTCGCTTTCATTTCCGGAAGCTGTGCTCTGAACTGTCTGGTGAGTATAAGCTTCACTTGATTGCGTCAGTGCCGAAGCTTCCGTTGTGTAAACCTCGGTCACAGATTCTGTTTCGGAAACAGCTGTTGTTTGGGTTGCCGCCTGAGTTGAGGGCTGAAGCGTTGTTTCTGCCTTTGCGGTTGTGACTTTCGCTGTTGTCACTTTTGTTGAAGGCACCGTTGTCGGCTTCTGCGTTGTAGGTTCAGCCGTTGTCGGAACCGATGTTGTCTTTTCCGTTGTCGGGATTTCTGTTGTCTGTTTTTCTGTTTCGGGCTGCTTGTCCGTTTCTCCCGTTGATGCATTTTTCAGAACGGGCGCAGGTGCATCGCCGATGCTCACAGGTGTAAAAACATAATATGAATCAGAAGGATATCTGATTTGTCTGCCTATAGCCGCCTGACCGTTATAACGCGCGTTCTGCTCGAACATTGTTATGTAGCCGTCATTATATTCTCTGACAAGTGCCCAATGGTCGCTTGATGAACCTCTCATTTCCTTTGACACATAGATGATATCCCCCGCCTTGGGTGAGGTTGTTCTGACGAACTTATATCCTTCTGTCAACGATACGGGAACGGGTTCATTATACGGATTAATGTCAAGACCGTATGCTTCTTTATAAAATCTTATAATCAGTTCGCCGCACTGATAATCCCTGTTATTCTCGTTATAGTATGCGGGAACGCCGTAAAAAGTTTCCGCAACAAAATTGTTTCCTTTTATCTCAGCCCATGTGCCGTTCGGCTTCAGATCATCATACCAGTCGGCTGACGCGCTCTGCACAAAGCAGCAGATCAAAGCCATTATGCACATGAATTTAATAACCGTTTCTTTTAAACTCATTAATACTCCTTAACTTAAAATGATATGTTATTTATCTCGCTCCACGCCTTGGGAATATAAAGCTCCTCAAACACCCTGACAGCATATCTGTCAGTCATGCCTGCAATAAAATCGCATGCAGCAACTCCAATTCCGTCGCGCTCGATAATTTCTTTGAACTCGGGAGGCAGATTCTCTGCTTTTTTTGCAAAATGATAATAAAGACTCTGCACAAGCTTAACCGCTTTTTTCTCCTCGCTTTTACAGACGGGATTCGTATATACTTTTGCAAACATGAATGTATGAAGCTCATCAAATGCCTGCTGAATTGCAGGGTCGAGTCTGATATCGTCATCGCTGTTGTTGATGCAGCTGAGAACAAGAGTGTTTATTCTTGCGCTTTTTGATGTTCCGAGAACATGGCGGATTGCAAGCGGAATATCATCCTCACTCATTATTCCTGCAACCGTTGCATCGTCTATATCGTGATTTATGTAAGCAATTCTGTCGGCAAGGCGGACAATTCTGCCCTCAAGCGTTGCAGCCTGCTCACCGTTTGTATGGCGTTCAATGCCGTTGCGTACCTCAAAGGTGAGGTTGAGACCCTTGCCGTCTTTTTCAAGAAAATCAACTACCCTGAGGCTCTGCGTATAATGCTTGAAGCCTCCGGGGCAAACCTCATTGAGCGCTCTTTCGCCGGCATGACCGAAGGGCGTATGTCCGAGATCGTGACCGAGAGCAATCGCTTCAGTCAGGTCACAGTTAAGCTTCATCGCCCCTGCAATGGTTCTCGCAATCTGAGACACCTCAAGGGTATGAGTCAGTCGGGTGCGGTAATGATCTCCTTCAGGCGAAAGAAAAACCTGAGTTTTATGCTTGAGCCTTCTGAAAGAGTTGCTGTGGATAATCCTGTCTCTGTCGCGCTGAAAAGCCGTTCTGATAAGGCATTCCTCTTCAGGAACAAGACGGCCCTTGCTTTCGCAGGCAAATGCAGCCATCGGAGATAAGGTTTCTTTTTCTCTGCGGCAGGCTTCTTCTCTGATTGATGTCATCATAGTCACCCCTTCATAAACTATATACGCACAAAACGGGTCGATTCCTGCAAGAAATTTGTGAACAAATTGTAAACATTTAAAAAGTCAGTTAACCGCCGCGCAAAAAAGCGCAGCGGTTATGTATTCAGTCCATATCTGCAAAAAACTCATCGGTCTTTTCGGCTTTATATCTTCCGTTGCTCACATCAATCAGCTTCGCATTAAAGCCGTCAATAATCTCAAGCGGCATTCTGAAAATGAGGGTAACATTATCCTCGAATATTGTATCCTCAATTATTCCGCCGTTTTCAGGCACCAGAGAGGAAAGCTTGCCGTAGAAATAATAATCGCAGGTTACCTTCAGCCTGCCGCACATTGCGCGCGTAACAATTCCACCTGCCGCAACTGCGATTGATGCCGAATGGGAATATGCTCTCACAAGTCCGCCCGCACCGAGCATGATTCCGCCGAAATAGCGGGTAACAACAACGGCGCAATCCGTAACACCAGTTTTTTCAAGCACATCAAGGGTGGGTATGCCTGCAGTGCCCTGCGGCTCGCCGTCATCAGAATAGCGTTTGATTCCGCTCTCGCGCAAAATATAAGCATAAACATTATGGGTTGCATCCCAATGCTTTTTGCTGACCTCGGCAATAAAAGCGAGCGCTTCCTCCTGCGTTTTTACGGGCTTGATATGACCGATAAAGCGTGATTTCTTGACGATATATTCGTCTTTCGCTTCGGCTTTGACGGTTTTATAGCTGTTATTATTCATTTCTAAAAAACCTCCGATGCAGAAAAGCAAAGCGGCGCAATGCTGCGCCGCCGGAATTTGCTCTTATTTGTTGTTGTTAAGATTGAAACGCTTGTTGAAGCGATCAACGCGTCCGCCGGTATCAACGAGCTTCTGCTTGCCTGTGTAGAACGGATGGCACTTTGAGCAGATATCGACACGAAGATTTTCTTTTGTTGAGCCGGTTTCGATAACCTCACCGCATGCACAGCGGATAGCTGTCTGCTTGTAGTTAGGATGGAGACCTTCCTTCATTAAAGTTCACCTCTTTCGGATATACATAAACATAACAAATGGATTTTAGCATAAGAAGCCTAAAAAAGCAAGTGTTTTTTTAAATTTTTTCTTTGTGCGTTGTTTTTTAATGAAAACTGACAGTTATTACTTCTGAGAAGCTTCCAAAGCTTGTGCAACATCGGCAATAATATCGTCAACATGCTCAATGCCGACAGAAAGACGGATAAGGTCATCCGAAATTCCGCAGGCGATAAGCTCTTCTGAAGTAAGCTGACGGTGAGTTGTGCTTGCGGGGTGCAGGCAGCATGTTCTTGCATCGGCAACATGAGTTGCAATTTCGGCAATTTTAAGGCTGTCCATGAACTTTGTTGCAGCATCTCTGCCGCCCTTGATGCGGAATGAAATTACGCCGCTTGTGCCGTTGGGCATATATTTCTGAGCAAGCTCATATCCCTTGCTGCCTTCCATGCCGGGATAGGTAACCTCAACTGCATAGCCGCTGTCTCTGATATATTCGGCAACCTTCGATGCATTATAGCAATGTCTTTCAACTCGGAGAGGCAGGGTTTCAAGACCGAGGTTGAGCAGGAATGCGTTGAAAGGAGAGGGAATCGAACCGAGGTCACGCATAAGCTGTGCCGTTGCCTTGGTAATATAAGCAAGCTTGCCGAAGCGCTCGGTATATGTGATGCCGTGATAGGAATCGTCGGGGGTTGTCAGACCGGGAAACTTATCGTTCTGAGTCCAGTCGAAATTACCGCTGTCAACAATTACAC
Source organism: Acutalibacteraceae bacterium (assembly GCA_045543735.1). Lineage (GTDB taxonomy): Bacteria > Bacillota > Clostridia > Oscillospirales > Acutalibacteraceae > CAG-177. The sequence continues at coordinate 6,200 of JAZPXO010000004.1, forward strand.
CGCCGACGCTTGTTGCGTGACCGTCCATGTATTTTGTTGTTGAGTGGATAACGATATCCGCACCGAACTCGAAGGGACGGCAGTTAACGGGTGTGGGGAAAGTGTTGTCAATGATAAGCGGAACGCCGTGAGCATGAGCTGCTTCGGCAAAGGTTGAAATGTCAAGCACTTCAAGAGCAGGGTTTGAAAGGCTCTCTGCAAAAACAGCCTTTGTGTTGGGTTTGAAAGCAGCATCAAGCTCTTCTCTTGTTGCCTGAGGGCTTACGAATGTGAAATCAATGCCGAGCTTTCTCATTGTAACATTGAAAAGATTGAAGGTTCCGCCGTAAATCTTTGCGGAGCTGATAACGTGGTCGCCTGCAGAAGCGATATTGAAAACGGAATAGAACGATGCAGCCTGACCCGAGGAGGTAAGCATTGCGCCTACGCCGCCTTCAAGAGCAGCGATTTTTGCGGCAACAGCATCGTTTGTGGGATTCTGAAGACGGGTATAGAAATATCCCGATGCTTCAAGATCAAAAAGCTTGCCCATTTCAACGCTTGAATCGTATTTGTAGGTTGTGCTCTGATAGATGGGAAGCTGGCGCGGCTCGCCGTTATTGGGAGCATAGCCGCTTAAAATACATTTTGTATTAATCTTATAATCCATTTTATTTTACCTCCAGAAATTCTTTCATGAGTCCGGGACCGAAATCAACGAAGTCGCCCGTTGCTTCGGCCGTCTTTTCATTTATTGTTTCAACGCCGCTCTCCTTTTCGCCGTTCTTATGATAAATCATGAACGGTACGGGATCGCTTGCGTGTGTCTGCGTAACAATAGGTGTGGGGTGATCGGGAAGAATCATAACCTTATAATCCTCACCGCAATTATTGAGATAATCAAGAATTATCGGCAGAACCTTTTCGTCAATAAGCTCGATTGCTCTGATTTTATTTTCGGGCTCGTTTCTGTGACCGCATTCATCGGGAGCTTCGATATGGATATAAACAAGATCTGCACCGTTTTTCCATTCTTCAACGGCGGCGTTCGCTTTGCCCTCAAAATTCGTATCAATATATCCTGTTGCGCCCTCGACCTCGGGAGTGTTCATACCTGCGCAGATGCCGATACCCTTAAGCAGGTCAACCGCTGAAACGATGCTGCCCTTTACTCCGTATGTCTTTTCGAAATTTGAAAGAGCAGGCTTGCTTCCCTCGCCCCAGAGCCAGATTGAGTTTGCGGGAGCCTTGCCCTGGGCAACTCTCTTTTGGTTTACGGGATGGTCTTTAAGGAAGCTGTAGCTTTCTTTCATCATGGCAACAAGCTTTTCCGCATTGGGAGAATCAGAAAGATATGAGCCGACAACTCTGCCCGAAATATCGTGAGGAGGTGTCATTTTTCCAAGCTCAGTTGTGCCGCCGTGATGAATAAGGCAATGACGGTAGCTTACACCGCTGTAAAAAGCAAATTCGTCGTTTCCGAAATGCTCCTGAACGGTTTTGATGATTTCCGCCGCCTCGGCTGTCGATATATCACCTGCCGAATAATCGAGCATGGTTTTATCTTCATAGTTTTCTTCGTCGCTGAGAGTTACGATATTGCAGCGCAGAGCCACATCGTCATCAGCCATTTTAACTCCGATGCTTACAGCCTCAAGAGGTGAGCGTCCCGTATAGCATATTTTGGGATCATAGCCGAGAACGCTGAGGTTCGCAACATCACTGCCGGGCTTGAGACCGTCGGCAACGGTTCTGACAAGACCTACCCTACCCTTCTGAGCCATGGCATCAAAGAGAGGTTTTTTAGCAAGCTCCATCGGAGTTTTGCCTCCGAGAGCAGGAACGGCATAGTCCGCCATTCCGTCATAAAGAACTACCGCATATTTCATATATATCATCCTTCCGAATGTGAATTATCTTATTTCTTTATCCTGGAAAACTCTTGAACCCGTGGCGCCTCTCTGTCCCTGATATTTTCCGTTATAAGGATTCTGTGCCACCTTATCCATTTTTGCAAAAACAAGCTGACCGACTCTGCGACCTGCTTTAAGCTCGATTGCACAGCGGTTTGCATTGAACAGTTCAAGGGTAATTTCGCCCTTGAAGCCTGGATCAACCCAACCTGCATTCTGGATAAAGAGTCCCATCCTGCCGAGTGAGCTTCTACCTTCAACAAAAGCAGTCAAATCATCAGGAAGCTCAAAATATTCCATTGTTGTTGCAAGAACAAACTGACCGGGAAGCAACACATAGGTATCGGTTTCGATTGTTTCATACTCGATTTTGTCGGCAAGGTTAATAATTCCCGTAGAGGAATCTTTTACTATGCTGAATGTGCTTCCGAGTCTTATATCAATGCTTGCGGGTTGAATTTGTGCAGGCTCAATTGGTTCTGCAACAAGAGTTCCTTCCTCAAGCATTTTGGTCAATGTCTTATCTGAAAGTATCATAATTTTGCTCCTTTATCAGAAATCTTCGCCTTTGTTAATAATCCATTTGTGCGGATTTTCCTCAATGTATTCCCATACTTCTTCGTAACCCTCAACAGAATCAATAACTCTGTCATAATATGAGGCTTGCCATATTGATTCGCCGATTTCTTTGGTAACCATTGTTTTCAGTGAGCGAACAACGGTGTGCAGTGTAGGGCGGGATGCCTTCATCCCGCCGCCATCGCGAAGCGATGAATCGAACATCAAAAGCAAATGAATATGATTAGGCATAATCACATAATTTTCAACTTTTATGTTTTCATAGACCTTTTCAATATTTAAAATGTATTTCTCAGCAACTCTTCCGATTTGTGAAAGACTTGTTTGCGGCGGGATGTAGGCATCCCGCCCTACATTAACTGTACCCAACAAATGCTTTTTATCCTTTACACAAATCGTTACAAAATAACAACCGTTCTGACTGTAATCATAGTTTTTGAGTCGGGGATGCTTTCTTTCAGAAAAATTCATATCAATACCCGTTAATTTCTTTCCTCTGCATTGCGCCGAGGATTTTTTCGCGGACATTGCCGTATTTTTTCTCGAGGGAGTTGAGAAACTCCTTGACCTCCTGCCGCTCGGTTGTTCCGTCGGCGGGGCATTTGCTTTTGACAACGGGCAGGTTTTCTTTTCTTGCTACCCTTGCGCAATCGCTTTCTCTCGCGAAAATCATGGGTCTTATCATATATATATCCTTGCGCGAGAGATATGTTACGGGCATGAAGCAATCAAGCGTGCCGCCGTTGAACAAATTCATTATAAATGTTTCGGCAACATCGTCAAGATGATGACCGAGCGCGATTTTATTGCAGCCTGCCGCTTTCGCCGCATCGTGAAGCGCGCCCCTGCGCATCCTTGCGCAAAGACTGCAGGGATTGCTTTCTTTTCTTATATCGAAAATAACCTCCGCAAGCTGCGTTCTTTTTATAATATATTCAACATCAAGCTTTCTGCACAGCTCCTCAATCTCCGAATAATCGGCATCCTCTCCGCCGAAACGGGGATCAAGAGTTATCGCAACAAGCCCGAATTTTGCGGGATAGAAAATGCGCAGATTCGCCATTGCCGCAAGCAACGCCATCGAATCCTTTCCGCCCGAAACTCCGACGGCTATTCTGTCGCCGTCTTTTATCATGTCATATTGCTGGCAGGCGGAACGCATATAGCTCAGAAGCTTTTGCATATTCCCACCTACTCTATCGTTACGGGTTCAATATTGATAACCTTACCCGTCTTGTTTTCAATTTCAAAAATGCATCCGTTCATCATGCATTCGCCCTCTGCGGTGTCAAACCTTGCAGGCATGCTTGTTTTCAGCCATTCAATCGAAATCTCGGGCTTTACTCCGAGAACGGAAACCTTGGGACCCGTCATGCCGATATCGGTTATATACGCCGTACCTTTCGGCATTATTGTTGCATCGGCTGTCATAACATGGGTGTGAGTGCCGAAAACCGCGCTGACTCTGCCGTCAAGATAATAACCGAGTGCTTTTTTCTCGGCGGTTGCCTCTGCGTGAAAATCAACAAGAATTATCCTGCAATCCGAAAGCTTGGGAAGAATTTCATCAGCAGCGGCAAACGGATTGTCGCAGCGGTCCATATAGACATTGCCCATGAGATTGATAACCCCGACCTTGACAAAGCCCATATCAATAACCGCATAGCCCCTACCGGGATTGTTTTTATTGAAATTCGCAGGTCGGATAATGCTCTCGCACTCGTCAAGCATATCATACATCTCCCTGCGGCGGTAAACATGATTTCCCGTTGTCAGAAAATCAACTCCGCTGTCAAAAAGATACTGCGCCGAAAAAGGAGTTATGCCGTTGCCCACCGCGGAATTTTCGCCGTTTGCGATGCAAAGATCTATGCCCTTGACCTTCTTGAATGAAGGAAGAGCAGAACGCAGAAATTCACATCCTCTTGACGAAACAACATCGCCGATAACTAAAATATTCATTATAACTCCCTAGCGTGACGAACATAATCCGAACCGTGTTTTTTATCGGATAATTTCCGTCACTTCTTCGTTAAAATACTGGCAAATCCACAAAGGATTTGCTGTGTTTTGTGCCTTGAATTGCCAAAAATTCTCTCGATAAAAAATCTTCGACCTGAAAACGAAGGATTTTCAGATGATTTTTGGCGGTTGAGGGTGCTGACAGGTGACGCCTTTCAAATTCGAAACCACAAAAAGCGCTGAAAAGACTCGCTTTCAGGCATGTTCGGATTATGCTCGGCACGCTAAACAAACAAGGGACTGCGAGTGCAGCCCCTTGGAAAAATTTATTTTGCGAAATCGATGGATCTGCTTTCTCTGATAAGATGAACTTTAATCTGGCCGGGATATTCCATGCTTTCTTCAATCTTCTTTGCAACATCGCGGGCAAGAAGAACCATCTTGTCATCATTAACGATTTCGGGCTTGAGCATGATACGAACCTCGCGGCCTGCCTGAATTGCAAACGAACGCTCAACACCCTCGAATGAGGTTGCGATTTCTTCAAGTTTTTCAAGGCGCTTGATATAGTTCTGAACATCCTCGCGTCTTGCGCCGGGTCTTGCGGCTGAGATAGCATCCGCAGCCTGAACAAGGCAAGCAACAAGAGTTTTTGCTTCAACCTCACCGTGGTGAGCCTTGATAGCATGGAGGATATTTTCGTTTTCTTTATATCTCTTTGCGAATTCTACGCCGAGATCAACATGCGAGCCTTCCATTTCATGGTCAAGAGCCTTACCGATATCATGAAGCAGACCTGCTCTTTTTGCGGTTTTGACATCGGTGCCAAGTTCCGAAGCCATAAGACCTGCAATATAGGATACTTCAAGAGAGTGGTTAAGAACATTCTGACCGTAGCTCGTTCTGTATCTGAGCTTACCGATAAGCTTAACAATTTCGGGATGAACGTTGTTAACGCCTGCATCAATGAGAGCGTGTTCACCGGTCTGCTTGATGGTCTGTTCAACCTCACGCTTTGCCTTTTCATACATCTCTTCAATTCTTGCAGGGTGAATTCTGCCGTCAGCAATAAGCTTTTCGAGAGTAAGTCTTGCGATTTCTCTGCGAACGGGGTCAAAGCTTGAAACCGTGATTGCTTCGGGTGTATCGTCAATGATAAGGTCAACGCCTGTTATCATTTCAAGAGTTCTTACATTTCTGCCTTCGCGGCCGATGATTCTGCCCTTCATTTCATCATTGGGCAAAGCAACAACGGAAACTGTTGCTTCAGCTGCATGATCGGCAGCACAGCGCTGAATTGCGGTTGTGATGATTTCTCTTGCGAGCTGGTCGCAATCATCCTTTGTTTTGGCTTCATATTCCTGAATCTTGATTGCTTTTTCATGATCAAGCTCGTCATCAAGAGTTTTGAGAATATAGTCCTTAGCCTGTTCCTTTGTGAAGCCCGAAATCCTTTCAAGCATATCGAACTGGCTCTTTTTGATGCTCTCGATTTCTTCAAGGCGTTCGTCTGCGGCTTTGATTTTGCCGTTGAGAACCTCCTCTTTCTTTTCGAGATTATCGCTCTTTTTGTCAAGAGTTTCTTCTTTCTGGTTTATGCGGCGCTCCATGCGCTGCACTTCATTGCGTCTTTCGCGAAGTTCTTTTTCTGTTTCTGTTCTCTGCTTATGGATTTCATCCTTAGCTTCGAGAATAGCTTCCTTTTTCTTTGCTTCTGCGGTTGCGATAGCGTCGCTGACAATTTTGTTTGCTTCCTGCTCAGCGGAGCCGATAGCCGCTTCGGCAACCTTCTTCCTATGTAAACCGCCGAGCACAAAGCCGACAACAGCGCCGACAACGAGCGTAACGGCAGCAATAAGAATAGCTAACCAGAGTTCTATGCGAATTCCTCCTTTACATTATATTTGCAGTTTTCGCATACTGCATAAGGGGTTGCGGCAATCTGCCGCATAACGATATAAAATATCGGTTAAAATCAATAAATGGTGTATCGGGGTTCAAAAAAGCCCCTCTTGGCACAATATAACACCATTGTATTAATAGTATACTTTTAAAGACTCAATGTCAAGTTTTTTATTGATATTTTATTAAATTTCTATTGACTTTAAGAGTTTACGGTGATAAGATAATTTCAAATAGTCAAAATCGTTGAAGCAGAAGGCTGTTTGCAACGGCGTTTTTCCAGAGAGCCGCCACTTGGCTGAAAAGGCGGCAAAACTCCGCATTCAGTTACCGCCTGCCGAGTGCCGCAAAAAAAGCGTGCCGTATCAGCTGCGTTAAAGCTGTCGAGAGCCGGATTTTTCCGGAATTACGGGTGGAACCGTGGAGCTTATTATGCTTCATCCTGTTATTTGCAGGATGAAGCTTTTTTATTTCAATTTACAACTAATTAACAGTAAATAATTCAGAAAGGACTGATTAAGTATGATAAAAGTTACGCTTAAAGGCGGTGTCGTAAAGGAATACGAAAACGGCATAACCGCAATGGAAATCACAAAAGAACTCGGCATGGGTCTTTACAAAGCAGCCTGCGTTTGCAGAATCAACGGCAAGGTTGCCGACCTGAGAACCGCTCTCAACGAGGACTGCGAGCTTGAAATTGTTACCTTCGACGATGCTGACGGCAAATATGCATTCCGTCACACAGCTTCCCACATTCTTGCTCAGGCTGTCAAGAGACTCTTCCCTGCAGCAAAGCTTGCAATCGGCCCCGCAATCGACAACGGTTTTTACTATGATTTTGATGTTGATGTGCCCTTCACTCCCGAGGTTCTTGAAAAAATCGAGGCAGAGATGAAGAAAATCGTAAAGGAAGGTCTTGCCCTCGAAAGATATGAGCTCGATCCCGAGGACGCAATCAAGCTCATGGAAGAAAAAGGCGAGCCTTTCAAGGTTGAGCTTATCAAGGAGCATTCCGATAAGGGCGAAAAAATAACATTCTATAAGCAGGGCGAATTCGATGAACTCTGCGCAGGTCCTCACATTCCCGATACAAGCAGAGTCAAGGCTTTCAAGCTTACCTCATGCACAGGCGCATACTGGAGAGGCGATTCAAACAACAAGATGCTCCAGAGAGTTTACGGCACCGCTTTCACAAAGAAAGAGGACCTTGAAGCTCACCTTGCCGCTATCGAAGAAGCAAAGAAGCGCGATCATAACAAGCTCGGCAGAGAGCTCGAAATCTTCACAACAAGCGACCTTATCGGTCAGGGACTTCCCATTCTTCTCCCCAACGGCGCAAGAATCATTCAGATTCTTCAGAGATTCGTTGAAGACGAAGAACAGAGAAGAGGCTGGCAGCTTACAAAAACTCCCTTCATGGCAAAGAGCGACCTCTATAAGCTCTCGGGTCACTGGGATCACTATCAGGACGGCATGTTTGTTCTCGGCGACGAAGAAAAGGACAGCGAAGTTTTCGCTCTTCGTCCGATGACCTGCCCGTTCCAGTATCAGGCATATCTTAACAGAGCGCGCTCCTACCGCGATCTTCCCATCCGCTATAATGAAACCTCAACCCTTTTCCGCAACGAGGCAAGCGGCGAAATGCACGGCCTTATCCGTGTCCGTCAGTTCACAATTTCGGAAGGACATCTCATGTGTACCCCCGACCAGCTTGAGGACGAATTCAAGGGCTGCCTTGAGCTTTGCGAATATATGCTCAAAACCCTCGGCCTTTATGAAGATGTTTCATTCCGCTTCTCGCAGTGGGATCCCGACAACAGAGAGAAATATATCGGCACCGAAGAACAGTGGGACGAAGCTCAGGGCGTTATGAAGAGAATTCTCGATCACCTTGAGATTCCCTACAAAATCGGTATCGGCGAAGCTGCATTCTACGGCCCGAAGCTTGACATTCAGATCAAGAATGTTCACGGCAAGGAAGATACTCTCATCACCATCCAGATCGACCAGATGCTTGCCGAAAAATTCGGCATGGAATATGTTGATAAGGACGGTACGAAGAAGAATCCTTACATCATCCACAGAACATCAATCGGCTGCTACGAGCGTACTCTTGCTCTGCTTATTGAAAAATATGCAGGCGCATTCCCGCTCTGGATGGCTCCCGAGCAGATAAGACTTCTGCCCATCGCAGACCGTCACCACGAATATGCAAACGAAGTCAGCAAGAAGCTCTCCGCTCTCGGCTTCAGAGTTACGGTTGACGACAGAAGCGAAAAAATCGGTTACAAAATCCGCGAAGCTCAGCTTCAGAAGATTCCTTATATGCTCCTTGTCGGAGATAAGGAAATCGAAGACGGTGCGGTTTCAATCCGCAAGAGAGGCGAAGGCGATATCGGCGCAAAGAGCGTTGATGAATTCGTTCAGAGCGCACTCGCTGATGTTGCAAGCAAGGTTATCTGGTAAAAAAACAACAAGCCCTCAAAGGTTTCGTACCTTTGAGGGCTTTGGTTGTATGTGAAAAGAAAAAGACAAGTCTTTCGACTTGTCTTTCGTGGTGACCCGGACGGGACTCGAACCCGTGTTACCGCCGTGAAAGGGCGGTGTCTTAACCGCTTGACCACCGGGCCAAATATATGGTAGCGGCAGTTGGATTTGAACCCACGACCTACCGGGTATGAACCGGTTGCTCTAGCCACTGAGCTATGCCGCCATATCGCCGCGCTCTCAAAAGCGCTTGTTTATTATATTATATGATTCCCGTTTTGTCAACACATTTTTTAATTTTTTTTAAAAATTTTTTCACGCCCCGTTTTTACCTTATTTCCGTCTTGATATGAATGTTTTGATTTGATATAATTATCACGAAATAAAAAACATTGGAGGAATTTTTTATGAGATGTGCAATCTACGGCGCAGGCTCTCTCGGAACGGTTCTCGGCGCTTATATGACCAAAAACGGCGCTCAGGTTGATCTTATCAACCGCAACAAGGCTCATATTGCCGCACTTAAAGAAAAGGGCGCAACAATCAGAGGCACGGTTGAAATGAATGTTGCCGTCAGCGCGCTGACTCCCGACGAAATGAGCGGAACATACGATGTTATCCTGCTCATGACAAAGCAGCTTCTCAACAAAGAGGTTGTTGCTTTTCTCAAGCCCTTCCTTGCTGATGACGGCGTTATCGTTACTCTTCAGAACGGTATTCCCGAGCCCGGCATTGCCGAAATCGTAGGCAAAAACAGAACAATGGGCTGTACGGTTGAATGGGGCGCTTCTCTCGACGAACCCGGTGTATGCACCCTCACAAGCGAACCCGAAAGCCTTTCGTTCCACATGGGCAAGATGGAAGGAATCACCGACGCTCAGTTCAACATGGTAAAAGAGCTTCTCGAAAAAATGTGCCCCGTACACTTTGAAGAAAACCTCATCGGAGCAAGATGGTCAAAGCTTCTCATCAACGCAACTTATTCAGGCCTCGGCACAGTTGTCGGCGGCTGCTTCGGAGATGTTTCCGAAGTTAAGGACGCACGCAAAATTGCCGTTCGCTGCATGAAAGAATGCATTGATGTAGGACATGCAACGGGCGCGGAGTTCGTTCCCGTTCAGGGCAAGGATATCACAAAGCTTTTCTATTATACTAATCCTCTCAAGCGTGCATTTGCAGAATTCCTCGTTCCTATCGCTATGAAAAAACACAGAGGAATTGTTCCTTCTATGCTTCAGGACCTTCGCAACGGCAAGCCTTGCGAGGTTGACGCAATCAACGGCGTTGTCTGTGAATGGGGCAGAAAATGCGGTGTACCCACCCCCATCAATGACAGAATCGTTGAAATTATCAAAAAGGAGCAGGCAGGCGAACTCAAGCCTCAGGCTTCGAACATCAGATTCTTCGATGACCTTCTTTAATAATTATGGAAAACATTAAAACAGGACTTATAATGGAAGGCGGCGCAATGCGCGGAATGTTTACCGCGGGCGTCACCGACGTAATGATGGAAAACGGAATAACCTTTGACGGAGCAATCGGTGTTTCAGCAGGTGCTGCTTTCGGTTGCAACTACAAATCCAACCAGCCGGGCAGAGTTATCCGTTATAACACAACCTATTGCAAAGACCCGAGATATGCAGGTCTGCGCTCGCTGATTAAAACGGGTAACCTTTTCGGCGCAGAGTTCTGCTATGTTGAAATACCGACAAAGCTCGATATCTTCGATGAAGAAACATTTGTCAACTCCCCCATGGAGTTTTATGTTGTCTGCACCGATATCGAAAAAGGCGAGGTAGTCTATCATAAATGCGGCGAAAGCGAAAATGAGCTTGACTGGTTCAGAGCCTCCGCATCCCTGCCTCTTGCTGCAAAGCCTGTTGAGGCAGACGGAAGAAAGCTTCTCGACGGCGGCATTATTGATTCGGTTCCCCTGAAATATTTTGAAAGTATCGGCTACAACAAAAATGTTGTTATTCTGACCCAGCCCAAGGGCTTTGTAAAGCAGAAGAACAAGCTTGTTCCGATTATAAAAAGAGTTCTCAGGGAATACCCCAAGGTTGCAGAGCATCTGGCAAACCGCCACAATGTTTATAACGAAACAACGGCTTACATTGAACAACGCGAGAAAAGTGGTGAGGTTCTGGTTATCAGACCGCCCGTTGCGCTCAATATAAAGCCCGTCTGCCGCGACCCCGAGGAGCTTCGCAGAGTTTATAACATCGGCAGAAAAACCGCAGAAGAAATGATTGAAGAAATCAAAGCTTTCACAAAGAAATAAAAAAACAGAGCTGTTCCGAACGGAACAGCTCATTTTTGTTGCAATTCATTTATCAGAGAACATAGATGATGATATCTCTGTTACCCCAGTTATAGCACATATCCTCGTTGTTGAGATAAAGGTCAACGTCAGTGTTGCCCATTTCAACAAATCCGCCTGTATCTGCGGCGATGCAGTAGCCGTAAACATAGCTTCCGTCAGCGGAAACGATGTAAAGCTCTGTACCGTAGGGATATTCTTCGGGGTCAACCGCAATGTGACCTGCCATGGGAGTTCTTCCCGATGCGGTTGCAGGGTCGCCTGTGTAAGCAGTTGCTTTTGCCGAAACCTTGCTCTTATAGTTTACGGGAATACCGTTTTCGTCAAGCTCAAGATCTTCGGGAACCTCAAGCTCCGAGATGGGAGCAGTTGTGTTTTTATAAGCCGAAAGAGTGTCAATCTTCTTTGTGCCGACATTGATAACCTCTTCAACGGGCTCCTTAACGGTTTCTTCGCTGACATAATTCTTCTCAACAAGAACGCCGTCAATATATTTGGCATTATAGGTTATAGCCTTTTCGCCGTTAACGCCTTCGGTGGTTACCTTATTGTTGCCGACATAAAGAGATGAATCCTCAACTCTTTTTGTTGTGAAAGCGATTTCTTCTGTTTCGGTTAATGTTTCAAAGGTTACACGCTGAATTTCAATATGGGTATAATCGCTGAGTTCTGTATCGAGCGCGGGAGTAACAATATCATGTTCTCCGAGAGTGATATCTGCTGCTCTGAGAGCATCTGCAACAGTTCCGCCGGCAATAGAAAGAGTTATTGCGCCGCCGTCATACTCAATACCTACGCCGAATGCCCTTTTGATGTAGACATTCATACCGTCAAAAATAGGCTGATTCTCACTTATATCAAGAATGTCGCCCTCATTGAGAACAAATTCGTTATTCTGAAGAATTGTTCCTACCGTTTCGCCATAGCCTACATAGTAGCCGATAAGACCGTTATCTTCAATTCTGACAACCTTTGCTCTGCTGATTACGATTTTGCCGCCGCTGGTTTCATTGAATCCGCCGAGAATCAGCTCATCGTTTGCGCCAAGGTTGATACCTGCAGCTTCAACGATTTCATAAGGATTCGCTGTTTTCACAGAAACCGTTACGGTTTTATCTCCGTCAACAACATCTACCGTTAAATATGCATTTGCTGCTGCGAATGCGGTTACGGTAACAGAACACACGAACAGCACAGTTACAATTGCTGTTAAAATACGGAAGCTTTTTTTATGTGTTCCTGTTGCTTCGGAGCGCAATTTCTTAAACATAAAAATTCTCCTTATTTGCGCATTAGTAGTTTTTTGGTCTGTCTCTTGATGAGTAATTGCCGTGGGTTAAAGCGGCAATTATTCGAGGCTTTCCTCGATTTCCTTTTGCAACGCTTGCTATTATATTGACAAAAGTTTGATTTGTCAAATTTTTTAAGATTGATTTTTTGTCTATTTTGCACAATCAAGTTGACAGTTTTTTACAATTTGAAGTTTGTTTTCAAGTTCGCTCAGGTTATTTTTTGTCAAAAACTGTCATTTATTTTGTGAGAAACAGAAAAAGTTACAAATGGTTACAAAAGTGTAAAAAACGGTTACATTTTTCTAAAATGCAAAAATAAAGGCATCTTTTTCCAACGCTCTGCCAATCGAAACCGATGCCTTTATATATATTATTGACCATTTTTTAACTCAGATGCATATTTCAGGATATCATATTTCTTTTATAATATTATGTTTAGATTTTTCGGAGTATGCATAAAAAAGCTGTCCGGAGTAAAATATCCGGACAGCTGTAAATTCTTATTATATTATAATATACATTAATATATATTAGACGAAAAGCTCTTGCGAAAAACCGTTCTCCTTTTTCAGAAGATAAACACTTCCGCCGTCGTTTCCGCACATAACGGAGCACTTGCCGTTATCATATATAAATGCCGCGCCGTTTTCAATCGCAAGACCTGAGAGTTCTCTGCTTCTGACCGCTTCTTTGAAACCCTGCCAATAATCGCTTTCAAAGTGGGGACAATTGCAGTAATCAAGTAAGCCGAGGCACTCAACAAACATAAACTCATGGTTTTCTCCGCAGTCATCATAGCCCTCGGCAAACCAACACATAGAGCCCGAGCTGTAACCCGAAAGAATTATCCCCTTTTCATATGCTTTTTTAAAAGCCTTATCTGCGCCCGTTCTTTTCCATGTATCCATAAGGAACTTCAGGTTGCCTCCGCCTGCATAGACAATATCGCAGGAAAGAATTTTATTCTCTATTTCAGAATAGCTTAGCGATTCATCTGTGAGCAAAAGCGGCGAGACCGTTGCACCGAGCTGCTCAAAAAGAGCAAAAATATCCTCATCGCCCTCCATATCGTCAAACCCTGCCGTCGGAACGAAAAGAACCTGCGGATTCTTTTTGCCGCTGAGCTGAACAATTCTCTCAAAAATCGGCATAACCTCTCCGTCGCTGTATCTTCCGCCACCTATTCCTATAATTATACCCATTAAGTCGCCTCCGATTGGTTGATAAAAGAATTGTAGCATAAGGTAAATAATTCGTCAATTGCCGTTTTCGAGTTGACATTTTTCCGCCATAATAGTAACATTAAAATATACTCTGAAAGGAGATATATATTAATGTATAACCAAAAGCTTTGCCTTGGAATCATTGAAGGCTTTGACATGCCCTATACCGAGCAGGTCAGGCTGATGAAAAAAGTCGGATTTGAGGCGTTTTTTATTGACGACTGCAAGCGTCACGCACCCGTCAGAGAGCTGGTCGGGCTTTCAAAGGAGCTTGGAATGGAAATACCGTCTTACCATGCTCCGTTCAACAAAAGCGATGATTTATGGAATCCTGACAAAATCGGCGAAATCGGTAAAAACGAGCTGATTGAATGCCTTGAAACATGTTCGGAATTTGAAATACCCGTTATGGTAACCCATGCATTCATCGGCTACGATGACGATTTTGTTTCAACTCAGGCAGGCATAGAGCGCTACGGCGAAGTTGCCCGAAGAGCCTCCGAGCTCGGTGTCAGACTTGCTCTGGAAAACACCGAAGGCGATGAATACCTTGCCGTTCTGTTTGACGCATTAAAAAGCGAAAAAAGCATTGGCTTCTGCTGGGACACAGGGCATGAGCTTTGCTATAACTACGGCAAGGATATGATGGCACTCTACGGAAATAAGCTGATCTGCACACACCTTAACGACAATCTCGGAATCAGCGATTTCAACGGCAACAGAACATGGCACGATGACCTGCATCTTCTGCCGTTTGACGGAATAACAGACTGGGATTCTGTTGCGAAGAGATTGGCTGCGGCGGAATATTCAGCTCCGTTATCTTTTGAGCTGAGTATCACAAGCAAGCCGGGCAGGCGGAATAACGATGCCTATTTTGCCATGGAACCCGAGATTTATTTTTCAAATGCTTACGGCAGAGCCTGCAAGGTTGCGGCGCTGAAACTCAAATATGAAAGAGAGGAATAATAAGATGAGCGAAAACAATCAGAAGCTTTCCAAAAAAGAAAATATCATTCAGGTCATCAAGTTTGCACTGTTTTCAAGTTCCGCAGGAATAATCCAGATGGGGTCATTCGCACTTCTGATGGAGGTTTTCGGAGTAAAGCATATGTGGTCATATCTGATTTCGCTTGTGCTTTCCGTTCTCTGGAATTTCACATTCAACAGAAAGTTCACCTTCAAATCAGCCGCCAATGTTCCTGTTGCAATGCTTAAGGTTGCGCTGTTCTACTGCGTTTTTACCCCCGTTTCAACATGGTGGACAAATGCTCTTTCGGGACATCTCAACGAATATGTTATCCAGATAGGAACAATGCTGATAAACCTTGTTACGGAATATCTCTATTGCCGTTTCTTTGTTTACAGAAACTCGATGAACACAAATGTAAAAGAATAAAAAAATCAGCCTCTGCACCGCACAGTGCAGAGGCTTTGTTTTTAATACCAGAGGAAGCCGAGAAGCAGAATTCTTATAAGCATCTGCCACCACGCATATGTAACATTAACGGAAAAATCATCCGTAAAGCCCTGATATGTAACTGTTATTTTTTGTGTGCCGACGGTTTTAAAGGTTGTTGCAGGCACGCTGTAGCCTGAGCTGACCGTTCCTGTTGAACCGTCAGAATATTCAACAAGCAGTGTCATTCCTGCTGTTGAAAGGCTCTGCTTATAATTATAGTCAACCTTATCGGGCAGTTTCTGAATCTGCATTCCGACAACCTTTTTCTCCGATGCCGCAGCAACGGAAATGTTGAACTGTGCAGTTTTGCCCTTATATGTTACGGTTACGGTTTTTGTTCCCGTACCAACCGCATACTGTGTGTCAATATCGAAACCGCTTGTTACGGTTGTTGATGTTCCGTCGCTGTAATTGACCGTGAGAGTAAGTCCCGATGTATTGATTTTTTCGCCCGCAACATAGCTTGTTTTTGAGGGCGGATTTTTAACAGCTATTGACGAAACCGTTCTTTCAGGTTCAACACCCTCAACCTCGCAGGGAATTCCTTTTTCAACCGCATACTTATGCGCCGCGGAATCCTTTTTTACCTTAAGGGTAAGGTTCGGGCAATTGACAAACGCATTCAAACCGATAGCTGTCACCGTTTCAGGAACGGTAAGCGTTTCAAGGGCTGTGCATCCGTCGAATGCGCCCATTTTGATTTCCGTAACGCTTGACGGAATGGTAACACTTACGAGGGAAGCGCATTTTTCAAATGCCTTTTCATCAATAATTTCAACGCCTTCAGAAATTATAACATTTTCGATTCCCGAATTGTAAAATGCACCCGAATAGCTTTCAATATTTGCAGGGATAGTTATGCTTTTAAGATTTGAACAGCTTCCGAACGCCTGAGAACCGATATATGTTACGGAATCAGGAATTGCGATTTCGCTTAATGCAGTACACTTGTTGAATGCATATTCGCTTATGGTTTCAAGACCTGAGGGAAGAACAATTTTTGTGAGCCTTGTGTTCGAGCCGAAAGCCGAATCCTCAATCGTTTTTGTTCCTGCAGGCACGGTGAAGCCCGTAACTGTTTTGCCGTTGGGATACTGAATAAGTGTTTCTCCGCTTATATCGTAGAGACAGTCGTTGATTGACTTATAGGCTGTATTTCCCGAATTAACTTTATATTCCGAAACATTTCCGCAGTTAAGAAACGCATTTAATCCGATTGAAGTGACGCTTGCGGGAATGGTTACGCTCTGAAGTGCCGAACACTTTCTGAATGCTTCCTTGTTGATTGTTGTTACGGTTGAAGGAATAGTTATTGAACTGAGTGCCGAACACCCTGCAAACGCTTCAAGAGGAATAACCTTAAGACCCGAAGGAAGAGTTACGGATTTAAGAGTTGAGCAGTAACGGAATGCCGCCGTGCCGATTGTGCAGCTTTCGCCGTCAAAGGTAACCGTTCCGAGAGAAACACAGTTTTCGAAAGCCGAAGCACCTACGCTTGTTACACTTGCAGGAATTGTAACTTTTGTAATCCTTTCCGCATCCTTGAATGCACTTGACGCTATCGCGGTAACGGGTTTTCCGTTATATGTTCCGGGAACATTGATTTCTCCCGAAGCATATTTGTTGCATTTGCCGACCTGATAAAAGTCACCCGCGTCAACGAATGTCAGATTGCTTTCGCCTGCCGCGGATGCGCACATGCCGAAGCATGAAAGAGATATCAGCAAAGCAAGCAAAACTGATAAAATCCTGATAGATTTGTTCATTTTTGAACCCCCCGAATAAAAATATCGTATTATGTATTATACATTAATTATTATAAGATTTCAAGAGAAAGAGAAAAATGTTTAAATTTACTTGTTAAATT
>JAZPXO010000005.1:0-19025 GCA_045543735.1 Acutalibacteraceae bacterium
TAGATTATTTATATCACATAGATACCATTTTTTCAAGATTTGATAAAGAGAATTATGTTTAAAATGACAACAAAACTTCTGTTGAAATATTTTTTAATTTGGACTATACTTTATATTATCGAAAGAAGGAAATGATATGAAAACAGAAAAACTGAAAAAAACCGTTTCAGCAGCACTTTTTATGGCAATAATATGCGTTGCAACCTATGTTGTTCAGATTCCAATTCCGGCAACGGGAGGTTACGCTAATCTCGGTGACTGCTTTGTGCTGACCGCAGGATATATACTCGGCGCAGGATACGGAGCTGTTGCTGCAGGACTCGGCTCAGCGCTTGCCGATATTCTCGCAGGATATGTTCAGTATGCACCTGCAACGTTTGTTATCAAGGCTCTTGTTGCGGTTTCGGCATATTTTATTTTTATAGCTGTCGATAAGGCGATTTCAAAAAAATATTCAGTTATTTCAAGAATTATCTCTTCAACCGTATCCGAATCATTTATGATTATCGGCTATTTTATATATGAAGCATTGATTCTCGGCTACGGAAAAGCTGCTGTGGGCAGCATAATACCGAATACGGTTCAGGGAATTTTTGCGGTTATTACTTCGGTAATTATCTCAACTGCAATAAGTAAAATCAGAATTAACAATTTAAATAAAGGATGAATATAATGAATTATTTTGAACAGGCAAAATCTGCTGCCTCAGAACTTCTTGAAAAAGCTTCTCTCAAAAAAGGCGATATCGTTGTTATCGGATGCTCAACAAGCGAGGTTATCGGCGAAAGAATCGGAACAAGCGGAACTCTTGATGTTGCAAAAGATATTTTCAACGGGCTGAACAGCGTTTTTTCAGAGAACGGAATATATATTGCCGCCCAATGCTGTGAGCATCTCAACAGAGCAATTATCATTGAAAAAGAAAAAGCTGATGCAATCGGTCTTGAAGCTGTTTGCGTTGTCCCCCACCCGCATGCAGGCGGTTCTTTCGCTACCGCGGCATGGAAAACAATGAAAAAACCTGTTGCGGTTGAAGAAATCAGAGCCGATGCAGGAATTGACATCGGAACAACACTCATCGGAATGCATTTAAAGCGAGTTGCCGTTCCTCTCAGGCTCACAAACAATAAAATCGGAGAAGCGTTACTTTCTGCCGCGAGAACAAGACCGAAATATATCGGCGGCGAAAGAGCTAAATATGAATAATAAAAAACACCGTTTGGTATCGCTCCAAACGGTGTTGATTTTTTATGCAGTTTCTTTAAGCTCTCTCTCAAGCCAGATGCAACCGATATCCATTGCGTTATAAAGACCTTTGCGTTCGGCTTTTTTAACAATCTTATCTTTCATTCTGACATTGGGGTCAGTATTGACAAGCTGAACAACAACTCTGTCAGCTACTTCAAGCCCTTTGATTTCTCTTGTGCTTGTTATCTGCATAATAACAACATAGGGATCACTCATAAAACCGTAATATAAAGTTTTTCCGTTTCTCACAAGAGGTCTGCCCTTATACATAAGGAAGCTGTGTTTCTTAGCCATCGGGTTAAATCCTCCAATTATTTTATTCCGAGGTAGCACTTAACCATTGCCTGAAGAAGCTCATCTCTGTCGAGCCTTCTGACGAGGCTTCGTGCATTGTTATGCGTTGTGATATATGTCGGGTCTTCTGAGAGAATGTAGCCGACAATCTGGCTGATTGAATTATATCCCTTTTCGTTCAAAGCTTCATAAACCAGACGAAGATTCTTCTGCATCTCAGCCTCATTTTCATCTTTGATTGAAAACTTAATTGTTTTATCAGTCATTTCGGTCACCTCCATACGAACATATTATATAACAACATTTAAAATAAAACAATCTTTTTTTGAAAAAATTAATCAGATGTTTATAAATTTTTATTTAAGCCTTAAGAGCTACGCCGATTTCGGCAAGGTTGGAAAGAACAGAATCAATCCAGCCCTGAACTTCTTCCATCTCAAGAGTTCTGTCCATTGCGGCAAAAACAAGACGAACGGTAATGCTCTTGACGCCGTCCTTTTCATAGGTGTCAATAACTCTCGCGCTCTGAAGCTCTGAGAGACCGAGTTTTTCCCAGCAAGCTGAAATATCGGAATATTTGATGCCCTCTGAAAGAACAAGCGAAATATCATAATAAGTTGACTGCTGAGTGCTGGGTTCACGGAAAGAAATTCCGTTTGCAGAAACCTCATTGAATGCATTCATATCAAATTCAACGCAAACGGCAGCGGCTGTTTTATCAAGCTTTGCTCTGTTAGCGGGATGCATTGCGCAGAGAACGCCTACTCTTGTTCCGTCAACGGTAATTTCAGCAGTATTCTTGGGATGCTGCCAATTCTGTTCAGGAGCAATTTTATTATAAACAGCTTTCTTTTTCTTGATAACATCAACAACAGTATTGACCATTTCAACAGCCTTGAAATAAAGTGTCTTTTCGTCGCCGCTCTTATCATAAAGAACAACGCCGAGATGCTTTCTCTCATTGCAGCTGCCGTCTTCCTTTGTTCCGTCAACTACTCTACCGATTTCAAAAATACCGTACTTGTCAGCAAAATCCTTGTTCTCACTTGCCATAACAAGAAGAGTGGGAAGCATGGAGTTACGGAGAATACCGTTATCGGAGTTTTCAATGTTAAGAACTTTAACATTATCCTGAACCTCGATGCCGAGCTTCTTATATTTTCTGCCGTCGCACCAGACATATGAATGAACCTCGTGCATGCAGTATCTCTTGACAAGAAGATCCTGAATTTCCGAATCCTCGAGTCTGCTGTAATCATTGGGTACAGGCTTAAGGGGGCTGCGTGTTGTTGTGATTTCGAAGTTATCATAGCCGTAAATTCTTGTGATTTCTTCTATAATATCAGCCTTGATTGTTACATCCTTCGTGGCTCTCCATGAAGGAACCTTAACTGTATATTTACCGTCAGCATACTCAACACCGAAGCCGAGAAGAGTAAGGGTTTTTGTAATCTGCTCTTCGCTGATATCAATGCCTGTATAACGGTCAACATAATTTTTATCGAAGGAAAGGGAGATTTCGGGATATTTTCTTACATAGGCATCAGTAAGCTTTGAAGCAACCTTGGCATCGGGATCAATGCTCTTGACAAGCTCAACGAATCTGCCGACAGCAGCAAGAGTAAGCTCAGGATCAAGCATTTTTTCGTATCTTGCGCTTGCATCGGTTCTGTGGCCGAGTCTTGACGAAGATTTACGGATTGAAACGCCGTCAAAGTTCGCACTTTCAAGAACAACTGCATTTGTGTTATCAACGATTTCGGAATCAAGGCCGCCCATGATACCTGCAATACCTGTGGGAGTTTCACCGTTCCAGATCATGAGAGTATCTTCGTCGATATCTCTTTCAACTCCGTCAAGGGTCTTGAACTTCATCTTTTCCTTGGGAGTTGTAACAACGATATTCTGCATCGTCGAAGCATCGAAAGCATGAGTCGGCTGACCGATTTCAAGCATGATATAGTTTGTTACGTCAGCAAGAAGGTTAATGCCTCTCATTCCGCAGTAATAAAGGCGGATTCTCATGTCAAGAGGACTCTTGTTCTTTGTTATATTATCCATTTTAATGCAGGAATATCTGTAAACAAGGTCTTCTCTGCCGACTGTTACGCTGATTTCTTCATTACCGTCATATGAAAGGTCTCCAAGCTTGAGAGGCTTAAGCTCTCTGCCTGCAAGAGCAGCAAATTCACGGGCGATACCGTAATGACCCCAGAGGTCGGGGCGGTTAGTAAGAGATTTGTTGTCAACCTCGAAAATGATATCGTCAATCGGGAAAATATCCTTGATATTTGTGCCGTTAACGAGATCCTTATCAAGTTCCATAATTCCACCGTGGTCATCGCTAAGACCGAGTTCTTTCTCCGAGCAGCACATACCCTCGGATTCATAACCCGCAACGGTTGCAACCTTGATTTCGCCGCCGCATACTCTGCCGCCTGCAAGAGCAAGCGCAACCTTCTGACCGACAGCAACATTGGGAGCACCGCAAACAATATTGCAGATCTTTGAACCTGCATCAACCTTGAGAAGATGAAGCTTCTTTGAATTGGGATGATTTTCTACTGAAAGAATTTCACCTACAACAACATTCTGAACATCTTCGCCCTTGACGATGATATCTTCAACCTCTGCTGTTGCAAGAGTGAAGCTGTTGATAAGCTTTTTAATATCGAGACCGCTCAGGTCAACATAATCTTTAATCCAGTTAATTGATACAAACATCGGTTATGCCTCCTTGCTTTCTTCAGGCTTTGTGAAGGATTTTTCGGTAAACTGAGAAAGAGCCTTGAGATTGCCGCTGTTAAATACGCGGATATCCTTAACGCCGTATCTCATCATAGCAAGTCTTGTCATGCCGAGACCGAATGCAAAGCCGATATACTTTTCGGGATCAATGCCCGCAGCTGTAAGAACATTGGGATGAATCATGCCGCAGGGGCAAAGCTCAAGCCAACCTGAATCCTTGCACGAAGGGCAACCCTTACCGCCGCAGATTGAGCACTGAATATCAAGCTCAAAGCCGGGTTCAACGAAGGGGAAGAAGCCGGGGCGGAGTCTGACGGTAATATCTCTCTGGAAAACCTCGGAGAGCATTGTTTTCATGAAATAAATAAGGTTTGAAATGGAAATATCCTTATCAACCATAATTCCTTCCATCTGGAAGAAAGTATTTTCATGGCATGCATCGATTTTTTCATTTCTGAAGCATCTGCCGGGGAAAATGGCTCTGATGGGATTACCGTTTTCAAGAGAATCCTTATATTTTCTGAGAATTGTGTTCTGAGCTGCCGAGGTATGAGTTTTAAGAAGCTGACCGCTGCTCAGATAATATGTGTCCTGCATATCTCTTGCAGGGTGATGCTTAGGAATATTGAGAGCCTCAAAGCAGTTATAGTCATCAGTGATTTCGGAATAATCCTCAATCGAGAAGCCCATGCTCAGGAAGATATTCTCAACCTCACGGCGAACAAGAGTTATGGGATGATATGAGCCGATATCATTATCTGTGGGAATGGATTCATCATAGCTCTCGCAAGCATCGATAAGCTTCTGCTCTTCAAGCTTTTTGAGTTCTTCAAGCTTTTCGGAAATTGCATTTTCAATGAACTGCTTGACTTCGTTGATAGCCTGACCGGCTTCTTTCTTCTGGTCATTGGGAATGTTGCGAAGCTCCTGCATAAGAGCAGCAACGGAACCCTTTTTTCCGAGGAATTCGATTCTGAGCTGTTCAACCTCAGCAGTGAGAGCTACGCCTGAAATCTTTTCCTCAAACAGCTTTTTTAATTCTGCGGGTTTTTCAAACATTTTTAATCAATCCTTTCAGATCTGTTTACATTTTATGGCGGTAAAATAAAAATCCCCCGCCATCATAAGATGACGAGGGACGGAATAATCCGCGGTACCACCCTGCATTTCCGTTTATTCTAACGGACACTCAAAGCCTTTAACGGAGGCTTGCCGTCAGAGCCTACTGCAACTTTCAGCCCTGCCGCTAACGGGTGAACTTCAGACATCTTATCTCATAATCCGCTTCCAGCCAATGACGGATTTTCTCTCGAATGAGAATCGGAGCTTACTCTCCCGATCACTGCGTTTTACATATCCATAGTATTCTATCACAAGGATACCGAAAAAGCAAGAGTTTTATTAAATATATTATTCAGTAATGTAATCAGCATATTCCTTCGCACTCATAAGAGGCTGAGTGTAAGCAACATCGCAAAGCTCGCATATCCAGCAGTCATACGGATCATCAAGAAGCACTGAAGAATCTTCAAGAAGAGCTTCATTCACCCTTAACACCTTGCCATTCACGGGCGAAAGAACATCAAAATATCTGCAGGATTCAATATCGCAAATCAACTCCCCTGCTCTGAATTCTTCATCCTCATCGGGAAGGTTGATAACAAACGAATCACAAATCTGCTTGCGGGCATAATCGCTTATACCCACAAGCACACCGTTTTCTGTTTTCCTGACCCAGCAATGGTCTTTTGAATATCTTAATGAATTCATTTTATCATCTCTCTGAATTCTTCTTCATTGATAATTGTAATGCCGAGGGTCTGAGCCTTGACAAGCTTGCTGCCTGCTTCTTCACCTGCAAGCACATAGCTTGTTTTCTTGGAAACGGAAGAAGCTGTTTTTCCGCCGTACTTTTCAATAAGCTCGCTTGCTTCATTTCTTGAAAGAGTGGGAAGAGTTCCTGTCAGAACAAAGGTTTTGCCCTCAAACCGGTTATCAATTTTTTCTTTCTGAGAAAGCATATTAACGCCGTATGCCGCAAGCGCGGAAATCTCATTTTTGGATTGCTCAAGTGCAAAGAAATCGGCTACGCTCTGAGCCATAATGCCGCCGAAGCCTTCAATTGAAGTCAACTCCTCTGCCGAAGCGTTCATAAGTGCATCCATGCTGCCGAAATGGTCAGCAAGAATTTTGCCTGCTTTCTGACCGACATGCCTGATACCCAAAGCAAAAACAAGCTTTGAAAGGTCATTGTTTTTTGATTTTTCTATAGCCGCAACGAGATTTTCCGATGACTTGTCCTTAAAGCCTTCAAGTGTCATGAAATCCTCTTTTTTAAGAGTATAAATCTCACTTGCTTTTGAAAGCATATTTTTTGCAACAAGCTTTTCAAGAACAGCATCACCCATGCCCTCAATATCCATTGCATCTCTTGAGCAGAAATGAATAAGATTGCGCAGAAGCTGAGCAGGACATTCGGGATTAACGCATCTGACGGCTGCCTCATCCTCTTCTCTTATAACCTTTGCGCCGCATGAAGGACAAACATCGGGAAGAAGAAATCTTTCACTGCCTTCTTTATGAGAAACAACCCTGATTACTTCGGGAATGATATCTCCTGCCTTGCGGATAACAACTCTGTCACCGAGTCTTATATCTTTTTCATCAATGAAATCCTGATTATGAAGAGTTGCTCTGGATACAGTTGAGCCTGCAACAAGCACAGGTTCAAAAACGGCTGTGGGAGTAAGAACACCCGTTCTGCCGACAGCAACTTCAACATCAATGAGCGTTGTTTCCTTTTCTTCGGGCGGATACTTGAAAGCAAGAGCCCATCTGGGGAATTTTGCCGTGCTTCCGATTTCGGAACGCTGCGCAAACGAATCAACCTTGATAACTGCGCCGTCAATATCAAAAGGCAAAGAAGAACGCATTTCTCCGATTCTTTTCAGTTCATCAATAACATCGTCAATATTACTGAATTTATTATAAAACGGTATTGTTTTGAAGCCGAGAGTTTTCAGAAAATCAATCGACTGTTTGTGTCCCGATATATCATCGCCGCTGTATTGCTGAATATTGAAAACAAAAATATCAAGCTTTCGGGATGCGGTTATAACGGGATTTTTCTGACGGAGTGAGCCTGCAGCAGCATTTCTCGGATTTTTAAAGGTCTTTTCACCGTTAAGCTCCTGCTCTTCAACAAGAGAGGCAAAAACCTTTTTCGGCATATAGACCTCACCCCTGACTTCAATGCGCTCAACATCTGATTTCAGGCGCAGAGGAATAGAGTTAACCGTTCTGAGGTTTGCCGTAACATCTTCGCCCGTTATACCGTCGCCTCTTGTTGAACCTCTGACAAAAACACCGTTTTCATATTCAAGAGCAACGGAGAGACCGTCGATTTTCGGTTCAACAACATATTCGGCATCGGGAAAAATTTCTTTTACTCTCGAATCGAATGCTCTAACCTCGTCAAAGCTGAAAGCATCCTGAAGGCTCTCCAGAGGAACAGCGTGAACAACAGGCTCAAACATACCTGCCGCACTGCCGCCGACTCGCTGGGTGGGAGAATCGGGAGTAATCAGCTCGGGAAAAAGCTTTTCAATCTCTGCAAGCTCCCTCTGTAGCATATCATATTCATAATCCCCGATTTCGGGATTATCTTCAACATAATATTTATGGCTGTGATAATTAAGCTCATCGCGAAGCTCTTTTGCTCTCGCTTTTGCATTTTCAATCTGCATAGTTTTACTTCCTTAAATTTAATAAATATATTATAACAATTATCGCCGATAAAATCAATTGCCGATATAATTATTTATCAACAAGAACATTCGGGACTGAACCGACGATTATTGTCTGGGCAACGCAGAATGATGTTTCAACATCAAAAGTTATTCTTCTGCCCGATAACACAGAAATAACCGTTGTTTTAAGATTCAGCATTACGCTGTGCTGGGTCTGATTGACCCCTGCAGAAACAAATATGTTTTCAAAATCAGATGTTGTTGCTCCGCTCATAAACAGCTTAATACGAATATCGGGTCCCATGCCCGAAAGAAGAGTTATTCCCGATGCGGCACCGAAAGGTACGGTCACATGAGAAAATTCATTCTTATCAAATGCCTTGTCTACTGCCTTTGAAATTTCAGACTTGAACAGATTCATTTTAACAATATCGGTTGTTATGCCTGTAATTCTGTTATCGTCCGAATAATTTACCGAAACAATATCATAATAGCTGATATCATTTTCTGTAAGTGCCTTTTCAACCGCTTTGCTGACGGTTAATTCAGCCGCAGACTTTGCTTCGAGCGCCGCAAGCTCATAAACAGCCGGTCTAAGCTTTGCATCAAGAAGAAAAAATGAAATTGCTGTTATAAGAATAAAACAGATAATTCTGAAAACCAATGAATTTCTTCTATACCCGTATCTTCTGAATCTCATAACAACACCGTCCGCATACATCTATAATAAAATTTATATGCTTTGAAAGATAAAAATGTTCTGACAGTATGCAAAACAGCCTCCTCCGTTAAACGGAAGAGGCTGAATTTTATTTTTAATCTTCAATTGCGGCTTTACGGGAATTAATTGCCTTAAAAATTTCCGTGTCAAATTTGGGTGTGCGGTCATAATAATAAAGACCGTTCTGTTCCTGCTCAATATCATAAAGCTGAGTATAGCAGAATCCGAACATCCTGTAGTTATCAAGAAGCGCATCGGTAAGACCTTTATATCTTTCGATAAACTCATCAAGAGTTTTGGGGGCATTACCGTATCCCCATGCATCGTCTCTGTCGCCCTCTGACCACTGAAGACCGCCGTATTCGCTGACCCATGCGCAGCCCTTGCCGTTGTACATCTGACGTTCAGGGAATCTTTCAAAAAGGATATTCTCTGTCATGAGCTTATCATAATTTGTTTTGAATGTTTCAACATCCTGCTCATAATCATGAACATCGTAGATATCGGTCTCAACATGGAAGTTACCGCTTGTATCAATGCAGGGTCTCGTAACATCAAGCTGCTTTGTAACGCGATATATTGTTCTGAGGATTCCGTCAAACTGCTTTCTGCCGTCAATATCCCATGTTTCATTAAACGGACACCAACCGATGATCGCAGGATGATTGAAGTCTCTTTCAACACATTCGCACCATTCAGGAAGCATTGCTTCAAGAGCAAAGGGATTTGACCAATCAAGACCCCAGTTGCCGTATTCGCCCCAAACAAGATAACCGAGCTTATCGCAGTGATAGAGGAATCTGGGTTCAAACACCTTCTGATGAAGTCTTGCACCGTTAAATCCGACAGCAAAGGATATTTTAATATCGTTAACAAGATCTTCTTCAGTGGGAGCTGTGTATATTCCGTCACGGTAAAAGCCCTGATCAAGAACGAGACGCTGGAAAACCGATTTACCGTTGATAAGGAATTTATATCCGTCAAGCTTAACGGTTCTCAGACCGAAATAGCTTGAAATTTCATCACCGTTAAAATAAAGCCTGAGGTCATAAAGTCTGCCGCAGCCGGGCTCCCAGAGATGCTTCTCGGAAAGACTGATTTCGCCGTTGAAAACATTTGTTACAACCTTTGAAACAGAACCGACAGCTTTTCCGTCATAAAATGCCTCTGCTCTGAATTCACCCTCACCCTCAACATTTGCAAGGATGGAAATTGATGAATTATCCGCATCGGGATAAAGACGGAAATTTTTGATATAGCTTTCGGGAGTGAATTCAAGCCAGACTGTCTGCCATATTCCCGTTGTACGGGTATAGTCACAGCCTCGGGATTTGAGCACCTCGCACTGCTTTCCTCTCGGAACAAGAGGATCTCTGACATCGTCAACCGCATTGACAGCAACAACATTTTCGCCGACGGTCAGAAATTCGGTAATATCAACTCTGAACGAAGCATATCCGCCTTTATGATATCCCGCCTTTTTGCCGTTGATATAAATTTTCGCCTCATAATCAACAGCGCCGAAATTAATGAAAACCCTGCCTTCAAGATTTTCGGCAGAAATATCAAATGTCTTTCTGTACCATACTGCAGGAATAAAATCAGTGTAACCGATACCCGAAAGCATACTTTCGGGGCAGAAAGGAACAATAATTTTATTATCCCATTCTTTCTTATCAAGGATTCCTGCATCATATTTACTGTTGCCGAAATCGAATTCGAAATCCCATTCGCCGTTTAAATTAAGCCAATTTTTTCTTTCGCACTGCGGATTAGGATGTTCAGGTCTGGGAATATTCATAATAAATACCTCCGTTATATTTCAAAAAAATTATCTTCAACCATTGCCGCAAGACAATGGTAAACAGGAAGCGTCAGTTCCTGAATTTTGTATGTTTCCGTTTCGGGCAATCTGATGCAGATATCGCACAATGAACTCAGCCTGCTTTCATTATTTCCCGTTATGGCAATACTCCTGATTCCTGCCGCTTTTGCCGCCTCGGCTGCATAAACAACATTTTCGGAATTACCCGAAGTGCTGAAAGCAACAAGAATATCGTTCCTTACAGCAAGCGCATATACCTGCTGCGCAAAAACCAGTGACGGAGACTCATCATTAGAAAATGCAGTCATCAGAGCGGAATGAGCGCAAAGCGAAATCGCAGGCAGACCCTTCTGAAGTCCTTCTGCAGCAACATCAGATGAAAAAGATGCTTTTTCTTTTTCGGAAAGAGGTCTTTTTTTCAGGAAACCCTTCATCAGCTCCCCGACAAGATGATCGCAATCCGCCGCACTTCCGCCGTTACCGCAGCAAAGAAGTTTTCCTTGGTTATTAAAGCAATCAACAATAAGTCGGTATGCCGCAAAAATATCATCCCTGCACGAAGATAAAGACGGGTATCTTTCAATCAGAGAGGTTAAAAAATCATTCATAGCCATTCTCCTTGGCATAGTTTTTTGCTACTCCGAGAGCTGCATAATCTCCGATGCTGTCGCCAAGCATTGCAGGAACTATCTGACAGCATTTTGCGGATAATTCAAGCGCCTCATTCTCAATAACCCTCATCATGCTTTCAGAGAGAAGATGCCCTGAACGTTCATAGATACTGCCGATTACAATTTTTTCGGGATTCAGAATATCAATGAGAACAGATATACCTTGACCGAGCTTTTCTCCGCATCGGCGGTATATTGCATTTGCAAGCTTATCACCTTCAGCCGCCGCCTGAGCAACCGTTTGGGCTGTAACATTATCTTTTGGTATAGAAGTAATGCCGTTATATATCGAAAGCATCTTTTTTGCCATCGAGGCAATTCCTCCGCCTGAGCAGAAGCCCTCGAATGAACCTGCTTTACCGTAGCCGACGGGTCCGTCGTTATCAACTCTCATATGCCCGACCTCACCTGCCATGCCGCACGCACCCGTATAAAGCCTGCCGTTAAGAATAAGACCTGCACCCATACCTGTTCCGAATGTTAAAAATATCATATTTTCAGCACCTTTTCCTGCACCGAACTGCCATTCTGCAAGGGCGCAGGCATCAGCGTCATTCTGAACCTTACAGGGCACAGCGAGGCGGTTGGTTATAATATCGGCAAGAGGAACATTATCCCAGTCGGGAAGATTGGGAGGAGACATTATGATGCCTCTCTTGCTGTCGAGAGGACCGCCGCAGCTTACACCGCAGGCAATAACATCATCATTACGGATACCGTTTCTCTCAAGCAATGTTTCGGCGCTTGAAACCAGCTCGTCAACAACCTTTATCCAGCCTCTTTCACTTCTGGTTTCAAAGCGGATTTTATCAGCAACAGAGCAGGAATTTTTCTCACAGACTGTAACGGCGCATTTTGTTCCGCCGATATCCATACCGAGATAATATTTCATCCGTTCCCCTCCTTTTTCCGTTTAATTATACACACATATTCTTTCATAGTCAATAAAAGAAATATTTTAAGAAGTGATAAAAAAATGCTCATATCTTTAATCAGAGCGATAATTCTTTACGCAGTTGTTATATTTTTAATCAGACTCATGGGCAAAAGACAAATCGGAGAACTTCAGCCGTCAGAGCTTGTTATAACAATTCTCATTTCAGAGGTTGCATCTTTGCCGATGCAGGATAATTCCATTCCGATGTTCAATTCAATGATTCCGCTGATTATTCTTGTTTCATTTGAAATAATCACCTCTGCATTAAGTCTTAAATTCCATAAGCTGAGAAACATTATGCAGGGTCATCCCGTAATCGTAATCAGAAACGGACTGATTGATGAGGACGCACTGAAAAAGCTCAGGCTTACGGTTAACGATTTAATCAGCGCACTCAGACAGAGGGATGTTTTTGAAATATCTCAGGTATCGTATGCAATTTTTGAAACAAACGGAAAAATAAGCATTCTTCTCAAGCCCGTTAACAAAACGCTCACGCCTGAAGATATTAACCTTTCTCCCGAAGATGAAGGAATGCCTTTTGCTGTTATTTGTGACGGCGAATTCAACAAGAATTCAGCCGCAGAAATCAACACTGACAAAAACGAAGTTGACAGAATACTGACAAAAAAGAACAGAAACATTAAAAATGTTTTGTTAATGACAATAAACAATAAGAAAAAAATCACCATAATAGATAAGGATAAGAAAAAATGAGACGGGTTATGATTGCGTTTTTTATGCTTGCGGCAGCCGTTATCGGCATATGTATTATAACTGTAATATCAGACTCCAAAATGAAAGCGTTGGATAATCAGATAACAGAACTATATAACAATGCAGAAAGCTACTCTGAAAAAGAAATAAATTCAGAAATCAACAAGCTGCTGACCGATTGGAACAAAACACAAAAATTTCTGAAATTCTTCACCGTTCACGAGAAGATTTTACCTTTGGATGAAAATATCCGCGAGCTTGAAGAAACAGCAAAATCCTATGATATTAGTGAAATAAAAAAACAGTGTGCAAGAATAAAAATAATTCTGGAAACCGTTTATACATCCGAAAAACCTTTTGCAGAAAACATTTTCTGATAAAAATATGTACCGTTTGTAAAAATTAATATTTATATTGTTTTTTCTGAATAGTAGTGATAAAATAAAATCAGCATATTGTTTGTGCAATTCAATTAAGGAGGCGGTATTATGGCGCAATATATGCTTGCATTCTGGATTGTAATGCTTGTTGCTTTCATTGTTATTGAAGCTCTGACAGCACAGCTTGTTACCATCTGGTTTGCCGTCGGTTCTGTTGCAGCTCTTGTTTCTCAGATGCTCGGAGCAAAAGTATGGCTGCAGTGGCTTATTTTCGTTGTTGTTTCAGCAATTGTTATCGTTGCAACAAGACCGCTCGTTAAAAAGCTTACGAAGCAGAAGGCACAGCCTACCAATGCCGACAGATACATCGGCCAGACAGCGGTTGTGACAGAAAGAATTGACAACATCTCGGGGAAAGGTGCGGTCAGGGTTAACGGAATTGAGTGGAGCGCACGCTCCGAATCGGGCGAAATCATTGAAGAAAACCTGACGGTTACCGTTACAAGAATTGACGGTGTGAAACTCATCGTTAAATAATTTTTTGGAGGGTTATTATGGAATTTGTATTAATCGGTCTCGCGTTACTTGTTGTTATTATTGTTGTTATCAATATCAAAATCGTTCCTCAGTCAAAAGCATATGTTATTGAAAGACTCGGAACATACAGTGCCACCTGGCAGACAGGTCTCCACATCAAAATTCCTTTCATCGAAAAGGTTGCAAGGCAGGTGTCGCTCAAGGAACAGATTGTTGACTTTCCGCCCCAGCCCGTTATCACAAAGGATAACGTCACAATGCAGATAGACACTGTTGTTTTCTTCCAGATTACCGACCCCAAGCTCTATGCATACGGCGTTGAAAGACCTCTTGCCGCTATTGAAAACCTTACCGCAACAACTCTTCGTAACATTATCGGTGAAATGGAGCTTGACCATACTCTCACCTCAAGAGACATTATCAACGCAAAAATCAGAGGCATCCTTGACGAAGCAACCGACCCCTGGGGTATCAAGGTTAACAGAGTTGAGCTTAAAAATATTCTTCCTCCCAGAGAAATTCAGGATGCAATGGAAAAGCAGATGAAAGCCGAGCGCCAGCGCAGAGAAGCCATTCTTACCGCGGAAGGCGAAAAAGCATCAAAAATCCTTGTTGCAGAAGGTAACAAAGAAAGCAAAATCCTTGCTGCCGAAGCTGAAAAGCAGAGCGCAATTCTTGCAGCAGAAGCAATCAAAGAAGCAAAAATCAGAGAGGCTGAAGGTGAAGCAGAAGCTATTCTCAAGGTTGAAGAAGCAAGAGCAAAAGCAATTGAGCTTATCAATCAGGCTGCTCCCGGCCAGGGTTATCTGACCATAAAGAGCCTCGAAGCATTTGAAGCCGCCGCAGACGGTCAGGCTACAAAGCTTATTATCCCCAGCGACCTTCAGGGAATCGCAGGTCTTGCCGCAAGCGCAAAGGAAATTATTTCTGACAAATAAAAATCCTAAAAGCCCGACAGAAACAACTGTCGGGCTTTTTTGACACAATTCATAATTTATATACTTGATATATAAAAATTATATAATATTAATTCAAAAAATAAGCATTTTAAGTTGAATTTACCAATATAAAATGTTAAAATAATATGAATTAATTTTTCAGGAGGGATAACCTTGAGCAAAAAAACGTCATCCGACGCAAAAATTCAGGAGCTGACCAAATCTTACGGCGATTGGTTCCTCGACGAAAAGAAACTCGCCGAAGGTAAGATGACATCAGATCTCTATCCTTACGACGCAATGTTTTCTCCCATTCAGATTAACCGCATGACCGTCAAGAACAGACTTGTTATGGCTCCCATGGGTAACATCTCAATGTGCGACGAAACAGGACGCCCCAACGAAAAAATGATTGCTTATTTCACTGAAAGAGCAAAGGGCGGAGTTGGTCTTATAACAACCGGTCTCGTTCCCGTTACTCACGGAATCGACAATTCTATCACAGAGCTTGACAAGCTCACTTATTTCCCCAGAATCGACCGCAGCAGAACAGTTTTTGCAGGTTGGCGTGACCTTGCCGCAAACTGCCATTCTTACGGCTCAAGAATTTTCATTCAGCTTACAGCCGGTCTCGGCAGAGTCGGTAACCCTCAGTGCCTTGTAAATCAGTTCAAGCTTCCCGTTTCTGCTTCATGGAACAAAAACTGGTATATGCCCGAAGTTCCCTGCATGCAGCTTTCTGACCATAAAATCAAAAAGATTATCGCTAATATCGGTCAGGGTGCAGCTGATGCAAAAGCAATGAACATCGACGGTGTTTATCTTCACGGCCATGAAGGCTATCTTATCGAACAGCTTACAAACCCTGCTTTCAACCGCCGCAAAATGGGCAGATATGCAGACTGGCAGCAGTTCGGTATTGACATGATCAAAAAGATCCGTGAGCGCACAGGTGACAACTATCCCATCATGTACAGAATCGACCTTTCTCTCGCTCTCAATGAAACATACGGCGATAGAATGGACGCAGGTGCTCTCAAAAACTATAAAAACGGCAGAACAATCGCAATGACTCTTGACTACATGAAGAACCTTGTCAAGGCAGGCGTTGACATGTTTGACGTTGACCTCGGATGCTACGATAACTGGTGGCTCCCCCATCCGCCCGGATCAATGCCTCCCGGATGCTTCCTTGATATCTCCAAGATTGTTGTTGATTATTTCAAGGAAAACAACATCCTTTCAAATGCAGGTCTTCCCGTTCCCGTTGTTGCTGTCGGCAAACTCGGTTATCCCGACCTTGCTGAAAAAGCTATCCGCGACGGTAAGTGCGATATGGTTATGCTTGGCAGACCTCTTCTTGCTGATCCTCAGTGGCCCAACAAGGCACGCACAGGCAGAGTTGACGAAATTCTTCCCTGCATCGGCTGTCAGGAAGCATGCCTCAACGAATTTGTTGAGGGCGGCCATCCTCAGTGTGCAGTTAACCCCAGAACTGCATTTGAAGAGGTATATCCCGAAGCACCCGCTCCTGCTGATAAGCCCTGCAAGATTGCTGTTATCGGTTCAGGCCCCGCAGGTATCATGTGCGCTGTAACAGCTGCACGCAGAGGCCATGAGGTTGACCTTTTCGAAAAAGAAAACAGAATCGGCGGCAGACTCAACTGCGCAAGCGTTGCAGGCATCAAGTTCGATGTTGCAAACTATGTTAAGTATCTTAAGGGTCTTGTTGAAAGAGCTGAAAAAGAATACAAGTTCAAGCTCCATCTCGGCACTGAAGCAACTCCCGAATCAATCAAAGCCGCAGGCTATGATAAGGTTGTTGTTGCTGCAGGTACAAAGGATATCTATTTCGATAAGATTCCCGGTTATGACAAGGCAAAGACCGTTCAGGCAGCTGCTGTTCTTGAAAAGCCCGAACTTATTAAGGATGCAAAGAATGTTGTTGTTATCGGCGGCGGTGTTGTAGGCTGCGAAACAGCATATTTCCTTAACAAGGAACATGGCAAGAATGTAACCGTTATCGAAATGACTCCCTATTTCATGAACCATACATGCACCGCTAACAGAGGATATCTCCTCAAGTATATGTATGATGCAGGCATCAAGCTTCTTAACTGCACAAAGCTTATTGAGTTTGAAGACGGCAGCATCAAGGTTCTCAGAAACGAACATAAGAACGTTCCCGACCCCTATCTCACATGGACACCCATTCTGCCCGAAAACGTTCTCAATCCTCTTGCAAAGAAGATTAAGGATCAGTTCGTTATGGATCACATCAGCGGCGATGTATTTGTTATGGCAGCCGGCGGCAGAGCAGATGAAGCTCTCTTCCTCAAATTTCTCGAAGCTTGCAACGATAAGGAAGTTTATAATATCGGTGACAGCTTCAAGGGCGGTAAAGTATTTGAGGCTACCAAGTCCGGCTATATGCTCGCACTTTCACTTTAATCCGGAAAGGACGGTATGCAATTATGGAATATAAAATGAATCTCACCCAGGAAGAGCTTGATATACTCAACGGCTCCAAGGGCGAAACAACAGCAAAAGTCATGAAGACTCTTGTTCTTTACGGCGATGCTTTTGACGCAACCAAAATGGTTCCCGTTACAAGCGATAAAGGTCACCTTGTTACAAGCTTCGGTCTTAAGGTTATGAAGCCCGTTTACGATCTTATGGCACAGCTTATCGAAGGCGGCGCTGTTTCAACTCAGAAATTCTCCGTTGACCCCAAGCCCCTTGATCCCAATGTTCCTGCTAACTTCCTTCAGAAGATTATCTTCAACAAGTTCATGTACAGCATGCAGGATATGTATGACGGCCAGCTTTCAAAGCTCGGTCTTATCGACAGCAAATCCTACACCTGCACATGCTATATGGACGAAGTAGGTAATGTTCCCAAGAAGGGCGACATTCTTTCATGGGCTGAGTCATCAGCTGTTGTTTATGCAAACTCCGTTCTCGGCGCCCGCTGCAACAGAAACTCCGGCATTATTGAGCTTTTCGGCTCAATTCTCGGAAAGGTTCCTTATTTCGGACTTCTTACAGACGAAGGCAGAAAAGCTACATGGGTTGTTGAAGTTAAAACATCCAAAAAGCCCGAAGCTCAGATTCTCGGTTCTGCAATCGGCATGAAGGTTATGGAAGATGTTCCTTACATCAAGGGTCTTGATAAATGGATCGGCACAGAGCTTGACGGTGACACCAAGGCATATCTTAAGGATTTCGGCGCTGCAACAGCTTCAAACGGCGCAGTTGGTCTTTATCATATTGAAAACCTCACTCCCGAAGCAGTTGAGTCAGGCGCAGACCTTATTGCAGAAAACGCACAGGTTTACGTTATTGATGATGCAGAACTTGAAAGAGTTCAGGCAAACTATCCCGTTATGTGGAAAGACAAAGAAGCAACACCCAAGCTCTGCTTCGTTGGCTGCCCCCACCTTTCACATGCTCAGCTTATTGAATGGACAGATAAGGTTGTTGACGGTCTTAAGAAGAACGGCCTCAAGAAGGTTTCAATCCCCACCGTATTCACAGCAGCTCCCGGCGTTATCGAAGAATTCGAAAAAACACCTTATGCAGCAAAGCTCAAAGGTACAGGCGTTGTTCTCAGCTACATCTGTCCTCTGATGTATATGAACAATCCTCTTTGCAAGTCAATGCCCGTTATCACTAACTCAAACAAACTCAGAACATATACAACATCACGCTACTACAGAAGCGACGAAATTCTTGATATAATCACAAAGGAGGCAAAATAAGATGAAACAGTTTAAAGGCAGACCTGTTGTTGCAGGCGAATGCACAGCTGAGGCTCTTGTTTCCCACGGCGGTTTCAACACCCTTGCCTCATTCCAGAATGCTCTTCAGTTTGGCGATATGCCTCTGATAGGCGACAAGAATAAAGAAACAAAATGCGGCGACCAGAACAATGCTGACCTCTACGGCAAGCCCATGGCAGGCAAAGCACTTTGCCTGCCTCAGACAATCGGTTCAACAACCGGAGGCATGGTTCTTTATTGCGCAACAGAAATGAAGAGAAACCCCAAATGCATGCTTTTCTCAGAGCACATTGACTCTCTTGCATGCGCAGGCGCAGTTCTCGGTGCAGTCTGGGCAGAAGAAGCAATGACTGTTGTTGACTGCCTTGGCGAAGAATTCCTTGCTTATGTAAAAGATGGCATGAAGATTTCAGTAGCTCAGGACGGAACAGTTACAGTTGAATAATTAAAATTAAAGCAGCCCCGTACCATCAAGGTA
>JAZPXO010000006.1:0-21958 GCA_045543735.1 Acutalibacteraceae bacterium
GAACGACATGGCTACGATCCGACTTATCATACGCTACCTTGCACGCCTGCGCATCAAGGTTTAAAACCAGCTCGGGACCGACCCCGTTCTGCTTCAGGGTATAAATACCGTCAACAAAGCTGTAGCCCGAAAGCGAATCGCCGTAAAGATTCTGCGTTCCCGTATAGATAAAGCCGTGAGTATCACCGAGAACATGAAGAACCGCTTTTCTGATGTTTACATCTTCATTATAAATGCGTTTGCCGTCTTCCGTATCGGCAAGCACCTCTCCTCTGATATCAACAATCGGCCCTGCGCTGAGAACCGCATTTGATTTTGAGTAAAGATGGCGGTTTGCTCGGTTCGAAACCCATTCCTCGCCGTCAAGATAAATGCTCGCCACAAGGAATGCAATGCCTGCAATAAAGGCGATTATGAGTGCGTAAAAAATATACGCTCTTCTGACTGTTATTTTCATTTCGGGCTGCCCTCCTTCGGCGCTTTTTTTGCGGAGGGTTTTCTTTTTGCCGTTTTTTCTGCTGAGGAGGCTTCACGAACGGCAACACCGAAATCCTTTTTTGCTTTTCTGTTTCTTCTGAAGCCTATGGGTAAAGGTCTGGGGTCTGCCGCAGGCGGAACAAACGGTGCGCTTGCCATGCGGATATACGCGAGAAGTCCCCATGAGCATATCATGCTCGAGCCGCCGCGGCTGACAAACGGGAGCGTAACACCCGTCAGAGGCAGAATATCGGTTATGCCGAAAACATTAAGCGCAAGCTGGAAAAGCATCATGCCTGCCGCCGAAACCGCCGCGATTGTATAGAATGTTGAACCTGCCGTTTTTGAAGCATGAATTGCAAAAAAAGCAATTCCGACAAAGCAGAGAAGAATAGCAATGCCGAGAATAAGACCGAACTCCTCGCAGATAAGTGCAAAAACCATATCAGTCGATGCGGCATAGATATCGCGCACATGGCCCTCTCCGATTCCGAGGCCGAAAAGTCCGCCGCTTGCTATATAAATCAAGGCTCTTGCCTGCTGGTAGCCCGTTGAATCAATGAATTCCCAGACATGTCTGTATGCCGCAAATCTTGCCGCAACATGGTCTTTGAAATAGAAAACAAGAACCGCGCAAAGCAGTGCGCCCGTGCATACAAAGAAAAGAGTTCTTATATCTCCCGAACGCATGAATGCAATGAGGATGAAGGTGAAAAAGAATATAAGAGCCGTACCGAAATCCTTCATCAGAAACAACGCACCGACACAGCCTATGCAGTAAATAAGATATTTTGTAAGGCTGGTTGACGAAAGAAGCTTTTCAAGAGAAACCGCGCCGACAAAAATAAACGCAACCTTGACAAGCTCCGAGGGCTGGATTGAGAAAAATCCGAGGTCAATCCAGTTGAGAGTGCCGTTGATGCTCTGCGCAAGAACAAGATTTGCCGCAAGAATAAGAACGCTTCCGATTGCGGCAGGGGTGCGGAGCTTGCACGCTATATTGACATCCTTTGTCAGCAGAATTACAAAAAGATAAACAACAAGTCCGAGAATAATTGCAAAAAGCTGTTTATAGGCATATGCATCGTTGAAGCTGGCGCACACGGTCAGACCTATTCCCGAGAGAAAGAAGCCGATTGCTTCAAGCTCAAAATAGTCGTGGCCCGTTATAACCGTGCCGAGAGCCATATAAATCCACTCAATCGCAATATACCCGAGAAAAGTGTAAACGGTTATCATGCTGAGGGTATCCTGCCTGAGAACAACGCAGGCACAGCAGATAAGCTGAAAAATTGTCATGAGAAAAAGAACCGCTATCTGATTAAAGCGGTGTTGGTTTTTTTCTGCAACCATCGTTTTTTTCCTTTCTGAAAAGATGATACAAAGCAACTATATCACAGATTTATCAAAAATTCAATTACAATATTGTTACAGATTAAAGGCGGAGAAACCTCTGCAGGCATATAATGAAAGAGCAAGGACTATTTGCATTTGTTTATATTATATTAATAATCTATTATTAAAAAATTATTGCAAGCGAGGAGATTATGGTGTATAATGTTTTAAATATGATTACAATGGGCATAGTGCCGACAGGGGGAAAATCAATCAATGGAAGCCTATTTTGATAACAGCGCAACAACCGCTCCTTGCAGCGAGGCTGTCAGTGCCGTTGCCGACGCGCTGGTTTATTGCTGGGGCAACCCCTCATCGCTCCATGCCTCAGGCAACCGCGCGAAGGAGCTGCTTGACAACTCAAGAGCGGATATTGCAAAAAAACTCGGCTGTCTGCCCGAGGAAATTTATTTCACATCAGGCGGAACCGAAACAAATAACCTTGCGGTTATCGGAGCGGCTCATAAGATGCGCCGCATGGGCAAGAGGATAGTTTCAACAAGCGTTGAGCATCCGAGCGTTGACGAAGCGCTCAATCAGCTTGAAGCTGAAGGCTTCGAGGTTATAAAGCTCAAGGTTGATAATTTCGGCAGAATCAGCGAAAAAGACCTCTATGCCGCCGTTAATTCAAATACAATCCTCATCACGATGATGCTCGTCAACAACGAGGTCGGAACGGTTATGCCCGTTGAAGCGGCTAAAAGAGCGGCGCTTATGGCGCGTTCGCCCGCGCTGATTCATTGCGATGCTGTTCAGGCTTTCGGAAAAATGCCCGTCAAGCCCTCTGCTCTCGGCGTTGACCTGATGACAGTAAGCTCCCACAAAATCCACGGCCCGAAGGGTGTCGGCGCGCTTTACATGCGTAAAGGCGTCAAAATAAATCCCCGCACCTTCGGCGGCTCGCAGGAAAACAAGCTCCGCCCCGGAACAGAAGCCATGCCCGCAATTGCAGGCTTTGCCGCAGCGGCAAGAGCTCTGCCCGATGCAAAGCGCGAGCTTGAGCATATTTCGGCAATGCGCGATTATATGGTCTCGAAGCTTTCGGAGCTCGGAGATGTTGTTATCAATTCTCCGCCCGATGCGCTGCCGTATGTAACGAACATTTCCGTTCTCGGAATAAAATCGGAGCCGATGCTCAACTTCCTTTCTGAAAGAGGCATCAGCGTTTCGGCAGGCTCGGCATGCTCAAAGGGCAAAAAGAGCCATGTTCTTTCTCAGATGGGTCTTGACCGCAGAAGGCTTGACAGTCCGCTGAGAATCAGTTTTTCAAGATATACTACGGTTCATGAAATCGACGCTCTTATTCTCGGAATAGCAGAAGCTAAAAAGGTTATAAGAGCAGCAAAATAAATCTAAAACAATTCGGAGTGCAAAATGAAAGAAATTATTCTTATAAAAAACGGAGAGCTTGCTCTCAAGGGTCTTAACAGAAGAACATTTGAGGATATGCTCGTAAAAAATATGCGCCGCAGACTTGAAGGCATCGGCAAATTCAGGTTCACCGTTGCTCAGTCAACAATCGTTGCCGAGCCCGAGGACGAAACCGTTGACCTTGACGAGGCAGTTGAAAGAATCGGCAAAATTTTCGGTATCGCAGGCTTCTCGAGGGCCGCTGCGGTTGAAAAGGATATGGATACAATTCTCAGAAGCGCTGAAGAATACCTGGCTCCCCAGCTTCTGACAGTCAGAAGCTTCAAGGTAGAAGCAAAGCGTTCCGATAAAAAATTTCCGCTCAAGTCCCCCGAAATCTGCAGGGAAACAGGCGGATATCTCCTGCGCAAATTCCCTCATCTTGAGGTTGATGTTCACAACCCCGATATCGTTGTCACCGTTGAGGTCAGGGATTCAAGCGCATATATCCACGGCAAACAGATAAAGGGCGCAGGCGGTATGCCCACAGGCTCGGCAGGCAGAGCGGCTCTGCTCATTTCGGGCGGCATCGACAGCCCCGTTGCAGGCTACATGATGGCAAAAAGAGGTCTCGAGCTTATGGCTGTCCATTTTGCATCGCCTCCCTACACAAGCGAAAGAGCCGAGCAGAAGGTTCATTCCCTGCTTAAGCAGGTCAGCAAATATTCGGGCAGAATTGCGCTTTTTGTTGTTCCCTTTACAGAAACTCAGGAGCTTATCAAGGATAACTGCCCCGAAGAAATATTCACTGTTATCATGCGCCGCATGATGATGAGAGTTGCCCAGAAAATTGCGGCAAAGGAGCATGCGGGCGCGCTCATAACGGGCGAAAGCGTCGGTCAGGTTGCAAGCCAGACAATGCAGGCAATCGCATGCACCGACAGCGTTTGCGAAATCCCCGTTTTCAGACCTCTTATCGGTATGGATAAGGATGAGGTTGTTGCGATTTCAAGAAAAATCGAAACCTTCGATATCTCCATTCTGCCCTATGAGGACTGCTGCACGGTATTCACACCCAAGCATCCCAGAACAAGACCCACCCTTGATTATGTTGAAGAGTGCGAAAAGGCTCTTGAGGTGGACAGGCTTGTCAATGAAGCCGCAGAGAATGCGAGGTTCGTTCTCATCAGCGGTTATTAATTAACAAAAGGAGCTGCTTCTCTTGGCAGTATGCGAAATATTATCCGTCGGCACGGAAATCCTGCTCGGCGATATTCTCAACACAAATTCAAGATTTCTCTCGGTTGAGCTTGCAAAAATTGGTATTTCCGTTCTGCGCCACACAACCGTAGGCGACAATGCGGAAAGACTTGCCGCCGCACTGAAAACCGCGCTCGGAAGAAGCGATATCGTTATCGCAACGGGAGGTCTCGGCCCTACGGCAGACGATATCACCAGAGAGGTTTGCTGCGAGGTTATGGGCTTCGGGCTTGTATTCAACAGAGAGATTTGCGACGGCATACGCAGTTATTTTGAAAAAAGAGGCGGCGGTATGCCCGAAAACAATCTCAGGCAGGCATATGTTCCCGTCGGCGGCGATGTTTTTATGAACAGAAACGGCACCGCTCCCGGTCTCGGTCTCAAAAAGGACGGCAAGTGCGTTGTTATTCTCCCCGGTCCGCCTTATGAAATGGCTCCTATGTACAAAGAGTATGTCGTACCCTATCTTGCAGAGTATTCCGACGGAGTAATTGTTTCAAAAACCGTCAGAACAATGGGCATTGGCGAAAGCGCAATGGCTGAGCTTGTTGCCGATTTGCTTGAGGGCGAAAACCCGACGGTTGCTCCCTATGCCAAAAAAGGCGAGGCTCTGCTCAGGGTTACGGCAAAAGCAGAAACCGAGGAAGAAGCTGCTGAAATGCTCAGCCCCGTTATTGCCGATATCCGCAGAAGGCTCGGACGCTGTGTTTACGGCATCGACAGCCAGAGCATTGAAGAAAGAGTTGTCGAGCTTCTCAAAAAATACTCGCTTACTCTCGCAACAGCGGAAAGCTGCACTGCGGGTTATATTACCAAAAGAATAACGGATATTGCAGGTGCAAGCTCTGTTTTCGAATACGGAGCCGTAACCTATTCAAATGAAATCAAAGAGAAAATTCTCGGCGTCAGACACGAAACCCTCCTTGCCCACGGAGCCGTCAGCGAAGAAACCGCAAAAGAAATGGCGGCAGGCATACGCAGGGTTTCGGGCGCAGATATCGGAATTTCCGTTACGGGAATTGCAGGTCCCGGCAGCGACGGCACAAACAAGCCCGTCGGTCTGTGCTATATTGCGATTGACACCGAAGACTATAAATCATGCGAAAAAATCGAGACGGGAAGAAACGACAGGGAATATAACCGATATGTCAACGCCTCCCGCGCGCTCGATCTTGTGAGACGCTATATCGAGGAAAAGGAAGGATTATGAGATGAATTCAAAGAAGATTCTTGCAGCCGTCTGCGCTGTTCTTGCCGTCACAACTGCCGTTTTCGGCGGTCTGACCGTTTCAAATCTCACAAAAAAAGACAAGAACGACGCAACCCAACCCGTTATCAATGAACAGGCGGCACAGTTCAAAACCGAAGGCAGCATCGAATACGATGCAGGCGCAGCAGCGCTTGATGCAATCAAATCAAACAGCTATAAAGCATGCGAGTTTCCTCAGGGAATCAGCGAGGACCTCATGCAGGCTTATTCAATAAACAACAACCTTGTCGGCTGGCTGAGCATCCCCGGAACAGAGCTTGACACCGCGGTTATTCAGGGAAGCGATAACAGCCACTATCTCAAATACGATTTCTATGAGAGATACACAACCGAAACAACTTCAACCAACTACGGCAACATTTATCTTGACTACCGTTGCTCTGATACCGCTGACCTTTCAAAGAACATGGTCATTCACGGTCACACAACGGGCAGAGCAAGCGGCGTTCCCAAGCAGGCATTCCGTTCGCTCTATGATTACAGAAGCAAAGAGCATTTCATTGAAAACCCTATCATAAAATACCAGACTCTTTACGGAGAACACACCTATAAAATATGCGCTGTTTTCCTTTCAACAACACAGAAATCGGACGATAACGGCTATATGTTCAACTATATCTACCCCGATATGAGTGACAGCAACATGGTCGGATATATCAATCAGGTAAAGCAGAGAATGCTCTACGAAACAGGCGTTTCGCTTGAGCCGACGGATAAGGTCATAACTCTCTCCACCTGCATTTACGATTACGGCAAGAATGTTGATACAAGGCTTGTTGTTGTCGGCAGACTTCTTCACGAGGGCGAAAGCGAAGCAATTGATGCTACTCTCGTCAAGGATAACCCCGATTACCGCAGACCCCAGGTATGGTATAACAGCAAGGGCATCGCAAACCCCTATAAAAACACCGAGGCATGGGTTCCCAGCGCCAATTGATTATCGGAGGATTGAAAGATGGAT
Source organism: Acutalibacteraceae bacterium (assembly GCA_045543735.1). Taxonomy (GTDB): domain Bacteria; phylum Bacillota; class Clostridia; order Oscillospirales; family Acutalibacteraceae; genus CAG-177. The sequence continues at coordinate 6,714 of JAZPXO010000006.1, forward strand.
AATAAAAAGCATAACGAAACCGCAAACGAGAACATAAGCTTTGTTACCGATGAGGATGCGCTCAAGGAAATTGATCTGGGCAGCTTCCTTGACGAAACATCAAAGAATGCTCCCGTTTTTGACGGCTTTCATGAGGATATTGAAAAAACCGAAAAATCTCTGGAAAGCGAACTCCAGAGCCTTTATGACGATATCGTAAACAGCGGCCCCGCAACAATCGTGCCAAAGCCACTTTCTGTTATAACTTCGGAAAACGGCGACGGCGAAAAATCGGCTTCAGAGAGCGGTCTTGAAAATCTCTGGATGAGTCCCGACGAATATTTTGATGTTGATATTCCCGTTGTTTCCCTTGACGGTTCGGATGACGATAATGACGACGGCGACGGCGAAGGAGATATCTCCGATGAGGCGTTCTTCAAGCCCGAAGCCGCAGACGGCACTGCCGATGAAAATAACGGTGCTCCCCGCTCCGCAGATGAAGTCAAGGACGATATTTTCGGTCTTATCAACAGCATAAAAAGCGAAACTGACAGTGAAACGGGCTTCGGCGATATTCTTGCCGAAATCGAAGCGAACTCCGAAATTTCTCCCGTCGGCGATGACTTCGAATCCATTGAAGGCTTCCTGCGCACTCTGCCCGTCACTGAAACTGACGATACAATTGAAGTTACCGACACAAACAGCGAGGGCGGCAACGAAGTTCCTGAAGTAATTGAATATAAGGCAGATGACTCTTCGGACTCCGATTCGGGACTTGAAATTGTTCTTGACGAAAGCAAAAACGATACAGATACCGTGAAAACCGATTCGGATAACAGCGGCTTCGTTGTAAACATTCCCGATGACGGCACCGACTATTCCTCTTTTGCTTCAGAGACAAATGATGACGGCGCCGACACCTCAAAACAGCCTCAGCTCGTTTTCGGCGGAGAAACAGACGAAAAATATGAGCGTCCGCTTATTGAGCAGACTGAAAGAGTAATAGGCGACTTTGAGGCGGCTCAGAAAGCAGCTCTCGAGGCAAGCGTTGAAGAAACAAAAGAAGAAAAGAAGGCAAGAAAACAGAAAGAGAAAGCAGAAAAGAAGCCTGTCGGCGCAGGCGAAATTGTGAGAAGAATCGTTCTCGCCCTTTCTGTTCTTGTTATCATTGCAAGCGGTGTTATTCTCGTTAACACCTATATCGTTCAGCCCAACATCGCAAAGAAGCTTATCAATGACACCGTGAGCGACCTTGAAGTCGGCGAAAAAGAGCACGGCGATGCGCTTGTTGATTCATATATCAGAAGCCAGTACGAAGTTACATTCCCTGACGGCATGCTCGCAAAATATGCTCCCCTTTATGCCGCAAACACCGACCTCAGGGGCTGGATTTCAATTCCCGCCTTTGAAATCAATCTTCCCGTTGTTCAGGGAACGGATAACGATTATTATCTCAAGAGAAACATTTACAAAAAGTGGACCGAATACGGCGTTCCGTTCTTTGATTACAGAATAGCCGCAGACCAGTTTGCATCCCTGCCGAGAAACACCGTTATCTACGGACATAATATGAGGAGCGACGATCTGATTTTCGGCATGCTCGAAGAATACAGGGATATCGACGGCTTCAAGAGAGCACCCGTTATTGAGTGCAACACAATTTACGGCGATTTCACATGGCTTGTATGCGGAGTGTTCATCTCCAACGGTCAGCCCGAGCAGGATAACGGCTATGTTTTCCCCTATAACTTCATTGACTGCAGCGACCAGAAGTTTGCCGAATATATCGTTGAGCTTGAAAAGAGAAGCTTTTATGACACAGGCGTTGACCTTGCCGTTACCGATAAGATTCTCACTCTTTCAACATGCTGCTACGATTTTGAGGACGCAAGACTTGTTGTTGTTGCAAGACTTCTCCGTGAGGGCGAAAGCGTAAGCGTTGACACCTCAAGAGCTGTCAAAAACCCTGACCCCAAGGGTCCCCAGGCATGGTGCGATTCAATCGGAAAGCCCAACAACCATGCTTATGATGCGCGTTGGTAATTAATCAGTTCAAAAAGAAGGGACAGTGAAAATCCATGATAGATAAAACGGGCATTTTTCTTCCGCAGTCCGATTTGCAGAGCAAGGCGGCGCAAATGCTCATTCAGAGCATCGAAAGCTCGGAAGAATCCCCCGAAATCATAGATTTCAAGGCGCCGTCGCAGCTTGCATCGGCGCTCAGGCGTGTCGGATACGGCACCGCCGTTATCGCTGCGCCCGAAGAGATATTCCTCAAAACCAAGGTTGCCCTTCTGAAATCGCTCGGCGCAAAAACCGTTCGCAGCAGCGCAATAACCGTTGCCATCGGCGAAGATTGCGAACTGAGCGAAAAAGAAATCGAAATTCACTCCGCCATTCCCATAGGCGCAAAATGCGTTGTAACGGCTGACGGACTGTTTTCCGCTTTCATCTATGAGGAAAAAGACAGAAAAACCGTTATGCTGCCGCTTATCGAAAGCAGACTCGGTGAGCTTCTCCCGAAGGTTTTCGGAGAGGTTTCGGAAGAAAAGGCGGCAGAAGCAGGCTTCAGAAAAAGTCTGGCATCTATAATTGAAAGCAAAAAAACTCTCGGCGTTGCGCCCGAAGGTCTGTCAGGAGCACTGATGGCTGTTGTTTCGAGCGTTGACGGCGGAGAAGAAGCCTTCACGCTCTCGCCTCTGCCAAGCAGATATCAGGGAGAAAACGCCTGTGCCGTGTTTGCAAAAAACGCAAAAGAAAATACGGGCGCGGATTACGGCATTTCCGTTTCGGATATCGAAACAGACTCCGCAACGGGCGAACGATTTGTGACCGTCTGCGTTGCCGATTCCGAAAGAGCAAGGCTTGCAAGGGTCTTTTCCAAAGAGGGTGAGGATTCAAAGCGTCTTGCAGGCGCGGCGATGATAAAGCTTTGCGAAATGCTCAGGGAGCTTGCCGATGCAGGAGCGCTGATTAATCCCAATCCCCCTGCAAAAAAATCGCCTGCGAAGAATTCGGCTCTGCCACTGATAATAGCGGCGATAGGAATTGCCGCGGCAGTTATCATTTCAATGCTTATTGCAATTTTTGCAGGCGACAAAAAGGATATCGACGCAACAACTGCAGGCAACGCTCATCTGCAGGCGCAGAATGTTGCCGCTCTTGCCGCCGATAAAGAAACAACCGCTCCTCAGACCGAGATGAATTTCGGTTACCGCGGAGGAAGCGGAATCGGCGATGAGATTGACGATTTACCCTTTCTGCCTTCCGAGGCTGAAACAGAAGAAACAGCAACAACTGAGCAGACAACGGTTGCGCTGACCTCAAAGCCTGTTGTTACTTCAACTCAGAGCAGCAAAACAACCACTGCGGCTGCCAAACCGACAAAGGCTCCCGAAACAAACGCGGTAACAAAGCCCGTATCAACCGTTCCTCCCAAGCCCACCGAGCCTGAAACAACCCAGACCCATAAGACCGAATCGCAGAGCGGAACCTTCATTTTCACAACCTACGGCTGGGGTCACGGCGTAGGCATGAGTCAGGAGGGCGCAATCGCAATGGCGAAAAAAGGCAGCACCTATAAGCAGATACTGGCTTATTATTACCCGGGAACAAGCATAAAAGAAGATTCGTCCGCACCCGATACCGTCACCTATGGCGGAAATGAATACGGACTTATAGAATATCTTTGCAAAACCTCTTACAGAGAAATCGGCAACAGCGCTCCGAAAGAGGCAATAAAAGCACAGATTGTTGCCGTTTATACCTTTGCGAAAACATATAACTTCAATCTGGACTCTTCCCGTCACGCTTTTTCCGCAGGATGGAATTACGAAAACACTGCAACTCACAAGGCATGCCTTGAGGTTCTCGGCATGTCGGCGGCAGACGATACCCCGAAGCCCGTTTATGTTGACTGCAACGGTTCTCCTGCTTTCACGTGCTACTTTGCAAGCTCTGCAGGCAAAACAGCTTCCGCAAGCTCTGTCTGGGGCGGCAGCTATTCCTACCTTAAAGGCGGAGTGTCAAGCCCCGAAGCCGTTGAGAAAGCAACGGTTGAGATAAGCTCCGAGGATATGGAAAAGATGATTCTCGCTTACGACAGCAGCATCGTTCTCGGCGATGACCCCTCTCAGTGGCTTAAGATTGTTTCCCATGACAAGGCGGTCAGCTCTGATATCGGTTATATTTCCGTTATCAGGGTCGGCAACAAGGAAATGAGAGGCAACCGCTTCAGAGGCAGCGTCTGCAATTATCTGCTGCGTTCGCATTGCTTTACAATAAAATATATTCCCGATTAACACAGAGCGGTGCGGTATCTATTTATTAATGTATATACTGCTCCGCTTTCAATTTTAAGAAATTTGTAATAATTTTGATAACCGATTGTAATTGCGTAACCTTAAAATAGAAACTGTTCCTGAGGGATAAAACACGCGGAGGTGTTCTTATGCATACGGTTCTTGTCTGCGATGATGACAAGGCAATTCTTGATTCTGTTGAAATATATCTGAAGCTTGAGGGCTATAACGTTCTGCGCGCGGAGAACGGCAGGCAGGCTATCGAGCAGGTAAACACGAATGATGTTCACTGCGTTATCCTTGATATCATGATGCCCGATCTGGATGGCTTACAGGCAACTCTCAGACTCAGGGAAGCGAAAAACAACATTCCGATTATCCTGCTTTCAGCCAAGAGCGAGGATACCGACAAAATAATGGGTCTTTCTTTCGGTGCGGATGACTATGTAACAAAGCCCTTCAATCCGCTCGAGCTCATGGCAAGAGTCAAATCGCAGATAAGGCGGTTTACGGCGCTCGGCTCAATGGAGGTTGCAGAAGGCGTTATCAGAACGGGAGGTCTTGTTCTCGATACCCTTGCCAAAACCATGACTCTCGACGGCGAACCCGTCAAGCTTACCGCAACCGAATACGGCATTATGAACACTCTCATGGAAAACCTCGGCAGAGTTCTTTCAACAGCCCAGATTTATGAGGCTGTCTGGAATGAGCCTGCATATAACTCCGAAAAAACCGTAACGGTTCATATCAAGAGAATCCGCGAAAAAATCGAAATCAATCCCAAGGAACCAAAATATCTGAAGGTGGTGTGGGGAATTGGCTACAAAATTGAAAAATATAAGTAAAATGAAGAGCGCAAGAATAATTGCGTTCATGCTGGCGGTCATTTTGTTTGCAGGCTCGGGATATTTCGCAAGCATGTTCATAAAGAGCGAGTTTATTTATAACTCATTCGACGGCAGACCCTATACGCAGACAGCAGCTTTCAGAGATGTGCTGAACACTGTTGAAAGAGCCGCAATCTACGAAGGTCAGGTTATGATTCTTGACACCATTGAGGAGTTTGAAAAGACCTCATACGGTGCAGATATAAAAAACCAGTATGATATCGACAGGCAGACCGCCGAAAGCAGCTATGACCTGCTTGACAGCTCGGGAATCGGAATCTATGTTACAAAAAGCAACAAATACAGATACCGCCTTGAGCATAACGGCGAGGTTTATTATTTCACCTATGACGGTTCACTTATCAACGAGGAAGAATTCAACGCCTATACTTATATCCGAAGCAACGAAAGCGTTACCGATTCAAACGGTGACAGCATTGTTGTTCCTGAACCGACTGCGGCAGATTCCGTTGAGCCGATAGGTGTTTATAAAAAGCCCGAGGTTATCAGGCTGACCGCTCCCGTTGTTGAAACAGTACCTGAAGATTCAACAACACATATTTATTATCCCGACGATGAAATAAACCGCCTTGATGTGACATATATCAGCAGAATCAGCGAGGCGCTCTATTTCATTTTCAACACAAGCTATAACGGTTATAATCTCAATTACGGCGAGATTTCCAAGGATGCCTTCCTGCTTTCGATTGAGAATTCATACCGTAAAACGCTCGAAGAATCCTACCGTTACCACAAGTCGGGAGCAAACGGCTATTTCGCCATTGACCAACTTCCGAGTATCAGCTTTGCCGTAAAATTCAAGGAAACGGGCAAGGTTTTCACAAACAGCGGTGTTTCGCCGTCAGACAGCAGAGAAGCGATTCTTAAGAAGCTCGGCGGTGAGCTGATTGATTCTTTTGAGGAGGGCAAATATATCCCTCCCGACAGACAGGCGGATATGTCCGAAAATATTCTTGCCCAGCTTTATTATGAGGCGGCTGAAGGCTCATACCGCTCCCCTCTCGTCTATCTCTCAACCACCGAAGGCAGCGCTGTCGAATGGGCATATTTCAGCTATAGTCCGCAAAAAAGCGAGGGCGATGTGCTGACCGCAGGCGAAAAGCTTTATGATGCGCATTCGGGCAAGGAAACGAAATCGGTTACCCTTTGCCTTTATGCAACGCTGATTCTGTTTGCCGTTGCGTGCGCAATCGGAATGTGGCTCATCTCCTCGGCAGGCAAAACCGAGGACGGCGGAGTTCAGCTATGCTTCTATGATAAAATCCCGTTTGAGCTGAATCTCGTTCTCGGCGTCGGAATAATGGCGCTGTGCGCGCTGGGCGCCGTTGCGGTTGTCGTGCTTGAGCTTTTCCCGTCAGAATATATATATAACAGCGACCTCCAGATAAAGCTTGCAGGCCTGCTCGGCACAGTTTCAAGCCCCGTATCGGCTTTGCTTGTTGCGATATTCTTCGCTGTGCCTACGGTTATTCTCATGAGCATCGCAAGAAACGCCAGAGCAAAAGCCTTCACGAAGCATACCCTGTGCAGATATATTTTCATGCCCATCGGCTGGCTTTTCAAAAAAACCAAAAAGTTTTTCAGAAAGCTGAAATATATTTTTGCTTCGGACTATTCGAACGGAAAAACCGAAAGGTTCAAAATCGTTTCAGCTCTTTCGGTAACGGTTTTCATTGTTGTAAACGCAATCCTCTGGTTTATCGGAACAGGCTGGATTGATTATTTCGGCTTCCTGCTTATTCCCCTTGCAATCATCCTTGACCTTGCGGCGATATTTGTCTGCGTTCTTATCATCGTTTCGCTTGACAGAATAATGCATGCGGTTTCGGATATCCGCCACGGCAAAATGGAAACAAAAATTAATACAGAGCATATGCCGCTCTTCCTTAAAAGATTCAGCGGAGACATAACCTCAATCGGAGACGGTCTCAGAGATGCTGTTGACAGCGCAGTCAAGGACCAGCGCATGAAGGCAGAGCTGATAACAAATGTTTCCCACGACCTCAAAACACCGCTGACTTCAATTGTCAGCTATGTTGATCTACTCAAGAGATGCAACATTGAGGGCGATGACGCAAACAGATATATCTCCATTCTCGACGAAAAGGCTCACCGCATGAAGAAGCTTATTGAAGACCTTGTTGAAGCTTCCAAGGCTTCCTCGGGAGCAATGGAGGTTCATCCGATAAGAATCAACCTCTGCGAATTTGCTGCGCAGGCAGTCGGCGAGCATGAGGATGAGCTTAAATCGCACGCAATAGACATCGTTCTCAGCCTTCCTCAGATTCCCGTCAATGTTATGGCAGACCCGATGAAAATTTCGCGGGTTGTTGAAAACCTTTTCTCGAACATACGCAAATATGCGCTTGAGGGAACAAGGGTTTATGCCGATATTTCCGAAAACGGAGATTTTGCGGTGCTGACAATCAAGAATATTTCCAGAAACGCGCTGAATGTGCCTGCCGAAGAGCTGATGCAACGCTTTGTCAGAGGCGACAGCTCAAGAACGGGCGAAGGCAGCGGACTCGGTCTTTCAATCGCCAAAAACCTCTGTGAGCTTCAGGGCGGAAGGTTTTCAATCAGCGTTGACGGCGACCTTTTCAAGGCTGTTGTTGAGCTTCCGAAAGCATAAATTTCAAGTCGGATATGGCTGCCGCGTCATATCCGGCTTTTTATGTATAAACGCCCTCCCGAACGAATAGATATTGACAGAAAGGGCTGTTTTTGTTTATAATACACTTAACAAAATGCGACTATTCCGGTCACTATCGAAAGGCGGTTTTTATATAATGGCAAAATTCTGCATGAAATGCGGCTACCGTACAACAGACGACGCAAAAAAGTGCAATAACTGCGGGGCAACATTTCCGTCAATGAGACCCGATATTAAGGATTTTCTTCCGAAATTACCAACGCTGAACAGCCCGAAATATAAAGAAATGGTTGCAAGAATCGGCAAGCTTGCTCTTCCCGTTGCAGCAGTTATTATTGTTATCCTTATTTTTATTTTCGGCATTGTTGTTCCCAACACGGGCGCAAAGGGTGCGCTCAAAAAGTATTTCAGCGCAATCGAAAATCAGAATGTTCAGAAATATATCGCTGTTATGCCCGAGGGCGAAAAACAGATTTACGATATTGTTGAGGGTACTGAGCTCGAAGAAGAAGTTGAAGATAAGCTCAAGGATACAATAGAGTCTCTTGAGGAAAAATACGGAGACAAGATTAAGATCTCTCTCAAAATTACAAAGGTTGACGATATGACATCCAAGGAACTTAAGGTTATCAAATCGGCCTATAAGCTTGATGAAGATCTTGAATTAATCGAAATTGAAGAAGGCGTTGAAATCGACTTCGATATCGAATACAAGGGCGAAGACGACAGTGAAAGCGGCGACGGCGTAGCCTATGTTATCAAAGAAGACGGCAAATGGAAGGTCTATGAGGTTGAAACAGATATCTGATCCGTTTCCCAACAGTTGAATTGAACATATAACCCCGCCTGTTGGCGGGGTTTATTTTTTCAGTATTATTGACAACAGGAATTTAAAGAGGTATAATTTCAATATAATTTTGGGCCTGTAGCTCAGTTGGGAGAGCGTTCGGTTCGCATCCGAGAGGTCATGGGTTCGAATCCCACCAGGTCCACCAAAAAACAGAGAACAGCGGTAGCTGTTCTCTGTTTTTCTTTTAATAGTGCTTTAGCAAAAAAGCAGGTGCAGCAGGAGTAACTCCCATTGCACCTGATAGTTTTATTTATCTTTACACTTGACAAACTTGAAGCTGCAGATTTGTCTCCCTCTGACGAGTAACGAGGGGAGTGATATATAATTAAACAGGCTCTTTTGAAAGCTCAATCTTTAAAGTACCGCCGGATGTAATTTCAAAATACGACAAATACGGTCTTTTTATCAGATTCCCGTTGAACTCGATTTTTTTGATATAAGGGTATTCAAGAGGGTCTTTGTCACAAACTACGGTAAAGGTATCAGCATTTATACAAGAATGATAAATTTTATTTAATTTAACAGTCGCTTTTCTGAACAAAGGCGTATTGATGTAGTAATCCTGATTACCTGGACAAACCTGAGCAAAGCCCAAGGCTGACAGAACATACCACGCAGAAAGCTGACCTACATCTTCATTACCGCAGAAGCCGAAAGCACCAAGTCTGTATGCTTCTTTCTGCACACGTCTTGTCCAATACTGTGTTCTTTTCGGAAGTCCGAGAATTGAGAAGTAGTGGGTTATGTTGTGACAGGGTTCATTTGAGTGGTTATAGCTTTCGTTCCAGAGTTTCCCGAAGTCTGCTTCCTCAAAGAATCTTTCAAGAAGCTTCAATGTACGCTTTTCGCCGAAAAGTCTGCTCAATCCTTCAACATCATAAGGCACAAACCATGTCTGCTGGAAAATATTGCTTTCCACACAGCCGATTCCGTCATAAATATCCCTTTCAAAACAGAACCAACCGTTATTTCTTCTTGAAATCATAAAGCCTAAGCGTTTGTTATAGTTTTCGGGATATCTCTTTGCCCTCGACATAAAATATTCGGCATCATCATCGTGACCTAAATCTTTTGCAAACTTTGAAAGAGTGTAATCGGCAAGGAGATATTCAAGAGTTTCGCTGATTTTCTTCGGCACAAAAGCCTTTTCAAGATACTGCTTGCAGTCAGGTCTTATGGAACTGAAAGGTTTTGAGAAAAGGGATTTTTCGCACAGCGCTGATGCCTTTGCAATCTCATAAGCTTTCTTGTAATCAAAGCTTCTGATTCCTTTGAGATAGGCATCGGCAATCATTATTGTTCCCGGGTCACCTACCATACATTTGGCATCAATTCCCATAAGTTCCCAACGCGGGAAAGATGTGTTTTTCGTTTCTGCAATTTTAAGGAGTGAATTCACTTCGTCGTTTACAATATCAGGTCTGATTACTGTCAGTAACGGAAACTCACTTCTGTAAACATCCCAACCGCTGAATATCGTGCGGTGCGTATATTCATCTGATGAGAGAATTTCGCCGTTAAGAGGAAATCTTCCGTCAACATCAGCCATAGTACGGGGGTCAAGAAGTGTATGGTAAAGACAGGTGTAGAAAATTTTCAGGTCTGTTTCGTCTTTTCCTGAAACCTGAACGTTTTCCAATTCTTTTTCCCAGACATCGAAAGCATTTTTTCTTGCTTTGTCAAAGTCAGAATCGGGACTCTCTGCTTCAAGATTTTTTCTTGCACCCTCAATATCAACATAAGAAATACCGCATTTAATAACAAGAGGTTCATTGTTTTCTTTATCAAATGTTGCAAGAAGTCCTGCATCTTCATTTTCAAAGAAATTCAGATTTTCTTCTGCAAATGTTTCATCTGAGAAAAACTGTAATTTCTCAGCAGGTTGAGAAAGCTTACAGACAAAATAAAGGTTATATGAAATGTTTCCTCCGCCTCTGCCGAAGCCTCCGCCTTTGGGAGTGCAGATAATCTCGCCCTCAATGGTGGTGTTATCGACTATCTTTATCTTCTGAAAATCTGCTTTACCGCCGATTCTTCTTGAAAAATTGAAAATAACTTTTCTGTCTGAATTATCAGGATAAGTGAATCTGAGAAAGCCTGTTCTCACTGTCACAGTTGCCTCAGCTTTAATGTTATATCTATCAAGGAAAACCGAGTAATAACCTGCCTCGGCATATTCGTTTTCGTGTGAGAATGAGGATTTCCAACCCTCAGTACCTTTATTGAAAGTAACCTCCTCGTTGCTTCCGCTTCTCAGGTCAGTGTCACCTGTAACGGGCATAATCTGAATGTTACCCAAATCGCCGTACCAGCCGATACCGCTCATATGATTAAAACTGAAGCCCTCAATTGTGTTGTGGCAGTAGTTATATCCTGTACCGTTGTCACCGCCTGTTACTGTGTCGGGAGAAAGCTGAACCATACCTCCGGGTAAGCACGCTCCCGGATATGTCTTTCCGCCTCCGTGTCCCTCAGATGCCTCACCGACAGTGCCAATCATAGGGTCAATATATTTTGCCTTGTTCATAAAATCACCTGTCAAATATCTTTTCTAACTTGGTCATATGCAGTTGCTGAGTTCTATCGTTTCTCCTGCTGAAAGTTCTGTTTTCAGGCAGTTGTCTTCAATAGTATAGGGCTTATTTGCTTTGAGGTTTTCTGTTTTATCATTTAATTTAATTCTTAATGTACAATCGTTTTCTGCAGTTACCGCAGCGTTTTTAAGAACTGAATTTTCCCAAGAAATATCAAAGGTCAGATTTCCTCTTGCCCTGATGCCCTTAACCGAACCCTTGTTCCAGTCATTCGGCAATGCAGGTAAAAGCTCTGTAATTCTGTTATCAGGAGAGCCAAGGTGACTCTGAAGAAGCATTTCAGTAATAGCCGCAACGCCGCCGAAGTTACCGTCAATCTGGAACGGAGGATGAATATCAAAAAGGTTGTTTGCTGTACATTTTTCAAGCAAATATTTAAGGTGTTTAAGCGCATTTTCACCGTCTTTAAGTCGGGTGTAGAAGCAAATTGTCCATGCTCTTGACCAACCTGTTGAACCGCCGCCGTTTTCAATTCGTCGAGCTATTGTTCTTTTGGCTGCCTCATATATTTCGGGGTTGCTTTCGTTTATCTGGTCAGCGGGGAAAAGTCCGAAAAGGTGGGATATATGGCGGTGCCCCGGCTCGGTTTCCTCATAATCCTTAATCCATTCGCGTATTGTTCCGTAACGCTCGCTTATTTCCATGGGCGGAAGCTTTTCCAAAACTTCTGAAAGAGTTTTTGAAAATTCTTCATCTTTGTTAAGAACCTTGCAAGCATGAGCAGTACGGGTGAAGAGAGCATAAATAATCTGGAAATCTATTGTTGCGCCCTCGGTAAACATACTCTCCTGCTTTTCGCCGTTAGTGTCAATATAATAAAATTCGTTTTCGGGAGAGTTTGACGGAGAAGTGATAAGCTGACCGTTTTCGTTCTCCGTCAGATAGTCCTGAACAAATTCGCAGGCTCCCTTTAATATCGGATAAATCTCTTCGAGATATTCTTTGCTGTTGGTATATTCATAATGTTCCCAAAGGTTAAGGCAAAGCCACGGTCCCGCCATTGGGAAGAATCCGCAGTCAACGCTGTCATGAACACCCGTTCTTCCGAATGCATCTGTAGTATGATTAATAACCCAACCTCTTGCGCCGAAAAGCTGCTTTGCTGTTTCAGAGCCGAAAGAGCTGACCATTTTCATGAAATGAATAAACGGCGCGGAAGTAGCAGAAAGATTTGCGCTTTCACTTGGCCAGTAATTCATCTGGAGATTTATATTGGTGTGGAAATCGCTTCCCCAGGGCGGATTGAAATCGTGGCACCAGATACCCTGAAGATTAGCAGGAAGTCTTGCATTTTTACCTGAGCTTTCAATTAAGAGATATCTGCCGAAGTTATAGTAAAGAGCAAATAAATCGGGATCGTATTCATCCCATCTGAGTTCTTTAATCCTCTGGTTTGTGGTCAATTTACTGAATTCGGTTTCTTCTAATTCAAGCTGAACATTGCCGAACCATTTTTTATGGGTCGAAATGTGAGCATCCTTAACCTTTTCGTAATCTGCATTTATAAGGCTTTCGATTGTTTTATTTAACTTGCTTTTGAAATCAATTGTTTCATCAATATCATATTTGTTAACATTATAATTTGTTTCAAAAGCGGCGTAAATAATAACATATGTTGCATCAACAACTGTTATCGTGCTGTGGTCAGCAGACAATTCACCGTCTGTTTTTATACGGAGTTTTGACCCGAATGACATACCCTCGCCTCCCTCTCCGTAGAAAGGATGGTCGCTGTATGTAATTCTGCCGTTCATAATAATTGTATCGGGATTTACACAGGAGCTGTAAGCATCCTGCTTTCTTTTAATGCTCACATTACACGAAAAATGATTTCCGTCTGATTCAACTTTATAAACAAATCCGTCAAAATCCTCGCTGATAAAGCATTCACTTTTAAAATTAATTTTGCTCTTTGTCCAGAAAATCCGGGCAACAGCTTCGCTTAATTCGAGTTCCTTGCGGTAGTTTGAAACGGGAGATTTATCAAGAAAATCAATAAAAATCTCACCGAAGCTTTCATAAGAACGGACAACGGGCGGGTCAGACAAAAAAGTTTCGCGGGCAAGCTGAGCCGCTTCTCTAAGCTTTTCTTCTCTGACAAGGCGGCGGATTTCCTTAAGTGCTTCGGGCGAAGCATGATATTTTTCCTGAATCTGCCTGCCGCACCAGAGGGATTCTTCGTTTATTTCAATCTGTTCACAATGGGGGTTACCGTATTGCATAGCACCGATTCTGCCGTTACCCAAAGGCAACGCCCACATCCAATCATCTACAAATTCATCATACCAGAGTTTTGTTGACATGTTTTTCACAACCTATAAAATAATTTTAATATATTATACCATTGTTTCAATAAAAAACAACTCCCGGAAAAGCTCTGAGAGTTGTTTAAATGATCAATTACTTATTTTAGTAATCAAATATCGTACTTATCTGCATCATATTTTGTGCAGGGATAGTTTGCAACGCCGTTTTCATCGGGGAAGGGAGAAAGGTTATCGTTTTCATAGAGCTTTCTTTCTTCCTCGTTTGAGAAATCGGGAATTTTGTATTCCGCACCGTTGTGAAGGCTGCTTCTCCAGCCGAGGATTGCAACTGCCGACATTGCGCATGAACGGTATGCATTGAAATAAGGCTGTCTGCCCTCAAGAATGCAGCTGAGGAATTCGTGAGCTACATAGTAGTCTCCGCCCGAATGACCGCACTGACTTGCCTTATCCTTGTCAAAGGGATAACCGACGGTTGAAACCTTTTCCTTTTCAACGCCTTCGGGGATTTCCCAATCGTTGTAAACAATGCGGATTTTGCCCTCATCGCCTCTTACGGTTTCTGCGCTGCCCTTTGCACACGCAAAACGGTACCAGTTACCGTGACCGCCGAATTTTGCCCAGCCCGTAATTCTTGCAACTGCGCCTCTGCTCATTGTGCAGAGCATGATTGAAGCAACATCCTTGATGGGTTCGCCTTCGCGCTCCTGACGCATGCCGTCAGTATAAATGCTTCTTGCGTTAACCGAAACGGGAATATCGTTTGTTACTCTCATGAGAGGAGCAAATGAGTGGCTGAGATAGAAGCCTGAGGGCATAAGTGCACGCCAATGTGTTGTTGTGGGTGTGTAATGAACATATTCTTCATGGCTCATGGGGTGAACATATTCGCCCTCGCAGTAAAGAGCTTCGCCGAGAGTGCCGCCCTGATAGAGCTCGGTAAGCTTGCTGATAACGGCAAAATACGCATAGTTTTCCGCAAGCATATAGATAGCGCCGCTCTGTTCTGATGCGCGGCAGATTTCAACGCATTCAGCCATTGTGACTGCGGGCATGGTTTCGCTGAGAACATGGATTCCTTTTTTGAGTGCCGTTACGGCATATTTTGCGTGCTGATGGAAAAAGTTTGTAAGAACAACTGCATCCATTCCGCTTTCAAGGAATTCGTCAAAATCAGTGAAAAACTTTGTTTCTTCACAGCAATATTTCGAAATACGCTCATATGTGCTTTCGTCATAGTCGCATACGGCGCTGATATATGCTTTTTCGGTGAGGGTGAGACCCTGTGCGATTCCGCAGCCTCTTCTTGCACCGAAAATGCCGATTTTAAGCTTCTTATCCATAATAATAACCTCCGTTATCATATAATAATCAAAATTCTATCACTTTTTAAACCATTAAACAATATCAAATACGAAAAATAATAATTAAAACTCGCCCGTATGTCTGAGATATTCTTTTCTGAATTCGTGAATAATCATATGCATCTGTGCCGTTAATGGCGAGAAATACAAAACATTTGAAGTTAAGTATCACTCCGTATAAAGAGTAACAGTTCCATACTGTCGGGTCGGAAATTCTTCGGCTCGGGAAGAATATAAAATGCTCTTATACCGAGATCCTGCATTTCGGTGAGCTGTTCATCAATAATTTTATGTGTGCAGATATCATTCCACACCCAGACATATACAGG
>JAZPXO010000007.1:0-6499 GCA_045543735.1 Acutalibacteraceae bacterium
GACATGGCTACGATCCGACTTGGGGATTCTGCCGCCGGGGCTGATGAATTTTGGGGGGGAATATGTCGAAAGGGGCATAACGGGACCGCTGCCGAGAAGTCCGCCGAAGCTGAGCTCTTCGCCGACCTTCTTGCCGATTGCAGGGATAACTCTGACAGCAGTTGTCTTTGAGTTGACCATGCCGATTGCCGCTTCGTCAGCGATAATCGCCGAGATAACCTCAGCAGGTGTGTCGCCGGGAATGTTTATCATGTCAAGACCTACCGAGCAAACGGCGGTCATTGCCTCGAGCTTGTTGAGTGTGAGGCAACCGCATCTTGCCGCATCAATCATGCCTGCATCTTCTGTTACGGGGATGAATGCACCCGAAAGTCCGCCGACATGCGATGAAGCCATAACGCCGCCTTTCTTGACAGCGTCATTGAGAAGCGCGAGTGCGGCGGTTGTTCCGTGGCAGCCGCAGCATTCGAGACCCATTTCTTCAAGAATATGCGCAACCGAGTCGCCGATTGCAGGTGTGGGTGCAAGTGAAAGGTCAACAATGCCGAAAGGTACGCCGAGCCTGCGTGAAGCTTCGGTGGCAACAAGCTGACCCATTCTTGTTATCTTGAATGCGGTCTTTTTAATAAGATCGGCAACAGCGGTAAGGTCGCAGTCGCCTGCTTTTGCGAGCGCTGCTCTGACAACGCCGGGACCCGAAACACCGACATTGATAACGCAGTCGGGTTCGCCTGCGCCGTGGAATGCGCCTGCCATGAACGGGTTATCCTCGGGAGCATTGCAGAAAACAACAAGCTTTGCGGGACCGATGCAGTCTCTGTCTGCGGTCAGCTCTGCGCTTTTTCTGACAACCTTGCCCATAAGACCAACGGCATCCATGTTGATGCCCGTTTTGGTTGAGCCGATGTTGACCGAGGAGCAGATATGGTCGGTGACGCTCAAAGCTTCGGGAATTGCTTCAATAAGCTCTCTGTCACCGGGGCCGAAGCCCTTCTGAACAAGAGCGGAGAATCCGCCGAGGAAGTTGACTCCGCAGGAAACTGCCGCTTTTTCAAGCGTTTTTGCAAGCTTGACGGCATCCTTGTTGTCGCAGGAAGCCAGAATCATTGCCGCTGGAGTAACGGAAATTCGTTTGTTAATAATGGGAATTCCGAGTTCCTTTTCAATCTGCTCACCCGTCTTGACAAGATCCTTTGCATAGCGGGTAATCTTGTCATAGACCTTGCCGCACATGGTGTCGATATCGCTGTGGCAGCAATCGAGCAGGGAAATACCCATCGTTATTGTTCGCACATCCAGGTGTTCATCCTGAATCATGGTTATTGTTTCAAGAATATCTCTTGCGTTAAGCATGGAGCTTCACCTCTCTCAGATAGTGTGCATTGCGTTGAAGATATCTTCGTGCATTGCGTGGATGGAAAGCCCCATTTCGTTGCCTGCCTTCTGAAGCATATCCGAAAACTCGGTGAAGGGGATGTCCGATTTTGTGATGTCAACCATCATAATCATGGCAAACATATCCTGAAGAATGGACTGGGTTACTTCAAGAACATTTATATTGTGGTTTGAGCATTCTGCGGAAACTTTTGCAAGAATGCCGACCATATCTTTACCTATAACAGTTATAACAGCTCTCATAGTCAGCCTCCGTTAATTTAAGTGAATGGTGAAAAGTGAATAGTGAAGAGTTAAGGAAGGGCTTCGTCCTTACCCGATTTTCAATATTTCCGAAATATCGCGGATAACAAAATCCGCGGCGGTTTCGGGATTTTCTTTTTTGGTGAACAGACAGCCGCGGCAGCCTGCGTTGATGCCCGAAAGAACATCAATTTCTCTGTCGCCGATCATAACGGTTTCGCTTCGGTCAAGCCCATAGGTATCGCAGATATAATTGACTGCATCGGGCGCGGGTTTTGAAGGAAAATTCATTGATGAATCGACAAACGCGGTGAAGAATTTCTTCATGCCGTATGTTTCAAGATAGTGCTGAGAGGTTTCAAAGCCTCTGTGGGTATAGAGAAAATGCTTTTTTCCGCTGTCAAAAAGAGTTTCGAGGGTTGAAAAGGTGTTTTCAAACGGAACGGCAACCGGACGGAGCGAATAATCGTGTTCGTGTTTTCTGAAAACAGCTTTTTGTTCCTCCGTAACGCCGTAATGCTCAAAGCAATCGGCAAAGGTAATCTCTAGAAGCGCCTTTGCTTCGTCGTAATCAGGCTCCGAGCCGAACTCACGCATAGCCTTTATGAACGCGGAGGTTATATGCGGATAGCTGTCAAACAGCATTCCGTCAAAATCCCAGATATAGTTTTTCATATCAGAAACCGTTGGGGTTCATCGACTGCCAACGCCATGAATCCTCGCACATTTCGTCGATGCCTCTTGTTGCTTCCCAGCCGAGCTCTGCCTTTGCCTTTGAGGGGTCGGAGAAGCAGGTTGCAATATCGCCGGGGCGGCGGTCAATGATTTTATAAGCAACTGTTCTTCCGCTTGCTTTTTCAAATGCCTTTACAACATCGAGCACGCTGTAGCCTGTGCCAGTGCCGAGGTTATATGTTGAACAGCTCTTTTCTGCAAGAACCTTTTCAACAGCTTTGATGTGGCCGAGAGCGAGATCAACAACATGGATATAGTCACGAACGCCCGTTCCGTCAGGAGTATCGTAGTCGTTGCCGAAAACGCTGAGGTATTCTCTTCTGCCTATTGCAACCTGCGCAATATAGGGAACGAGGTTGTTGGGAATACCGTTGGGATCCTCGCCGATTCTGCCGCTTTTGTGTGCACCGATAGGATTGAAATAACGCAGAAGGCAGATGCTCCACTCGTTGTCTGAAGCGTAGAGATCCTTGAGAATTCTTTCGATATAGAGCTTGGTTGTGCCGTAGGGGTTGGTTGTTTTGCCCTCAGGCATATCCTCCTTTAAAGGAGAGGGGTTTTCACTGCCGTAAACGGTTGCGGATGAACTGAAAACTATCTTCTTGCAGCCCGCAGCCTTCATTGCTTCGCAAAGAATAACTGTCCCGCCGATGTTGTTATCATAATATTCAAGGGGCTTTTCGCAGCTTTCGCCGACTGCCTTGAGACCTGCAAAGTGGATAACGGCATCAATCTTGTTTTCGGCAAAAATTTTGTCGAGACCTTCGCGGTCACGGATATCGCATTCGTAAAATTTAACATCCTTGCCCGTGATTTCTTTGATGCGTTTTACACTTTCGCTCTTGCTGTTGCAGAGATTATCGAGTATAATAGTGTCATAGCCTGCGTTCAGAAGCTCTACGCATGTGTGTGAGCCGATGAAGCCGGCGCCGCCTGTTACGAGAATTGACATAGTTCAACCTCCATAAATTTATACGTCTTTAATTATATATTTATTTTATATAAAAATCAACGGAACTGTAAACAATATTTTTTAAAAAGGAAGTGTGTTTTTTGGTCAGCTTCGAGAATTTGCGCAAGGACAGCGAAATTTTGGCTTATATTGAGTCCGCTAACAATGTTCTGGGACAGATAGGATATACCGAGCACGGCATTGCTCATGCCGTTAAAACAGGGGAGGATGCCAACAGGATTCTCTCGGTTCTCGGATATGACGAGCATACCTGCGAGCTTGCAAAGATTGCGGGTCTGATACACGATATCGGAAACACCGTTAACCGCAGCGGCCATGCGCAAAGCGGAGCTTTTCTGGCGTTCGAGCTTCTGAGAGCAAGAGGCTTCGATTATAAGGATGTTATTGAAATAACAACGGCTATAGGTCATCACGACGAAAAAACCGCTGTTCCCGTTACTCCTGTTGCCGCCGCGCTGATTCTTGCGGATAAAAGCGATGTAAGAACCACGAGAGTTCGTAACAGAAACACGGTTTATAAAGATATTCATGACAGAGTTAACCATGCCGTTTTCAGTTCCAGACTTGATGTTGACAGAGAAAAGCGCATGATAGCTCTTACTCTCAAAATCGACACGCTTGTTTGTCCCGTTATGGAATATTTCGAGATATTTCTCGAAAGAATGGTTCTGTGCAAAAAATCAGCAGAGTTTCTTAAATGCGATTTTGAATTAATAATTAATGACACGAGGTTGCTGTAATGTATAATCTGACAGATATAGGAACGGTAAAAGACATACTTGCAAGACACGGATTTCACTTTTCGAAAGCACTCGGGCAGAATTTTATCGTCAATCCGTCGGTATGCCCGAGAATGGCGGAGGAAAGCGGAATTGACGAAAACAGCGGCGTTATTGAAATCGGCGCGGGTATCGGGGTTCTGACGGCGGAGCTTGCAAAAAGAGCGAAAAAGGTTGTTGTTATTGAGCTTGATACAAAACTTCTGCCGATTCTTGACGAAACGCTCAAGGATTTTGACAACATAGAAATTATCAATCAGGATGTTCTGAAAACCGATCTCGCCGCAATTATTGAAGAAAAATTCAGGGGCATGCCCGTTTATGTCTGTGCAAACTTGCCGTATTACATAACTTCGCCCGTCATCATGAGTCTGCTTGAAAGCAGGCTGCCGCTTAAGGCGATAACGGTTATGGTTCAGAAAGAGGCTGCGCAGAGACTCTGCGCCCCTGTGGGAAGCAGGCTTTCGGGTGCGGTTACGGTTGCTGTTGATTATTATGCCGAAGCGAAAAAGCTTTTTGATGTTTCGGCAGGTTCTTTTATGCCTGCCCCGAAGGTTGACAGCTGCGTTATCCGCATGGATATCAGACCCGAGCCCGAAAACCCCGTGAGCGATGAGAAGATGTTTTTCAAAATGGTGCATGCCGCTTTCGGTCAGCGCAGAAAAACAGCGTCAAACTCAATCAGCTCAGGTATGGGCGTATCAAAAGAAATTGTTTCAAATGCAATTGAGGCTTGCGGCTTTGAGCCGTCAGTCAGAGCGGAAACGCTCAGCATGGCACAGCTTGCGGCTCTCAGCGAGAAAATCGTCGGATTATTACGGAATTGTTAACAAAAAGAATTATTTTGCTTGACAAGATAAATAATTATATGTTACTGTTAACAGGTAGAAAGCAATGATAGAGGTGCGAAAGCTATCAGTAACATCCGTCAAACGGGAATCGGACGGATGCGAAAGGAGTTTTCGCCGAAGCGGATATCAGTTTCCCGAAACGGTATCTGCTGGGCTGCTGCAGAATATGCATCAGACTGTCACGGTTGTGGAGAGCTATCTGTTTCAGTTTATGAACCATGCTCCGATGCTGTGAGGTTATCGGAGCTTTTATTATTTTTATGGAGGTATACTCATGACACGCAAAACCAGACTTTTTGCTCTCATCATGGCAATCGCCGTAATCGGAACAATGTTCTGCACAATGGCATTTGCTTCTGCTGAGGCGCTCAGCGCAGAGGCTCCCGCAGGAAATGTTGTTTCATTTGAGGTTGACGGCGAGGCTGTTGAATACGACCTTGCTGACGGCGATTCCGCTCACGCATATGTTGATGCATATGCAGACAACCTTACAAACGACCCTGATTTCAAAGCGAACATCGCCACAGCGATTGCAAAGGTACGCGAAAGCATCAGAACCTACGCAACCTTCTGGGCACTTGTTCCTCCCGTTATCGCAATCGTTCTTGCTCTTATTACCAAGGAAGTTTATTCCTCGCTGATTATCGGTATTGTTGTGGGCGGATTTATTTTTGCAGGCGGCAATTTCGAAACAGCAATCAACCATGTTCTGTTTGACGGCTTCGTTGCAAGCCTCTCCGACAGCTACAACATGGGCATCATCGTATTCCTTGTTCTTCTTGGTATGCTTGTTTCGCTTATGAACAAGGCGGGCGGTTCGGCTGCATTCGGCAGATGGGCTGCAAAACATATCAAGACCAGAGTAGGCGCTCAGCTTGCAACAATACTTCTCGGATGCCTTATCTTCATTGATGATTATTTCAACTGTCTTACAGTTGGCTCAGTTATGAGACCTGTTGCAGATGAAAAGAAGCTTTCCAGAGCTAAGCTTGCATATCTCATTGACGCTACGGCAGCCCCCATTTGCATTATTGCTCCCATTTCTTCATGGGCAGCAGCGGTTGCAGGCTTCGCAAGAGGCGCAGGCGCAGAAAGCGGTATCAGCCTTTTTATTCAGGCTATTCCCTACAACTTCTACGCACTTTTCACCATCCTCATGATGGTTGTTATCGCCGTTGCAAAGCTTGATTACGGCCCGATGAAGCTTCACGAGACAAATGCAATCGAAAAGGGTGACCTTTTCACAACCGGAGACAGAGTTGAAAACGATGATGTTGCAGCCAATCCCAAGGGTAAGGTTATCGACCTCGTTCTTCCCGTTGTTGTTCTCATTATTGCATGCGTATTCGGTATGATTTACTCAGGCGGATTCTTTGACGGCACAGGCTTCATTGAAGCGTTCTCAAATTCCGATGCTTCCGTAGGCCTTGTTATCGGTTCGGCTATTGCAATTATTTTTGCAGTTATCTATCTTCTTATCAGAAGAGTTATTACTTTCAAGGATGCTATGGCATCTCTCCCTG
>JAZPXO010000008.1:0-64764 GCA_045543735.1 Acutalibacteraceae bacterium
TCTTCTGCTGAATCTGTACCACATTGATTTAACGCCTGCATCAATTTCGGTTGTAGCCCAATCCGAATAGCCGTTGTTTGTGACTACGCTTCCGAGGTGCTGGAAGGTTTCGTTTTCGTATTCAATCGAAGCCTTCAGCCAGTTATCGGAATCAAGATACATAACAATTCCGCACTGGTCAAATCTGTGTTTGCTTTCGAATTCGGTTTTTACAACGAACGAGAAAAACTTTTCGTCTGTTTCCGTCTGAAAAACAGGTGCGTTATCATTTCTGAAATGGTAATATGTTCTCTGCCACAGGTCGGTGCGGGGAGCTGTTACAATTTCGATTTTTTCATCGGTTGCGGAAAACGACAAGGGTTCTCTTGTCCATTTAAATTTGTTGATATCAAAAGTCATATATTACACTCCGTAATTATAGCTGTGTATTTTCGGCTGTGCCGATATAACGATGATGAAGCGTATCCTTCATAAGTTAAAGCGGAAAAACTTTAATTTGCCTTGAACATCAGGAAAACAGCTTTTTCGCCTTCGGGAAGCGTAATTGTCAAACCCTTGCTCATAAGCTCTTCGCCCGTCATGGTTTTGACGGCATCCGGGTAATCAATATCATAAATTGTATATGTCTGAGAGGGGATGAGACCGTTAAGCTTGACGGTGTATTCCGTATCTTTTACATCTGCTCTCTTATATACAAATGCCGTTCCTGTAAGGGCATCGTCGGAAGAAAATTGCATAGCATGCATTTTATTTTTATCGAAGCTTCCGAAATCGAGAGGATAGTATTTGCCTGTCATCAATGCTCTCTGCTCTTCGTAAAGATCAAACTCGGGGGCTGTGTTTGCATAAAAGTCCATGAGTATCAGGGGCATGGTATCCGATCTCAATGAGTATTCGCCTGTCATGTACTGCGCAGAGCCGGTTATGGGAAGCCAGAAGGAAATACCGTAAGTGTGTGACTGGGTAGCCTCAAAAAGGTCTGAATGATAGGAGCAGTTATAATCGCTTCTCCAGAAAGCTATGCTGCGGTAGGTCATTTCAAGGTCGAGGCGTTTTCCGCCCGAAGCGCAGTTATCAATGATAAGTCCGTCAATGTTTGTGCAAAGATAATCGAGGAATCTGTAAAGGTTTGTAACATAATGGTTTTCGCAGATGCCTTTTCTGCCGCCGTAATATTCTTCGTCAGCCTTCTGCCAGTATTCAAGGGGAGCAAAGTTGAAGTCCTGACGGTAAACGGTAACGCCGTTTTCTTTGAGAGATGCGAGAAGATATTCGCAATAATAATTGAACGCTTCCTCATTTGCAAGGTTCCACATGATATTTTCGTCGCCATTTATCAGCCATTCTTCATGCTGTGAACCGACAGTATGGAACTGTGTGCCGGGGTAGACTCTTTCGGGTTCATACCAGAGAACATGGCCGAGACCCTTTTCTGCGGCATATCCCGATAATTCCGAAATACCGTTATCGTATCTGGAAGTGTCAACGGTCCAGTTGCCTACACCGTCATACCAGCCTTCGTTATATTCGTACCAGCCTGCGTCCATCCAGAAAGCATCTGTGCGTTTGAAAACAGAATCGTCAATGCCGTTAAGAATTTCAATAATTTCATCTGATGTTTTTGTTGACATGGGGCCTGCAACTTCCATCACCGTATAATAATCCTTTGTAACATTTTCAGGATATACGCAGTCCATGACCCAACTTCTGAAAATATTGAAGCCCTTGATGGGGTTGCTGTTTTCATAAAAACTGAGAGAAACAAGGGGTGAGCGTACTTCTTCACCGGGAAGCAGATATGCTTCAAAGGATTCCTGCTTGACGGTGATATCTGTTTCTCCTTTTGATTCCGATAAAGTTGCCGCCCACTGACCTGTCCAGCCGATGCCGAGAATCATGCCGTGGTTTTTGCCGCTGATATTGAAATAGGGGAGATATTTTTCAGTCGGTTTGCCTTCGATGCCCGAAAACTTCTTTTCAACGGAGGTAAGATTTTTTCTGATAAGCGAGAAGTCACTTGCGGCGGTGTTACTGCCCATTGAATAATAAAGCTGTGCACTGCCTGTTGAAAAAGATGAATCAAGAGCATAAAAATCGCTGATAACGCCTGATTTGTCAGTGCCTGTGTTTTTGATATAAACGGTCCATTGACAGGTTGCGTTTTCTTCGAAAGAGGTTGCTTCAATCTTTAATTCAAGACCTTTTTCTTCGTTTGTCAAAATCAAGTGTTCTGTCTGTCCGCCCGTATATTCCGCGCCTGATACGGGAGAACCCGAAAAGCCTCTCTTCCATTCGGAAGGATTGAATTCTTCTCCGTCAACCTTGAACGTGAACGGATAATCGGCATTTTCGGAAGTAAGATTTTTTTCATACCAATCGAGGCAAAGCTTTTTCTCTGAATCGGTTATGTTCATTTCCTCTGCGTTGACGGTATCAAAACGGATATTCTTCTTATACTGAAGCGCTTTGATGTTTTCTTCATTGATGACGCAGAATCCTCCGCAGGAAACAACGAAATAAACAACAGCAAGAATGATGTTCAGGACTTTATATTTCTGTTTTGCTCTGAGAATAAAAGTTATGAGCAGGGTAACGGCAGAGAATCCGAAAGCAACGCTGAATGTTTTTATGATAACATCATCGTTGTCGGTGCATGACTGATTGATTTTTGCGTTTATGCCCCAGATCATACCGTGAAGCAGAGCGTTTCCTGCGATAAAAGCAATCAGTTTTATAAGCCAACCTGATTTTTTGTATACGGTCTGAACGAAGAGCATAAGGAACCAGCCCAATGCTATACCCGAAAGACCTGTATAGAGGTGCACATCGAAACCGCTTTGTGTCCCGTAGAATATGTACCAGAGAGAGTATGCCGCATAAACCAGCAAGCCTAACATAACTGTGGTAATAATGCATTCGGGAATGTCTTTGTTTTTGAGTTTTTTCATAAATATCACCGCCGGAATTGTTTTTGATTAAAGTATTATTTCATTGTAATTGTGAATATATATATCGGCAATTCGCCTGAGCTCATCGGTATTTTCTTCGCTTTCGTCGAAAATTCCGACAAGATTATAACCGTTTTCCTTTGCAGTTTTTGCGGCGTAAAGTGCATCCTCAAAAACCCATGTGGATTCTTTTTCCGTTCCTATTTTCTGAAGAACAACATCGTAAACCTTAGGCTCTCTTTTTGAAGCGCCTACGGTATATGTTGAATAAATCGCAGAAAAATAGCCGAGCATTCCGTATTTTTCGAGAACGGCTTCGAGCGCAGGTTCACCCGTTGCGGTTGCAATACCCATCCGCACGCCTCTTGCTTTGAGCTTTTCAAGAAATTCAATTATGTCATTCTTCGGAACGGCTTCGGCAAGATACCTTTCTTTTATGTAATCGAAAAACATAGACAGAAGCTCTTCATAGGTTTCTTTGATTTCAAAGCGTTCTTTTGCAAGAATAAGGGATTCTCTAAGATAAAGCCCCCTGAAAGCTTCTTCATCTTCTTTTGAAAGCCTGAGACCGATTCTGTAAAAAAACTTGTCTCTTATTCCTTTCCATATCGGCATGGAGTCAAACAGCGTGCCGTCAAAATCAAAAATTGCACCCGTTATATTCATTTCGTTCTCCTGAAAATATTAATAAAAGTATTTTAACATGTATAATATACAAAATCAATATTGAAATATTTATTGCAGTGATATAGTTCATATCAGAAACTTACAAGATGTCAATATGTCAAATTAAATAAAAAACCTTATTTACATATATTTTTAAAAGTGTTATAATGCTACGGTAAAACAGAGAAAGGATCTGATTAAAATGAAATATGTTGGTTTTGCATTGCTTGCGATTCTTGCGGTTTTTGTTCTTCTGCTCATTGTTGCGGCAATAAGGGCAGTTGCAATAAAGGCCAAACCGAATAACAACGCTCCTGCTATCAACCCCACCGAAGAGGAAGCGGCAGACTATGCAAAGAAGCTTTCTGCCATGGTGCAGGTGCCCACGGTTTCTCTCAGGGGAAACACCGACCTCTCGCAGTTTTATAAGCTTCATGAGGTTATGAAAAATAATTTTCCGCTTGTCTTTTCAAAGCTTGAATGCACAGAAATAGAAGGCAATCTGATTTTTCGCTGGGCAGGCAAGGATTCAAAAAGAAACGGCATTCTTCTTATGGGCCACCAGGATGTCGTTACTGCCGATGAACCCAACTGGGAGCGCGATCCTTTTTCGGGTGAGATATCGGGCGGCAATATCCATGGAAGAGGCTCAATGGACTGCAAATCAACCGTTTTTTCAGAGTTTCAGGCAATTGAAGAATTGCTTGCAGAGGGTTTTGTTCCTCCTTGCGATGTTTATCTTGCAACAGCTGTTGACGAAGAAATTTCAGGTGACGGAGCTCCGAAGCTTGTAAGCTATCTCAAATCAAAAGGCGTTCATCTTGATGTTGCTATGGATGAGGGCGGTGCGATTCTTAAGGATGCTCTTCCCACAATGGCTGGCTGGTGCGCTGCAATAGGTGTTCTTGAGAAAGGATATATCGACCTTAAGATTATTGCAAAGGGCAAGGGCGGTCATTCCTCAACACCGAAAAGCAACACTCCGCTTGCAAGGCTTTCAAAGTTTGTTTCGGATATTGAAAAAGACAAGCCTTTTAAGGCTGAAATTTCGGGTCCCGTATATGCGATGCTCGATCAGGCTGCTCCGCTTCTCGGATTCCCTCTGAGAATGGTTCTCGGCAATATGTGGCTTTTCAAAGGGCTTCTCACAAAGGTTCTGCCCATGGTCTCACCCATGTGCAATGCGTTTGTCAAAACAACCTTCTGCTGCACAATGGCAGAGGGCTCACAGACTCCAAATGTTATTCCATCAGAAGCTTATATTGTCTGCAACCTCAGAACATCTCCTCATCAGAATGTTGAACAGTCACTTGCTGTTCTTAAAAAATATGCCGATAAATATGACCTTGAGTTTGAGATTATTCATGCCCGCAACGCATCGAGCTGCGTAGATTATAACGGCGAGGAATTCGGATATCTCAGAAAATGTCTTAACGAATGCTATCCCGAGGCAGGCGTAATTCCTTATCTCATGACAGGCGGAACAGACTGCCGCCATTATGAAGATATAGCCGATAACTGTCTTCGTTTCTGCCCGATAAAAATGAGCAATGAGCAGCTTGCTGCAATGCATGCGGCAAATGAAAGCATCGGCGTTACCGAGACGGCATATTGCGTTAAGTTTTATAAGCATTACATAAAAAATCATAAATAAAACATAAAAAACAGACTCATCGGAGAATATCCTTTGAGTCTGTTTTGTTTATGACTGATTATATAAAGATTTATATTCCTACATGGAGATTTTATTGAAATATACGCCTTTGTGTGTTAAAATTTTAACAATACCGCTACGGCAAATAAAATGTAAGGTGATTTTATGAAAAGAATTACTGTTTCCGTTGAAAACGCATCAAAAACAAACGGTGGAATTTTTGAAGGCTGGGGAACAAGTCTTTGCTGGTGGGCGAACAGAATAGGCCACAGCGATAAGCTTGTCAGCGACAGTGCAAGGCTCTTTTTTTCTGAAGAAGGTCTCGGGCTCAATATCATGAGATATAATATCGGCGGCGGAGATGACCCTTCGCACAATCACATAATAAGAACCGATTCGGAAATGCAAGGTTGGTGGAAATATGACGCTGACAGCAAAAAATTCGTATTTTCTGCCGAAAACGATAAGGCACAGCTGAACGTTCTTCGTGCGGCATACGGGGCGGCGGGCAAAAATGCATATGTTGAAGCCTTTTCAAATTCACCGCCTTATTATATGACGGTCAGCGGATGCAGTTCGGGAAGCAAAAACGGAATTTCGGATAATCTGAAAAAATCCTGTATCAGACCCTTTGCGGATTATCTTGCCGAGGTATGCGACTATATTCAGAAGAATTACAATATAAAAGTAAAAAGCCTTGCTGCGATGAATGAGCCTTTTACCGATTTCTGGAAAGCTTATTCACCGAAGCAGGAAGGCTGCTATGTTTTGCCAGGAAAAATGCAGAGCGATATTATAGTTGCTGTTTCCGAATCACTTGAAAAGAGAAATATCTGTGATATAACCGTGACGGCGAGCGATGAAACAAGAACCGATCTTCAGTATGCCGCAATGAAGCTTTTGAGTGAAAAAGCTCTTGCCGCTGTCGGCAGAATAAGCACGCATACATACGGTCCTGCAACGCCTGAAATCGGACAGCTTGCCAGAGAAAACGGCAAAAACATATGGATGAGTGAAACCGATTGGAGCGGTATCAGCGGAGAAAACAGCGGCGAGATGGGTGCTGCTTTGTGGCTTGGCGAAAAGATTATTGAGGATATCAATGTGATTTCGCCGTCAGCGTGGGTCATCTGGCAGATAGTTGCTTCTTATATTTCTGAATTCCCTGATTCTAAAGGCAGGTGTGACATGAAGGGAATTCCTGATCTCAACAGCGGCTATTGGGGAACTGCGTTTGCCGATATTGATAAAGAAGAAATTTATCTAACCCAGAAATATTATGCATTCGGTCAGTTCAGCAGATTTATAAAAGCAGGTATGACAGTTATCCATACCGATGATCCGCATTCTGTTGCGGCAATAAATAAAGATACGAACGAAACCGTTATTGTTGCGCTTAACACTATGTCTGAAGATTCGGAAACTGTTTTTGACCTTTGCGGAATTTCAGCAGAGGGAAAAACTGCTTATGCCGTACGAACAAGCGGATCGCTTGCCGATGGCGAGCATTGGTCTGCGGCAGGGGAGATACCCGTAAAAGAAAATGCTCTGACGGTAAAGCTTAAAGCAAACAGCATAACAACATTTGTTATCAGATAATAAAAAGAGCCGGAACAGCAGTTTTGCCGTTCCGGTTTTTGTTTTATTCAACAGTTTTGTACATTTTAATGTGCGGACATCCTTCGTCGTATTCGGTTTCACCGTATCCGATAAATCCAAGCTTTTCATAAAAACACCTGCTGGCGCACTGAGCATGGAGAGTCAGCCTTTTTCCGCCTTCATTTTTTACATAACGCAGTGCTTCTCTGACAAGCTCCGCACCGCAGCCGTTGCCTCTGTATTCTTTTAAAACAGCGAGTCTGCCGAGAATAAATGAGTTAAGTTCGTTATCCCAAAAAACTCTGCATACGCCAATCGGAAAATCGTCTTCTGAAAAAGCAACAAAATGCACAGCATATCCGTCGGTTTCATCAAATTCATTCTGAAATTCCTGTTCTTCAACGAAAACCTTTGTGCGTATGCTGCGTGCGGAATCGTTCAGCTTTTCATAAATTTTTATCTTCATGTTAACCTCTTCAATTTATTTGGTATTATCATTTTATCATCCGATACGATGAAATACAAGCAATAATGATGTTTTTTCTGATATTGAAATTTTTGTAAATACATGTTAAAATATGTTGATTTTATTATTGAGAAAGGAAGTCGGTGCAAATGATAGATTTTTTTGTCCGCAACTATAATACTTTTATCAATTATGTTTCCGAACCGAAAAATCTTTTAATTGATGACCGTCTCAACTGGTCATTGGGATTTCTTATTATTTTTGCGGCGATTGGAATAGCTTATGATATAGCGATGAAACATTATAAAAAATCTCATGTTCTTCATCGCATCCATTTCATGTTTGCAGGGGCGGGGGTTGCAATGCTGTGCCTTTTCTGGCAAGCGTACCGCAATGCCGCTAATCTGACAATCCGTCTTATTGATTCCGTTGTTTCAACATTCAAGTCTTTCGGCTTTGAATATACATCAACAGAAATCGCAGAGATGATTTTCGGTAAGAATGTGCCGATCAGAACCGCTGACAGGCTTTACATATCCTTTGTTTCGATTTTTGCTATTGTTGTTACGGTTTTTGCTGCGTTGAGTATATTCAAAGATACTGCAGCGCAGTTAAGGTATTATTTCCGATTTTTATTTAAATCACATATTTTTTCAGAGCTTAACGAAAAATCTATATGTGTCGCAAAGGATATACGCAATAAAAACAAGCGGGCAACGATTGTTTTTACAGGGGTAGACCGTATAGGATCGGATGAGGCTTTGCAGGGACTTACATGCGATGCCGAAACAATCAATGCGATAATGACCCGCAAATCTGTTCTTGATTTTCACGGAATGTTTAATTTGTTTCCGACTTTTTATCTTATTGACCTTGAGGAAACGAACAACATTAAAAACAGCATTGAGCTTTTCGGAAAATATCATAAGAAAAAATGCAGGCTCAATGTTTTTTCAACCCTTGAAAGTGCAGAAACCTTCATTGATGCCGTTGAGAAAAAGCCCGAGGACAAAGCAGAGCTCAACCTTGTTAACAGAGCTCAGATTATCGCGTATGACCTCATGATGCGTTATCCCATGTACAGGGCTGCTGACAGATGCGGCAGTAAAACAATGTCCGTTCTGATTGTCGGTGCAGGCACCATCGGTATGGAGTGTGCTAAGGCTGCTATGTGGTGCGGCAAAATGAACTCATATAATTCCAGAATCAGAATTTTTGACTCGGTTGACAGAAAATCGGAGTTCGATGCGAGGTATATCAATTTTAAAAGCGAGCTCGATGCCGCAGGGGTGGATAACGATTTTTTTGAATTCCACACAGTTGATATAAACAGCTCTGAATTTTATAATAAACTCATTCATTGCCTTGATGCCAACTATATTATTGTAGCAACAGGCAGCGACGAAATGAATATTATAACGGCAACAAAGATCAGGCGTTTCTTTATCCGAAATAAGATTAAAGACGGTATAAAATATGATGCCGATAAAGAGCCGATGATTATTCCGATTATCAGTAATTCCGACTATTACGGTATTTTTGATAAGATTGCTTTCAAGAGCGATACATTCTGTCCTTACGGAAGCCATTACAATATCTATAATTATGATACTGTTGATAAATGGCCTGTTGACAGCCTTGCAAAAATGGTTCATGAACAGTATATAGAGATTGCAAAAGAAAGGAAAAAGACGGACCCTGACCAGTTTATTCCCGATGCATATGATAAAATCAATCAGACCGATAAGCGTTCAAACAGAGCAAATGCAGTTCATATAATTTATAAATTAAGGGATGCGGGAATTGAGCTGTGCAGAAGCTCTGATGAAAAAACAGCGAAATTCTTAAAAAGACAGGGCTTTGTTAAACTCAGAGATAAAAATGATTTCCGATTGCTTCTGGATCTTAAGAATGGTGGCGGCAAAACAAGATTTGATTCTCTTGTAGAACTGGAGCATAACAGATGGAGCGTTTTCAACATTCTTGACGGTTGGTCAACCTGGAGCATTGAACAAATAAAGCATACCTATGATAAGGAAAAAAGAGGTCCTTGGAAACATAAGCTTAATGAAGCTCTTCTCCACGGCAGTCTTGTCAGAACGGCAGATCTTGAAAAGATTGGCAGGGAACTCAAAAATGACAAATCAGATTTTTTTATTGTCTATGACCAGGATCTGACTAAAATTGCCAAAAATGATTTCGTTGATTTCGTTGATAATGTATTGAAAGAGAAACACGGAGACAGCGGCGAATCGATTAATATTTATGTTCCTTATGCTGATTTCTGCACTGTTCTTCCACAGATACTGAAAAATCAAAAAAATGATGCTGATGAACAATAATTAAGTCCGATAATAATATTTTTTATAGGGCTTGCATGTTTTTAAAAAATAATGTATAATGATGTTAATTCAGTTCCGAAAAAATGTATTTTTTTGCATCAGGAACAAATCAGGAGGTTAATTATGAAGAAAAAACTTGCTATTGCTCTCTCTCTTATTCTCGTTTTCGCAATGCTCTTCTGCACTGCTTGCGGCGACAAGAAGCCCGCAAACGGAGACGACCAGGCTGACAAGGTTGCAGCAGGCGATCTTTCCTCAATCAACATTCAGGTAGGCACAGGCGGCTCAACAGGTACTTACTACGGTTTCTGCAATGTTATTTCCACAATCCTTAAGGAAAAGACAGGCGCAAACCTTGTAATCAACTCATCAGGTGCTTCCAAGGCTAACATCCTTAATATCGCTGACGGTATCGTTGACATGGCTATCGTTCAGAATGACGTTATGGACTATGCTTATAACGGCACATCCCTTTTTGAAAAAGACGGTGCTATCAAATCGTTCTCAACCCTCGGCGCAGCTTATGCTGAAGTTTGCCAGATCGTAGCTAAGGCTGATTCAGGCATCAAGACAGTTGCTGACCTCAAGGGCAAGAAGGTTTCCGTTGGTGACAGCGGCAGCGGCGTTGAATTCAATGCTCAGCAGATTCTCGGTGCTTACGGCATCACATTCGAAGATATCGACAAGCAGAACCTCAGCTTCCAGGCATCAGCAGATGCTCTCAAGGACGGTAAGATTGATGCTTTCTTCTGCACAGCAGGTGCTCCCACAGTTGCTATCACTGACCTTGCAACAACAACCGGCATCGTTCTCGTTGAAATCGACGATGCACACCTTCAGGCTCTCCAGAAGGATTACGGCTTCTATGCAGCATACAATGTTCCTGCTGGCACATACAACGGCGTTGATGCTGATGTAACAACAGTTGCTGTTAAGGCTACATTCATTGTCAGCAACGAGCTTGATGAAGAAACCGTTTACCAGCTTACAAAGGCTATCTATGAAAATAAGGATGCATATACTCACGATAAGGCTAAGGAACTCAGCCTTGAATATGCAGTTTCCAGCATTTCTGTTCCCTTCCATCCCGGTGCAGAAAAGTATTATAAAGAGGTCGGCGCAATCAGCTGATGAGCTTTAAATCCATTACTTTTTCTAAAAAATGGTTAATCGCAGCAGCCGTTATAATGGTTATCATTACAGCGGCTGCTGTTTCTTTAAATCGGCTTTCTGTTGAATATCTTGTTATTTATAATACTGAAACCGGGACAAGATACATAACCGATAAAGCTGAAGAGGGTTTGATTTTTTCGGTTGAGTTCATTCATTCTGTCAATCAGACTCCTGTAAAAGATGCTTACATAATTGAAAACGGGCAGATAAAAGCCCATTCAACAACTTACCGTTCGTTCGGGGCAGGGGTTCAGACCTCTCTGAATGAAGGGGAAAAAATGACCTACGATGATGAAGGGGATATGGTTATTACGGGTTTTGATATTACTTATGACTCGCTTACTTATATCGTGGGAACGGTTTCAGACCATATTCTCGAACTGGACGGCAAGGAAATCAGCCTTCGTGATCTGTGCGGCAGAAATGCGAAAGTTGCTTTTGAGGTCGCTCCTTTATATGAAATTCTGACGAAAGGACTGTTGTAATTAATGTCAGATGTAAACACAAAGCCTGTTATCATGGAAGCGGAAGAAGAAGCCGTTGATGTTGACAAAATCATGGCGGAGTTTGATAAGGAATCCAATACCCGTCATTTTTCAGGCGTATTTCAAAAAATAATCAAAGCGGTCATGGTTCTGTTTTCGCTCTATGTTATGGTTGACGGCTGGTTCGGAACCATGGAAGAGCGTCAGAAAATGGCGTGGTTTATCGGTATAATAGTATTTATTGCGTTCATTATTTATCCCGTTCGCAAAAAGGAAGAAAAGAAGCTCAATCATGTTCCTTTTTATGATTGGATTTTTGCGGTATTGGGTGCAGGTTCATTCTTCTATTATGCAATCAACTGTCAGGCAATCGTTGACAGAGCTTCAAGAATCAACGAGATTGATATCGCAATCGCAATAGTCGGCACTCTTCTTCTGTTTGAAGCCTGCCGCAGAGTTGTAGGCCTGCCGATTGTCTGTGTTTCAGCCGCATTCATTGCTTATGCATTCGTTGTTGTTCAGCGATCTCCGCTGAGAATAATCATGCATAAATTATTCTATACAACAGAAGGTATAGCAGGCACTCCTCTTAATGTTTGTGCTTCTTTCATTGTTCTTTTCATTATTTTTGCATCGTTCCTTGAGCAATCGGGTATCGGCGCATTCTTCGTTGACCTTGCAAACTCAATTGCAGGTAAAGCCACGGGCGGCCCTGCAAAGGTAGCTGTTATTTCAAGCGCAATGGAAGGTATGTATTCGGGCTCATCGGTTGCCAACACTGTAGGCAGCGGCTCGGTTACAATTCCCACAATGAAGCGCTGCGGCTATAAACCTGAGTTTGCCGCTGCTGTTGAGGCTGCCGCATCAACAGGCGGTCAGATTATGCCTCCCATCATGGGTGCTGCGGCATTCCTTATGACCGAATATACAGGTCTCCCTTATTCTAAAATCGCAATTGCCGCAATTCTTCCCGCGGTTCTTTATTTCACAGGCATCTTCATGATGATTCATTTTGAAGCCAAGAAGCTTGGTCTCAAGGGTCTCCCCAAGGAATCCATTCCCAATTTCTTCAAGCTTGTTTTAACAAAGGGATATCTTCTTCTTCCCGTTGTTGCGCTCGTTGTTGCGATGAATCATTTCTCACCTGCAAAGGCTGCTATTTTTGCAATTCTTGTTGCAATCGGCGTCAAGCTTATTGAAGGTGTTGTTAAATCAATCGTTCATAAGAAGTTTGATTTTGATTTCAACCTTTATCTTCAGTCTCTCGCAAACGGAACAAAGAACGCAATCGGCGTTGCTCTTGCATGCGCTGTTGCAGGTTGTATTTCAGCTATGGTTCAGCAGACAGGTCTTGCGAATGTTCTTTCGTCGCTTGTTCAGTCTGCATCGCAGATTCATCCCATTTTCGCACTCGGTCTGACAATGATTATGTGTATCGTTCTCGGCATGGGTGTTCCCACTACTGCGAACTATGTTATCATGGCTTCGATGGTTGCTCCCATTCTTATGCGCAGCCTCAGCATTCCCGTTCTTGCTGCTCACATGTTTGTTTTCTATTTCGGTATTGTTGCCGATATCACACCTCCCGTTGCTCTTGCGGCATATGCAGGTTCGGCAATTGCAAAATCCAATCCGATGAAAACAGGTGTTACTGCAACGCGTCTTGCTATTACAGCTTTCATTGTTCCCTATATCTTTGCTTTCAGCCCCGAAATGCTTATTATCGGCTCTGATAAGCCCTGGTACGAAATCGTTCTTCTCTGCATTACTGCGGTAATCGGAATTTATATTATATCCGCCGGTATGGAAGGATATATGTATAAGAAGATGCCTGTATGGGAAAGAATAATGGCTCTTGTCGGCGGTCTTTGCCTTGTTATTCCAGGCGTTGTTACAGATGCTGTCGGTCTCGGCCTGATAATTCTTGTTATTATTCTTCAGAAGATAGGCTGTAAAAAACAAAAAACCGCTGTTGCGGCATAATTAAAGATTAAAACCGTAGGTGATTGATTCGCTTACGGTTTTTCTTTTGTTACTGATTGAATTTTAAGGTAATATGTGGTAGGATATATAATGTATATAAATACATTCAGGAGGCATTGCCATGAAGAAGTTTTTATGCATTGTTCTTGCGGTTATTTCGGTGTTCCTGATTCCTTTTGAGTTGGCAGGCGCCGATGATGGCGGATTTGAAGTTTTGCAGGAAATCCGCATTCAACCAACAGAAATCCGCCAAAGGAAAAAGGTTGAAGGTCTGCGAATGTATGTTGATTCGGATAACCCTCTGTTCATGATAAGAAACTGCCCGATTTGGGGCGGACCGCAGACGGGTGAAGCATTTGCGTCGTATGCGATCAAAACATATAATGCACTTCCCGAAGATATGCGCAATTTTACCGTTATTTATATAGATGAAGGTCCCGTTGACATGACTCCTGCGCGTCAGCTTGAATTCTGGGATGAGCTTCTGACATATACCGATGCGGCAGGTGTGCCGATTGTTTGCCAGTCGGAATGCTTCTGCACCAACAAAACCCGTGATCCGTTTACGCAGGAAGAGCTTTCCGCCTTGTTCAGAAAGCATGAATCGCTTATCGGCTTTGTTCAGGTTGAGCTTTCAACCAACGGCGTAACAAATGAAAAGCTTGCATATGATGAGGTTACGGAAGATAACGGCGTTAATAAAAATATTCTGGCAAGAATGAAATCCTGCATAAAGGCATGTGCTGAAAACGGAGGCCTTTTCATCTGGCAGGATATGGAATATATCTATTGGAAAAAGCTCAATTATGTTAACCATATTCTTAAGGACAGGGAGCTTTATGACCTACTTAAAAGCTGTTCTCAGAATGTAATAATCATGGATAAGCATAACGGTCACGGCAGACATTTTGCCTCACAGTCCAATATTCTCGGATGCTGGCTTGACGGAGTGTGCGGTAACTGGGGAGTCAATCTTGAAAACTTCCTCTGGTATGAGGAGGGCTTCACCGAATACGATGATATCGGAGTTAAACCCAACGAACCTGATTTCATATATACGGCAAAATATCCGCCTGCACTTTACGGCATTGATATGATAGCTGATATGGTAGCCGGTGCAACCGTATTTTCTATTGAGGGTACTTTCAGCAGAGGAGGGCTTTACCACTTTGTTGACGGCGAGGTTATTCTGACTCCGACCTTCTATGAGGTGCTTTATCCTTTCTATCAGATGGCTCTTAACGGCTCCGTACCGTCAAAGGAGCAGGTGAAGGATAAAATTAAGGTTGCTTATAAGATGGGTCTGCCTTATTCCTATCCTATCGGCGGCAACGATGCGCATTTTCTCCAGGGACTCTATTGCGACACCTTCACTCTTTTTCAGGAGAAAATTGATAACATTCTCTTTGACTGCACAAAGGATTGGGTGCCTTCGACGGGCAGATATTATCTGATACCCATTCTTCCGATTTATTCCGAGCCTGAGGAAGTTCTGCCTGAGAGCTACATTCTCAACGATTTTAAATATTTCTTCAATTTACTTTTCATTAATCCTATAAAGGTCAACTTCTTTAACAAGCGTTATGAACAAACCTACGAAGGTAACGGTGTTCTGTTTGACATCAATGGATATACCTATGTCTTTAACAGTAATGAAAATAAAATAACAGACAGCGAGCAGACAGTCAGTTATACTTTAACCGAAAGCGGTAAGAGCCTTGAGACGGAATTTGTGGCGCATACCTATGCTGTTTTTGAAGAAAATGAAAACAATATAGATATTCAGCTTTGCAACCTGCGTCTCGATACCGATGAAGTCTGTGCAGGTCTTGAGAATGAGGATGAGTTCATGCGCGAATATGCTGCAGGAGGCAAGCGAAGCGACCAAAAGAATTTCAGGGAGTCCGTGATAAAGCTTTCAGGCTTTAACAGTGAGCCGCTTGTCAGCGCTGCAGGCGCAAACAATGCAAAGCTCAGAAAAGAATGGAATTCCGAAACAGGTACTCTTACACTGACGGTTGTTTCAAACGGCAGAGTTGAAATTTCGGTAGATTATTAAAATGGGAAAGAGGTAATATAATGGCTTCAAAGGTTTATTTTTCAAGAGAAATTTCTCCCGAAAAGGCTGTTGAGCTTTATGATAAACTCGGCAAGGAGCTTTCGGGCAGGGTAGCGGTCAAGGTTCATTCGGGTGAAAAGGGCAATCAGAATTTTCTCAAACCCGATTTCTGGAAACCTGTTGTTGATAAAGTTAACGGAACCGTTGTTGAGTGTAATACCGCTTATAACGGCGAAAGAAACACAACCGAAAAGCACCTTAAGCTTTTTGATGAACATGGCTGGACAGAGCATTTTTCTGTTGACCTGCTTGATGCTGAGGGCGATGATCTTGTCCTTGAAATACCGAACGGCAAAAGGATAAAAAAGAACTTTGTCGGCAAAAACATGGCAAATTACGATTCTGTTCTCGTTCTTTCTCATTTCAAAGGACACCCCATGGGCGGCTTTGGAGGAGCGCTCAAGCAGCTTTCCATCGGCTTCGCTTCATCTTACGGCAAGGGATATATCCACGGTGTGGGCAATCCCGATAATTTCTGGACTTCCGATCATGATTCTTTCCTTGAATCCATGGCGGATGCCGCAGGGTCGGTTGTTGAATATTTCAAAGGAAACATTGTGTATATCAATGTTATGAAAAATATGAGCGTTGACTGCGATTGCTGCGCTGTTGCGGAAGATCCCTGCATAGCAGATATAGGTATTCTTGTTTCCGACGATCCGATTGCAATTGATCAGGCTTGCGTTGATCTTGTTTATGCGTGCTCTGATGAAGGTAAGCCTCATCTTATTGAGAGAATTGAAAGCCGCAACGGAATTCATACCGTCGAAGCGGCGGCAGAACTCGGTTACGGTTCAAGAGAATACGAACTTATTGAAGTCTGAGAGGTTTATCTGATGAAAAAAATTAAAAAAGCTTTTGCGCTTATTCTTATTATTTCGATGCTTTTTGTAAGTAATTCGATGTTTTCTTATGCGGATAATGTAAAGCATTATTATTACATTGATTCAATTGACGGCGATGATGC
This sequence comes from Acutalibacteraceae bacterium, assembly GCA_045543735.1. GTDB lineage: Bacteria > Bacillota > Clostridia > Oscillospirales > Acutalibacteraceae > CAG-177. The sequence continues at coordinate 16,403 of JAZPXO010000008.1, forward strand.
AAACAGCGGAACGGATATAAACAGTGCCGTCAAAACAATTGCGGGTCTTAAGGAACTCGTAATCGAGCCCGGAACACATTTTCTTTTCAGAAACGGCGGCGAATATGAGTGCGAGGTCACTCTGACATGCAGCGGTACAAAAGATAATCCGATTGTTATTTCTTCCTACGGCGATGGGGAAAAGGCTCTTCTTTATACGAATAACAACACAGAGGTATTCAGATTTTTTGACTGTTCATATGTAACCGTTTCAGAGCTTCATATTCATGCTCCGAACGGCGGCGGAATCTGGATTGATACTCTTAATGAAACATCAGTCGGCATGACGCTTGAAAATCTCTATTTCACCGATATTCAGAATTATAAAGTTACCAGCCGCGACGATTTTTCAAGAGGTGCTGCCCCTGCGAGAGCAGCTGTTATGATCAAAGGTCTGCCTGCGCGTTCAAGATACGCGGTAAATGATCTTACTGTAAGAGGCTGTGAGGTTTATAACTGCGCAAACGGCGTTATGATCTGGGGTTCATGGAATGATGAGCAGGCGCCCTGGTGCGATGAAGAGGATATTGATCCTGTTTATAACACAGGCGTTCTTGTTGAAGACTGCTATTTCCATGAAATGGATGCCGAAGCGGTTGTTGTCGGTATGTGCGACGGCGCGCTTGTTACCAACTGCAGAGCAATCAACTGCTGTCAGGGCGAAGGTCTTGACGAAAACGGCGAGATTCTTTATTTCACAGCCGCTATGTGGTTCTGGGGCAGCGAAAACAGTATAATTCAGTATTGTGAAATCGCAGGTCAGAAGAATTTCGGCGACGGCATGGCTGTAGACTTTGATTCCCATTCCAACAATTGCACATATCAGTATATTTATTCCCATGATAACATCCGCTTTATCTGCAACAACCCCAATTACAGCGGACATGTCAATAATACAGTAAAATACTGTCTTTCTGTCAACGATAATGTAGGCAGGTCGCGTCTTTCTGCTAATCCCGGAGAGTATAATCTGAATTTCTATAACAACACAATTGTTAACTGCGGCGATTTCCACATGATTGATATGTATGATTCGCTTGTAGTCAATAACATTATCATGCCTGCTGACGGCTGTGTTGTTTCATATGATATATGGGATCTGCCCCGCGATAATAACATCATCGGCAATAACTGTTATTATAACTGCGATCCGCCGCTTATCGACCTTGGTTCGATGAACACCGTTCCGGGTTTTGCGGGTACCGATTGGTCAGACCCCGAAAGCTTCAAGCTTTCTGCTGATTCTCCGCTTATCGGAGCAGGCTGTGAGGTTGAAGGGCTCATCGGCTCTGAGGATTTTTACGGCGAAGAATTTGTCAGCAACAATATCGGCTGCTATGGCGGTGAAGGTGTTGATGTTGAATATGAGGGCGAAAACATCTTTGTCAAAATTATCAGAATTATAAAACACATAATCAACCGTATCAGACATGAAATCGAATATTCATTAAACTGATATAAAATTATTACATACGGAGGAAAAAATATGGTTGCACCCCTTACTTTCTGGCTTCTTTTTGCTGCCGCAATGCTTATAAGCTCTATCGGATTTTATAAGTATGTTTATTTCATCTCGCTCGGCTACGGATTTTCAATTGCAGGTCTCGGCGTGCTTATGCTGATTCTCTTCAGAAACGGTCTCAGCGTCGGAACTGTTATTGCCTGCGCGCTGTTCTTCATTTACGGCGTTCGTCTTGGCGGATATCTTCTTGTCCGTGAAATCAAGAGCGCATCCTACCGTAACACAATGAAAACCGAAATCAAAGACGGTAAAACAATGCCTTTCGGTGTTAAGTGCGCAATCTGGGTTACTTGTGCAGCTCTCTATGTAACTCAGGTTCTTCCCGTTTTCTACAGATTCCTCAACGGCAAAAAGACTGACGGCTTCTGCATCGCAGGTCTTGTTATCATGGCTTTCGGTATTATTTTTGAATCTGTTGCCGATATCCAGAAAAACAACTCAAAGAAAAAGAATCCCAAGCGTTTTTGTGATACGGGACTTTACAAAATTGTCCGTTGCCCCAACTACCTTGGCGAAATGATTTTCTGGACAGGTGTACTTGTTTCAGGTGTTAATATTCTCACCGGTGTCGGTCAGTGGATTCTTGCACTAATCGGATATATCGGTATTATATTTGTTATGTTCAGCGGCGCACGTCGCCTTGAGCTTCGTCAGAACAAGAATTACGGCGATGATCCCGAATATCAGAAATATGTTAAAACCGTTCCCATTATGGTACCATTCGTTCCGCTTTACAGCGTTGCAAAATATAAATTCCTTGTAGCATAATAACCAACTCCTCCGATTTACTTCGGGGGAGTTTTTTATTGAAAAGTATGGATATATATGATAAAATCATTTCATAATCTGAACGAAAATGTCAAAGAAAAGGTGAAGCTATGAGCGTTAAAACCGATATTTTTATCAAAGACAGAGCCGACCCTCATGTTTATAAAGGCAGTGACGGATACTATTATTTTACAGCTTCTTTTCCGATGTACGGCAAGAATGATCCCGAGGGTTATGACAGAATAATTCTTCGAAGAGCCGAAACGATTGACGGTCTTGCCTCTGCAGAAGAAAAAATAATATGGGATGAAAAAAATTCCGATGTTGCCCACCGCTTTATATGGGCGCCTGAAATTCATGAAATCGGCGGAAAGTGGTATGTTCTATTTGCTGCAAGCGGAAGTGAAAATAATGTCTGGGATATTGACTGCCATATTATTATGTGCGAGGGGACGGACCCATATAACGGTAAATGGATTGATAAAGGAAAGTTTACCGCCTGCGAGAACGACAGCTTTTCATTCAGAGGCTTTTCGCTCGATATGACACATTTTGAATGCGCCGGAAAACATTATGTTGCATGGGCTCAGAACGGCGGCAACTCAAATGTTTATTTGTCTGCTGTAAATCCCGATGAGCCGTGGAAAACAACCTCTCCCGCCATGCTCCTGACAAAGCCAGAATATGATTGGGAAAGAGTCAGAATTCCCGTCAATGAAGGTCCTGCGGTGATGATTCATGACGGAAAGATTTTTCTTGCATTTTCAGCCTCGGCAACGGGACCCGAATACTGCATCGGACTGATGTTTGCCGATGAAAGCTCCGACCTTTTGAATCCTGACAGCTGGACAAAGCTTGAATATCCTCTTCTCACCTCCGATGATCTTGAAGGCGAATACGGTCCGGGTCATAATTCTTTTGTCATGGATGAAAACGGAGACTGGGTTTTTGTTTATCATTCAAGGGATGAAAGATGTTTTTGCGGCAAATGCGGATATTCTGACGGCGACTCGCTTTATGACCCTTGCCGAAGCGCAAGAAAACGCAAGGTTATATGGAATAAAGACGGAATTCCTGTTCTTAACGGATAAATTCCTTGTTGTAATATAATTAATTATCTGTTATAATAATCCTGTTAAAAATCCGAAAGGGGAACATATTTATGAAAAAAACACAGTGGTATAAAGACGCGGTCTGCTATCAGATCTGGCCCCGTTCATTCTGTGACGGTAATGGCGACGGTATAGGCGACCTTGAGGGCGTTCTCTCAAAGCTTGATTATCTTAAAGAGCTTGGAGTAACCTGCATCTGGTTTTCTCCTCTTTATTGCTCGCCCAATGCCGATTTCGGTTATGATATTTCCGATTATAAAAATATTTCTCCCGATTACGGCGATAATGAGCTTTTCAAGAAGGTTCTTGATGAGGCTCACGCAAGAGGCATGAAGGTTATCATGGACCTCGTTGTCAATCACAGCTCCGATGAGCATGAGTGGTTCAAGAAGGGTATTGATAAGAACAGCAAATATCACGATTACTATATCTGGAGAGACGGCAAAAACGGCAAGCTCCCTAACAACTGGTCATCGCTTTTTGAAGGAAAGGCTTGGGAATATAATCAGGAAAACGGTCAGTATTATCTGCATCTTTTCTCGAAGAAACAGCCCGACCTCAACATGGATAATCCCGAGCTTCGTCAGGAAGTCAAGGATATAATGAAATTCTGGCTCGATATGGGTGTTGACGGCTTCCGTGAAGATGTTATTACATTTGTTTCAAAGAGAGAGGGTCTTCCCAACGGATTTCCGATTCCTCAGGCATGCGGAATGGAGCATTATGCCGACGGACCGCACATTCATGAATATCTTACCGAGTTCCGTCAGGTTCTCAATGAATATGACTGCTTTGTTGTCGGCGAAGCACCGATGATGACAGTTAACAAAGCTCTTAAATACATCAAGGAAGGTCCTGCGCAGGAGCTTGATATGATGTTCCATTTCCAGCATATGGAAGCAGACTGCCTCTTCATGGACTGCCTGACACTTCCGTTCAGCCTTAAAAAGCTCAAGAAATCATTCTCTACATGGCAGACAGGTCTTTACGGTAAGGGCTGGAATGCTCTTTATATGGAAAACCATGACCATCCGAGAATTATTAACCGTTTCGGCAGCGTTGAATACAGAGAGCAGAGCGCAAAATCAATTGCTAACTCTTACATGCTTCAGTGCGGAACACCCTTTATTTATCAGGGTCAGGAAATCGGCATGATGAATATTGACCTTCCTGAAGTTGAGGATTATCAGGATGTTTTTGCAGTAAATAACTATAAGACCCTGCGTCTTTTCGGCTTCTCTGATGAAAAGGCAAAGCAGCGCCTTAAGGAATCCAGCCGAGGCAATGCAAGAACTCCCGTTCAGTGGGATGACAGTGAAAACGCAGGCTTCACAAGCGGAAATCCCTGGATGCCTGTTAATCCCAATTATAAGAACGGAATCAACGCAAAGGCTGAAATGGAAAATCCTGATTCGATTTTCAATCACTATAAGGCTCTTATCAAGTTCCGCAAGGAAAATCCCGTTGCTGTTTACGGTTCTTATAAAGAATATAATAAGTCAAGCAGCGACCTTTATGTTTATGAAAGAGTTTATAACGGCGTCAGCATGCTTGTTATCTGCTCATATACAGATAAGTGCGTTAACTTCACCGCTCCTGCCGCTTATGATCTTACAAAGGGTAAGGCAATCCTTTGCAACTATAAGGATGTTCCCGTTGGCAAAAACGGATTCACAACAAGACCTTACGAAACAAGAGTTTATCTTTTTGACTGATAATAATTTCAAATCATGCCCCGAAAGCTTATGTTTTCGGGGCATAGCAACGAGGAAATATAATGTTTAACGGTAGTTCTGATGTCATCAATCAATATGGCGAAATATATTCTCTGCCGCCTGCATATGAGCGTGTCGGCTGCAGAGGATTAATAACCGAAAACGGAAAAATTCTGCTTTCTCACGAACTGAATACGGGTGTTTATCTTTCACCCGGCGGCGGACTTGAAGAGGATGAAACAATCGAAGAGTGCGTTATCCGCGAGATTTGCGAAGAAACGGGATATGTTGTAAAAACAGTTTCGCCTTTTGTTAAGGTTAATGAATATTTTTACGATAAACTGTATGTGAGCAATTATTTTATCTGTGAAATAATCGGAGAAGAAAAGCAGAGTCTTACCGAAACCGAGATACTTCACGGAGTTACGCCCGAGTGGGTTGAAACAGAAAAAGCTCTTGAAATTTTCGGAGATTATGAAAACATAGCCGATGAAGAACTTGCCGCGCAATATAAAAGAGAATATACGGTGTTGAAAAGATATATGAATTCTCATAAACTCAGAGTAATGACCTTTAACATCCAGCATTGTCTGGATTATCAGAATGATATAATTGACATTGATTTATTTGTCAATTCAATAAAAGAAATAAATCCCGATATCTGCGGTCTCAACGAGGTCAGGGGAGAGGGACCGCTTGACGGCTATACCGATCAGATAAATGCTCTGGGCGACGGCCTTGGTTATAACCGGTATTTTGCTCAGGCGATCAAGGTTGGCGGCACAAGCCCTTACGGCAACGGATTTGTCACAAAGTATCCGATACAGAGTGCAGAAACTATCGCTGTTCCCGATCCCGTTTTCAAATTTGACATAGGTAAATATGAATCCCGCTGCATTCTCAAAGCTGTTGTTGATGTTGGAGGCAGGGATGTTATTGTTCTTGTGTGCCATATGGGACTTGCTCTCGGCGAAAGAAAGAACGCTGTTAAAGAAATCTGCAAAATCGTTGATAACACTGACATGCCTTTGATTCTTATGGGTGACTTCAATGCTGTTCCGGATGCTGCGGAGCTGAAGCCTCTTTTTGAATGCCTGAATGATACGGACAAGCTTGCAGCTGTTAAAGGCAAAAGCACCTTCCCGTCATACAGACCGAATATCAAAATCGACTACATATTCTATAAGAATTTGAAATGCACGGGTGTAAAAACAGTCGAAAAGGTAATCTCTGACCATTTCCCGATTGTTGCAGAGTTTGAGTTATAAAGGAGAAAATCAAATGGAGCCCTTATTCATAAGTAATTTTAAGCATTCAAAAGAACTGTATATTGAAATGAATAAAAGATTCACTTTAGTGTCACGAACAGTTTTGGGCACAGTATTTCTGGTTGCATTTATTTCTCTTGCGGCACTTTACTATTTTTATTTTTATGAGACAATAACATCTGTTGTTTTTGTGTTTTTAGGAATAATCTGGGCAGTATATCCGCTTATAAGCATCAGAATTCATGCAAAGAAAAGAGAAAAACAGTATATTGAGCTTTTCGGGAAAATGCCAGAGGCACAGAATTTGTTTTACGATGATTACATTTTGAGTACTGGCATAACGGATAAATCAGAAATCAAAATTGATTATAGCAAAATTATTAAAGTTATGCAGAGCAAGAATTTATATCTGCTGATAATGAATAAAAAGCTTGTTATAATGGTTGATAAAAACCTATTTGAAAAAGGCACCTGCAAAGAATTTGAAAAATTTATTAAAGAAAAAGCAGTTAACGCCAAAATCAAACTGTAATTTTAAAAATTCCATATTTTACATTTTCAATTTATAATAAAAAACGGATGTGCTTCGGCACATCCGTTTTTCTTATGCAAGCTTCATTATCATTTCAAGAATTCTTTTTGTGCAAAGCTCGAGTTCTGCTCTTGTCAGCTCACCCTTATCATAAGCTGCTTTCAGATCCTCGGGGTAGCCGCAGTGCATCTTCATATCGTTGCCAGCCTTTACCTCTTTAACGGGATTGTTCTTTACACCCCAGTCGGTTACAACCATACCCTTAAAGCCCCACTCGTTGCGAAGGATTTCGGTGAGAAGCTCGTAGCTTTCAGAGGTGTGCTGACCGTTGATGCGGTTATAGGATGACATAACGGTCCAGGGATCGCCTTCTTTAACAGCAATTTCAAAGCCCTTGAGATAGATTTCGCGTAAAGCTCTTTCGGAAATTCTGGCGTCAATATCGTAGCGGTTTGCTTCTTTGTTGTTACATGCAAAATGCTTGATTGAAACAGCGGCTTTCTGCGACTGAATGCCTCTTGTTGCCGCGGCGGCGTTTTTGCCTGCAACGAGGGGATCTTCAGAATAATATTCGAAGTTTCTGCCGCAGAGGGGATCTCTGTGAATATTCAGCGCAGGAGCAAGCCATATTCCGAGATTGTTTTCGCGCAATTCCGCGCCGCCTGCAGCACCGACTTCATAAACAAGCTCGGGATTCCAGCAACAAGCCAGAAGCGTTGCGCAAGGCCATGCTGTGGTAGGTATGCCTGTTTTGGGCTCAAGTCGTAGACCTGCAGGGCCGTCGGCTGTGGGAGCATAGGGGATTGCAAGGCGTTCAATTCCGCCGAACGAACCCGTGTTGCATACGCCCGTTGTTTTCTGTCCGCCGACGATATACATAAGCTCATCAAGAGTGAACTGCGCAACGAATTCGTCAAGAGTGCATTCAACGCCTACATTGTCAAACATAACAAGATTTTCGGGAGCCTTTGCACCTGAGGGCTTGACTTCTCCATAGAAATATTCTTCTTCGCCCTGAGGCAGAGTCTCAAAGCTTCCGTCTGAAAGCATTCGTTTTGCAAGCTTGAAGGGCTTGCACCAATTATTAAGCTGTTCGGTGACAGTATCTTCGCTGACGCGGTAAACAAAATCAAGCTTCACTGTGTCTCTGACGGATGTGCCGATATGGAATTCATAGTCGCCTTTTTCGAGAACATAAGCTGATTTGCTGATTTTTCCGAGGTCGTCAAACGATGCCATATCTTTAATGTCAAAGCTCATAACAACTGCTTCGGATTCGTTCGGAGCAAGAAGCTTTGTCTTTTTGAATGCGCAAAGTTCTTTTGCAGGCTTGCCAAGCTTACCCTGCGGAGCGGAATAATAAAGCTGGATTACTTCTTTGCCTGCAACGGAGCCGATGTTTTTAACTGTTGCAACGGCAATTATTTTGCCTTCGCTTTCGCAGCATACTCTGCCGCTTATTTCAAACTGTGTGTATGACAGACCGAAGCCGAACGGATAACGGACATGCTGTTTAGCCTCGGGGATAGTTTCAAAATAGCGGTATCCGACATAGATATCGTCAGAATAATCAATATATTTGAAGCTTTCCCAGAATTCCTCTTTGCAGGGGTAGCAATCGTAGGATTTTGCGATTGTATCTGCCATCTTACCTGAGGGATTGACATCTCCGCAAAGAATATCTGCGATAGCTGAGCCGCCTTCCATTCCGCCCTGCCATCCGAAAAGAATGCCGTCAACAGCGGAATTTTCGGCGATGAATTCGCAGTCGATTGTAGCGCCCGAGTTTATAACAACAATAACCTTTTTGAAAAGCTTACCTGCCTTGGTGATGAGATCCTTTTCAATATCAGAAAGATAATAGTCGCCGCCCTGAGGTCTGCGGTCAACGCCCTCTGCAGAAAATCTGCTGAGCGTTATGATTGCTGTTTCAGCCCAATCGGATGCTGATTTAATAAGCTCATCGGGTACTGCAGGCTCTTTGACATGCATGCTTGCAAATGTGTCATAAGTCATGTCATCGCGCTTTGTGCAGAATTCCATTGCATTAACGATATCCCATGTAGCGTTAATTTGTTCCTGAGTGGGAATGTGAACGCTTTCTTTTTCAACATAGTCCTTGTAGAAATCAACAAGAGGCATATAAACGGCAATCTTACCGTCTTTTTCTTTTTCCTTGAAGCCTTCAAATATGTTGCGGATATAAGGGCAGTGAACATCGCCGCTGCCGCCGCCGCCCTTTATGTATTCGATTGTTGCTTTGCCGAAAAGCGCAATCTTTTCGCCTTTTGAAAGGGGAAGAGCTCCGTTTTCGTTCTTGAGAAGCACCATGCCTTCGCCTGCGGCCTTTCTCGAAAGAGAAATGTGTTTCTGAGATGCCGTAACGCATCTTCCGTCATCGCCGAGAGGGATGCACGGCTGATATCTGAATCTTGCATATTTTTCCATGTTAATCAGTCCATTCTAATTTTATATTTTATTCCGCTTCAAATGTAAAGCTGAATTCAAGAGGCTTTGTATAGCTGAAATCAATTGTATGTTCTTTCGCAGGACCGGGGCCGCAGCTTCCCGTGCCTGTGCCTCTGACGAAGCCGTCAACGGCTGTGAATACGGTATCAACATCAGGCAAATCCTCAATATGCTTTGCTTTTTTGAGCTGGTTAAGGGTGAAAGGATTTGCGTTGAAGCTGAACGGCTTTTCTTCGGCTCTGAATATTATCTTTGAATTATCGGAAATAAGTGCGCTTTCTCTGATATCGCCTCTGTTGCCCGAATCCTGCGGCTTTATATATTTGTGAGCCATTTCTGAAACGGCGCATTTATATCTTCCGATGGGAGAATGCTCTCTGAAATCGCTGTAGTTTTCTGCAGGTCCTCTGCCGTAATAGCTGACGCCGCTGAAATCCTTTGTGAATTCGCAATGCACTCCGAAACGGGGGAGCATCATTGTAAGCGGGAATACCTTTTTGAGCTTTGCGGTAACTCTGACTTTGCCGCTTTCGTCAATTCGGTAATCAACGGTTGCGGTTGCAAGCCGGAGTATTTTTTTGCCGATAAAACTGTATTTTGTTCTTATAAATTCACCGTCAGCATCCTTCATGAGCTTGCATTTGCAAAGGTGCGTTTCGGCATTTTCAAGACCGATAAGATTCCAGAAAATAACGGTGTATTGGTCGTTATCAAGCCTGCCTCTGTAAAGGTGGGGAACAAATCCTGTCATGCCGTCAAAGGGCTTCTGATTGAGCAATTCTATGCCGTTTTTCTTATAGCTGACAAGACCTCTTGAAATATCGAAGGTCATTTCTCCGCCTTTAAATTTTGCGGTTATGATATTGCCGTTTTCCGTTTCAGCGTATTTGCCGATATCAGATTTGAGCTTTGCTTCGGCAATAATAATCTGTTCAACTGCAATTTCTGCACCGTCAGGCTTTTTGTAAATGAAATTAACAAAGATATCCCCGTCTGATTTTTTCAGAAGGTCGGATTTAACAGTGATTTTCTTTTTCTCCTGAGGGGCAATAACGGTGTCAAGCTTTCCGCATTCTCTGGCATATCCGTTTTCAAGTATTTCATAAGAAATTTCAATGTCGGATGAATCGGTGAAATATTTTGTGTTCCAAAGCTCAAAGCTTCCGTTGCCGAGATATTTTGCTCTTATCGGACGGTAGCAGACTTTCATTTCAAGAGCGCCGCTTGAAGGCTTTCTGTCAGGGAAGAAGAGACCGTCAACGCAGAAATTGCCGTCATGAATCGGCTCGTTGTGGTCGCCGCCGTATGTCCATTTGTAGTTTGCGTTTTCGTCGTAAACGCTGTGGTCGGCCCATTCCCAGATACATCCGCCCATGAACTGCTCTGAGGAGAGGAAGAGCTGCATGTATTCTTCAAGCTTGCCCGGACCGTTGCCCATGGCGTGAGCATATTCACACTGGAAGAAAGGCTTGCCCTTATATTTTTTGCCTGCTTTTCCTTTGAGAATGTTTTTCATGAGGTCGGGTGAGCCGTACATTCTTGAAACAACATCGTAAGCCCAACGCAGTGAACGGTTGACGCCTTCATAGTGAACGGGCACTTCGGGATTGTTTTCTTTTAAAAATTTATAGCAGATATCCTGACATTTGTAGCCGCCCGATTCATTGCCGAGGCTCCACATGGTGACTGACGGATGGTTTTTGTCGCGTTCATACATTCTTGCAACTCTGTCAAGATAATGCGAAGCCCATTTAAGATTGTTGCTGAGCTTGTTGGGATTGTATGCGCCGGGCATTGAATAAAATCCGTGAGTTTCAATATCTGCTTCATCAACAACATAAAGCCCGTAGAAATCGCACATTGTTAAAAATGCAGGGTCGGGAGGATAGTGCGAGGTTCTGACGCAGTTGCAGTTATATTCTTTCATGAGCTTTATATCAAGCTCAAGGTCATCGAGCGAAACTGCATAACCCTTTGTCATATGTGTATCGTGATGATTTGCGCCGATAAGCTTTACAGCCTTGCCGTTGAAACGGAAAATTTCGCCGTCGATTGTGATATCCCTGAAGCCGATATATGAACGGATTACTTCTTGGGTTTCGTTGCCTTTTTTTACTCTTAATATAACCTCATAAAGTTCAGGTGTTTCAGCAGTCCATTCTTTGGGAGAAAGATTGCTGAAAACAGCTTTTCCGTTAACAGGAGTTTCGCTGAAAAGGTTTTTGCATTCAACCGTAACACCTGCATCGGAAGTGAAATTTCCTTTGATTTCAATTCTGAGGTCATAGCTTCCGTCAGAATTTTTCTTCGGTCTAAAAAGGAAATCGTCAATGCGGTTTTCTTTCTGCGAAATAATGAAAACATCTCTGAAAATTCCGTTTTCGCGGAACATATCCTGACATTCGAGGTAAGTGCCGTTTGACCATTTATAATTGACGGCAAGAATTTCATTTGAACCGTTTGCGATAAATTCTGTGATGTCAAATTCAGCTGTGTTGTGAGAGCCTTCGCTGTAGCCGACAAAACTGCCGTTAACATAAAGAGACAGCGCACCTGCAACGCCGAGAAAGCTGATGATTCTCCGGCTTGCTTCGTTGCTGATATCGATGATTTTTCGGTATATACCTACTGCAACATCCTCGGGAATATGAGGTGGATTTTTGGGGAAAGGATAGCGGGTGTTAATATATGCAATCTGGTCATATCCTGTTCTCTGCCAGGTTGAGGGTACGGAGATTTTATCAAATTTGGCAGAGTCAGAATCGAAACTTTCGGGAATATCGCTGAGCTTGCTGAAATATTTAAAATCCCATTCTCCGCTGAGCATAAGAACTCTGTCTGAAACATATCTTTCGTTTTTATAATCGCTTTCTGCAAGAGTGTCATCGCATGAAAACGGAATAAACCAGCTTCTGGCAGGCAGCTTGTTTTTTTCAAAAATATTAAAATCTGTGTGAAGTTTTCGGCTGATGCTGTAAATCATATCGTCAGCTCCTTATATAATATAAATCAAGTATATAATTAAAAATCAAAAGTGTCAATATTTGCATTTGTATATCTGACTTTATTGACAATAAAAAACTGCTGTGCTAAAATTTTAATATCAAAAAGGAGGCGCTTTATTTTGATTCAGAAAATTATAAGCATTATTACTGCGTTTATAATGGCTTTAGCCGGTTATCCTTTAAGCTTTCTTCCCCAAAATATTGATGAAGATTTTGAAATTGTAAAAGGACCTTTTTCTTCTGAGGCTGTTCTTGTTAACGGTGAAAGCCGTGATATCAGCATTTCAAAAAACGGCTCCGAAACAACAATTGATTTTTCGGAAGTTGAATGCGGATATTTCAATTATTTCGGTCTTGCTTATTCGTCAGATGCCTATCTCAGAGGCGAGCTTGTTTATGCAAAAAACAGCAAGATTATTTCTGAAGAGTTCTTTCTCGAGCCAGCCGAAAACGGAGAGTTCTTTTCTTTTATTGACGGTATGCTCGACAGAGCAAAAGCTAATATAATCCGTTCAGTTTCATTCAAACCTCTTGATAAGAACAGCGCAGAGGTCGAGCTTTACGGAATTTCAACCTTTAACCGTGAAATTCCCGAGCGTGAAGTTTATGTTGAAAATGGTTCGATAAAAATCGGCGTAGACCTTCTCTGGGGCGGTGCTCTGAGCTATTATGAGGACCTTGATTCGGATGTTGAATCTGTCAGGGTTGACGGAAAGATCAAGGTTGATTCGAATGCCTCCGAGCGTTACGGCGCAAGGGCTATAAGCAAAAATGTAAACCTCATAAACCGTTTCGATGCAGGCAGACTTATTCAGCAGTCATATTACGGGACTAACGGCAGTTCCGACGGTTATGTTACCGGTGAATTCATGGGTAATGTTTGGAACTATAACCCTGTTCAGGGCGGTAATCAGTTTAATGACAGCAGTAAGATAGTTGACCTGAGAGTTTCGGAAAACGAACTTTATGTCAAATGCAGACCGCTTGACTGGGCTAAGCCAAAGGAGGATATAACTCCATCTTATATGGAAGCAGCCTATACTCTTGACGGCAAGCTTCTCAATGCAAACTGCAGATTTGTTGATTTCTCGGGTTATACCCCATATTATACATCCCAGGAAATTCCTGCATTTTACTGTGTTGAACCTTTTAACAGATTTGTTTATTATGCGGGCGACAATGCATGGTCAGACGAAGCGCTGACCGTAGTTCCTGACCTTATTTTTTGGCCTGATGCGGGCTACCCGAAATTCAATTCCAAAGAACATTGGTCAGGCTTTATCGGCGAGTTTGACGACAGCTTTGGCATCGGAGTATATGTTCCTGATGAATCCGTTTTTCTTGCAGGAGTTTTTGACAGAGAAAATACAACCGATACCGATCCTTCAAAGGCAGCGCAGACTTCTTACATTGCTGTTATCAAATTCAGAACCTTTGAAAGCTTTGCTCCATATTCATATGAATTTTTTGTTACTTCGGGTGACTCTACAGAGATGAGAGAAACCTTTTCCGGATTAGAATGAGGTAAAATTTATGGCAGATTTAAACAGTTCAATTTGTATTACATCCGTTCTCGCAACAGCGCTTGAGCTTGCAGGTCTTGAAAAGCCCGAGGGGATTGATAATGCAAACTCCGTTGTAACTGCTCTTGCAAAGAAAAAGCTCGGTGATAAAAAAACTGACAGAACGGTTATCTATAACCCCGATGCGGTTGCTTTGTGGGTTTATCAGAAATATACAGAGAAGTTTTCGGCGGCACATATGTGTTCCGATTTTTCGCTGCCGATGCTTTCTGTAATGCCGAGCGTTACTCCCGTTTGCTTTGCTTCAATGTATACGGGCGTCATGCCGGAAATCCACGGAATCAGAAGATATGAAAAGCCTGTTCTGAAAACAGAAACAATATTTGATGCTTTCTTAAAAGCGGGCAAAAAGTGTGCCATTGTTTCAACGAGTAATGACAGCATCTCGATGATTTTTCTTGAGCGTGAAATGGATTATTATATCTATGATACTGTTGAAGAGGTCAATGCAAAGGCTCTTGAAATCATTGAAGATGATAAATACGATCTTGTTGTAATTTATAACGGAAATTATGACGGAACAATGCACCGTCACGGTCCCGAAGCAGAGCTTTCTCTTGCGGCTCTCGACGGTAATATTGCATTCTATGCCGAGCTTTCCGATAAAATTGAAGCCTGCTGGAAAAATCATAATGTTTTCTTCGGCTTCTGCCCCGACCACGGTTGCCATGAGATAGATGAGGGCTGCGGCTCACACGGTCTTGATATGGAAGAGGATATGAATGTAGTTCATTTCTACGGCATAAAAACACTGTAAAAAAGAAGCACCTGCAGGGGTGCTTTTTTATTCTTCGGGATTTACTTTGCAGGTATATCTGTTCTGACCGATGCTGACCTTGCCGTATTCAATTGATTCGGCAGGACATTTACAGATGCATGCCATGCAGTGAGTGCAGTTTTTGCCCCAGACAGGCTTCCCGTCTTTTATAGTAATGTTTGAAAGGGGGCAGACTTTTTCGCATTTTCCGCAGGAAATGCATTTATCTGTTGTGCAGAATTTTTTTGCGCTTACACATAACGGATAGAATACATCGTTGACAATTCCGCTTTTTAGTTTGCCGATAATATTGACATTGACTTGAGCAAGCTTATTACCTGAAGCTATGATGGTAGCAGTTTTGTCAATTCTGTCCTTAGATTTTGCAATTATCCTTGAAGCCTGCTCATCATTGGGCGAGGTGAACATTGCAATATAGTTTTCGGGCATTCTGAAGCAGGCACAGCCCATATATTCCTTGCCGATTTTACGGCAAAGCTTTTTCAGATATCTTTCGGCGTTTCCGATATCGTCGCCGCAGGTCATGAGAAAGTATATTTTATCATTGTCTTCAAGCGGTGTTCTTTCAAGATAGTCTTTCAGTATACGGGGAATACGCCATGCATAGGTCGGTGCGCAAACAGTAAAAGGTTTGTCTGAGATAATGGGGGAATAATCCTTGTTTTTTATTCTGTCAAACAAATCAAGTGTTTCTTCTCCGAGTATTTTTGCCGTTCTTTCTGCAACATACCTGCTGTTGCCTGTTCCCGAAAAATATAAAATCATTTATAACACCTCACAGATATAATATCATTTCGGAATGTATCATTCAACTATTAATTTTTACTTCTTATTAATCGTTGACACATTTACGGTAAACTGATATAATTTTTAAAACTATTAATCAAATCGGAGGGTTTGCCATGTACGAAAACAATTGGGAGTCACTTAATTCCCGTCCCGTTCCCGAATGGTTTGGCGATGCAAAGTTCGGTATTTTTATTCATTGGGGACTTTACAGTGTTCCTGCCTATGCCCCTAAAGGCAAGTATGCCGAGTGGTACGGCTATCATTGCGATGAGATTGTTGAAAGAAGCACAAATGACAGAGATTATTATTACTATCATCAAAAAAAATATGGTCCGGATTTCAAATATAACGATTTTGTAAAAGACTTTACGGCTGAGTTTTTTGATGCCGACAAGTGGGCTGACCTTTTTCAGAAGAGCGGCGCAAAATATATCAATATCGTTTCAAAGCATCATGACGGCTTCTGTCTTTATAAATCTGATTATGCGTGGAACTGGAACAGCGTTGATGTAGGCCCTCACAGAGACTTTCTCATGGAGCTCAAAGATGCGCTTGCCAAAACCGATGTCCGTTTCGGAGTATATCATTCAGTTTATGAATGGTTCAATCCCGTATACCTCAGAAATCCCGAGGAATACGCTCTCACTCATCTTATCCCCATGCTTAAGGAGCTTGTTGAGAAATATCAGCCCAGCACTCTTTTCACTGACGGCGAATGGGAGCATCCTTCATCAGTCTGGCATTCAACCGAGTTCCTGCAGTGGCTCTATAACGAATCGAGCGTTAAGGACTATATTGTTCCCAATGACCGTTGGGGTAAGGAAACAAGAGGCAACGTAGGCGGCAACTTCACTTCAGAATACGGCTATATTGAGGAAGGTAAAAAGATTGAAGATGTTGAGCTTGACAGACCTTTTGAGGAATGCAGAGGCATCGGCATGTCGTTCGGCTTTAATAAGAACGAGGATGTAGCCGATTATCTGAGCGCCAAAGAGCTTATTGAAATGCTTTGCGATCTTGTTTCAAAGGGCGGCAATTTCCTTCTTAACATCGGTCCTGCGGCAGACGGAACAATTCCCGTTATTATGGAAGAAAGACTTCTTCAGATGGGCGATTGGCTCCGCGTTAACGGCGAGGCAATTTACGGCACAAGAATTTATTCAAAAAAGCTTCAGAACGGTGTTTATTATACGAAGAAGGGCGAGGATGTTTATGCGATTCTCAACCGTTTCCCGTTCGGCACACAGACTCTTGAGCTTGTTGACTATGATCCTGCTCTTAAGGCGGCGCTTCTCGGCAGTGATGCTGCTGTAGAAATAAGAGATAACGGCGGTAAGGCAGAGATTGTTTTCCCTGCAATCAACCCTGAAAACATTGACGGCAATTATCTCTATACAGTCAAGCTTTATAAATAATTTAATCAAATTGTAATATTTCTGAAATCAAATTGAGCCTTCCTGCATTTAGAATAAAACCATGCAGGGAGGCTTTTTATGTTGAAAAAGAGAAAATACTATTTAATAGGAATCGTTTCGGTTGTTTTGATTTTAACGGCAGTATTTTCAAGCGTTTTTTTGCAGGATAATATGAACCGCGGAAAACTTTCAGATGTGTCAGCAAAAACAATCAGAACAGTTGAAGCGTTCGCACAAAAAAATTCGTTGGATTTTGAGGATTATCCCGTTGAGCTTATCGAACTACTTTCGAGAAATCCCGAAACGCAGGATTTTGTTCTTTCTTATCCGCTTGAAAAGGATGTTGATCATGAAATTGATTTGTCGGAATATAAAAACAGTAAAACGGTCCCTCTTTTTATGCAGTGGGACAAGCGATGGGGATATATTGAATACGGGAGCGGAGTTGCGGGACTGACTGCTTGCGGACCTGTCTGTCTTTCAATGTGCGCATATTATCTGACGGGTGATGATGCTATGTCACCGGATAAAATAATTGAATTTGCTCTTGAAAACAAATATTACGAAAAAGGAAGCGGTTCTCTTTGGACTCTTATCAGCGAGGGCGGAGAAAAACTCGGGCTTGAGGTTGATGAGCTTCCGCTTGTCAAAAATAAGATTACCGATAATCTTGAAGCGGGTAACCCCGTTATATGTGTGATGGGTGAAGGTCACTTCACAACAACGGGACACTTTATAGTTCTGACAGGAATAAAAAACGGCGAATTTACCGTTAATGATCCGAACAGCATATCGAATTCCGAAAGAACATGGAGCTATGAGGAAATCAGCGGTGAAATCAAAAATCTCTGGGCAATAAGCTCATAAAAGCAGGCGCGAACCTGCTTTTTTTATTTCTTTACTTTTTGAATTGCGTTTGTTATTATATTTTCATTGAAATGAACATATAATAATTCAGCTTGCATAAAAATCGGAGGTAGAAAAATGTTTAAGACTCTTGATATACTCAGCATGGATCATTCGCTTGCAGGTGCGTGGCTTGCCGGCTTTGAATATCCGTGGGAAGCTCTCAGAAGTATAAAAAGCCATATACTGGAGCTTTGCAAAGAAATTGATAAATCCGAATATAATGAAGTTTCAGAGAATGTTTTTGTTCACAAAACCGCAGTGGTTGCTCCGACTGCTTATATCGGTTCGCCCTGCATTATCGGCGCAGGTACAGAGGTTCGCCATTGTGCGTTTATCCGCGAAAGTGCGCTTATCGGTGAAAACTGTGTTGTCGGCAATTCCGTTGAAATCAAGAATGCAATTCTTTTCGATTGCGTTCAGGTTCCTCATTTCAACTATGTAGGCGACAGCATTCTCGGTTATAAATCCCATATGGGCGCAGGCTCAGTAACTTCAAATGTCAAATCAGACCAATCATATATTACGGTTAAAAACGGTGATGAAAAATTTGAAACAGAGCTGAAAAAATTCGGCGCAATTCTCGGCGATAATGTTGAGGTAGGGTGCAATACGGTTCTCAATCCCGGAACGGTTATCGGTAACGGAACAAATATTTATCCTCTTTCATGCGTTAGGGGAACAGTTCCTGCAAATTCCATCTATAAAACAGGCGGAGTAACAGTAGAAAAAGCCTGATAAGGAGAGTGTTTTTTGGGCAGATATTTCGGAACAGACGGCTTCAGAGGAGAGGCTAACGTCGGCCTCACTGCAGGGCATGCTTTCAGTGTCGGCAGATTTCTCGGCTGGTATTTCGGAGAATTAAAAAAGCATTCAGGAAAATATGAAAAAGCAAGGATTGTAATAGGTAAAGACACAAGAAGATCAAGCTATATGTTTGAATATTCTCTTGTTGCGGGTCTCACGGCTTCGGGCGCGGATGCATATCTTCTGCATGTAACAACAACGCCGTCGGTTGCTTATATAACTAAGGTTGACGGTTTTGATTGCGGAATTATGATTTCTGCAAGCCATAATCCGTTTTATGATAACGGAATCAAGCTTATATTATCAAACGGCGAAAAATCAGATGATAATATGACAGACTTCATTGAAGATTATATTGACGGAAAGCTTGAGATCTTCGGCGAAAGAATGAAAGAGCTTCCTTATGCTCAAAAAGAGAATATTGGCAAAACAGTCGATTATATATCGGGCAGAAACCGTTATATTGCCTATCTTATTTCACTCGGAATTTATTCATTCAGAGGAATCAAAGTCGGTCTTGACTGTGCCAACGGCAGCTCATGGAGCATCGCCAAGGCTGTTTTCGATGCGCTTGGGGCTGAGACCTTTGTTATCAATGCCGAACCCGACGGTCTGAATATTAACCGCAATTCGGGCTCAACCCACATTGAGGTTCTGCGCGACTATGTTGTTTCAAACAGTCTTGATATCGGTTTTGCGTATGACGGCGATGCGGACAGATGTATCTGCGTTGATGAAAAAGGCAATGTTCTTACGGGAGACCATATTCTCTATATCTGCGGCAAATATCTTAAAGAAAAAGGTCAGCTTCTGAATAATACCGTTGTTACAACGGTTATGTCAAATATCGGTCTATATAAAGCTTTTGATAAAATCGGTATCGACTATGCAAAAACGGCGGTGGGCGACAGATTTGTTTATGAATATATGCAGAAAAACGGCAACCGTCTCGGCGGCGAAGAATCGGGGCATATAATTTTTTCGAAATATGCAACAACGGGTGACGGCATCCTCACAAGCCTGAAGCTTATGGAGGTTATGATTGCGTCAAAAAAACAGATGAGCGTTCTCGGTTCAGAACTTCTTATTTATCCCCAGACACTTATAAATGTCAGAGTCAGGGATAAATCAGCCGCAAGAGCGGATGAGGATGTTTGCAAAGCTGTTGAAGAAGCAGAAAAACTTCTCGGCAGCAGCGGCAGAATTCTTGTGCGTGAATCGGGTACAGAGCCTGTTATAAGGGTTATGGCTGAGGCACAAACACAGGAACTTTGCAAGAAGTGTGTAGAATCTGTGGTTAATGTTCTTAAAGAAAAAGGGCATGCTTCTGAATAAATAATTGATGAGGCGATTTGATAATCGCCTCTTTTTTGTTGATTGATAATTAATACTTGAAATGATTTCTTCTTTATAGTATTATAAAGAGGATAATGACATAAAAGGAATGTTATGATGCAATTTGTAGTCATGGACCTTGAATGGAATAATGCATATTCCAAAAAGGCAAACGGTTATATAAACGAGATAATCGAAATCGGTGCCGTCAAGCTTGATTCCGAGCTTGAAAATGTTGACACCTTTTCTTGCATTATCCGTTCCCAGATAGGCAAAAAGCTCCGCGGAAGCGTTAAGAGACTGACTCATCTTACAAACGACGATATCAGCTCGGGCGTACCGTTTACGAAAGCGTTTTCCATGTTCCGCAAATGGATTGGAACTGAAGAAACCGTTATTTTCACCTGGGGCGACGGCGATATCAGGGTGTTGCTTGAAAACTTCAAATATCTCAACGGAATCAAGGTTATACCTTTTCTTGACAAATACTGTGACCTGCAGAAGGTTTTTCAGAGGCTTTTCAATTGTTCAAAGGGTCAGCAGACGGGACTTCTTACGGCTGCTCAGATGCTTGAAATCGACCCTGAAATGTATATTCATCACAGAGCGCTCGGCGACAGCATGTTAACAGCTGATATTCTCAAAAGAATTTTGCCGAAAGATTCTGTTTTTCCTGAAACGGTTGACTGCAGTGAGGAGTTTTACTCAAAGCTTGTTTACAAGGCAAAGGTCATCAGAAACATTGAGAATCCTCTTGTTGATAAAAAGCGTCTTTGCCATGTTTGTGAAACCTGCGGTTCGCCCTGCAATCAGTTAACCGCATGGAAATTTCACTGTCAGTTTTTCAGGGCAAACTTTCATTGCCCCCAGTGTGACCTTGATTATTCCGTGGGCGTGAGATTCAAAAAGCTTTACGATCAGGTTGAGTTCAGAAAAATTGTTTCCGTAATAGAGCCGAATATCACGGCGGAGGAGGAATCGGAATGAAAATACTTGTAACGGGCGGAGCAGGCTTTATAGGCTGCAATTTTGTCTATTATATGCTTGAAAAATATCCCGGATATGAAATAGTCTGCCTTGACGCTTTGACTTATGCTGGTAATCTCAAAAGCCTTGACGAAGCAATGAAAAACGAAAAATTCAGCTTTGTAAAGGGCAGCATTTCGGATAAAGCTTTTGTTGATAAACTGTTCAGAAAAGAAGCCTTCGATATCGTGGTTAATTTTGCGGCTGAAAGCCATGTTGACCGTTCTATTGAAAATCCGTTTATCTTCCTTGAAACAAATATTATGGGAACGGCTTGCCTGCTTGAAGCGAGCAAGAAATACGGCGTTAAAAGATTTCATCAGGTATCAACGGATGAGGTTTACGGCGATCTTCCTCTTGACCGCCCCGACCTTTTCTTTACCGAAGAAA
The DNA here is from genome assembly GCA_045543735.1 of Acutalibacteraceae bacterium. Lineage (GTDB taxonomy): Bacteria > Bacillota > Clostridia > Oscillospirales > Acutalibacteraceae > CAG-177. The sequence continues at coordinate 37,862 of JAZPXO010000008.1, forward strand.
CGCCCATTCATACATCAAGCCCTTATTCGTCATCAAAAGCATCTGCTGACCTGCTTACTCTCGCTTTTCACAGAACCTACGGTCTGCCTGTAACGGTTTCAAGATGCTCTAACAATTACGGCCCTTATCAGTTTCCCGAAAAGCTTATTCCGCTTATGATAGTCAGAGCGCAGGAGGATCAGTCTTTGCCTGTTTACGGTGAAGGTCTGAATGTGCGTGACTGGCTTTATGTTGAAGATCACTGTAAGGCAATTGACCTGATTATTCACAACGGCAGGGTAGGCGAGGTGTATAATGTAGGCGGTCATAATGAGAAGCAGAATATCGAGGTTGTCAGAACCTTGCTCAATGCTCTCGGTAAGCCCGAAAGCCTTATTACTTATGTTAAAGACAGAGCAGGGCATGACCTTCGTTATGCAATAGATCCTACAAAGATTTCGAATGAACTCGGCTGGCTTCCCGAAACAAAATTTGAGGACGGCATGGCAAAAACCATTCAGTGGTATCTTGATAATAAGTCGTGGACTGACGATATCAAGAGCGGCGAATATGCCGAATACAGCCGAAGAGTTTACGGCGATTAAAAAGATAACGGTACAGTATCGTTTGTATACTGTACCGTTTTTTTATTCAGGCATTAGCTTTTGCCTTGTATTATTATATTGATTTAACTTCAACAACTTCCAAAATATTGCTGTCAACTCTGAAACGGATGTTGAATCCGGCGAATTCAAGCCCGTAAACGCGCTCGGGATCGTTCTGGTATTGAGGTCTTGGGTCCTGCTTCAAAACAGCTTTAAGAGCCTCCTGCTTGCTCTGAGGAATAATTTGAATAAGTTCTTCGGGAAAACGGACTTCGAGCGAGCCTTCTTTTTCTTGCAGAGCAAAACCGCCGCTTGCCTCGGGATGCGAATCAACATAGGGAAGATAGGGCTTTATGTCGATTATCGGAGTGCCGTCAAGCAAATCGGCACCTCTGACAGTAAGAACTGTGCTGTTTTCGGCGTTTTGTTTAACTGAAACAAGCTTTACGCAAGAAAGACCGATTGAGTTAGGTCTGAAAGGGGAACGAGATGCGAAAACGCCCATGCGCTTGTTGCCGCCGAGTCTGGGCGGTCTGACCGTCGGGCTCCATTCTTTTTCGGCGCATTCTGAAAAAAGCCACAGGAGCCATATGTGCGAATAGCCCTCAAGCCCTCTGAATGCATCGGGGCTTGAGTATTCTTTTTCAATAATTATCTTTGCCTCAAGCTCATCCACAAGTCCGCTCTGGCGGGGAATGCCGAATTTTGATGAAAAATCAGATTTAATATATGCAATCGGTTTAACAGATAATTCCAAGCATATCACCTCATAAAACAAAAAAGCAAGCCATTCCTGACTTGCTTTCTGGAGCTGCTAGGCAGACTCGAACTCCCGACCTCATCCTTACCAAGGATGTGCTCTACCACCTGAGCCATAGCAGCATGGTGCGTTCTTCCGAACGCAGATTATATTAACATATTGTTTCGCTTTTTGCAAGCCTTTTTTAAAAAATAATTAAAATAATTTATATAATCTTTGAGTTTGCAACAGTTTCAATGAGAAATTCTTTTTTGAGTTCGAGCAGCTTTTTCAGATGAGGCTGTGTTTTATGACTTTCTAGGCAGCTTTCGTTTTCCCACAGCTCATGAAGATATACCTCATCTTTGCTTTCCGAAACTTCAAAATCATATTTCAGGCATCCCGATTCGTTGCGTGTTGCCTGAGGAATCCCGAGGCTCTCAACCGTTTCCATGAATCTGAATTTCATATCAGGCTGCATTTTATAAGTGATTAAAATTTCAATCATTTCCGATAACTCCTTCGTCAACCGTTTTTTCAACAAACTCAGCAAAAAGAGCGCAGCTCCAGCTGAACCAGCTTCTTGTGAAAACATTCGGGTTGTTTGCATCAAAGCCCTCATGCATATAGCCTGTTCCGCCGTCTGTTGTTTCAAGATAGTGCAAGATTTCAAGCATTTCTTCCTTGCTGTCAGCAGTCAGCCCCTGCATTGAAAGGGCAATATGCCAGATGTATCCCTCGGGAGTATGAGGACTTCCGACGCCCTTTGCGAATTTGCCTTCATAGTAATAGGGATTATCCTTGCTCAGAATAAATCTTCTTGTGTTGCGGTAAATTTCATCGTCAGTATTGCAGAATCCGAGATACGGAGCGGAAAGAAGGCTCGGTACATTTGCGTCGTCAAAAAGGAAATAGTCTCCCTTGCCGTTGACCTCGCATGCATAAATTCTGCCGTATTTTTCATGCTCAATAACAGCGTGTTTTTCAATGCCGTCTCTGATTTCGGCGCGAAGCTTTTGAGCTTTTTCAATAAGCTCTTTTTTGTCGGGATATGCAGCTTTGAGCATTTCATCAAGATAACCGAGAACAACAACCGCAAACATGTTTGAGGCAACGAGATAGCCGTAGCGGCAGGCGTCATCGCTCGGCCTGAAGCCTGACCACGTCATTCCCGTATAGTCAACAGGCTCGCCCATGCCGTCGTTATGGATTGTGTCCTGCTGGGGACAGTTAAGTCTTGTGAAACGGTAAGGTGATTTTTCAAAATGATTCTGCTCGGTTATCCACAGGTCAACCGTAATTTCTGCGCTTTTAAGAAAGCTTTCATCAAGTATTGACATATCTCCCGTTGCTTTCCAATAAAGATAGGTGAGGCGAAGGGGATAGCAGAGTGAATCAATTTCATATTTTCTTTCCCATACTATCGGATGGTTTTTCGGGAAATCCTGGAATTCCTCATGGTCATTTGCTTCTTTTTTGTATGCATTTGCATATGGTTCGGTTTCAATATATTCTCTTTGCTTTCTGATAACTCCGCCGATTATTGAACGGATATCATCGTTTCCTGAGGCGAGGGGAATATAGTGCGATACCTCGGCTGTTGAGTCACGCAGCCACATTGCGGGAATATCGCCCGTAAGAACAAAAACCTTGCCGTCGGGCAGAATTTCTGTTGCGGTTTCGAGTGTGTTGGGATAGCAGTTTCTGTAAAGCTGAGCAAGCTTGGGGCTATGCTTTTCGATTTTTTTGCAATATTCGTTTAATCTGTTTTCAACGCATGAAGGAATTTTCATCGGGTTTCTCCTTTGGTTTATAATAATAAAATGATATATCAGTCGGCGGATAAAGTCAATAAAATTTGAATTATTATTAACATATCTTTCATTGAATTAACATGAATAATATGGTAAAATCAATACAGTATTAATCTTACGGAGGAATAGAATTGGAAAAATTCGGTCTTGTTCTTGCAGGCGGTGGAGCAAAGGGTGTTTATCAGCTCGGAGCATGGAAAGCAATGCGCGAAATCGGAATAGAGTTTTCTGTTGTTGCAGGTGTTTCTATCGGTTCAATTAACGGTGCACTGATTGCTGCTGACAGCTACGATGAAGCGAAAATGCTCTGGCAGGAGGCTTCAATTGACAGAGGTGTCAATATTTCTCACGAATTGAAAGATCCCGAGAAACTTTTCAGCCTCAGGAATTTTCCTGCGCTTATCAAAGAGGTTTTTAAAAACGGCGGAATTGATGCTTCTCCTACCAAAGAGCTTCTTGCAGAATTCATTGATGAGGAAAAGGTAAGAAGATCGGATGTTGATTTCGGTATAGTCACCTTCAGTCTTTCCGATTATCTGCCGAAAGAAATTTTTATTAAGGATATTCCCGAGGGCCAGCTCCTTGATTATCTTCTTGCGTCGTCAAAAGTTCCCGGTGTAAGCAATATCGGACCTGAGGGCGAGAAATATCTTGACGGCGGCGTCTATGACAATACTCCTGTTGAAATGCTTCTTAAAAACGGTTATAACAGATTGGTCGTAGTTGATATTTCAAATATCAAAGGAATCGGTCACAGATTTGAATTTTTGAATTCCCAGATTGTTTATATCAGACCGAATGATGTTGATGAGCTTGGAGCGGCTTTTGATTTCAGCGAGGAAATGTTTGAAAAACGCATAAAAATGGGATATCTTGATGCTCAGAAGGCTTTCGGACTGATTTCGGGCAGAATTTATTATTTCGGTAAAGGCATATTCAGAGAAATGGTCCGGAAATACGGTGCTGATGCCTGCAAGGAGCTTGAAGAAATGGCACATGAACTCGGGCTTGAGAGAGTCAGGATATATGAGCCCGATGAATTTATCAGGAAACTCAAGGCTCTTTATGCCGCACATGTTGAAGAATACAACAAACGTCAGGACGAAGCGGAGGAAAAGAGATTTTACGGACAGATTCTTAAAAGACTTCCTCTTTTCAAATCAGGTGAAGAATATACCGAAGCAGTTGCTGTGCTTGACAGTATAATAGAATAAAAAAACCTCTCAGCTTATGTGAAAGTTGAGAGGTTTTTGATTTATTGCATTTTTTCCTGTTTAACCTTATGGTCAACAATATGTCTTTTGGCAAGTTCAGCAGTAACTTCGTCAAGTGAAATACCCATTTCTATCATGAGAACGGTTATGTGATAGAGCAGGTCAGCGATTTCATAAACAGTTTCTGCTTTGTCACCGCCCTTTGCGCCGATGATAACTTCTGTGCATTCCTCGCCGACCTTTTTAAGAATCTTGTCGATTCCTTTTTCAAAAAGATAGGTAGTGTATGAGCCTTCCTTCTTGTTGAGCTTTCTTCCGAGAAGCATCTGATAAAGTCCCTCATATGAAAAAGCGTCATCGTTGCTTTCGACTATATCATTAAAGAAGCAGGTTTCATTGCCTGTGTGGCATGCGGGGCCTTCTTTGATAACATCAATAAGAAGAGTATCCTTGTCGCAGTCGGTGCGGATGCTGACAACATTCTGAACATTGCCTGAAGTTGCGCCCTTGCGCCATAATTCCTGACGGCTGCGGCTGAAGAAGCAGGTTTTGCCTTCTTTAATGGTGATATCAAGGCTTTCAGCGTTCATATATGCAAGCATGAGAACTTTTTTTGTATAATGGTCCTGAACAATTGCGGGAATAAGACCCTTGGAATCATATTTAAGTTCTGTCATTTTTATATCCTCATTTCTATGTTGTTATCGTTAAGATATTTTTTCAGGTCTGCAATGCTGAGCTCTTTGAAATGGAAAATAGAAGCTGCAAGACCTGCATCTGCACAATCAGCTCTGAAAAGCTCAAGAAAATCTTCTTTTTTTCCTGCGCCGCCGCTTGCTATAACAGGGATTGATACAAGCTCGCTGATAGCCTGAAGCATTTCAATGTCAAAGCCTTGCTTAACGCCGTCAGTATCAATGCTGTTAACTACAAGCTCGCCTGCGCCGCTGTTTTCTCCGTTTTTAGCCCATTCGAGAGCATCTATGCCCGTATCAATTCTGCCGCCTTTGCTGAAAATGCGGAATTTTCCTTCAACGCGCTTAATATCCATTGAAAGAACAACGCATTGATCACCGTATTTTTTAGCCGCTTTTTCAATCAGCGAAGGATCTTTTATTGCACCTGAGTTTACCGAAACCTTGTCAGCACCGCATTTAAGTACTCTGTCAAAATCATCGAGAGTGTTTATTCCGCCGCCAACCGTCAGAGGAATGAAAATTTCTTTCGCAACCTGAGTGAGTGCATCTGTGAAAAGTCCGCGGTTTTCATATGAAGCGGTTATATCATAAAAAACAAGTTCGTCAGCGCCGCTGTCGTTATAAAAATGAGCAAGCTCAACGGGTGAAGCAACATCCTGAATTCCTTCAAAATTAACGCCTTTTACAACTCTGCCGTTGCGCACGTCAAGGCAGGGAATTATTCTTTTTGTTATCATAATTTACCTCCTGCCGCTGCAAGGGCTTCTTTAAGATCGAGCTTTCCTTCGTAAACAGCCTTTCCGAGAATTGCCCCGTAGATATTCATTGAGTTGAGTGTTCTGATTTCGTCAATGAATGTTATTCCGCCCGAAGCAACGATATCAAGACCTTGTATCTTTGCAAGCTCTTTATATATTTCAAGGTTTGTGCCCGAGAGCATGCCGTCTTTTGAAATATCGGTATAGATTACGGTTTTAACGCCTGTATCGCGAAGCTTTTTGCAGAATTCAACCGAATCAACGCTTGTTGTTTCCTGCCAGCCGTTGATAGCAACAAGACCGTTTTTGGCGTCAACACCTACAGCAACAGCGTCGCCGAATTCTTTGACAGCTTCTTCAACAAAAGGATAGTTTTTAACTGCGGCTGTGCCGAGTATAACTCTCTTTACACCGAGGCTGAGATAATCTTCAATTCTTTTCATATCGCGGATACCGCCGCCTACTTCGATGAAAAGACCTTTGATTTTTGCCGCTTCACGAATAGCGTCAAAGTTAACGGGAGAACCGTGTTTTGCGCCGTCAAGGTCAACCATGTGAAGATATGTTGCACCTGCTTTCATGAATTCGTGAGCCATTTCGGCAGGAGAATCGGCATATATTTTAACTTCGTTATAATCGCCTTTTGTAAGACGGACAACCTTGCCTGCGAGAATATCTGTTGCAGGGAAAATTTGCATATCAATCACCTGTAATTATAATTCTGAAAAAGCCTTTAAAAGAGCAAGTCCCTTTGCGCCGCTCTTTTCGGGATGGAACTGCATTCCGTAAACGCTGCCGCTTTTAACAATAGCAGGAACGGCAACACCGTATTCGGCAAATGCAAGAGTATTTTCAACGCAGTTTCTGGCGTAGAAGGAATGTACGAAATACATATAGTCGCCGGGCTCGATATATTTGAAAATCGGATCGGCTTTAGCAAGGTTAAGCTTATTCCAGCCCATATGGGGGATTTTCAGCTCTTCAGAAATCTGTCCTTCAAGAGGACCGACATAACCTTTTATGAGACCGAGACCCATGTGAGCGCCGTATTCGAAGCTTTTTTCAAAAAGCATCTGCATACCCAGGCATATACCGAGAATGGGTTTTCCTTCAGCCGCGAGAGAGCATACAAGCTCGCCGAGACCGCTTTCTTTCAGTTTTTTTGCGGCATCGGCAAAGGCGCCTACACCGGGAAGAATTATTTTGTCTGCGTTTTCGATTTCAGCTTTATCGCTTGTTATTCTGCACTCGATTCCAAGGCTTTCAAGCGATGAGGAAAGCGAAAAAAGATTGCCGCAGCCGTAGTCAATTATTGCAATCATCAGAGAAGTCCTTTCGTTGAGGGGATTTCACCGCCGAGAGTGAGGTCTTCAAAAACAGCTTTGCAAAGAGCTCTTGAAACAGATTTGAAAATGCCTTCAATTATGTGGTGGCTGTTTTTGCCGTAAAACTGTTTGATATGGAGAGTTATATCGCTGTTGCGGACAAATGAAATAAAGAATTCTTCAACAAGTTCTGTATCCATACCGCCTACAGCAGGGGTAGGAATGTTGACATCATAGTTAAGATAAGCTCTGCCGCTGATGTCAACGCTTGCAAGAATGAGTGTTTCATCCATGGGAAGAACGATGCTTCCGTAACGGGATATGCCTCTTTTTTCGCCTACTGCTTTCGCAAAAGCCTGACCGAGAACAATTCCGACATCCTCTACGGTGTGGTGATAATCAACATGAGTATCGCCAACGCACTTAACCTTCAAGTCCATTCTGCCGTGGCGTGCAAAAAGCTCAAGCATATGGTCAAGAAAACCGCAGCCCGTGTCTGTTTCGCATTTTCCCGTGCCGTCAAGGCAAAGCCATAAATCTATATCTGTTTCATTGGTTTTTCTTTTGATTGATGCTTCTCTCATGCTCTTTCCTCCAGAATTTCCTTTATTGCGTTAACGAGAGTCTGCATATCGTCGGCTGCACCAACGGTTATTCTCAGATAGTTATCAATTTTAGCCTTATTGAAATATCTGACAAGAATATTGCGCTTTCTCAATTCAGCGGCAAGCTCACATGCAGGGATTTTGTCGCTTGAAGCGAAGATAAAGTTTGACTTTGAATCTGTGCAATTGAATCCGAGCTCTCGGAGCTGATTTTTGACAAGCTCTCTTGTTTCAACAATTTTTGCGATTTTATCATCGTAATATTCGTTATCGCTTATTGCTGCTGCAGCCGCTTTTACTGAAAGAGTGTTAATATTATAAGGATTGAATGAAAATTTAAGCTTGTTTAAATCCTCAATAATTTCTTTCTGAGCAATGCCGAAGCCGACTCTCAGTCCTGCAAGCGAATGGCTCTTCGAGAATGTCCTTGTAACAAGGAGATTGGGATATTTTTTGACAAGCTCCATGCAGCTGTCATAGCAGAATGCCATATAAGCCTCATCCATGATAACAAGATTGTCAGGGTTTGATGAAACGATTCTTTCAACATCATAAAAAGAAAGTGCAAGACCTGTAGGAGCGTTGGGATTTGCGATAACAATGTTTTTGTTTTTGCCTATGTAATCGTTTACATCTATTGAAAAATCGTCTTTTAAAGGAATCTGTTCAAGCTCAACTCCGAAAATATCGGCATAAACGGGATAGAAGCCGTAAGAAATTTCGGGGCAGCAGAGCTTGCCGCCTGCGCCGCAGAAGCCCATGATTGCGAAAGCAAGAACATCATCCGAGCCGTTTCCGCAGAACACCATATCGGGAGTAACATCAAACTGCTTTGCGATGGCTGCAGTAAGCTCTTTTAATTCAGGGTCTGAATAGAGATTGAGCTTGTCTATAACATCTTCAGAAAGAACCTCCTTAACCTTCGGAGAAGGCGGAAAAGGGGATTCATTTGTGTTGAGTTTAATAACCTTAACATTTACCTGTTCACCCGGTACATAGGGGACAAGGTTTTTATAATTATCTGAAAGAAACCTGCTCATGGCATTTCCTCATTTCTCAAATCTTATTGCGGCGCTTCTGCCGTGAGCCTGCAAGCCTTCACGGTTTGCAAAAAGAACAATATTGTCCTTAACATTTCCGAGAGCTTCCTCGGTGTAATAAATATACTGCGATTTTTTAACATAATCGTCAACAGAAAGCGGAGAAGAAAATCTTGCTGTTCCCGATGTGGGGAGAGTATGGTTTGTTCCTGCGAGATAGTCACCGAGTGCTTCGGGAGTATTTTTTCCCAGGAAAATTGAGCCTGCATTCTTGATTTTATCAAGATATCTGAAAGGCTCATCAACACATACCTCGAGATGCTCAGGGGCGATTTCGTTGGCAATTTCGATTCCCTGCTCAAGATCCTTTGCGATAATGATTTTTCCGTTTGTTTCAATTGAAGCTCTTGCGATTTCTTCTCTGGGAAGAGTTTTGAGTTGAGCCTCGATTTCATCTCTGACGGCATAAGCGAGAGTCTCGCTGTCAGTAACAAGAACTGCGCTTGCAAGCTTATCGTGCTCAGCCTGAGAAAGGAGGTCGGCTGCAACAAATTTCGGGTTGCATGTTCCGTCTGCAAGAACAAGGATTTCGCTCGGGCCTGCAATCATATCAATATCAACAAGACCGTAGAGCATACGTTTTGCCGTTGCAACAAAAACATTGCCGGGACCGACAACCTTGTCTGCCTTGGGGACGCTTTCGGTGCCGTAAGCAAGTGCGGCAACAGCCTGAGCGCCGCCTGTTTTGATTATGGTATCAACACCTGCTATTTTTGCGGCGCAGAGAATTGCAGAGGGTATGTTTCCGCTTTTGTCGGGGGGAGTAACCATTATTATTTCGCTGACGCCTGCAATTTTTGCAGGAATTGCATTCATAAGAACAGTTGAAGGATAGCTTGCAGTGCCGCCGGGAACATAAATTCCGACTTTTTCAATCGGAGTTATTTTCTGACCTGCAACAATGCCGTTGCCCTCATTTATTTCGAATCCCTTGCGAAGCTGCTTTTCATGGAAAGCCCATATATTTTTCTTTGCTATTTCAAGAGTTTCTATGAGAGCGGGATCTTCGTTTTTGTAAGCTTCATTTATTTCTTCTTCAGTTACGCGAAGATTATCAATTTCAGCCTTGTCAAATCTGAGGCTGTATTCTTTAAGTGCGGCATCGCCGTTTTCTTTAACATTTTTGATTATATCTGCAACGATTGCTTCAACTCCGCTTTCAAGCTTGATGTCACGGGTAAGAATGTCTTCTTTTGAAGCGTTTTCTATATTGATAATTTTAATCATTTTGCGAGCTCCTTTTTAAGCTTTTCCATCAGAGTGTCAATATCTTCGTTCTTGAACTTGTAGGATGATTTGTTGGCAATGAGTCTTGCGCTTATCGGCATTATCTTTTCGTATACCCTGAGATTGTTTTCTTCAAGCGTTTTTCCAGATTCAACAATATCAACAATAACATCCGACAGCCCGAGAATCGGAGCAATTTCAATGGAACCGTTAAGCTTTATGATTTCAATTTCGCGGTTGAGCGAGATATAATAGTTCTTTGCTATATTAACAAATTTTGTTGCAACCCTGAGGGGTCTGTCAAAATCCTCAACATAATCGTTGGGTGCGGCAACGCACATGTTGCATTTTCCGAGGTTGAGGTCAAGAAGTTCATAAATGTCAAAATTGCCTTCTTCAAGTATATCCTTGCCGACAACACCTATATCAGCTGCACCGTGAGCAATGTAAATTGCAACATCGGAGGGCTTGACAAGAAGATAGCGCACGCCGTTTTCCTTGTTTTCGAAAACGAGCTTTCTGTTGTCGCTGTATATTTCACTGCAGTCATAACCGATTGAGGCGAAAAGCTCATATACCTTGTCGCCGAGTCTGCCTTTTGGTAAAGCTATATTCAGCATGTTTCAACCTCCGTGAGAGAACCGTTTGTGAATGAATAAACCGTTTTTGCCTTATAGCCTTCCAGTGCATTATGCTCAACTCTTACGGAATATCCTTTGTTGACGAAATCTTCAACAAGGGAAAGAAGAGAAACATTTTCGCAACCGGAATCGGGAATTATCAGTATATCGCTGTCAAATTCGCGTTCTTTTCTGTAATATAAATTAAGATTATCGAGATAAACGGCAAATCCGATTGCCTGAGTGTTATCCCTGAGCTTTGTGGCAAGATTATCGTATCTTCCTCCGGAAAGAACAGCCTTCGGAGCTTTTTCAACATAGCCCTGAAAAATTATTCCGTTATAATACTCTGTGTTGTTAAGAACGGACATATCAATATAAAGCTTGTCTGAAAGTTCGTTCCTGCCAAGTGAATCGGCAATAAATCCAAGCTCAGCACATGCTTTTTTCATTTCGTCATTTGATGCAAGAGAGACAAGCTCGGGAAGAGTGTCGCGCAATTTGCCGTTGACTTTTGAAAGTCTGACAAGCAGAGAAGTTTTTTCTTCACTGACGCCGCATCTTTCGCAGATAGCTTTTAAATCGTGAGAATTTTTGCCCTTTATGCAAGTGATGATTTCTTTCTTTGTATTTTCGCTGATTTTCATTTCAGCAAGCAAAGAGGGGATGAAAGCCATATGAGAAACAGAAAGAATGAAGCTGTCATCAATTGTTTTTAAGCTTTTTGCCGCAAGAAAGAGAACCTCTGCAACAAGATAGTTGTCAACCTTTCCGAGAACTTCAACGCCCGTTTGCTTGATTTCCTTGAAATCATTTGAGCTTTCGGTCATTCTGAAAACGCTTTCGTTATAATAAAGCTTTGTCAGTGCATCTGAAAGCTTGGCATTTTTAACAATTGAAAGAGTGATATCGGGCTTGAGCGCCATGAGTCGGCCGTCAGAATTATTGAATGCAAGAATACTGCTGCTTGAAAGGAAGTCTCTGTTATCGCTGTAAAAGCTGTATTCTTCAAACTTTGCCATTCTGTATTCTTTATATCCCCATTGTTTATAGAGCATGGAAAGCTCATAGTTAAGCCTGTCTTCTTTTGTTAATGATGAAAGGAATTCGTTCATAAAATCACCTGATTATAAATCTATGCCGAGAGTATAGCACACTTTATCGCATTAGTCAATTAGCGATTTACCACGCTAAACTGCCTTTCTTAGAAATTTCTTTATATAATTTGAACAATTATTTGAATTGCTCTTCGTTTTTGCGAAGGCATTCAAAGCTTTCGGGGCTGATAACATGTTCAATTCTGCAGGCATCAATTGCAGCCTGATCTTCGCTCACGCCGATTCTGATAAGCCAGTTTGTTATTGTTTCGTGGCGCTGATAAATTTTTTCGGCAACCTCTTTTCCGCTGTCGGTCAGAGAGATTGAACCGTCGCTGTCTGTAATAATGAATCCTTTTTCTCTGAGATTCCTCATTGCGACGCAAACGCTGGGCTTGGAATAACCGAGTTCAGCTGCGATATCAACGGAACGCACGGCGGATTTCTTTTTGCTGAGAACAAGAATGGTTTCGAGATAATTTTCAGCAGATTCGCCTATAATCATTTGTTTCAACTCCATTATATTTTATATTTTCTTATAATATCATATAAAAAAAATAAATTCAATAATCATCTTGACACAATTAAGTTAAAATGTTATCGTTTAATTGTTGAAAAAACAGAAAAGGTGATACAAATGAAAAAGAAAAGTATTTTAAAAAAGGTTTTTATCGGAATTGCGGTTTTGGCTGTTTGTCTGACAGCTTTGACTGCAATTGTCAATACGGTGCTTTATTCTCTTAATATGAAAAGAGTGGAAGAATATTCTCCTGTTAATAATTCTGACGCGGTTGTTCCTGTATGCGATGAAAACGGCGAATATACTTTTGTTACAGACAGGGAACTCAAGATTCTTGATATGACAGATATTCATATTGGCGGCGGCTGGATGTCGTTCAGAAAAGACCGTATGGCGCTTAATGCTGTTGCTGCAATGGTAACGGCTGAAAAGCCTGATCTTGTTGTCCTGACCGGCGACCTTGCTTATCCCGTTCCGTTCCAATCCGGAACATTTAATAATAAACTCTCCGCAAATCTTGTGATATCTCTTATGGAACGTCTCGGTGTTCCGTGGACTGTTACATTCGGCAATCATGATACTGAATCCTACAGTTATTTTAATCGCGAAAAAATCGGAAAGCTTTATTCAGATGAAAAGCTTGAAAGCTGTCTTTTTTCGGCAGGACCCGAGGATGTTGACGGTGTCGGAAATCATGTGATTCATGTTAAAAATACTCAGGGCAAACTGATTCAGGAGCTTGTTTTCATGGATTCTCATTCTTATACCGACGGTGATATTTTCGGTATTTTCTGGAAATACGATAACATTCATCAGAATCAGGTTGATTGGTATGAAGAGAAAATATTGGCTGCGCAGAAGCTTAATCCCGATGTCAGATCCCTTGTATTCATTCATATTCCGCTTGTTGAATTCAGAGATGCGTATAATGAATATGCCGCAAACGGCAATAAGGATACGGAAAACGTAAAGTATATTTCGGGTATAATCGGTGAAAAAGATCCCTATGTTTACTGCGGAATGGGCGAGGATAATCTTTTTGAAAAAATTCTTGAACTTGACAGCACGAAGGCTGTTTTCTGCGGACATGATCATCTGAATAATATCGTTCTGAACTATAAGGGCGTTGATCTTACATATAATTTCAGCGTTGACTATCTTGCGTATATCGGTATCAGCAAGAAGGGCGATCAGCGCGGATGCACTGTTATTACAATTAATCCCGACGGCTCATATGAACAGGTTCATGAGAATTATTATCAGGACAAATATCAGCCTCTTTATGAAAAGGAAGATGTGACATTTGTCAACAAATAAGAAAAGATTCAGCGGGTATTCCCATCAGGGAGTACCCGCTTTTTTGTTTGTTAAATATATTTATTAATGAATGAATTAACCGTTGACCAATAAAGTTCGGGATTTACAAGTTCAGAAATTGCGTGCGGAGAACCGGTCACAACAAGTTTTTCTTTTTTGCATGATGCGGCATCATAAAGCGTTTGCTGCATGCTGAAAGGTACAAGCTCATCTTTAGTTCCGTGAATAAAGAGCGTTGGCGTTACCGATTTCTTAACCTGCTCAACTGCAGATGCTTCGTTGAAATCAAACCCGATTTTTATTTTTGAAACGGTATTTGCACTTTTTATAAGAAATGATGTTGCAAATTTGGGTAGCTTGCTGCCTATCATTGAAGTATACATTTCGCGCAGTGATGTGTATCCGCAATCTGCAATGCAGCATTTTACATTCTCCGGCATGGCTTCGCCTGTTGCCATCATAACTGTTGCAGAGCCCATTGAAACGCCGTGAAGAATAATTTTTGATTCGGGATATTTTTCGGCAATATATTTTGTCCATTCAACGATATCAAGTCTTTCAAACCAGCCCATGGTGCAGTATTCGTGTTCGCTTTTTCCGTGAGCTCTTGAGTATGGCATAATAAGATTATAACCCATATCATAATATCGTTTTGCAAATACATTGTCAGTGTTCGGGTCTCCCGTAAAACCGTGGCAGAAAATAACAAAAACATCAGACGGGTTTTCGTATTGGATTGCAAAAAGACATTTTGCATCTTTACCGAATGTGAATATTTCTTTATGGCGTGTTGCTTTATAAAATTTGTTTCCTTCAAGGGCTTCGTGGCTTTCGAGAAGTATCTTCTTTGTTTCTTCGTCAAGCATACCGGGTCCTTGCTGAAGCTTACGGATTCCCTCTTTGCTCAGATAAGTTTTTATAAAATACTTTCCTGCAAGGCTGTAAAATGCTGAGGTCAAAATTCCTGCGTTCAATAACTTTTTGAATATATTTTTCATTTTAATTCTTTCTCCATTAAAACATAAAGCCGCCTTGTTCAGGCGGCTTGGAATCAGTCTTTGTACTCAAATCTCTTGATCTTCTGAGTGGTTGTTTTCAAAAACTCTGTTCTTCTGATTTTGAAATTGAGTATCTTTTTATATGAGGGGAGCTTCTCGTTAACAGTGTTAACTGTTTTTTCGAAAATATCATGAAGCTCACGGTCGGAGAAATCATCCGCATCCTTGCCGGTCTGCTCTTTGAGTTCTTCAAAATTGGGGAAAATTCTTGCGCCTACAATGTCTTCGCCTTTCTTGTTTTTATCGGCAAGAACAAGGCATTCGCCAACGAGAATATCTTCTGCAAGATGATATTCAAGCTCTTCGGGATAAATGTTTTTGCCGTTGCTTGTAACGATAACATTTTTGCTTCTGCCCGAAATATAGTAATGACCTTTTTTGTCAACATAGCCGAGGTCACCGGTGTGGAAGAAACCGTCTTTGTCAATAACCTTGTTGGTTTCCTCTTCGTTTTCATAATAACCGAGCATAACCATGTCGCCCTTGACGCAGATTTCACCGACGCCTGTTGAATCGGGCTTATGAATTTTTGCTTCACTGCCGGGGATGGGTACACCTACTGATTCGGCAAGGTGAAGTCTGTCATGGTTGATGATGGCAAGAGGAGCGCATTCGGTCAGACCGTAGCCGAAAATAATCTGAATGCCGATAGCATCAAAATCCTTGAGAATCTGAGGATTGATGGGAGCGGCGCCGCAGATAATAAGACGCATGTTGCCGCCGAAGGTATCAATAATTTCCTTGAAGAAAACATTCTTAAGGTCGATTCCGACTTTCTTACCGGCCTTAACAAGAACTTTGCCGAGATTGAAAAGGAATTCGCCGTGAGGCTTTGCCTTGATAGCTTTCATAAGGCGTCTGTGAACGGTTTCAAGAAGCAGGGGAACTGCAACAAAAACTGAGGGATTGAATTCCTTCATGTTTTTGAGAACATATTTGAATCCGTCGCAGAAAGTAACCTTTGCGCCGCAATAGGGGGCAAAGAAAAGAATAATTGAGCTTTCAAAGGTGTGGTGAAGAGGAAGAAGTGAAATTCCGCAGTCCTCAGGATGAATCTTAACTACGCTCATTGCAGACATTACTTCAAAGCAGAAGTTTCTGTGGCAGAGCATAACACCCTTTGACATGCCGGTTGTTCCTGAAGTGAAGAGGAGGGAGCACATTGCATCAGGATCGATTTCGGCTTCAAGATAACGTCTGTCTCCTTCGGCAAGGAGCTTTCTGCCTCTTTCGATAAGATCCTCTATTACAGTTTCATCGTCTTTCTTTTCTGTTCTGATAAGAACTATCTGAAGATCTTCTTTGAGTTCGCTCTTTCTTTCTTCGAGTTTCTTATAGATTTTTTTATCGCAGAAGAAAAGCTTGACATCGGAAATATTAAGGATATCGTTAATATCATCAAAAAGAAGTTCCTTGTCAATAGGAACGATAACGCCAACGCCGTTGACGGTTGCCATATAAGAAAGGCACCATTCATAGCAGTTATCGCCAGCAATTGCAATCTTCTCGTTTTTTAAACCCATATCAACAAGAGCTGTTCCAAGAGCGTTGATCTGCTCGAAATATTCGTTGTATGTTATATTATAGTGATTGTTTTTGAAATCTTTAACTTCAAAAGCCGGTCTGTCGCCGTAAAGCTGAACACTCTGACTTATAAGGTCTCTTAAATCGTGAAGCTTACGCACTTCATAAAACGGTTTAGTCAAGGCCTTTTACACTCCTTAATACAAATTGCTTCTATTTTATCATATCCGAAATTGAAAATCAATTGCTCAATTATTAAGAATTTTCTAAATATCGGATAAAAATTATCTATTTTTACTAAATGTTGTGTTATCGTTCATTTTCGGTTCATATTTGCGATATAACAAATAGAAAAACTGCGTACCGGCAAAATACGCAGTTTTTTAATAAGCTAATATTAAATTCAAAGATTTCCGAGCATGTTTCTGAGGTTTTCAAATCCGACGGAAATGCCGTCAAGGCAGTTTTCCATGCCCTCGAATTCAACGCTTACAAATCCGTCATAACCTGATGAATTGAGTATTGAAAGGCACTGGAAAACAGGGATATCACCGTGGCCGATTATCGAACCTCTGAGATAATTTCCGCCTCTGGATTTAAAAAATCCTTTGCCGGGATTAAGACCGTTTCCGCTCTTTATATGAAAATCCTTTGCATGAACATGCTTTGCGTAGCGGGCGAGCTTTCCGACTGCATCTGCGCTGTTTTCATCGGCACAGCAGAAGTTTCCGATGTCGATGAGGGCGCCGAAATTCGGGCTTGCAGTACCGCAGATGATTTTTTCAACTCTGTCGCTGTCCTGACAGAAAAAACCGTGATTTTCAATCATTGTGGTTATGCCTTTTTCGGCGGCATAATCGGTGATTTTTTTACAGCCTTCGGTCAGAATGGGAAGAATCTGCTCAAATCCAGCATATGATTTTAAGCTGTCAGGCATTGACCAGGCGGCATCGTGACGGAGATTTTTTGCGCCGAGAATGTGAGCAATATCAACCTTTTTGCAGACTCTTTCAACTTCTTCGTCAAGGCTTCTTTCTCCGAGAAGGTTTGCCCCGACGGTATAAGCTATAACGGGGAGTGAAAGCTTTTCGCTTTCTTCTCTGATAAGTGAAGCATATTCCGCTTCCGACATGCCTTCGGGGGCAGAAAGGTCAATGAATTCAATTCCGTCAAAGCCCGATTCTTTTGCAAGCTTCATAATGCTCAGCTGTGTTTCGGCTTTTGCGTTAATTAACTGCTGATAGCTGTAACTGCTGACTCCGATTTTCATTTATCAGTTCCTCCTCAGCAGCCGTGGCTCTTAAGGAATTCAACAGCTTTTCTGATATCCTTTTCGGGATCGTCGCCTACTTCTCTTTCAATTGTCAGGAAGCCTTTGTATCCGATATCTTCAAGAGCAGCAAGATATTTAACCCAATCAACGCTGCCTTCGCCGAGAGGAACTTCGATGAATGAATCGCCTGTTACGAGGGGATCCTTTTTGATTCCGTAAACGATTTCGGGATCTCTGTAGCAAAGCATTTTGCCGTCTTTAGCGTGTGTGTGAACGATGTATTTCTGAAGGTTATAAACAGCGCCTGCAGGGTCATCACCCGTAACCATAACAAGGTTTGCAGGGTCAAGGTTAACACCGACGCCTGTTGAGTTAAGACTGTCAAGGAATTCCTTGAGCATAGCTGATGTTTCGGGACCTGTTTCAATAGCAAAATGAGCGCCGATTTCATCAGCGTATCTCGAAAGCTCAAAGCATGCTTCCTGCATAACCTTATATCTGTCATGATTCTTGTCAGCAGGGACAACGCCGATGTGAGTTGTAACAACATTTGTTCCGAGCTCTTTTGCAAGGTCGAGAATTCTCTTTGATTTTTCAACTCTGGCGGGGTTTTCATCTTTATATCCGAATCCGCCGCCGAGGTCACCGCAAAGAGCTGAAATAACAAGATCGTTGTCAGCAACAAGTGCCTTGAAATCGGCTATCTTTGCTGCGGTCATGTTTTCGGGTGCCATTTCGCCGTGAGTTGCATAAACCTGAATGCCCTGTGCGCCTACGGCTGCAGCTTTTTTAACTGCTGTGGGAATGTCGGTTCTGAAGCTGTTGATAATTACGCCAATGGGAAATCTGCTCATGATTATACTCTCCTTTGAGTAAAAATTATTACAGCCTCATAATATCAAAGATTTATACATTTGGCAAGAATTTTTTAAAATATCTTTACATTTCATAAAAATTGTTATAATATTATTAATTAATATAACATTAATTATGATTGGAGGATGCTCTATGTCAAAAATAAAGGTTGCGGTTATCGGATGCGGTACAATTGCCAACTCATCCCATATTCCCGCTTATTTGAAAAACGAAGAGGTTGAAATCAAGTATTTCTGCGATATTATTCCTGAAAGAGCTCAGGAATGCGTTGAAAAATACGGCTGCGGAATTGCTGTTACTGATTATCATGACATTCTTTCAGATGATGAGGTTGAAGCTGTTTCTGTCTGCACTCATAACGATTTTCATTCAATAATCTCGATTGATTTCATGCGTGCAGGTAAGAATGTTCTTTGCGAAAAGCCTGCTGCAAGAATTCTTTCCGAGGCTCTTGAAATGCAGAAGGTTGCTCATGAAACAGGAAAGGTTCTCAATATCGGCGTATGCAACAGATTCAATACTTATGTTCATAAAATCAGAGAGCTGATTGATGCAGGCGAGCTTGGTGAGATATATCACGTTTATGCTTCTTTCAGAGCACACCGCTCAATTCCCGGCATCGGCGGTGATTTCACAACCAAGGCAAAATCAGGCGGCGGCGCACTTATTGACTGGGGCGTTCACTATCTTGATCTTATTATGTATTGCTGCGGTGATCCCAAGCCTCTGACTGCTTCAGGCGAAGCTTTCTGCAAGCTCGGCAAAAATATCAAGGATTATGTTTATACGGGTATGTGGGCTGAAAGTACGGCAGATATGAACGGAACATATGATGTTGACGATTCCGTTGTCGGCGTAGTAAGAACAAGCGGCCCCGTAATCAGCTTTAACGGTGCATGGGCGCAGAATATCGGCGTGAGCGAAACCTTTATCGACTTTATGGGTGACAAAGGCGGTATCAGACTTAAATACTGCGGCGATTTTACACTTTATTCAACCAACAACGGCATGCTTACCGAAACAACGGTTGCGTGCAAAACAACAAACATGTATGAAAATGAAATCAATGATTTCATCCGCTGCGTTAAAACGGGCGATAAAAACCGTCAGAACATAGATTACGCTGTTGAAACATCAAAGATTCTTCAGGCAATCTATGATTCATCGGAAAATCACAGAGAAACAATAATTGATTAATTCAGGAGGATACACACATGGATATCAGAATTTTTAAGAACGAACAGGAAATCGGCATTGCGGCAGGACAGCTTTTCTGCGATTTCGTAAAAGAAAAGCCTGCATGCGTTCTCGGACTTGCAACGGGTGCAACCCCCGTTCCAACCTATAATTATATGGCTGCTCAGTATGCAGACGGCAAGGTTTCTTTTAAAGATGTAAGCACATTCAATCTTGACGAATATTGCGATCTTCCCAAGGAGCATAAGAACAGCTATTACTCATTTATGTTTGAAAATCTTTTCTCAAAGATTGATATCAATGCTGAAAATGTTAATTTCCTTGACGGCAACACAACCGATCCCGATGCTGAAAGCGCAAGATATGCAGCAGCAATTGCCGCAAAGGGCGGAATTGATGTTCAGCTTCTCGGTATCGGCAGAAACGGTCATATCGCATTCAATGAGCCTTCTGATGCTTTCACAGGCGAGAGCTTCAAGATTGCGCTGACTCAGAGCACAATTGATGCAAACTCAATTTATTTTGACGATATCCCCATGCCCCGTTATGCAATGACAATGGGTATCGGCTCAATTATGAAAGCAAAGAAAATCGTTCTTATTGCAACCGGTGCATCAAAGGCAGAAGCTGTCAAGGGTATGATTAAGGGCGAGGTAACTCCTCAGCTTCCCGCATCAATTCTTCAGCAGCATGACGATGTTGTTATCTTCCTTGATGAGGCTGCTGCAGCTCTTCTTTAATATTCAGAATTGGAGTTTAAAATAATGGATAAGAAAACTTTTTATATTTCAACGCCGATATATTATCCCTCGGATAAGCTTCATATCGGCCACACCTATTCTACCGTAGCGGCAGATACAATGGCTCGTTACAAAAGATTCCAGGGCTATGACACCTTTTTCCTGACAGGTACCGATGAACACGGTCAGAAGATTGAGGATAAAGCAAAGGAAACTGGCGTAACTCCCAAGGAATATGTTGATAAGATTGTTGACGGAATCAAGGATCTTTGGAAGCTGATGAATATTTCAAACGATAAGTTCATCAGAACAACAGATGAATACCATGAAAAAGCCGTTCAGAAGATTTTCAGCAAGATGTATGAAAAGGGCGATATTTATAAGGGCTATTACGAAGGTCTTTACTGCAAGCCCTGCGAATCCTTCTGGACAGAGACTCAGGCAGTTGACGGCAAATGCCCCGACTGCGGCAGACCCGTTACAAACGAACGCGAAGAAGCCTATTTCTTCAAGCTTTCAGCTTATGCGGATAAGCTTCTGAAATATTACGAGGATCATCCCGGCTTCATTGAGCCTCAGAGCAGACAGAACGAAATGGTGAATAATTTCATCAAGCCCGGTCTTCAGGATCTGTGCGTTTCCCGTTCCTCATTCAAATGGGGTATTCCCGTTCCCGTAAACGAGGATCATGTTATTTATGTCTGGCTTGATGCTCTCACCAACTATATAACAGCTCTCGGCTACGGCTCGGACGATGAAACACTTTATAATAAATTCTGGCCTTGCGATGTTCACCTCATCGGTAAGGATATTATCAGATTCCATACTATTTACTGGCCTGCATTCCTTATGTCGCTTGACCTGCCTCTTCCCGAGAAGGTTTACGGTCACGGTTGGGTTCTTCTTGAAGGCGGAAAGATGAGTAAATCAAAGGGCAATGTTGTTGACCCCGTTATTCTTGCCGAAAGATACGGTGTTGACGCTCTGCGTTATTATCTTCTCCGCGAAATAGCATTTGGTTCAGACGGTATATTCTCCAACGAAAACCTCATCAACAGAATTAATTCCGACCTTGCGAATGACCTCGGAAATCTTGTTTCCAGAACAGTTGCAATGGTTGATAAGTATTTCGGCGGTACTATTCCTGCTGAACGCGAGGCAGGGGAGTTTGATGAAGATCTCAAGGCTCTTGCCGCTGAAACCGTAAAGAATGCCGAAGCTTCTCTTGATAAGCTTAATTTCTCAATTGCTCTTTCAGATATTTGGAAGTTCGTTTCCAGAACCAATAAATATATCGACGAAACTGCTCCCTGGGCTCTTGCAAAGGATGATTCAAAGAAGGCAAGACTTGCTGAGGTTATGTATAATCTTTGCGAAAGCATCAGAATTATTTCTGTTCTTATCGCTCCCTTCATGCCTCTGACAACTCCCGAAATCCGCAAGCAGCTCGGTATCTCCGAGGAGCTTGAATGGAGCGAATGCTCTGTTTTCGGTAAAGAAGCAACTTATACCGTATGCATGGGCGCAATTATCTTCCCAAGAATTGACCTTGAAAAAGAGCTTGCAGAGCTTGAAGCGGCAAAGGCTCAGGCTGAACCCGTAAATCCTCTCAAGGAAGAAATTGAGGGCGTAGCCAAAATCAGCATTGACGATTTTGCAAAGGTTGATCTGAGAGTTGCGAAGATTATCGAGTGTGAACCGGTAAAGAAAGCAAAGAAGCTTCTCAAGCTTTCTCTTGATGACGGTACGGGCACACCCAGAACCGTTGCATCGGGCATTGCAAAATGGTATAAGCCCGAGGACCTCATTGGCAAGAGTGTTATCCTTGTTTCGAACCTTAAACCCGCTGTTCTCTGCGGTGTTGAAAGCTGCGGAATGATTCTTGCCGCTGATTGCAGCGAGGATGATGTTAAGGTTATCTTTGTTGACGGTATTCCCGCTGGAAGTAAGGTCAGATAAATTATGAATAACATCTTTGACAGTCACGCTCATTATGACAGCGATGCCTTTGATGCTGACCGCAAAGAGCTGCTCAGCGCCCTGCACAGTCAGGGCGTTTGCGGCATTGTGAATTGCGGCAGTGATATGGCAACGTCTCTTTCCAGCCTTGAATTGGCAGATGAGTTTGATTATATTTATGCCGCATGCGGTGTTCATCCTCATGAAGCCGAGAGCTGCAAGCAGGGTTATCTTCCCGTGCTTAAAAAGCTTTGCTCTGAAGAAAAGTGTGTTGCCGTCGGCGAAATCGGACTTGACTATCATTACGATTTTTCGCCGAGGGAGATTCAGAAGCAGGTGTTTGAACAGCAGATTGTTCTTGCAAAGGAGCTTGATCTGCCGATAATTGTTCATGACAGAGAGGCGCATGAGGATACTCTCACGCTTTTGAAACGCTATAAGCCAAAGGGTGTAGTTCATTGCTTTTCGGGTTCTGCCGAGATGGCAAAGGAAATTGTGAAGCTTGGTATGTATATCGGACTCGGCGGTGCGGTTACATTCAAAAACGCAAGAAAACCCAGAGAAGTTGCTGAAATTGTTCCTTCGGACAGGCTTCTTATCGAAACCGATTGCCCGTATATGACTCCTGTTCCTCACAGAGGAAAACGTTGCGATTCTTCTTATATTCCGTTTACTGCTGAGGTTTTAGCCGAAGTCAGAAACACAACTGCGCAGGAAATTCTTGGTCTGACAAGAAAAAACGCAAACATACTTTTCGGATTGGAGCTTTAAAATGTTTTTTCATGAAAAAACCTATGATATTGATGAGCTGATGAGACACAATATGCATATTCATACCAACCGTTCCCGTTGCGCAAAAAGCGAAATGAATGCGGTTGATATTGTTAAGACGGCTGAAAAATGCGGTCTTGAAATCATCGCTCTGACAGATCACAACTATCCTCATAAAAAGAATGCTGTTGCATCGCAGAGGCTTGATATTATCAAAGAGCTGGAAAAGCTTGATTATAAAATCAAAGTGTATATCGGTGCGGAGCTTTCTGCTTACGGAATCGGAAAATTCGCTGATGATCCCGAATGCGATAATTCGCTCGATTTCCGTCTTTACACAACAAATCATTATCATCAGGATTATTGGGAACACCCCGAAATCATTACACCCAGAGCCTACGCTGAACATATGCTTGGAATAATGAATTGTGTTAT
Source organism: Acutalibacteraceae bacterium (assembly GCA_045543735.1). Classification (GTDB taxonomy): domain Bacteria; phylum Bacillota; class Clostridia; order Oscillospirales; family Acutalibacteraceae; genus CAG-177. The sequence continues at coordinate 61,313 of JAZPXO010000008.1, forward strand.
TGACAGCGGCAGAGCGGATTGCTTTGCGCATCCGTTCATGGCAGGTTATATCCATGCCTTTGATGATCCTCATGAGGTTACAAGAGCGTTTACCGATAATGAGATCGGTGATATCATGGAAAAAGCAAATAATGCTGAAATTGCGTGGGAACTGAACACTCCCGCGGTTTTTGGCGATCCTGAGTTCTATCACAGATATTTTCAGATCGGCAAAGAGGTCGGCGTTGTTTTCAATATGGGAACGGATGCCCATGCTCTTGAAAAAATTGATCCGAAGCAGTTTGCTTCAAGATATAAAGAAATTCTCTATTGAGGTGTAAATAATGTTTTTTGATTTTGTCGAAAAAGTAAAATATGAAGGTCCCAAAAGCAAAAATCCCTTTGCATTTAAGTTTTATGATGCTGACAGAGTTGTTATGGGCAAACCCATGAAGGAGCATCTTCCTTTTGCTATGGCATGGTGGCATAATCTCGGCGCAGCAGGTACAGATATGTTCGGCAGAGACACAGCCGATAAATCCTTCGGTGCGGAAAAAGCGACCATGGCTCATGCAAAGGCAAAGGTTGACGCAGGCTTTGAATTCATGCAGAAGCTTGGAATTGAATATTTTTGCTTCCATGATGTTGACCTTGTTCCCGAGGCAGAGGATATCAATGAAACAAACCGCCGCCTTGATGAGATTTCAGATTATATTCTTGAAAAGATGAATGCAACAGGCATAAAATGCCTCTGGGGAACTGCAAACATGTTCTCAAATCCCAGATTCATGAACGGTGCAGGCTCAACAAACAGCGCCGAGGTTTATTGCTTTGCGGCTGCTCAGATAAAAAAAGCTCTCGATCTGACCGTTAAATTCGGCGGCAAGGGCTATGTTTTCTGGGGCGGCAGAGAAGGCTATGAAACACTTCTCAACACCGATATGAAATTTGAACAAGAAAATATCGCACGCCTTATGAAAATGGCGGTCGATTACGGTCGTTCTATCGGTTTTGATGGTGATTTCTATATTGAACCCAAGCCCAAGGAGCCGATGAAGCATCAATATGATTTTGATGCCGCAACTGCAATCGGTTTCTTGCGTCAATATGGATTGGACAAAGATTTTAAAATGAACATCGAGGCAAACCACGCAACGCTTGCGGGGCATACCTTCCAGCACGAATTGCGTGTTTCCGCTATCAACGGTATGCTTGGCTCGATCGACGCAAATCAAGGCGATTTACTTCTTGGCTGGGATACTGATGAGTTCCCCTCAAACGTGTGCGATGCAACTATGTGTATGTATGAGGTCCTAAAGGCAGGAGGACTCACAGGCGGATTTAATTTCGATGCAAAAACACGCCGCCCGAGCTATACAGCAGAGGATATGTTCCACGCATTTATACTCGGTATGGATACATTTGCGCTGGGTCTTATCAAAGCGGCAGAAATCATTGAAGATGGAAGAATTGATTTATTTGTAGAGGAAAGATATTCTTCCTTTAAGTCTGGCATCGGCAAAAAAATTGTTGAGGGTAACACTTCCCTTACAGAACTTGCAAAGATTGCCGAGGACATGGGTGCACCTGCGCTCCCCACAAGCGGCAGACAGGAATATTTGCAGAGTATCGTCAATCAGATTCTATTTAGCGGTGTGGAGGCATTGTAATGATTTATTATGTTTCTGTAGACGGAAACGATAAGGCAGACGGCTCAAAAGCCACGCCGTTTCAAACCATCAATCACGCCGCAAAAATTGCCGTAGCGGGCGATACCGTTAAAGTCTTTGGCGGCACCTACCGTGAGTGGATCGACCCAAAAAACGGCGGCACAAGTGAACACAACCGTATCGTGTATGAAGCGGTGGAGGGAGAAAAGCCCATAATTAAAGGCTCGGAAATCGTTGCCGATTGGGAACAGATTGATGGCACAGTCTGGAAAAAGGTTCTTTCCAACCAAATGTTTGGCGATTGGAATCCTTTTGCTCTTGAGGTAGAGGGCGATTGGCTGGAAGAGCCTGCCACGGACTATCGTGTTCACCTTGGCGACGTTTACATTAACGGTATATCTATGTTTGAAGCAAAATCCATGGAGGATCTGTATTACAATGCTCCGCGAATCACCTGCTGTCAAAACAGCTGGAGGGTAGAGGAAGAGTTGATCTTGCATCCCGAGCAGACTGTTTATAAATGGTACGCTGTTGTAGGTGAGGACACTACCACGATTTTTTGCAATTTTCAAGAGTATGATCCTAACAACGAATTGATCGAGATAAATGTACGCCCCTGCTGTTTTTATCCCAAAGCAACAGGCATCAATTATATCACCTTGCGCGGCTTTGAGATAGCGCAGGCAGCTTGCCCGTGGACACCGCCCACCTCTCATCAGATCGGTATGGTTGGACCGCATTGGAGCAAAGGCTGGATTATTGAAAACAACGATATACACGATGCAAAATGCAGTGCGATCAGTCTTGGAAAGGAAGAATCTACAGGGCATAATTTGCATTCCAAATTTCATCGTAAGTCCGGCCATCGCTATCAGCTGGAATCGGTATTCTTAGCGGTACAAAAGGGGTGGAGTCGTGATTCTGTCGGCTCTCATATCGTGCGTAACAACGAGATCCATGATTGCGGACAAAATGGTGTTGTTGGGCATATGGGTTGTATATTCAGTCGGGTCGAGCATAACCACATTTATAATATCGGAGTAAAACACGAATTTTGGGGGCACGAAATGGCGGGGATCAAATTCCACGGCGCCATTGACACGATCGTCTGTGAAAATAACATCCATAACTGCACCCTCGGATCCTGGTTTGATTGGCAAACCCAGGGCTGCCGTATAACCGCCAATCTGTATTATGCCAACGACCGTGATATTATGGTGGAGGTTAGTCACGGACCGTATCTTATTGATCACAATGTGTTTATGTCGCAATATGCCTTTGATAACTGGTCGCAGGGCGGCGCTTTTGTACACAATCTGTTCTGCGGCAAGATTCGCAACAGGACCATTCTTGAGCGCGCCACGCCATATCATTTTCCCCATTCTACGGCAGTGGCAGGGTACTGCGAAATATACGGCGGCGATGACCGTTATTATAACAATATTTTTGCTGGACTTTGGGAGAATGGCGGGGAAAACCTGGAGCAGTTTACAAAAAACTGCGACCGCTTTACAGATCCGGACGATTATGCCGCACACATAGCCGCAATAGATAGCAGCGGAGCAAGCGCATATGCCAAGATTCCCCAACCTGTCTGGATAGAGGATAACGCCTATTCCGGTTTTACCGCACCTTCTGTCTATGAAAAGTCGGCCATTATGGCAGGCGGTGTAAGCGTTGCGGTTACGGAAAGCGGAGGCATGTGGACGCTTGAATTGGATGTTCCTCAAGAACTTTGCGACGCTCGGTGCAAGGAGGTTACAACAGTGCGCTTGGGCGAGCCACGAATTGCGGCCCAAGCAT
>JAZPXO010000009.1:0-3870 GCA_045543735.1 Acutalibacteraceae bacterium
GACATGGCTACGATCCGACTTCGTCAGCAAATCTGCCGTAAGTACCGATTGCCTTGTTGTATGCGTCGTTGGGAGTGTCACCCTTCTTGATGAAGTCAGTCATCTTGCCGAGAGAAACGAACTCATAGCCGATAACCTGGTCATCGCTGTCAAGAGCAAGTCTTGTAACATAGCCTTCTGCCATTTCAAGGTAACGAACGCCCTTAACCTTTGTGCCGTACATTGTGCCGACCTGTGAACGAAGGCCCTTACCGAGGTCTTCAAGACCTGCACCGATTGAAAGACCGTCATCCGAGAAAGCGGACTGTGAACGGCCGTAAACAATCTGAAGGAAGAGTTCGCGCATAGCAGTGTTGATAGCGTCGCAAACAAGGTCAGTGTTAAGAGCCTCAAGAATTGTTTTGCCGGGAAGAATTTCAGCAGCCATAGCTGCGGAATGAGTCATACCTGAGCAGCCGATTGTTTCAACAAGAGCCTCTTCGATGATGCCTTCCTTAACGTTAAGAGAAAGCTTGCAGGCACCCTGCTGAGGAGCACACCAGCCAACGCCGTGTGTGAAAGCGGAAATATCCTTGATTTCATAAGCCTTAACCCACTTGCCCTCTTCGGGGATGGGAGCGGGACCGTGGTTGGGGCCCTTGGCTACGCAGCACATTTCCTGAACTTCGCGGGAATAGTTAATCATAGTGTTTTTTCTCCTTTCAAAAAGGTTGATATAAATACCTGTAATATATTAAACCAAATTATGTCGAATATCAAGTGTGATTTTGCACAACAAATTAATTTTTCACGCTTTTATTATAACCAGTTTTTCTTAACCATTACAAAAGCGCCGAGAACTGCTGCAACAATTGTTATAAACATGAGTGTGCCAACGCCCATTGTGGGTGAGAAGATAAGAACGATAACGCCGATAATAACGGGCAGAGGAACAAGCTTCCAGTGCTTTGCAAAATAGCTTGCGCCGAGAGCGCCGAAGAGAGCAGGAAGAACCCACTCAAACGCAGGCTTAAATGCCGAGCCCTCTGCTGTGATATAAGGCAGAACGGGCGAGAAAGCAAGAACGCCGACCGCAATGATAACGGTTGTTGTTATTGAGGAAACACCGATTGCAATTGTTGAAACAACTTCGCCTTCTTCTGTGTTTGCGCGTACATTAGCATTTTCCATTGCGGCAAGACCAACGGGAAGCTTGAGGTTTGTGATGTTACCTGTAACAAAGCTGAGATATGTTCCGCCCGCACCGAGCATTGGAACATAAGTGATAACTTCAATAACAGCTGTTACCCAGTAGAGGAGCATAAGCTTGCTCAGAACCTTCCAGAGAACGCCAATTTCAGGCCATGCGCCGTAATATGTAGAAATAAGAACAGGGATTGAAAGGAGCATGAGCAGCGCGCCGATGTTCCAGAGAATGCCCCATCTGTGAACTCTGTCAAAATAATTTTTCTGCATAATTCTCTCTCCTTTCTCTTATCTCCAGACAAAATTAACAATGTTTTCGGGAAGAACCGCTTCAAAGAGCATTGCCGACCCCATGCCGATGAACATTGCAATAGGCATTGTAAATGGACGGAGCTTTTCAAGGCTGAACCTCTTGCATATTGTTTCAAGAACAACCATTGCAACCATTGCAACAACAAGAACAGCAATAGACATAAAACCTGCATTGCCTGTTCCGTCAGAGGTTGTGCCTGCAATTGCTCTTGCAATAAAAGCGGAGATGATACCGATGAACGCTGCTGCGGAAATCGCATCGCCAAGCTTTGCAGCGCTTTCGTTTTTGTTGACTGCGCTGCCGATTTTTGTCTGGAGCTTCTTGCAGACAAAGGGAAGCATGATAAGCGGAGCAATGCTGCCGATTGTCATAGCCCATGCAACGGTTGAAAACTGCTGCTTATCTGCGATTGAATTCGTGAGTGTTCCGCCCATTGCCTCAACAGCTGTCTGAGCTGCTGTTGTTTCATAAGCGAGGTTGCCGATAACGGTAAGTCTTATCCACGGAAGAACAATTCCGAGCGCATTTGCAAGAACGATAACCGTTGCAAGAATTGAAATTGCAGGTGCAACAGTAAAAAGAATGCTTGAAACAACTGTATTTTTAAGCTTTTCTTTTTCAATTCCGAGTTCTTTTGCATGTTTCCATGACTTGACAATGAAGAAAACGGACTGAAGAGTTACGAATGCAACAACGCCGAGCGCTATAACATACATAAAGGTGTTTTCTTTGAAATCCAAAGTTACTCACTCCTAAATTCATAATGTATTAATAATATCATAATAAATTGCCATAAGTCAATAGCTGCGGATAATAATGGAAAGCCTTGTCAGGAATATTTTTCTTGCATTTATCCACACAATATGTTACTTTAAATGTAACATTTAAAAATCACTGTAAAGAGGTGTAAAAATGAGAAAATTTATTTCCGTACTGCTTGTGATTGCATTCATTTTCTCTGTGCCGTTCTGCGCCAATGCACTTTCAATTGAAGGCGGCGTTGAAGCTCTCAAAGCCGAATTTGTTGCAGGCGAAGGGCCCGTTGAAGACGGCTATTCCGTTGATTACAGCTATTTCTCCCCCGTCAAAGAAAATGACACTGCAAAATATCCGCTCGTTGTCTGGCTTCACGGCATGGGCGACGGTTCAGAGGCAGGAAAGCCCGTAAAGAAGAGCAATATCGCTTATTGGGCAAGTGACGAATTTCAGGCAAGATTCGAGCCTGCAGGCGGTGCATTCATTCTTGCTGCCCGTTCAAGGGAAGAAGACGGCCACTTCTGGAGCGACGAAATGCTTGCTCCCCTCAGAGCGGCAATTGACGATTTCATCGCAAAAAACAAAGATAACATTGACCTTTCAAGAATTTATGTAGGCGGATATTCAATGGGCGGCAAAATGACGCTCAAAATGGCGGTTGCATACCCCGAAATGTTCGCCGCCGCATTCCCCATCTGCCCTGCATGGTCTCCCTCCGAGGAGCTTTGCGAATATATCGCCGATGTTCCGATATGGCTCACATCGAGCACACGCGATCCACTTGTTAACTACTACATGGCGGTTTCTCCGACATGGGAGAAAATTGTTGCCGCATCAAACAACCCCGAGGACTGCAGGTTCTCAACCCTTACAAAGGTATGCTATGAGGACGGCAAAAAAACTTCAAGCAGCCATCATGCGTGGTATGCGATTAACCATGATATGTTCTCCGCCGAAAACGGTAACTATCCTTATATGTCAACGGTTAACGGCAACGGAGAAGAGGTTGTGCTCTCCTATCCCGACGGAATGATTTCATGGCTGACAAGCCACACCTCGGAATATGACGGCACCCCCATTTCGGGAACTGGCAACATAACCCCCGAACATGAAACAGAAAACCTGATTGATGTTAACGGAATTTTCGGATTTATCAGACTTCTTTTCACTGCTTTGATAAAAGCAATCGGAATTAAATAACAAAAGGGAACGGGCATGAGTCCGTTCCCTTTTGTTATTTGTTTTTCTTCAGAAAATCATGATAAAGCAGTTCAACTGCAACAACATATTCTCTCAGGTAGCGTGGCATGGCTTCCCCCGGCGTGGGACATGAAACTTTTCCGCAGTTTTCAATTCCGCACCGTTTTGCAATAATTGATGCTCTGTGTATGTGATAATCCGACGAGAGAAAAGCGATTCTGCTTTCTGCGAGCGGTTTTTCGGAATGCTTTTCAATAATTACGGTTCCGAATTCAAAGTTTTCGTAGGTGGTTGTTGACTTATCCTCAAGGATGATTCTGCATTCATCAATCCCCTGCTCTGTCAGATAATCGGCAATAATCTGCGCTTCCGACTTCTTCTGACCTTCTCTGAAACAGCCAAGTCGGATCGTAGCC
>JAZPXO010000010.1:0-13103 GCA_045543735.1 Acutalibacteraceae bacterium
CTTTTGCTGATGATTTCCATCGTTTCACCTCCCATATTATATTGTGTAATCATTGTAGCACAAATAAATATAGTTGTCAGCTACAATTTTGCATAGGAACTGAAAGGGGTTAGGCGAAATTTTTTGCCTAAACAAACAACACAAGCCTTTCTCTTGTTACGAGACTTTTTCTCTCAAAAGGCGTTATTGATTTATGCATATACATAATGTAAAATTTAATCAAGGAAGCGCTTCTGAATTGAAATTGAGGTGAACTTATGAAAATATATTTTAGCGAAAACTTGAAAAGACTGAGAACTCAAAAAGGATTAACGCAGGAAAAACTCGCAAATTTTATCGGTGTTTCTTATCAGACAATCAGCAAATGGGAGAATAGTGATACATACCCCGATATAACCACCTTACCTGCGATAGCAAAGTTTTTTAATGTAAGTGTTGATGAATTGCTCGGTGTAAATCAAGCGGAAAACGAAGCCGAAATTGCTGAACAAATCGAAGTATACGATAATTTGACCGATAAAAAGTTGACGTGGGATTTAATCAGCACTCTGAAAGAAAAATTCCCCAATGATTTCCGTGTTTTAATCAGATACATCGCATATCTTTCACGCTATTCTGACGATAAAAGCAAAAGATTATCCGAAGTTTTGGCAATATATGAAAATATTCAGCATAACTGCACCGATGACCAAATACGAATCATGTCAAAAAGAGCATTGATTGAGTTGTATCACTCACTTTCAAAGAAAGAGGGCAACGAAATATCATTTGATGACTGTGAAAAAATTATATTGCAAATGCCCCGTATGCGTGACAGCAAAGAAACCTTTTCTTTCTTTTATCCGCAAACTCATCCTGAGCGTGAAGAAAATATCAGAAAAACCATTGAGGAAGAAATTCTTTTACTACACACTCACTTGGAAAGCTATTACTTTTTCAATGATAGTTTTGATACCGATTTCAAAATGGAAATGTGTAAAAAAGAAATTGATTTTCTGAATTTCATTTATGATGACGGCAATTATGGAAAACTGTGGCAAGTAATGATACATAATTACGGTCATATTGCAATCAGATTTTCACAAAAAGGTGATGTTAAGTCGGCGCTTGTAAATCTGAAAAAGTCAGCAGAACTTGCTGTTGAATTTGACAATATGGACAGAATCAGCACAATGCACTCAAAACTTTTTAATGGTAAACAATTTGACAAACATACTCTTGGAAGCACCTATTGTGCGAAACAAACCGTAAAAAAACGTTTGACTGAAAAATATCCTTTATCCGACGAATTAAAGAGTATGGAAGAATTCAAATCAATTATATCAATGTTAGAGTAATAAGGCGGTTCTGTTCAAGAAAACATTTTCGTTTGCAGATATAATTGTGTTGTAGAAATCGATTTTTACAATCAATCTGAACACAGGAGAATGTATTATGGAGAACACAGAACTCATATTCAAAGCCGTTGAATTTGCAAAACAAAATGCATCCGACAATAAAATATCCGTTGAAGATGTTGCCGCAAACGCAGGCTTTTCCATTGATTATTTCAATCGCATATTTCTTGCTCACACAGGTTTTACCGTAACGGCATATATGAATTATGTCAGTTTGAAAAATGCAACAAAATTGCTTCGTACCACAGACAAATCCGTTTTGGAAATTGCTCTTGAAATCGGTTATGATTCTCATGAAGGTTTTACAAAAGCATTCAAGAAAAAATACGGAGTTACTCCGAGCGAGTACCGTTCCAAAACAAAAAATCAGATAATGTATCTTGGTGAGATAACAGACAAAACTGTTGCAGCCCGTTTCATTCACAGTAATCCTGATTTTCAACTTGTTGATTCCGACATTGTTATTGATTATCTTCTTGAAAAAGATGCAAAGCGTTACGGTTACTTTTGCACAACAATAAAATATTGCGGTCTTGAAATCGCCGCACCAAACGGAGATTTTGAAAACGGTTTTATCGGAATCGGTGACAACGGAAACGGTAAAAGTTATCTTGAAATTATGACGGATGATTTTAAACTTTTATCGGAATTGATAAAACGATTTCCGCAAAGAAAAACATTTTATTCAACAAAAGACGAAACGGAAATTTATGAAATTCTGAAATCTTACGGAGTTGAAGAAAAGCTGAAAGTTACACCGCAAGCGTTATATTTTGGTGAACCGATTAAAGCAAAACTACCCGACGGAATTGTTATCCGTTTGCTGAATCCTTCCGATAAAAAATCAATTCTTAAATGGGCAAACGGTAAGAAAGACGGTTATATAAATCACTTGCTCAACGAAAAAGATTATCTCGATGAAAACAATCTTGAATACGGAGTTTTTGAAAACGAAGAATTGATTGCTGTCGCTGGATGCGGTATTGATGAAATTCACGGAATGAAGCTGAACAACTGCTGTACAATCCGTTTTGCTGATGGCAAAGAAAACGAAAATTTGTATCGCACAATATTTTCTTTCGTAACCAATGATATATTGAACAAAGGTGCATTGCCATTCGATGATATTCAGCATGGCGATTACGCAAGAACTCACGGCAACTTTACTTCTGTTGATTACGGATATCAAATTGTAAACAGAAGATATGACATAATTTAATTTCACAAACAGTTTCAGCCTGCGGATTTTTACAATTCTGCAGGCTGATTTTTATATGATTTTTTATTGATAAACACATTGTTTTACTGCTTGCTCACTCTTTGGCAAGCAGTGCAAACCTACGTAGGATTTGCATTTTGCTTGCCGATTTGCCCTGTTTGTAACTTGGCAAGCAAGGCAAATGTGGATACAACCTTGCCAAAAGTTGCTTGCAAATCGTGCCCATTTCACCTGTTCACATTCTTTGCAAGCAGGGCAAGTGTGTATACACTCTCGCAAATCCCGCTTGCAAAACCGTTCCCGTTTTCACCGTTCACTATCTTTGCAAGCAGGGCGAGTGGATACCCACTTTTGCAAAAACCTCATTTTCAAATTATGCCGATTTACAATTCGTTCATAATTTTTCTCGTCGGTTTTTTACCGCTTGTTGGTGAATTTCTTCCCCTAACCCCTAACAACAATCACAGAGAAAATTTAAAAATCTCCTCTCCGAGCGGCGCTTCTCCGAAGCTTATGTTTTTATAAAAAATAATATCTATGTTTTATCGAAAGAACTATTGTTTGACACTATTGTAATAAGATTTTTTAAAATTTTTGTCCAGAGCAATGCGTAAAAAACGTTTTATCTCTGCCAGTGACGTTTGTCTTGACATGAGTAATTATTCAATAATATAATTACTGTATAAATCCACATTGTAACGATGTACCGTTTTCAGAACATACGGTACAATACAATATAATATAACCAAAACAACAAAGGGGTTTTAGAAATGAACAAAAAATTTTTGATAGTCTTTAATAATTCTCAGGAAAAAGAAATAGCAAAATGGTGGGAAGATGATTTTATACAGCATTACGAAGCAAGCGTTTTTGAGACTTTTAGCGAAGCAAAAAAGCATATTCGTACCAAAATCTGCGATTTGTTCAATGATGATTATGAACAACTTATCGGGTATTTATTTGATAATTTTACGGATAACGATTACGAGATAGAAGAGATGCTTAAAATTAAAAGCATTGTTGAAACTATTCTTACACAGCCTGATTATTTTGCTTCAGACATCATGAACGAAAACTATACGGATGATGCAGACCACTATTTTGCATTCGTTTGTAATGATAAATACGTTATAGCACACAATTATGAATGGTGCTTAAAATTCAACGTTCATAACATGGATAACGAAAACAAATATTACTACCTTGAGTTGTATAACGAAGAAGACTGTATTGCATCTTTCAAACTGATAAATACAGAAAACACCATAGATGACAGCCATTATATTGTCGAAAACATCGTTGATTTGAAGCAAATATCATTTGGCTCGTTTGTGCAAACAGATGATGAAACGGTTGAACCTATTGTTTGGGATGTTATTAGTGAAACCGATGACAGATATTTTATATTGAGTCATAAATGTTTAGATTATCGCGTTTTTAATGATGGCAAAAACAGTTCTGATTGGGAAAAGTCAGAGTTGAGAAAATGGTTGAACAGTGAATTTTACAACAGTGCTTTTTCCAAATCAGAAAAGGATAGAATATTGCTCACAGTTGTTGATAATGGAGAAAATAAATCAACAAAGGACAACATCTTTTTGTTAAACAAAAATGAGTTCTTTCTGCTTGAAACTGAAAACACTCAAGCAGAGTTGACAAAATATGCAAGGGTAAAATATTCCAAGAAAATTTTCAGGCCTTATAAAGAACCATACGGTTTTTGGTGGTTGAGGGAATACAATAAAAACGACAGAGGATATGACCTGACTCATGTATGTGCAAACGGCCGGTTAAACTCATTTGCCCGTTCTGACAGTTCACATCCAAATGGTATTCGCCCTGCAATGTGGATAAAGAAATAATTTTTCTCTTTTGTGCGTAGCAGAACATACGGAATTGAGTATACCATATGAGGAAATATAAAAGGAGAAACTATGGCATTATCTTTGGAAGACAAACTGGTTATCGGTGTTTCATCGAGAGCACTGTTTGACCTTGAAGAAGAAAACAGAATATTTGAGGAGCAGGGTCTGGAGGCATATTCAAAATACCAGACCGAGCATGAGAACGATATCCTCAGACCCGGCACAGCGTTTCCGCTTGTTAAAGCATTGCAGAAGCTCAATGCTGACGGCAGATACCTGACCGAGATTATCATTATGTCCAAAAACAGTTCGGACACAAGTCTGCGTATCTTCAAATCCATTGAGCATTACGGGCTTGATATCAGCCGTGCGGCACTGGTTGGCGGTGCATCGATTTCGCCCTATCTCGGTGCGTTCAAAACGGATTTGTTCCTTTCTGCAAACGAAAGCGATGTTCAGGAAGCAATCAACGCAAACATCGCATCGGGTATAATCTGTGACAACTCAAATCTGCCGATAAATCCCGATGATGAGATACCCCAAATCCGAATTGCTTTCGACGGCGATGCGGTTATTTTCTCCGATGAATCCGAAAGAATTTTTCAGGCGGAAGGACTTGAAGCCTTTGCCCGTCACGAACAGGAAAATGCACAGAATCCCTTGCCCGAAGGACCGTTTGCAAAGCTTCTCAAAACGCTTTCGCTTATTCAAAAGCAATTTCCCAAAGACGAATCACCAATCCGTACCGCACTCGTTACCGCACGAAACGCTCCTGCCCACGAAAGAGTTATCCGTACTTTGCGTGCGTGGGATGTTCGTATTGATGAGGTGTTCTTCCTTGGCGGAGTTAAGAAAAGCGAAGTGCTCAAAGCGTTCAATGCCAACATATTTTTCGATGACCAACCTGCACACACCGACCCCGCATCAAAGCTTGTGCCGTCCGCAAGAGTGCCCTATAAGAAATGAAAATGCCTGCAACAAAACCGTTGCAGGCTACGATATAGTGTTGAAAATCACTTTACATTGTTATTATTACTCATAATATCATCTTTCAAAAAATAACCATCTCTTGAGGTAAGAATACCAAAAGAGATGGTCTTTTTTCGGTTCATATCAGACTTTAACGATATACATTATTCTGACAGTCTGCCCTGCGTACATGCTTCTGACGAGCTTTTCCGCTTCAGCAGCACCCGTTGCGGAAACAATCGGTTCGGAATGCACGTTGTTAATCTGGCAAACAACCTTCCATCTGTTCAAAAAAATCACCTCCCATTACTTTGTAAATACATTGTAACAGGAGGCGTGGGTTGTTTTAGGGAGATGTTAATTATTAAAGATTAAAGTCTTTTTTCACGGTTTCCATTAATTCATCGCTTTTGTTTACTTCGGGGCGATTACAAAAGCAAATTTTTGCACCTATGTTTTCGGCATATCTTCTTAAATCTTCTTTGATTTCGTTACACCAACAGCAAGATTCATTTTCACCATCCATCACAAGAATATGTGTAGGTTCAAAAAATTCAAACTCTAATTTCATAATCTTAGCCATAGTTTTTTCTTGTCGCTTTATGACAGCCCATGTGGGGTTGCCGCCAACGGGAGAAATAATTTTATAAATATTAGAGTTACATATGTTTTTATACCATTCAAAATCTTGGTCTTGCTCGGTTAGTTTAAGATACACCATTTTTGCAAAACGGAAGAAATGTTTTGAATCAATGTGTCTTCTGCCTTTTACGTTATCTCTTTCGTGGTGTATCCAATCCATATTATCTTTTTCATAATATTCCTTAAAACATCTTTCGATTTGTTCTTTATCCACTTCCCATTTTCCGTTATTGTTTTTTAATGTTGAAAGGTGGTGTTTGGCGAATTTCCCGTCTTCGGATTTACCAAATAAACCTGCTACTCGGCCTACAACCATAAGCCTGATAGGATTATTTGAAAAATAGTTTTCACCTTTTCTTGCACATTCAACAACGAAGTTTTCGTTTAATGTGGATGCTCGCAATCTCGGTTTAGTATCGATAACATTTTTTAAAGCCTCTTCGCCAAGATTAATCATATTTTCTTTGAAATTTTCAAAATCTTTCATTTTCAAGCTCCTTTATATTTCTCCACTGCTTTTTGCAGTGCATTTTTTATCTCATTCACAAGGCTTTCGGGGGCGGTGACAGTGATATGCTCGCCGTACTGCATTGCCCAGAATTTCATTGCCATTTTGCTGACTCTGACTTCTGCCGTAACCTCGTCTTCGGTTTCATCGCTGAATTTTACATCCTTGCCGAACCAATCAATAATTTCAGTAACAATATATTTCTTCGCTCTGAACGTTACCTTTTCGGTCTTGTCGGCAAACATATAAATATGCTCCGCCATATGTTTGGGTAAATCAAGTCCATTCTCAAGACCTTCAACCTTTTTCATAGGCTTTACGGGAGCGTCAAGCAAACGGATATCCGTTATTCTGTCAAGGCGGTAATTTGATACATTGTTGTACTTATCATAATTGCAGACAAGATAATATCTGCCGTTTGTGGCAACCATTTGGTAGGGATTTACAATGTATTCCCTCATCGCACCTTCGCTGTTTTTGCGCGGGTGCTGTTTTTTATCCGTACCCATATCGTTATACTTGAAAGCCACCTGTTTGCCCTTGCTTATTGCCTCGTCAAGAATTTCAATCGTCAAGAAAAGTTCCTTATTCTGAGGCATATTTTCAGGTAAGTTGCGGATATGTTTTACTTTATTTCTGAAATACTTATTTGAAAGACCCTCGATTTTCTCAATAAGCTCCTTGCACTGCGAATAAGGAATATGCTTTGAGAAAAGCAGACTGTCAATCAGCAGGCGGAGCTCTGCATCCGTAAAATCACGCACAAGATAAAAGTCTGAAAGAATATAGCTTTCTTCAAGCTCACCCTTTGAATTTTTTACCATTCGCAGAGCCTCGCTGTATTCGATTTCATAACCGAATTCAATCAGGTTCATAAGATTGCGCTTGATTGCCTTGCGGTCAACCTTCATATCATATTCCGTTTCAAGTATTTCCGCAATCTCTTTCTGACTCAGGCGGTGGTCTTCATCGGTATATTTCTTGAGAATATCAAGAATGTTGATAATGAGTAATTTTTTCGGATGCATTGAGTCCATAACTGTCACCTCTGTTTTTATTCTATCATCATTGACACCATTATGCAATATTATATGGGACATTTTCGGTGCACCGTTTCCGCTAAATTAATTACGGAGGCGAGAATATGAACGACAAGAGCATTCGAAAAATTCTGATTGCCTATCTGCAATCCTTAAATGATGAAATCAGAATTTATCAGGAGAAAAGCATCGGCAACTCAATCTGCGATGTTATGGTTGTCAGCGATAATCTTACGGGATATGAAATCAAAAGCGACCTTGACAATTACAACAGACTTAATGAACAGATAATTCAGTATAACCGATTCTTTGATTACAACTATATTGTTGTAAGCCATAAGCATCTGCAAAGTGCACAGGAAAAAGTGCCTGATTTCTGGGGAATCATATGTATATTAGAGGATAAAGTCAATGTTGTCAGAAAAGCGTCTGTAAATCAGATGGTTAAAAGACGGAATCAGCTTTCTGTTCTCTGGAAACTTGAACTCAAAAACATACTCATAAAAAACAGTCTGCCTTTGTATGCACAAAAAGAAAAAGGATATATTGCCGACAAAATCGCCGCATCGGTTGACAGCGATCTGCTCGGAAAACAGATTGCCCGTGAACTTATGGACCGCGATTATTCCATCTATGAAGCCAAAGATTACACCATTAGGGGCCACAGAATCAACGAGGTTCTTCCTGAAGCGGAGATTGTTGACAGCTTGTCCGAAGAAAACCTTGAAGAATTCACCCTCGATAAATGGATTGAGATGTATCATAAGGCGAAAATTCTTCAGGAAAAGAAGAACGTCATTTACGTTGAAAAAAAGGTTGAACGAATCCCTCATGAAATACCTTATACCGATATTGAAGTTTCGCTTGGTGCTCCGTGGATAAGCGTTGATATAATTAACGAATTTGCCGCTCACATGATTTCCTACGGCGAAAATTGGCAAAGCAATGTCAGACTTGTTTCTTATGAACCCATAACAGGCAGTTGGTTTGTGGAGGGAAAAAAACAATATTCAAGTCCGAATATAACCGCCAGATTCGGAACAGAACGATTCAACGCCTTGCATATTCTTGAAGCCACTCTCAATCTTCGTGAAATAAAAATCCTTGACGACGGCTTGTATTTCAACGAAGCGGAAACAATTTCAGCTCTTGAAAAACAGCAGGTTATGATTAAAGAATTCAAAAACTGGATATGGCTTGACGAGGACAGAATATGGCAGGTTGAAGAAGAATATAACAGACTGTTCGCCGGATATAAGCCAAAGAATTTTGACGGCAGAAATCTTGTTTTTCCTGACATGAATAAAAATTTCACTCTTTTTGATTATCAGAAAGATGCAGTTCAGAAAATTATTTCAACTCCAAACACTTTGCTTGCATTTGATGTTGGCGCAGGTAAGACTTTCATTATGATTGCCGCCGCAATGGAAATGAGAAGGCAGAATATTTCAAGAAAGAATATGTTTGTTGTACCGAACAATATTGTCGGTCAATGGGAGAAGATATTCTCGGATTTATATCCGAAAGCAAAACTTCTGACCGTTGAACCCAAAACATTCAAACCCGAAATGCGTCAGAAAGTTCTCCGTCAAATGCAGAAAGGCGATTATGACGGAATCATCATCGCTTACAGTTGCTTTGAAATGATTCCTGTATCCGTTAAATTTGTAACAGATGAAATGGAAAAGAAAGTTGAGGAAATAAACGATTCCATCAGCCGACTCAAAAACAGTTACAGATGGCAATGGGGATCTGCTCCGCTTGAACAGGAAAAGAAATACATCAAAAAACTGACAAACGAATTTCTTGACAGTTTTGATGTTTCAGCTAATGAAATAACCTTTGATTCTCTTGAAATCAATACAATTTTTGTTGACGAAGCACATAACTTTAAAAACATTCCGATAAGAACAAAAATGAAGAATCTTGCGGGAATAAACACCAAGGGCTCAACAAAATGTATGGCAATGATGCAGAAAATAAGAAGTGTTCAGCTCAACAACGGAGGCAGAGGTGCAATTCTTGCAACAGGAACACCTCTTTGCAACTCCATATCCGATGCATACGCAATGCAGATGTATCTTCAGCCCGAAGAAATGGCTAAATCAAAACTTGATGTTTTTGATAACTGGGTCAGAACTTTCGCAAAACCCGAGCAAGTATGTGAAGTTGATGTTGATACTTCAAAATTCAGATTTGTGAGAAGATTTTCAAAGTTTTTCAATCTGCCCGAGCTCTCAAAAATGTTTTCGGAGGTTGCGATATTCCATGCAGTAAAAACCGCTGACGGAATACCTGATTTTGATGAATATACTGATGTTGTTATCAAAAGGTCTGCACAGCTCAAAGAATATATGGAATCTCTTTGCGAACGAACGGAAGCAATCAGAGCAAAAGAGGTTGAGAAGTATCAGGATAATATGCTTAAAGTCAGTATTGACGGACGAAAAGCGGCACTGAGCCTTGAACTTGTGGGCAAAAAGCAGAAGTACGATAAGTGTTCAAAAATCTTTAACTGCGTTGAAAATGTAGTTGAAATATATAACAATGACAAGGATTATACTCAGCTTATCTTTTGCGATTATTCAACTCCGAAAAGCGAAGATTTCAGCGTGTATAAAGAACTGAAAATGCGCCTTTGTAAAAAGGGTATTCCCGAAAAGGAAATTGCATTTATTCACAGTTACAAAACCGAAAGCACAAAGCTGAAACTTTTCAAAGATTTCAACGAAGGAAAGATTCGCATCATAATCGGTTCAACATTCAAGCTTGGCATCGGTGCAAACGTACAGCAAAAGTTGAAGGCAATTCATCATCTCGATGTGCCGTGGAGACCTGCAGATATGGTACAGCGAGAGGGCAGAATTCTTCGCAGAGGCAACGAAAACAAGGATGTTTTTATATACCGCTACATTGCAGAGGGCAGCTTTGATGCTTATTCGTGGCAGATTCTTGAAACAAAACAGAAATTCATTTCACAATTCCTCAACGGCAGTTCATATCAGAGAAGTATATCAGACCTTGAAAACAACATTCTGACATATGCAGAGGTCAAAGCGCTTGCTCTTTCTCAACCACTTATGAAACAACTAGCTGAAAAGGAAAACGAACTGCGCAATGCAAAAATCCTTCTTATGCAAGAAAATAAAACAGTTTCAAGTTTGGAAAGTGAACTTCCCGAATTAAAAGAAAAACTTGTTAAGGAAAAGAACCGGCATTATGTTGAAACACAAGTACAAGGCTATATTTCCCGCTACTCAAAATCGGAATACTACCGCATTGCAAGAGATAAGGCCAATTTACTCACAAAAGAATTTCTGTATCAATCTCCGCCGTATTCAGTCCGATTCCTTTGTGCTGATATAGTTGTACCTGATAACCAGCATCCGCAAAAACCTTATATCAAACTTCGGATTATGAACGAAGATTTTGAAGTGGAAATGGGGTCGAGTCCAAGCGGAAATATAACAAGAATCGTAAACTTTTTTAAGAAGTTTGACACCGTTGTTGAAAAAACCAAAAAACACATTCAGGAATTGACCGACAGAATCGCTGAAACAGAAAAACTTCTTAACGAAAGCAGCGATTTAAGCCGACGCGTTGTTGAACTCGAAAAAGAAAAAGAAGAACTGATGAATCTGATCCGTTTCAGCGATGCTTTTGCGCAAGAGCCTGAAGTCACATGGAACGATTAAATAATATCATAGGACATTTTCGGTATATGACATGTTGTAACATAAATTTGCTGATGTGAAATCCGTTTTGTAGGACTAACAACACGGTATAATAATTATGCTGATATCTAAACACGGAAGGAATGTTATTTATGACACATTTAAGGAATTTTAAATTAGTATCAGATGGAGACGAGAATGCTATAATAACAAATGAGCACAGGACTTGCTTTAACGGAGTGTATCCGTTAAAGATTTTTCCTCAGAAGGGACTTGAGTGGATTGAGTTTGGAAATATAACGTGTTTTTACGGATCAAACGGTTCAGGGAAGACAACCCTGCTCAACATCATTGGCGAAAAACTGAATGTAATCAGACATTCTGAATTCAGCAACAGTGCCTTTTTCAGCACATATCTTAAATGTTGCGAAGCATTTGGAACAGTACCTGAAAACAGTCAGTTTTTATCAAGTGATGATGTATTCGACTATGTTATGAATATGCGCTATCTTAACCAGAACATTGATGATCATCGTGAACAATTGATAAAAGGTTACGCTACGATGCGTAATCGTGCAGGTTTGGACGAAGAATACCGCCAACTTCATGGACTTGATGATTATGACAGATGGAAAGAAAGAAAATCAGCTTTTCTTAAAAATAACACTCAGTCAAAGTTTGTTAATGAGCGCCTCGCCAGAAATATCGATATGTTTTCAAACGGTGAAACCGCATTGCGTTACTTTACGGAACATATTGATAGAGATGCTCTTTATCTGCTTGATGAACCTGAAAACAGCCTGTCAATAAAGTATCAGCTTGATCTTGCAAAGTATATTGAGGATTCCGCACGGTTCTATAATTGCCAGTTTGTTATTTCAATGCATTCTCCGGTATTCTTGAGTCTAAAAGATGCACTGATTTATAATCTGGATAAAAATCCTGTAATAACAGAAAAATGGACCAAACTCGAGAATATACGGAAATACTATAATTTTTTCAAATCTCACGAAGCGGAATTCGAAAACGATTGAAAATATTTTAAACTAATGTGGACCGAATAAACAATAAAACTCGGAGTGCGGCTGCATTCCGAGTTTTAATCTTTATCGTTTTTCTGATAACGGAGTATAATCTGTATTGTTTCGCAGATATTCTTCCATCTTGCCGCTGAGCAGTAATCTGACATAACTCATAGGTTCGTTGTAGATAAGAAAGTCAAGTTCTGATGTTTCGTACATATTGTTTGCGTATTCGTTTTCAACGGCGATGCAGTCGATTGACACCATTGAACCGTCGGCGAGTTTTACCTCAACACAAGCGGTATCGATATTAAATTCACAATAAATAATGTTATTAATCATAAATAAAAAAAAACTCCTTTTAATAGTTTGAAAAACGTAGGAAAAGTAGGCTCTGGAATCGTTGATATATAAGGGATTGAAAGTGAGGTAATCGAGGGGTACGTATAGTTTGACCTGTAACCCCGTTTTTGCGTTTACTTTTTCCACATGATGAACTTTTTGAGTTGCAAAAATCAAGTAAAAAACGATTTCATTACTGTTAATAATTAATCATTTATAGTTTCTGAAACCGTTGTATATCAACGGTTTCAGAGTGCGGCAATTGAGGGGCGCGTATAGTTTGACCTGTAACCCCAATCTTGCGTTTCTATTGTTCTAATGGTTGAATTTCAAGTTGTAAAAAATCAGTCGATTTGCAACGGTGAAAAAAGTTTGACAAAAATATGAAATAGGATTAAAATATATATGAGTAAATGATCTTTCAT
>JAZPXO010000011.1:0-11313 GCA_045543735.1 Acutalibacteraceae bacterium
TGCTCCATAAGTCTCTGGCTTGCAAGGCCGGGAAGCTGATCCATGCCGTGAAGATCCTCGAAGGTGTTGGTGTAAGCTTTTGCGCCCTCTCTGTCAAGAAAAGTCGGAGGCCAAGCGGTCTTAGGAAGACAATTAGAGCTCCCAACTCCTTGGCTCACAGAACGACATGGCTACGATCCGACTTCCTGCTCCATAAGTCTCTGGCTTGCAAGGCCGGGAAGCTGATCCATGCCGTGAAGATCCTCGAAGGTGTTGGTGTAAGCTTTTGCGCCCTCTCTGTCAAGAATGCGCTTAATGGCAATTTCTTCCTTTGCCTGATAACGTACTGTTGCAATGTCATCGGTGTTCATTGTGTATTTTTCTGAATATTCAGCCATGAGAGCATCGATTTCAGCCTCAGTAACCTTATCCATTTCTGCAACGAGATCGCCTACAGCCCATGTGTTGACCTGCCAGCCGAGCTGCATCTGAACGCCGACCTTATCGCCCTCGGTAACTGCAACCTGACGCATGTTGTCACCGAATCTGACAACCTTGAGATTTCTGCTTTCGGCATAACCTACAGCACTTCTCATCCAGAGACCCAGCTCTTTGAGCGGAGCCTCATCCTGCCAATAGCCCATGATAATTTTTCTGGGCATGCCCATTCTTGCGCCGATGAAGCCGTGCTCTCTGTCGCCGTGAGCAGCCTGATTGAGGTTCATGAAATCCATGTCAATTTCTTCGTTGGGGATTTCGCGGTTATACTGGGTTGCAAAATGGCAGTATGGCTTCTGAAGCATTGAAAAACCGTTTATCCACATCTTGCTGGGGCTGAAGGTATGGCACCATGTAACGATACCTGCGCAGTTGTCATCGTAATTTGCTTCTTTTATAACTGCTGAAACTTCATCGGGAGTTTTAACGGTTGCTTTGTAAATAAATTTGCAGGGGATAAGAGGACTTGCGCTGATTTTTTCTGCCATTTCAGCAGCTCTTTCTGCAACGATATCAAGCACCTCGGGACCGTAAAGATGCTGACTGCCGACGATGAACCAAAATTCTCTGTTTTTCATGTTAACACCTCATCAGAAAGCCTCTACCGCTGCTTTTTCTGCGGCAAGACCTTTTTTGTAATTTTCAAGGAAGGCGTTGAAGCCGTCAATATCTTCCTGAGTGGGCTTGACTTCCGTTGAAGCCTGACCTGCGAATACTTTTGAGTCAAGATAATCTTCAAGTGTTTCGCCGTCAGCCTTGTTCTTCATATAGTTTGCAAGGATAGCAACGCCCCAGGGGCCGCCTTCGCCTGCGGTTTTCATAACGGAAACGGGAGCTTTGAGAGCAGCGGCCATGATTGTCTGACCTGCAAGAGGAGCCTTGAAGTATCCGCCATGACCGAGGATGCGGTCAACCTTAACCTGCTCGTCGGCAAGGATTTCCATGCCGATGCTGAGAGTTGCGGCTGCGGAGCAAAGCTGTGCTCTGCTGAAATTTTCAAAGCTGAATTTGCTTTCGGGGCCTCTGAAAAGCATGGGCTTACCGCTGTCAAGGCCTGTGATAACCTCGCCCGAAAGGTAGTTATAAGCAACGATTCCGCCGCAATCCTTATCTCCGTTAAGGGCGGAGGCGAACATCGCGTCGAGAACCTTGTAATAGTTAACATCAATACCCATTGACTTGCACATTGAGGTGAAAATTCCTGCCCATGCATCAATTTCGCCCGAGCAGTTATTGCAGTGAACCATGGCAACGGGCTTGCCCGAGGGGGTTGTTACCATGTCGATTTCAGGATAAAGCTTTGAAAGCGCCTTTTCGAGAACCATCATAAGGAAAATTGATGTTCCTGCAGAAACATTGCCTGTTCTTTCGGCAACGGAGTTTGTTGCAACCATGCCTGTTCCTGCATCGCCTTCGGGAGGACACATCGGAACACCTGCGCCGAATTCGCCGCTGGGGTCGAGAAGCTTTGCGCCTTCTTCTGTCAGCACGCCGCCGCTTTCGCCTGCAACAAGAACCTTGGGAAGAATATCCGCGATTTTCCAGCCGAAGCCTTTATCTGCAACCTTCTCATCAAACTGAGCGAGCATTTTTGCATCATAATCGTTTGTGAGGCTGTCGATGGGGAACATACCCGATGCTTCGCCTACACCGATGACTCTTTCGCCTGTGAGCATTTTATGAACATATGCGGCAAGCGTTGCGATATAGTCGATATCCTTAACATGCTCTTCGCCGTTGAGAATTGCCTGATAAAGATGAGCAATGCTCCAGCGCTGAGGAATGTTGAAATCAAAAAGAGCTGTGAGTTCTTCCGCTGATTTTGCGGTTATAGTGTTTCTCCATGTTCTGAAAGCGGCAAGAAGGTTGCCGTTTTTATCAAAGGGAAGATAGCCGTGCATCATGCCGCTGATACCCATTGAGCCGACGGTTACAAGCTTGACGCCGTATTTTTCAAAGACATTTTTTTTAAGAGAAGCAAAAGCGCTCTGAAGACCTTCCCAAACTTTTTCGAGGGGATAAGTCCAGATGCCGTTATCATAATCGTTTTCCCAGTCAAAGCTGCCTGAAGCAAGGGGTTCGTTTGATTTGTCAATAAGAACAGCTTTGATTCTTGTTGAGCCGAATTCAATGCCTAAAGCGGTTTCGGCGTTGAGGATTGCCAGTTTGATTTTATCCATTGTTGTCACACTCCGTATGCAAAAATATACACAATAATAATATCAAATTGAACTCTTACAGTCAAGATAAAACAAATTATATGTTAAAATATTTGATAAAAAAATACCAATCATATTGCAATTTTTTATTGCTTTTGCTATACTGTAATTTAACAATGTGCAGTTTTTTATATCTGCGCAAATATGATGGGAGGAAAGAAATGAACCCCGTATCACTCGTAAAGGACGGTGTGTCAAAGGTCCGCACCTACTGGAAAAATCCGCCGCTCGGCAGATACATGACCTTTAAAGAAATAGCCGCATATTCAGGCGGCGGCATCGGTGCTTACATGATTATCACTCTCGGCACTGCTTGCCTGCTTGCAGCAAACAACACATTGCTTTCAAGCACCCTCGGAATTGACCCGAAGGATATGTACATAATGTATGTTATCGCAGTTCTTGCCAATATTCCGCTGACAGGAATCAGAGCTAACATCATTGATAACACACGAAATAAAGCAGGTAAATACAGACCTTATATCGTAACAATGGCTCTTCCCGCAGCTGTTATATGCAATGTTATGGTCTGGTTCCCTTATAATAAGCTTGGCGATTGGTTCGGCGAAGGTATGCTTTTCGGCGAGACTAAAGCATATATAGCCAAGTGCGCCATAATCATGGTTCTCAACCTTTTGCTTCATTTCTTCTATTATTTCTTCTATGATGCATATGAGAACCTTATCCATGTTCTTTCGCCCAACACTCAGGAAAGAACGGATGTTGCTTCGGTAAAGAGCATTGTTTATTCTTTTGCTCCCACACTTGTAAATCTTTTTACTCCCATTATCGCAAAGAACATTTTCCAGACGAATACAACCGATATCCGCGTTTACCGTCTGCTTTATCCCATTCTTACGGTTCTCGGACTGCTTTTGTGCATTGTTGTTTATAAGCATACTGAAGAAAAAATCGTTCAGGCAAGAACTCATGTTGTCCAGATAAAGTTCTTTGACGCGCTCAAGGCGGTTGCCAAGAACAAATATTTCTGGATCATTTCCCTTGCAACATGGGTCGGCTTCCTTGAAAGCTCATATGCAAACATTCTTTTCTGGCTCTATAACTACGGCGGCGCATGCTCGGGCAATGCTTACGGTCTTATTGTAACGGTTTACGGCAACGCATCTCTCTGGGGCATGCTTCTTGCACCGTTCTGCGTTAAAAAATGGGGCAAAAAAGCTGTTCTTGTTGTAACAAATATTTTTAACATCATATTTATTCTTATGATGCTTCCGTTTGTAAGAGAGATTTCGGGCATTACGATATGGCTGGTAATGGGTTGCCTCTGGCTCAACGCTCTTATGGGTTCGTTCATGCATATTCTCAACCCTTCCATTCAGGCGGATATCCGCGACTATCAGCAGTACAGAACAGGCGAGCGCATCGACGGCATGTTCTCTGCAGTTGCAACAATCGGTACTGTTATAACACTTGCAACATCTTCCGTTCTTCCCGCAATTTATGAGAATAACGGTTTAACGAAAGCAAACGCGGCGATGGTTACATCCGATCCTGCGGTTCTCAACAGAGTTCTCGGCGACGGAAAAACTGTAGGCACGATTCTTGCAGAGCAGTTTGCAAACGGTCAGGATAACTATAACAACGCGCTTTCAGCCCTTTATGACCCCAGCATTCTTACAAGCCTTATTCAGGTTCTTGTTGTTGTTGCGGCTGTCGGTGCGGCGATGAATGTTATTCCTTATATCTGGTATGACTTCAACGAAAGAAAGCAGAAATCGGTTATCAGAGTTCTCAAGGTACGCAGCATGTTTGAGGACTACGGCAACGGTGTTCTCAATGACGGCGACCTTGTTGAAGCCATTGATATCATCCGCAGCTCACGCGAAATGGCGGAGAAAACTCCCGTGGTTGTTGATAAGAAGGCTTGGAAGTCGGTCAAGGATAAGGCTGAAAGAAAGCTTGCAAAGAAAGCTTATCTTGACAGTGTTGCTTATAACGAAGAAATTGAAATTGCAAAATTTGTGTGCGATGAGCTCGATAAATTCTCAAATGAAGAATTCAGCTTCAGACTTTCACAGAGCAAGGCAGTTTTCAGTGCAGGACTTGACGGCGTTCTTGCAACGGATATAAGCGAAGCAAAGGCAGAGCTTGCTTCGGCAAAGGCAATGTCCAAAACCACAAAAGAAGAAAAGGATATCCGCAAGGCAGCGATTGAAATTGCTCAGAACAGAATTTCTGCGGTCAAAGCAGTTAAAAAGTATTATTCAAACGGTGAAAAGTTTGAAGAGCCCGATTATTCTGTTCTCGAAAAGAGCTATGATAATGAGGATGCTCTTGAGGCAGAGCTTAAAGCTCTTAACAACTCGCTCAGAGATATCAGAAAATCCAACGGAAAAGAAGCTTATGCCGAAGCAAAAGCAAAAGCAAAAGAGCTTAAGGCAGAGCTTAAGGCGGCAAGAGATGAATCAAAGAAAATCAGCGATGAGTTTGCTAATTTCAGCCGTGCAGCCAAGCCCTTCAATGAAGCAAAGAAGCTTCTGACTCAGAGCGAAAACTATGAAAAGCTTGACGAAATTGCAGCAGTTTATGAGGAAGCCAAGGCTCGCCACGAAGCAGCTCTTGAAGCAGCAAAGGCAGAAGCTGACCGCAAAGCAGCGGAAGAAAAGGCATATGCCGAAAAGCTGAAGGCAGAAAAAGCAGCAGCAAAAGCGGCAAAACGCGCAGGTAAATAATAATCATCATTTAAAAAACGCAGAGGTTAATCTCCTCTGCGTTTTTTGTTTATTATTAATGCTTTTCACAGATATAAACATTGCACACAGCATCAGCCTTATGTCTGTTGCTGAAAACGGCGTGAACGGTGACTGTTTTTCCTTGCATTCCTTCAGGTATTTCGATAAAGAATGTATTGTTTTTGTCACTGCCGCAAACGGCGTGCTCCCATTGATTTGCTTTGTAATCAGGGGCTCTTTTCGGGAAACCGCAGAGAGCTCCGTCAAAATCGGCAATGCAGTAAACGCATTCCTCGCCGTGAGTGCCTTCAACGGCAACTGCGAGGCTTGCGCCCTGCTTGTATTCGGGCAGAACAAAGCTCTGCCATTTTTCAACCTCAACCTTTTTATGGCGGTAATGAGCCTGCATGTTGTTGGCAAAAGCGTTTTGAGTTTCAACGGTTTTTCCGTCCTTGATGAGTCTGACAGCATATATTCTGTCAACGGGGTTTTCAATTCGGAGATAACGGATTTTTCCGCCCGTGCCGTAGCTTGCAACAATTTTTTTGCCGTGAAGGTCATAGAGCGTGTGGGCTGTGAAACGGATTATTTTTGCGGTGAAATCATCGTCGCTTATGCTTATTTTAACAGGGTCGGAGCTTTCCCAGCGGATAAGGTCGGATGAATATTCTGCAATCAGCGGCAGCTTCTGTGTTTCAACCTCTCTGGTTGCGTAATCGCCTGAGAAAAATTCTATCTCAACGCTGTCGCAGTCAATTCTTTTTCCGAAATCAACCCTCAGGCAGCCGCCGCAAATGCGACGGTTTTCGTCAAGATAAGTTTTGCTTTGCGAATCAAAAAAAGTATCGGGTCTGCCGTCGAACATGTTTCTTGCTTCGCAGCCGCGGAGCTTATAATGCTCCTGACCGAAGAAAGCGTCTCTTGCCGCCTTGACCTGAGGGATTTTTGTTTCTCCCGAGCGGCGCAGACTCCTGCTTTCGAGTGAATCGTTTCCTATGGCAAACATTGCAGTTTCATAAAGGAATTCGCCGCGAGCAGGATTCTTTTCTTCGTTTTCAAGAGTTCCGATAAAGAGGGGAGCCCTTTCTTTGGTTTCAGCAGTAAGGTATCTGACTTCAACGGGGTTTCCGTCTTTATCTTCTTTGATAATTTCATATTCGCAGTTTCTGAGCATCGGCTCGGCTTCGGAAACGGCGGCAAGCTCTATGAGTGTTGCCCTGAAAGGCATAAGCTCAATTTCAACCTCGTCGCCGATGTTAAATGTGCCGATATGCTTTTCATACGGATGATGCAGGTTGACGGCAATCGGGCCGTCGGAATCAATTCCCGTTTCTTTGCCTATTCTGACCGTTATTTTCTTTGTTTCCCATGAGTTATTACCCGTCGAGATAAAGCGTTTTGAAGCGCTGCCTCTTGAAACAGCGTTGTTGCCGTAGCTTTCGGGCAAAAGCTTGCCGTCAACAAGAATTGCGGCGTTTCTTGCATGAAGATTATAAACCCTTGCGAGCTTTGCGAATTCATCGTCGCGCATCAGCCAGGGATTGCCGTAAATCTCGGGGGCGAGAATAAGAGAACGGTTAAAAGCCTGATAAATAAGCTCGTCTTCAAAATAGTCTATTGAAGATGAGATGCATACACCGTGATCCTCCGCGAGACGCTCGAGGTTATCGGTATGTCCTCTTTCAAACATGAATGCTCTGCCGTGCATTGCGGTGTTTTGGTTGCAGGAGAGAACATCTACATATGTTTCGGTTCCGTTCCAGAGATAGGTTGTTATGAATTCCTCTGCCTCATAGAAATCGAGGCGGTGATTCAGTACGATAAGGTCAGGGGAGTATTTTCGGCATTCCTGAAGCATTTTTGCAAAAACTCCGGCTTTTTCGGGGCGGAGTCTGCCGCAAACACCGTCAAGCTTAAAAAGGGCAAAATCATGGTCACGGCAAAGGTGAACAAAGAAATCGAAGCGTTCCTTCTGCGATTCTTCGGTATCGCCGTAGCCATCAGGGCTTCCCCACAGACCCATACGAATGCCGAGTTCCTTCGCTTTTGCGACAACATTTTTATATTCATCAGGATATTGGGCGCGGAATTTCGGGCTGTTCAGGTTGCCGTAGCCTTCGCTTGCGCCGTCAAAGTTTCCTGCATCCCAGGCGTATATTTTTATCTTCATTCCGTAGGTATCCTGAAGATATCTGAAGAATTCAAGGTTTATAAGAGTCTGTTTTTCCGTTGAACCCTCGTTGGTGTTGTTAATCCATGAAAAATACTGGGGTACAGAGGGCGTCAGGTTATCCGCACCTGCATTTTTTGCTGTTTTAAGCATATAAAAACTCCTTGGATGTTATTGAGTTCAATATAACATATTCATTTGCTTTCGGCAAGCAAAAAACGCAGAAATATGAATTTAATCATATTCCTGCGTCTGTATGTATTTGCTTTTTCAGATGCTGTAACGCTTGGCTCTTTCGAATTCCTCGGGAGTGCCGTAGCCCTCAGCAAGATTCTCGTTTATAAGCTTAACGATTTCGCTGTGAAGGCGTTCGTTTGCCTGTTCAACGGTCATGCCCTTTGTTGAAAAAGGTTTGCCGATTCGCGAGCAAAGGGTTTTGCTTCTGAATTTGTATTCACCCGTAACTGCAACGGGAACCATCATTGCCTCGTTTTTACAGGCGAGAGATGCTGCGCCGTATTTGAATTCGCCGAGCAGATTATCGGTTTTGTTTCTTGTGCCTTCAGGAAAAATGCCCAGCGCACCGCCGTTTGAAAGAACAGCATTTGCAGAAGCTTTGGCTTCTTCATCATGTCCGTTACGGTTAACGCAGATGCAGCCTGCAAGCTTGAAAAACCATGCAAACGGACCTTTGAAATATTCCGCCTTTGCCATATAGTTTATCGGTCTGTGAGTTGCGGGTGCGGCGAGACACTGATCAAGAACATGCTTGTGGTTGCTGCAGATAACAACAGCACCTTTTTGGGGGATATTTCCTTTTCCTATGATTCGAGGACTGTAGTAAAAGAAAAATATGGGAGTCAGAAGGGGAGTCAACAGTCTGTAGCCCCATGTAGCGGGCTTTTTCATCAGCTGACTGCCTCCTTGGCGCTTTCTTTCTGAAGCTTCATGAAGTCGATCTTGTTATAAGCAGTTTTGGGAAGAAGATCAACAAACTCATATTTATAAGGTACGCTGTAATGCATGAGCTTCTTTTTGCAGTATGCACGGATTTCGTTCTCGGTTTCCTCGTTCTTTTCTTTTCCGTTTTTAAGAACGATATATGCTTTTGCAACCTCTTTTTTGTACTGATGGGGGATTGAAACAACAACGCATTTATCAACATAATCAAGCTCTTCAATAACGTTTTCAATCTGAGTGGGGTAAACGTTAAAGCCCGATGTGATCATCATTCTCTTGATTCTGAGTTTGTAATGGATAAATCCGTCCTCATCAATTGCCGCCATATCTCCTGTATGGAGCCATGTTTTGCCGTCAGCGTGAACAAGGAGAGTGTTTGCGGTTTCTTCGGGATTGTTTCTGTAGCCTATCATAACAGTGGGACCGCTGACGCAGAGCTCACCGTCTTCGTTTGCAGGGAGAACGTTGGTTGTTCCCGGCTCAACGATGCACATTTCTGTTCCGATGAGGGGCTTGCCGATGGTTCTGGATTTATAGTTATCACCGACTGAAAGGCAGAGAGCCGCAAGACCTTCGGTCATGCCGTAGCCTTCGCAGATTTTGATATCTGAGTTGTGAGCGGCGAGGAAGTCATTAACGCTCTTTTCAAGCTTTTCAGGAAGCGTGTCGCCGCCGCTTACGGCATATTTAAGGAAAGAGAAGTCAATCTTATCCGTACCCTTCGCTTTGAGAAGTGCATCGTAAAGAGTAGGAACGCCGAAAATCATAGAGGGCTTGTTCTTCTTGAGGATGCTTGCAAATTTCTTTGCGTTGAACTGAGGAATAAGAACAGAGCATGCGCCGAAGCAGAATGAAACATGAACGCAAACGCCTAAACCGAAGCCGTGGAAAATCGGAAGGATTGCAAGAATTTTATCGCCTGACTTAACATCTCTGAGGGTGAGAACCGCCTGAATTCCGAATGAGTTGAAATTATAGTTGGAGAGCATGATGTCCTTGGGAGTGCCTGTTGTTCCGCCGCTGTGAAGGATAACCGCAACTTCCTTATTCATATCGCCTGTGGGCTTATACTCTTCAGCATTTGCGGATTTTGCGGAAAACTCGTTCCATGAGAGATATCTCTTGTCGTTTTTGTCATATTTGAAGTTCTTTATGCATTTAAGGGCATAAAGCGTTCTCATTACAGCGGGCATTGAATTGCCTGCCGATGCAACGATAACGTGCTTGAGAGGAGTTTCGTTAATGATGTTTGAAATCTTTTCGTTGCAGATATCAACGCAAAGAAGAACCTTGCTGTTAACTCTGTTAATATGGTTCTTGATTTCTTCCTGAGCTGAAAGGGGATGGAGAATGTTTGCAACCGCACCGATTCTGTTGAGCGCATAGATGCTGATAACAGCTTCGGGAGTGTTGGGCATTACGATGGTAACAATTTCACCCTTGCGCACACCCATGCTGTAATATGCACCTGAGATTGCCTCAATCTTTTTCATCATTTCTCCGTAGGTGCATTTTGTTCCGAAATACTCATAAGCGAGAGAGTCGGGCTGGTTTTCTGCCGTAATTCTGATCATTCCGAACATTGAAGTGTCAGGCACTTCAAAGCCGAGGGGCAGAGAGCTGTTTTCACATTTAAAAAACGGATTCGATGATAAACTGTTCATTGGACTGTACCTCACATAATGTTAATATCCTGTTTAATTCCGCGTGCAATCAGAAGGGAGCTGATAACTACAACAGCAACAGCCGATGCCGCCGCGACATATTTGCCTGATGTTTCTTTGTTTACCGTGCAGGTTTTTATCAGATAATCGGTGATACGGTCTTTTTTATCCTGTGGGAGTGAAATTGATCCGACTAATCTGACATAATCTTTTATATAACGGTCAATCACAGAAAATTCTCCTTTTCCATTTCATATTTCAGTATTTCTCTTCCTTTTTGAAGGCGTTTTCTTACTGCTTCTTCACTGATTCCGATTATTTCGGCAATTTCTTTGCTTCTGTAACCTTCAACATAGTAAAGAGTCATAACGATTTTGTGTTTAGCCGGCAGGCTCATAATCAGTTCAAAGGTTTCATAATCATTTTCGCCGATGCCGATGTTCTTGATATCGTAAAGACTGACTGTTTCTCTTTTCAGGCGGAACATAAGCATGTTTTTGCTGATGTTCGCCGCAACCTTTATCAGCCAGGCTTTTTGATGCTCTTCGCCGTTGAATTCGGGAGCCTTGGTGAGATATTTAAGAAAGGTTTCCTGAACGGCATCCTCTGCATCGTCGGGGTTGCAGAGAATACAGTAAGAAATACGGAAAATCAAAGCGCTGTATTTATTGACAATTTCTTTGATTTCTTCTTCTGTCTTATTCAGTTTCTGAGTCAAACCGCTAAACACCTCCTTTTTGAGAATATCCAATATATATTAACAAAAATAAACAGCAAAATGTGAAATTTTATTTGTAAACAAATTGTGAACTCTTAAAAACCGACAGATTCAGCAGATAATTCGCGAAAAAACTTTTGTTTGTCCGTTTTATGACACAGTAAAGATTGTATAATCAAAGCATAACCCCAAAAGGAGGAGCAATATGTTGTATCTTGAAAGATTTTCTCTGCCGTCTGACTATACGGAAATTCAGTTTATAAGATTTGAGAACAGAACCTGTTTCAATACGATGTATCCGTTCAAGATTTTTCCCGACAAAGAATTGGAGCATATCAGTTTTTCGCCCGTAACGATTTTCTACGGTGGTAACGGTTCTGGTAAAACAACCCTTCTGAATGTTATTGCGCAA
>JAZPXO010000012.1:0-38590 GCA_045543735.1 Acutalibacteraceae bacterium
GGCGCAAAAGATTCATTCAGGAAAGAAAAAACAGCTATGAGGTTGACGCAGATATCCTCATGCATCCCAGAGTTTGGGATCAAGCGGACATGTTGCAAGCTTTTCCGACCCTCTTCTTGACTGCAAGGAATGCAAAAAGCGCCACAGAGCAGATAACCTTATTGATGATTTCAACCCCGATGCACATGCAGACGGCATGACAAAAGAAGAAATGTTTGAGTATATCAAGGCTCACTCAATCCCCTGCCCCCACTGCGGCAAGCACGATTTCACCGATATCAGAGAATTCAACCTGATGTTCCAGACATTCAGAGGCGTTACAAATGACAGCAAAAATGTTATTTATCTCCGTCCCGAAAACGCTCAGGGTGAATATGTAAACTATCTCAATGTTCAGAGAACAATGAGAGCAAAGCTTCCGTTCAGCATCGGTCAGATCGGTAAAGCTTTCAGAAACGAAATCACCCCCGGCAACTTCACATTCAGAACAATCGAGTTCGAGCAGATGGAGTTCCAGACCTTCTGCAAAGAGGGAACAGATAACGAGCTTTACGATTACTTCAAGGAATACGGCATGAAATATTATCAGGATCTCGGCATTGCCGCTGAGAATCTCCGTTTCCACGACCACGAAAAGCTTGCTCACTACGCAAAGGCTGCCTGCGATATCGAATTCCTCTTCCCCTTCGGCTGGGGCGAAGTCAACGGCACCCACAACAGAACCAACTTCGACCTTACAAGACATCAGGAATACAGCGGTCAGAAGATGGATTATCTTGATCCCGAAACTAACGAAAAATTCATTCCCTTTATCATAGAATCAACCTACGGTCTTGACAGAACCGTTCTCGCTCTTCTCTGCGAAGCATATGACGAAGAAGTTATCGATGCAGAAAAGAACGATACAAGAGTTGTTCTTCATCTCAACCCTGCAATCGCTCCCTTCAAGGCAGCAGTTCTTCCTCTTTCAAAGAAGCTTTCTCCCGATGCTCTCAAGGTTTACGAAAAGCTCCAGAAGAAGTTCATGGTCGACTTTGACGAAACAGGCTCAATCGGTAAGCGCTACCGCCGCGAAGATGAAATCGGCACACCTATCTGCATCACCTTCGACTTTGACTCGCTTGAAGACAACTGCGTAACAGTCAGAGACAGAGACACAATGCAGCAGGAGCGCATTTCAATCGATGCTCTCGAGGATTACATCGCAGCACGCATCGAATTCTGATTTTGTTTTTAAATAATTTCTATATATCAAAGAAAGGACTGTCAGTTCAATGAAAGTTAATTTCACCGAAACCGTGCTCAGAGATGCCAACCAGTCCCTCATCGCAACAAGAATGCCCTTTGAGGATTTCGAGCCCATTCTTAAAAAGCTCGATGCTGCAGGCTATTATTCTCTTGAATGCTGGGGCGGAGCAACATTCGACTCATGCCTTCGCTATCTGAACGAAGATCCCTGGGAAAGACTGCGCAAGATCAAAGCAGCCTGCCCCAACACAAAGCTTCAGATGCTTCTCAGAGGTCAGAATCTTCTCGGCTATAAGCATTATCCCGACGATGTTGTCCGCATGTTCATCAGAAAGAGCGTTGAGAACGGTATTGATATCATCCGTATATTCGACGCACTCAACGACGTAAGAAACATCGAAGTTGCAGTTGACGAAACTCTCAAGTGCGGCGCTCACGCATCAGGCACAATCTGCTATACAATCAGCCCCATCCATAACCTTGAAAGCTATGTAAAGCTTGCAAAAGAGATTGAAGCTCTCGGCGTTCAGTCCATCTGCATTAAGGATATGGCAGGTATCATGAGTCCCAAGGAAGGCTATGACCTTGTAAAGGCTCTCAAGGCAAATGTTAAAGTTCCCATCGTTGTTCACACTCATTCAACAACAGGTCTCGGCTTCATGACACTTCTCAAGTGCGTTGAAGCAGGCGCAGATGTTATTGACTCTGCAATCTCCTGCTTCTCGGGCGGCACATCTCAGCCCGCAACCGAAACCCTCGTTTATACCCTCAAGCAGTACGGCTATGAGGTTGATGTTGACGAAAACATCTGCAAGGAAATCAACGATTTCTTCAAGCCCGTCAGAGCAAAGGCTCTTGAAAGCAAGCTTCTCAACCCCGTTGTTATGGGTACTCAGACAGATGCTCTTATCTATCAGATTCCCGGCGGCATGCTTTCAAACCTCGTTGCTCAGCTCACAGCTCAGAAGAAGCTGGACAAGCTTGACGAAGTTCTTCTTGAAACTCCCAGAGTACGCGAAGACCTCGGCTATCCTCCGCTCGTAACTCCCATGAGCCAGATGGTAGGCGTTCAGGCAACAGCCAATGTTCTCGCAGGCGAGAGATATAAGAACATCTCCAAGGAAGTAAAGAGCTATATCAAGGGTGAATACGGACAGGCTCCCGGTAAGGTAAGCGAAGAGCTTCAGAAGCTTGTTCTCGGCGATGAAAAGCCCTTCACCGGCAGATTTGCAGATACTCTTGAGCCCGCTTTTGAAGCAACAAAAGCAGAACTCGGCAACAAGGCAAAGAGCGACGAAGATGTTCTTTCCTATATCGCATTCCCCATGCAGGCAGAAGCTTTCTTTGAAAAGCGTGACGAAAAAGAAAGAAATACCTTCAGATACACAATCAGAGAGATATAAGGAGAACAAAAATGACTTTTTTGGATTTTATCAAAACTCCTGCATTTGCGCTCGCAGTTGTTTTTGTTATCGCTCTCGTTTACACGCTTTACGCAAAAGTCAGAGACAGCAAAACTACTGAAAACACCAAACCCGTTGCAGAGGAAAAAGCTCCCGTAAGCAGCGCAGCCGCTGCACCGGCTGCAGAGGGCATCAGCAGCGGTTCCCTCGATCTTGTTAATACAGACGAAAAAACCGCCGCAGTCATTATGGCTCTTGTAAGCTATAAAAGCGGCATTCCGCTCAACAGACTCAGCTTTAAATCAATTCGCTTGATGGAGGATAAATAAATGAAATATGTAGTAACCCTTAACGGAAAAAATTATGAAGTAGAAGTTAATGAGTGCGAAGCAGTTGTTACAAATGTAACAGAAGCTGCCGCTCCCGTTGTTGCCGCTGCACCTGCAGCTCCCGCAGCACCCGTTGCCGCCGCAGCTCCTGCAGCAGCTGCTCCCGTTTCAGCTGACGGCACAAAGGTTCTCGCTCCCATGCCCGGTGCAATTCTCAGCGTAAATGTAAGCGTCGGCTCTGCAGTTAAGGCAGGCGATGTACTTATGGTTCTTGAAGCAATGAAAATGGAAAACGATATCGTTGCTCCCTGCAACGGCGTTGTAAAGCAGATTCCCGTTGCTAAAGGCTCAACAGTTAACACCGACGACGTTCTTGCTGTTCTTTAATCGGAGGTTACATCAATGGAAGTTTTATATGAAACCCTGCTCGATGTCACGTGGAGTCAGGTTGCGATGTGGGCTATCGGCGGTTTGCTGATTTATCTCGCAATCGCAAAGGAGATGGAACCGACCCTTCTTCTTCCGATGGGCTTCGGTGCAATCCTTGTCAACCTGCCTCATTCGGGTGCCGCAGCAGTTATTGAACACCTTTTTGACATCGGCATCAACGGTCATGAGCTGTTCCCTCTGATTCTTTTCATCGGCATCGGCGCTATGATTGACTTCGAACCGCTTCTGACCAACCCGAAGCTTATGTTCTTCGGCGCGGCAGCACAGTTCGGTATATTCTTCACTCTTTGCGCAGCTTCATTCCTCGGCTTTGAAATCAATGACGCCGCTTCAATCGCCATCATCGGTGCGGCTGACGGCCCCACATCAATCTTCGTTGCGCAGGAACTTAAATCCAACTATCTTGCTCCCATTATGGTTGCCGCTTATTCTTACATGGCACTCGTTCCCCTTGTTCAGCCTCCCATCATCAAGCTTTGCACAACAAAGGCTGAAAGAAAAATTAAAATGGTATATAAGGGCAAGAAGGTTTCAAAGAGAACAAAGATTCTCTTCCCCATCATCATTACCGGTATCGTTGGCCTTGTTGCACCTGATGCGGTTGCACTTATCGGCTTCCTTATGTTCGGTAACCTTATCCGCGAATGCGGCGTTCTTAACTCACTTTCAGAAACAGCGCAGAAGGTTCTTGCAAACCTTATCACCATTTTCCTCGGCATCACCATCGCATCCCGTATGCAGGCCGATGAATTCCTCAAGAAAGAAACCTTCATCATCATGGGTCTCGGTCTCGTTGCATTCATCGTTGATACCTTCGGCGGTGTTATGCTTGCAAAGATTATGAACCTTTTCCTCAAGGAAAAAATCAATCCCATGATTGGTGCTGCAGGTATTTCTGCGTTCCCCATGTCAGCCAGAGTTGTTCATAAGCTCGGTCTTGAAGAGGATAACCAGAACTTCCTTCTTATGCACTCAATCGGTGTTAACGTTTCGGGTCAGGTTGCTTCGGTTATTGCCGGCGGTCTTATCCTTGCGTTCTTCCGCTGATAAGGAGGTTTAAAAAATGGATTTATTTAACGTTCAGTTCCTTATGGATTCACTGCCCTATATGGGCAAGGGTATGCTCGGCATCTTTGTGGTAACCGCAGTTGTTGTTACGGTTGTCAATGCTCTTAACAGCATCCCCGATAAAAAAGATAAAAACTAAACCTCAACAGGAGGCAAAATGGATATTAAATTTCAAATCCCCGACGCCAACGATTTCCTCACCGCTATGCTCGGTATAATCGTGGTTATGGCGACGCTTGCGTTGATTGCCGTTTTTATTCTTCTGATTTCAAAAATCATCAGAATTATTGAACTGAAGTTTTCAAAAAAAGCAACTTCCGAAGCTACCGATACCCCCGCCGTTGCACCTGCAGGGGTAAATAACGGAGAGGTTGACCTTGTCGGCGTTGATGAAAAAACAGCTGCGGTTATTATGGCTATTGTTTCTCAGCAGAGCAGCATTCCGCTTAACAGACTCAGCTTCAAATCAATCAGACTTATTGATGACAAGAAGGGAGGAGAAGCGAAATGATGGAAATGGCAAAAGAAGTTCTCCTGAAGCTCGTTCAGGAATCAGGCTTCGCTCTTCTCACATGGCAGGAAGGCGTTATGATTCTCGTTTCGTTCATCCTGCTTTTCCTTGCAATCGTTAAAAAGTTCGAGCCCCTTCTTCTTGTACCTATCGCTTTCGGCATTCTGCTTGCAAACCTGCCCGGCGCAGGTCTTATGGATGACCCTGCAGGCATTATGACAGAGCTCGCAGAGGGCGTAAAGCCTGCACATTGGTACGAAAACGGCGTTCTCAGGCTGATATATGCAGGCGTTAAGAGTTCAATCTTCCCCTGCCTTATCTTCCTTGGTATCGGAGCTATGACCGACTTCGGTCCGCTTCTTGCCAATCCTATCAGCCTTATTCTCGGCGCCGCAGCTCAGCTCGGTGTTTATGTCGCTTTCCTTCTCGCCAGAACCTTTGGCTTCTCCGTTGAAGAGGCTGCATCAATCGGTATCATCGGCGGCGCAGACGGTCCTACAGCAATCTTCCTCACAGGTAAGCTTGCACCCGACCTGCTTGCTCCGATAGCGGTTGCGGCATATTCTTACATGGCTCTTATTCCTCTTATTCAGCCTCCCATCATGAAGCTTCTCACAACCGAAAAAGAAAGAAAGGTTGAAATGAAGCAGCTTCGCAAGGTCAGCAAGGCTGAAAAGATCATCTTCCCCATTGTCGTTACAGTTCTTTGCTCATTCCTTATTCCCTCCTGCGCATCCCTTATCGGCATGCTCATGCTGGGTAACCTCTTCAAGGAATGCGGCGTTACCGAAAGACTCAGCGATGTTGCACAAAATGCAATGACAAACATGGTTACCATTATGCTCGGTCTTACAGTCGGTGCAACGGCAAACGGCGCAGTCTTCCTTCAGCTCAAAACAGTTCTCATCATCGTCCTCGGTCTTACTGCATTCGCATTCTCAACCGCAGGCGGTGTGCTTCTGGGCAAGGTGCTTTATATCGTCACAGGCGGCAAAATCAATCCCCTTATCGGTGCGGCAGGTGTTTCCGCAGTACCTATGGCAGCCCGTGTTGCTCAGGTTGAAGGCAGAAAATATAACCCCACAAACTTCCTTCTCATGCACGCTATGGGACCGAATGTTGCAGGCGTTATCGGCTCCGCAGTTGCAGCAGGCTTCCTGCTTATGATGTTCGGAGGCAAATAATAAAAAGCAAAAGGCTTACACGGTTTCGTGTAAGCCTTTTTTGTTTGATAAAATATTTATTTGATAAGATCGTTTTTCTTGATAAAATCAATTGTTTCGTCAACAGTTGTGAATGCAAGGGCAACGCTTGTATCCGCCGCGCCGTAATAGATTGCAATTCTGCCTGTTTCGGCATCGGCAAGAGCCGCACACGGGAAAACAACATTAGGCACATCGCCCACAAACTCATATAATTCATGCGGTGCAAGCAGGAAGCAGTCCGCTCTGTGAAGCACCTTCCACGGCTCATCCTTATCGAGAATTGCGGCGCCCATGGCATATGTAAAGCCATTGCAGCTTGTAAGCACGCCGTGATAGAACATCAGCCAGCCTTCGTCTGTTTCAATAGGAGTCGGACCTGCGCCGACCTTTGTCATCTCCCAGTTCTTTTCAGGCTTCATAACAAATCGGTGCTTACCCCAATAGGTAAGGTCTTTGCTGTGGCTGAGAAAAATATCGCCGTAGGGCGTGTGACCTCTGTCGCAGGGACGGATGAGAAGAAGATATTCGCCGTTGACCTTTCTCGGAAAAAGCACACCGTTTCTCGCAACGGGATAGCATGCATCCTCAAGCTGTGTCCATTCCTTGAAATCTGTTGTATAAGCAATACCGATTGTTGTTCCGTGGGGAGTGAGGTTAACCCATGAAAGATAATATTTTCCGTCAATGAGGCAGAGTCTGGGGTCATAGCCTCTGAAAATCACTTTCTCCTCCAGCTCCCAGTTTATCGCATCCTTGCTGTAACCCACAACAAGAGTATGGTCGCGGCTCATAACATCAACTCTGAACACGCCCGCAAAACCGTCTCCGAAAGGTACAACCGCAGAATTGAAAATGCTGTTTGCCATATAGAGATTGTCTCTTGTAATAATCGGGTTGCCGCTGTATCTCCAGACGGGATATCTGTAGCCCTCAGGCTTTTCCTGCCAAGGGATATTTTTGATTGTCTCTCCGATAATTTTAGCCATATTCTCTCTCCTTTTGTAAAATATTCCGCTTTCATCATACCATATGTCCGCAGGCAAATCAACACCGTTTATTTTATTGTGTTGCAATTACCTCTTGAATGTTGTAACGTTTGGATATATAATTAAAATGTAATAATTTGCATAAAGGAGAAAATATTATGGATATTATGGACCTCGCCTCAAAAGGCATAGCAGCCATAGCCAAAAATTTCGGCAAAAAGGTTGCAAAACAGGGCGCCGCTCCCGAAATCGAGCAGAAAAAGCCTACCGTAATCGTCGGCACAGGCTTCCGCGCAGGCTTTGCAAGAGAAGAAATTATGCCCGATCTTTCCGACAAAGATAAAATCTATTGGATTGCAGGTCACGGCTCGGGACACAAAATGGAAGGCGTTCTCACTCCCGTTTATATCAGCGCGGTATGGCTTGACTGCGGAGACGACGAGGGCATCCTCTGGCTCGGCGCAGACATCGTCGGTCTGACAAGAATAGAAGTTAACGCAATCAGAGAAAAAATTCTTGCTTGCCCCGAAATCAAGGGCTGTAAGCTCATCAATTTCAGCTGCACCCACAGCCATTCGGGCATCGACACTGTCGGCTACTGGGGCAAACCCAACCTTGTCAGCATTCCCTCAAACGGCAAAGATCCGCAGTATATGGCAATGCTTATGGATAAGGCTGTTGAGGTTGCCGTTGCCGCTTATAAAAACAGAAAAGCAGGCAAGCTCTATAACGGCAGAACCGAAATCAAAGACGGTCTTTCAACGGGCAGACGCTTTAAATATAAGCACGAAATTCTTGCGAGATTCCGTTTCGCTCCCGATGACGGCTCAAAGGAAATCTGGATGCTCAACTTTGCCGCACATCCCAATTCACTCGGCGGCTCAAACAGACTTCTCAGCGCTGAATATCCCTATTATCTCCGTGAAAAAATCGCAAAGGAAAACGGCGCAGATGTGCTTTATGCTGTTGGCCCTGTCGGAGGTATGGACGCGGCGGAATTTGACGACAAGGACAATGTGCATAACATTCAGCTTCAGGGCGAAACCATTGCCGACGCCGCAATGAGCATCACCGATGAAGAGCTCAAGCCCGAAATCAAGTTCATTCAGCAACCGTTCTATTATCCCGTCGGCAACTATGTTCTGACTCTTCTTGCAATGCGCAACGTTATGAGCTTCAAAGCATATCCGAGCGACAAAACTGATATCGGCATAGCCATTGAGTCCGAAATTACTTATATGACCGTCGGCGGTCAGAAGCTGCTGCTGCTTCCCGGCGAAAACTTCATGCCCACAGTTTACGGTAATTATCTTTCTGCTGAAGAATCAGGCACAGGTAAAGGCCCCGAAATCAACCCCACTCCGCTTGCAGATATCGCAGGCGACAAGTCAATCATCGTTTTCGGCGTTTCAAACGATATGACGGGCTATGTTGTTCCGCCCAATGATTTTGTTCTTCATCCCACCCAGCCTTATCTCAACACAACAAGTGACCGCCTGGGCAACAGACACTATCATGAAACAAACGCTCTTGACGCAAACGCACAGAAAACCATTGCAGATACATTTGCTCAGGTTGTCAAAAACTTCGGATAAAAAATCAACCGCTGACGGAAATCCGTCGGCGGTTTCTGCTTTTTACTTTTCCTGTTCACAGCTCATTATCCGCAAAAAGGCTTGCACGAAACCGTGCAAGCCTTTTATTATCTGATTACTGATCGTTGTTTCTTCTGCTTCTGACGCCTCTGTCGCCCTTGAAGTCTCTTCTGGGAGCTCTTCTGGGAGCGTCTGAAACGGTGTTTTCGGGAACAAGACCTTCAACCTCGATGAGAGCCTCGCGGCGTGAGAAGTTGAGTCTGCCCTGATCATCCTTGGGAAGAACCTTAACGATAACTTCGTCGCCGACTGTTACGGCATCTTCAACCTTCTCTGTTCTCTTGACATCGAGCTGGCTGATGTGAACCATACCTTCCTTGCCGGGAGCAATTTCAACGAATGCGCCGAAGCTCATAAGGCGGGTAACAACACCCTTGTAGATTGCGCCGACCTCAGGATCATTCGCAATTGTTTCAACAATGGAGATTGCTCTGCGTGCATCGTTGATATCAGTTGATGAAACAAAAATGTTACCGTCTTCCTGAACATCAATCTTGCAGTTGCATTCTGCGCAGATCTTCTGGATAACCTTGCCCTGCTTGCCGATAACATCGCCGATCTTTTCGGGATCAATCTTTGTTGTGAGCATCTTGGGAGCCCACTTTGAAAGCTCTGCTCTGGGTTCTGCGATAACGGGAAGCATGATTTCGTCAAGGATATAGCATCTTGCAGTGTAAGTCTTATCAAGAGCCTCTCTGATGATTGCGGGAGTAAGACCGTGAACCTCGAGGTCCATCTGGATGGATGTGATACCCTTCTTTGTACCTGCAACCTTGAAGTCCATATCGCCGAAGAAGTCTTCAAGACCCTGAATATCAACCATTGTCATAAAACGGTCGCCTTCTGTGATAAGACCGCAGGAAATACCTGCAACGGGAGCCTTGATGGGAACGCCTGCTGCCATAAGAGAAAGTGTTGAACCGCAGACTGAGCCCTGAGATGTTGAACCGTTTGAGGAAAGAACCTCTGAAACAACTCTGATTGTATAGGGGAATTCTTCAACTGAAGGAAGAACGGGGATGAGCGAACGCTCTGCAAGTGCACCATGGCCGATTTCTCTTCTGCCGGGGCCTCTTGAGGGCTTTGTTTCGCCAACCGAATATGAGGGGAAGTTGTAGTGGTGCATATATCTCTTTGATTCTTCTTCATCAAGACCGTCGAGAAGCTGAGCATCGCTCATGGGGCCGAGGGTTGTGATTGAAAGAACCTGAGTCTGACCTCTTGTGAACATACCTGAACCGTGAACTCTGTCAAGAAGGTCTACTTCTGCGTTAAGAGGACGGATCTCGTTGATTCCTCTGCCGTCAACGCGCTTGCCGTCATCAAGAAGCCAGCGGCGTACAACATACTTCTGAACCTTATAGAGACATTCTTCAATCTTAACTTCCATTTCGGGATAGATTTCATCGAACTTCTCATGAACCTTATCGTAAACGGGCTTAAGACGCTCGTCACGGATTCTCTTATCATCTGTGTCAAGAGCAAAGCGGATATCTTCGATAGCGAAATCCTTGATTGCCTCGTACATTTCGGGATCGGGATCGTTTGAGGGGAAGTCAACCTTCTCTTTGCCGCATTCAGCCTTGATCATGTTGATGAACTCAACGATTCTCTGATTTTCCTTA
The DNA here is from genome assembly GCA_045543735.1 of Acutalibacteraceae bacterium. GTDB lineage: Bacteria > Bacillota > Clostridia > Oscillospirales > Acutalibacteraceae > CAG-177. Next base: position 10,481 of record JAZPXO010000012.1, read on the forward strand.
TGAGCGAACATAATGCCGTCATACATATCGTCGTTGGAAACTTCGTTAGCGCCTGCTTCGATCATTGCAACAAGGTCGCTTGTTGAAGCAACGGTAACATACATATCGCTCTTTGCTCTCTGTTCGAGAGTGGGGTTGATAACATATTCGCCGTCAACAAGACCTACAACAACGCCCGAGATGGGGCCTTCCCACGGAATTTCGGAAATTGAGATAGCGATTGAAACACCGAGCATAGCGGTGATTTCGGGCTGGCAGTCGGGGTCAACTGACATAACAGTTGCAACAACGCCTACATCGTTTCTCATATCCTTGGGGAAAAGAGGACGGATAGGTCTGTCGATAACTCTGGAAGCAAGAGTAGCCTTTTCGCTTGCCTTGCCTTCGCGGCGCTGGAAGGAGCCGGGAATGCGACCGACGGAATAGAGCTTTTCTTCATAGTCAACTGAAAGGGGGAAGAAATCTACGCCTTCGCGGGGCTTTGCAGCCATTGTAGCTGTGCAGAGGACGTTTGTTTCGCCGTAGCGGACAAGGCATGCGCCGCCTGCAAGCTGAGCCATCTTACCGACTTCAACAACAAAAGGTCTGCCGGCAATTTCGGTTTCATACTTTTTGAAAGCTTCAAAAAACATTTGTAATTACCTCTCTGAATTTTATATTTCCACAGGCGGCCCGGCTTAGCAATAAATCCAATTTCCGAAAGCTCTCGGGAACTCGATTCACTGCTAAAACCGTTGCTCGGCCACCTGAAAGGATGCATTTTAACATAACAAAGCAGGCGGGAAATGAATATCCTGCCTGCTTGCTTTGGCGAAAATTATTTACGGATGCCGAGTCTTGCAATGATTGAACGGTAACGCTCAATATCAACCTTCTGAAGGTAAGCAAGAAGGTTTCTTCTGTGACCAACCATCATAAGAAGGCCTCTTCTGGAGTGGTGGTCCTTCTTGTGAACCTTAAGATGCTCGGTAAGGTCGTTAATTCTCTTTGTGAGAACAGCAATCTGAACTTCGGGTGAACCTGTGTCGCCCTCGTGAGTTGCATATTCCTGCATGATTGCGGTCTTTTCTGCCTGTGTCATTTGTTTTCACCTCATTATAATATTTGCCTCTGCCCCCAGAGAACGGCAGGTGAAGTTCCTCAAAGAGGCTTACTCCGAAATCCGAGAAGCGGGCATGTGCAAGAAGAATTATATCACAAAGCTTCCTTATTGTAAAGCTTTTTTTAAAATTATTTTTCCGATATATTACACAAAAAATTCACTGAATTACGGGATTTTTTTCATTCCCTGCCGACATGCGGATATCCGCGGTATTTTTTCGCAAACCGAATTCCTGAAGCGGCATAGAATGAAATAGGGAATAATTTTTATTTCCCTGAAAACAAGGCGGCTGCCGTCAGCGGTGGCAGAATTGCCCACGGGGAGCCGGGTGACACATGGCAGCCGCCATAATATATACTTTGTTCTGCGGACAGCTAAAAAACGAAGAATTATTCGAACGCCCGTTTCCGATATAAAGTTTACAATATGTTAACCGATTCCGATAAAAATTGTTATATCATATATAATGAATAATAATGTAGCAACGGAGGTCAGAGCTTGCTGGGATATGTAAGAGCATACAAACCCGATATGAAAATACGAGATTTCGAGCTTTACAGAGGAATTTACTGCTCGCTGTGCCGCGCACTGGGCAGAAATTATTCCCCTTTTGCCCAGCTTTTTCTCAGCTACGATTTTGCTCTCGCCTGCGTACTTCGGCTTGCCGTCTCGGATTCGGGCTGCGGTTTTACGCAGAAACACTGCCCCTATAATCCTGCAAAAAAATGTCTCATCTGCGGCAGTAAAGAGGTTTTTGACTTTTGCTCGCACGCAGTAATAATAACAGTTTACTATAAACTTATCGATAATCTTCACGACAAGGGCTTTTTTTCAAAGCTCGCGGCGGCACTCATTTTCCCCGTTGTTGCGCTCATGCACAGAAAAGCCGCAAGGCTCGCTCCTGAAGCAGAAAAAGCAGTTGCCGAAGCGATGAAGCTTCAGGCAAAAACCGAAGCAAAGCCCTCGCCTTCCGTTGACGAAGCGGCGCATCCGTCGGCAGACGCATTGGGAAAAATTTTCTCTCTCGGTTACGAAGAAAAAGTCAGGGATACGATGTATTCAATCGGCTATCTGACAGGCAGATTTGTCTATATTCTCGATGCAGCCGACGACCTTGAAAGCGATATAAAAAAAGGGGCGTTCAACCCTTTTTCGGGCGATGACATTTCCTCCTGTGAAAAAAGAAAAAAGTTTGCCAAAAAAATCCGCGGCATGCTCAATCTCACTCAGAGCGGAATCCTTGAAGCCCTTGATTCTCTTGATATAAAACGTTTTTATGATATCACGGATAATATTCTTCTTGACGGTCTTGAAAGCAGTGCCGAAAAAGTTCTTTCAAGATACGGCGGCAAAACAGAAAACAAGAAGAATTTCACAGTTGAATGAGGTGTAAAAATGAGAAATCCATACGAAGTTCTCGGCGTACCTGTCGGCGCACCGATTGAACAGGTCAAGGCGGCATATAAGCTCCTTGCGCAGAAATACCAGTCTGATCAGAGAAAAATGGACGAAATCAATCAGGCATATGACAGCATTATCATGAATTACGGCAGCTCCTCGGGCTATACCAATGCAGGCTATTCTTCAGCAGGCACGGACTATTCCGATATAAGGGCAAAAATCAATTCGGGCAGACTTGACGATGCGCAGATTCTTCTTGACGGTATGCCCGAACACAGCCGCGACGCTCAGTGGTATTATCTCAAAGGAACCGTTATGCAAAAGAGAGGCTGGCTTGAAGAAGCGGCAAACAATTTTGCAACCGCAAGCAGAATGGATCCGTCAAACAACACCTACAAAATGGCATATAATAAAGTCATCAACGCGCGCTCGGGCGGTTACCGCACAGAACGCAGAAAGTCGCGTTCGGGCAAGGATAACGACTGCAACTACTGCAACTGCTGCTGCGACCTTCTTTGCGCTGACGCATGCTGTGAATGCATGGGCGGCGACCTCATTTCCTGCTGCTGATTTATCTGACGAAAGGTTGTTTTAATTGAAGCAAAGTTCAAAATGCGCCATCGGCGGAATTGTTTCCGCACTTTCGCTGGTGCTTATGATATCCGTTGCGATAGTTCCGTTTCTGACCTATGCCCTCCCTGCCGTCGCAGGCGTGCTGATAGTTTTCATTGTTGTTGAAATTGATAAAAAATGGGCGTTCGGCGTTTTTTCAGCTGTTGCAATTCTTGCTTTTCTTCTTGTTCCCGATAAAGAGGTGGCAATGATGTATATCGCCTTTTTCGGATATTATCCGATAATCAAAGCAATCCTCGAAAGCAAGCTGCCGCCCGCACTCGGCTGGGTTGTCAAGGTTGTTCTTTTCAACCTGACAATGGTTGCCGCTTATCTTATTCTCATATACATCATGGGCGTAACTGTTGACGAAATCAACGAATACGGAATGATAGCCGTTCCGATGCTTCTCGGAGCCGGGAGCGTTGCTTTTGTTGCCTATGACATCGCCCTCACCCGTATAATTTCGCTTTATATCATAAAATGGAGAAAATATTTTAAAAGATATTTCAAATAACAATTGAGTTTTTTGAAAATAATGCTATAATAGATGCGTATGCTTTGAAAGCATGCGCATTTTTTGAACCCACGGAGGGCATTGTTATGAAAGATTTCGTTAATATCGGCATGATAGGCATCAGCGGCAGAGGAAGCGGAATGCTTCGCGAGCTTCTCAAATGCGATGGCGTAAGAGTTCCCGCTGTTTGCGACAAATATGAAGACAGAGCTGAAAACGGCAGAAAAATTGTTGAAGAGGAAGTCGGCTACACTCCCGATGTTTACCTTGACCATAAAGAGCTTCTCGCAAGAGATGACCTCGACGCGGTTTTCGTTGCAACAACATGGATTACCCATGCACGCATTGCCATCGACGCGATGAGAGCAGGCAAGCATGTTGCCATGGAGGTCGGCGGTGCTGCAAGCATTGAAGAATGCTGGCAGATGGTAAGAGCAAGCGAAGAAACAGGAAAGTTCTGCATGCTCCTTGAAAACTGCTGCTATGACAGAAAAGAAATGGCTATCTACAACATGGTAAAGCAGGGTCTTTTCGGCGAAATCATACATATGCAGGGTGGCTATCAGCATGACCTTCGCGATGAAATCTCTCTCGGCAGAGAAAACCGCCACGGCAGACTCTTCAATTTCCAGCACAGAAACGGCGAGCTTTATCCTACCCATCAGCTCGGCCCCATCTCAAAGGTGCTTGAAATCAACAGAGGTAACAGATATATTTCCGTTTCGTCCTTTGCCACAAAATCAAGAGGCCTCAACGAATGGATCAAAGCCAACAAAGGCGAGGATTATGACCTTGCAAATTACTCCTTCAATCAGGGCGATATCGTAACAACCGTTCTCAAGTGCGCAAACGGCGAAACCGTTGTTCTCACTCATGACTGCTCTCTTCCCAGACATTATTCAAGAGCTTACAGAGTTCAGGGCACAAAGGGCATTTACATGGAAGACGGCAACACCCTCTTCATTGAAGGCTTCACAAAGCATGAAGACGGCAACTGGATGCATCCCGGCGAGGATTTCGATAATTATCTCGAGCAGTTCGAGCATCCTCTCTGGAAAAAATATCGGATTGACGGCGTTCACGCAGGTCACGGCGGCATGGACTATCTTGTTCTCAGCGCATTCGCAGAGAGCGTAAGACTCGGCGGTCAGCCTCCCATTGATGTTTACGATGCCGCAACATGGATGGCAGTTACCTGCCTTTCCGAGCAGTCCATAGCAATCGGCGGCGCACCCGTACCCTTCCCCGATTTCACCAACGGCATGTGGATTGACCGCGAACCTTACCGCAGAGGCATGTTCTGCCTTGACGAGGTCTGCAGCGATCTTTTTGAAGAGAAATAATTTATAAGGGGTTTTACCGATGAAATATTACATAGGCGTTGACGGCGGCGGAACAAAAACCGCATTCGCCCTCTTTGACGAAAACAAAAAAATGCTCGAAACCGTAACCGGTCCCGGCAGCAACCATGAAAATCTTGAAGACGGCTTTGACGCCGCAAGCGAGATTATCTGGAACGGTCTCAACGAGCTTTGCCGCAAGGCAGGCACCGAGCTTTCAAAAATCAGCTTCACCCTTATGGGTCTTGCAGGCATTGACCATCCCTATCAGTATGATATCATGTGCCGCATGCTCCGCGACAAGGGTCTTGAAAACTTTGAGGTTTATAACGACGGCTTTATCGTTGTCAAGGCAGGCTCCGAAACGGGCGCCGCAATCGGCTACAACTGCGGAACAGGCGTTTGCTGCAACGGAATTGATACCGAAGGTAAGCGCATGCAGCTTGCAGGTCTCGGCGATTTTTCGGGCGATATCTCGGGCGGCGGAAACATCGTTATCAAGGCTTTCGAGCTTGTTTATAACGAGCTTTTCCTTGGCCTTGAAAAAACACTCATCACCGATATGGTCATGAAAGAATACGGCTTCGAAAACCGCGAAGAGCTTCTCGGTCTCATTGAAAAAATCGAGGGCGAAAACGGCGACGATTATATCAGAACCATCGTAGGCTTCTTCTTCGAAGCAGCAAAGCAGGGCGATAAGCCCGCTCTCGAATACTGCGAAAGAATGGCAGAAAGAGGCGCACGCCTTATCGCCGCTCTTTCACGCGAGCTTAATTTCGGCGGTGACGAGGTTGAGGTTGTTCTTTCAGGCTCAATCAATGTTAAGCTCGATAACAAAGCTTATCTTGACATGCTTCTTGAAAAGGCTGAAAAATACAGCGGCAAGAAGCTGAAGTTCATCAAGCTTACACAGCCTCCCGTAACAGGCTGCATCAACTGGATTATGCAGGAATTTGCAAACTGAAAGGAGTAAACAAAGATGAAAGAAATCAGCGTAGCCGTTATCGGCTCAGGCAGCACATATTGCCCCGAACTTGTTGACGGCTTCCTTAAAGCCAAGGACAGCCTCAAGCTCAAAAAAATCTCCTTTATGGATATCGACGAGAGAAAGAGAACAATCGTCGGCGACCTTTGCGTTCGTATGCTCAAAAATGCAGAATGCGACTGCGAGGTTGTTTTCACCGATGATCTTGATACAGCTCTTCAGGGTGCAGACTTCGTTGTTACCCAGATAAGAGTCGGCAAGCTCCCCTGCCGTCATCTCGACGAAAGCATCCCCAAGAAATATAACCTCATCGGTCAGGAAACAACGGGCATCGGCGGCTTCTTCAAGGCTCAGAGAACAATCCCCGTTATCAAGCACATCTGCGAACGCATTGAAGCTATCTGCCCCGATGCATGGCTCATTAACTTCACAAACCCCTCGGGCATTATCACCGAGTTTATTCTCAACAACACAAATGTCAAGAATATCGGCCTTTGCAATGTTCCCATTGACATGCTTGACGATATCAAGGAAATCACAGGCGAGGACAGCGACATCACATATGTAGGTCTTAACCATCTCAGCTGGATTACCTCAGTCAAAAAGAACGGCGAAGAGCTTCTTCCCGGACTTATTGACAGCGGCTTCTCCCCCAAGGTTATGGCAAACATCAAGGATGACGGCTTCTCAATTGACTGCCTCAAGACCATTCAGGCAATCCCCTCATCATACCTTCAGTATTATTACTGCCGCGAAGCAAAGCTTGCCCATCAGAGAGAGGACGAGCAGACAAGAGCTCAGGTCTGCATGGATATCGAAGAACAGCTTCTCGAAATGTATAAGGATCAGGCAATCGTAACAAAGCCTGCTCTTCTCGACAAGAGAGGCGGACACAAGTATTCTCTCGCTGCCGTTTCGCTTATTGACTCTCTTGCAAATGACAAGCGCGATGTTCATGTTGTCAATATCAAAAACAACGGCACTCTTCCCTTCATGGCTGATGACGATATCGTTGAAATCGCAGCCGTTATCGGTTCTGACGGAGCAACTCCCGTTCCCGTAACAGAGCATATCAATGACCATATCGTAGGACTCATGAGAGTTGTCAAGACATATGAAAAATACGCTGTCAAGGCAGCAATAACAGGCGATGACGATTATGCAATCAAGGGTCTGCTTGTTCATCCTCTTGTCGGCGACTGGGAAAAGACCGTCAACTGCTTCAACGAACTCAAGGAAGCTCACAAGGAATTCCTTCCCCAGTATTTCAACAAATAAAAACCGCTTTGCTCCGTCCGTTTCGGGCGGAGCTTTTTGCATTCACGGCAGCCCTTGATTTTTATGTGCAGTTGATGATATAATAAATATTGTATATGCACCAAACAGAAAGGAAAAATAAAAATGAGAAAAATAATCAACATAAACGAAGTCTGGGCTTTCACAAAAGACGGCATAACCGAAACCGTTAACCTTCCTCACACATGGAACGGAATTGACGGTCAGGGCGGTACCGACGGCTTTGAGTATTGGCGAGGCAAGTGCGCCTATAAAAAAATTATCCCCGCCTATGACGGCAGGGTTTTCATCGAAATCAACGGTGCAAACACCGTGTGCGAGGTTTTTGTTAACGGTATTTTTGCAGGAAGCCACGATAACGGCTATTCAATGTTCCGTTTCGAGATAACAAATCTCCTTCGCGAAGGCGAAAATCTGCTCGAAATCAATGTTGATAACAACCCGAACGAATTCCTTTACCCCCAGATGGCAGACTTCACATTCTACGGCGGTCTCTACAGAGATGTCAACATTATCTGTGAGGTTTCCGATTCTCATTTTGCACTTCTCGACAAGAGCCTTTGCGGTATGTTCATAACCCCCAGAGTTGACGGCAAGGTTTTTGTCAAAAGCTTTGTTGAAGGTTCAACCGAGGGTCTTGAAAAGCATTTTTCAATCTCCGATGCCGACGGCAACGAGGTTGCAACGGCTTGTGCACCTGCTTCGGCTGAAATCGCAGTCCTCAATGTTGATGAGGTCAATCTCTGGAACGGCATGGAAAACCCCTATCTCTACACTCTCACTGCAAAGCTTACAAAAGACGGCGAGGTTATCGACGGAGTCAGTGACCGTTTCGGCTTCAGAGCATATAACATCGACAGCGAAACAGGCTTTAATCTCAACGGCAAAAATATCAAGCTTAAAGGTGTTTCCCGCCATCAGGACAGAGAGGGTCTCGGCAATGCACTTACACTCAAAGAGCATAAAGAGGATATCGCAATCATAAAGGAAATGGGTGCAAACTCTCTCAGACTTGCACATTATCAGCATGACGAAAAATTCTATGACCTTTGCGACGAAGAAGGCTTCCTCGTCTGGGCAGAGATTCCCGTTATCTCAAAATTCAGCAAAAAGAAACAGCCTCAGGCAAAAACGATGCTTGAGGAGCTTATCAAGCAGAATTATAACCACCCCTCCATTTTCTGCTGGGGTGTTCAGAATGAAATTTCAATCGCAGGAGCATCCCCCACCCTTCTGAGCGGAATCAGAGAGCTTAACGACCTTGCTCACAAGCTTGACTCAACAAGACCCACAACAAGCGCTCAGGTAAGCTTCTGCTCAATGAATTCAAAGCTCAACGAAATCACCGATATTCTCGGCTACAACCATTATTTCGGCTGGTATGTTCAGACCGTTGACGCCATCGACGAATGGCTCGATAAATTCCATTCCGAAAAGCCGCATATTAAGCTCTGCATCTCCGAATACGGTGCGGAGGCTGTTACAAAGCTTCACTCTGCAAATCCTGTTCAGGGCGACTACACCGAGGAGTATCAGGCTCTCTATCATGAGCACTATATCAAAGCCTTCAATGAACGCAACTGGCTCTGGGGCTCATATGTATGGAACATGTTTGATTTCGGCTCCGCTATCCGCAACGAAGGCGGCGTCAGAGGCAGAAACAACAAGGGTCTTGTTACCATTGACCGTAAGACAAAGAAGGATTCTTTCTACGCCTACAAAGCATTCTGGTCAGACGAAAAGTTCGTTCATATCTGCGGCGAAAGATTCGTTGACAGACCTCTCGGCGAGCAAAAAATCAAGGTTTATTCCAACTGCGACAGCGTAACTCTTAATATCAACGGAGAAAAAACTACGCTTGAGGGCAACAAGATATTCGAGTTTGACGCCGTCATCAAAGAGGGCAAAAATATCATCACCGCAACAAGCGGTAAATGCAAGCATAAAATCACGCTCAACGGCACCGCTGTTGAAAACCCCGAATATAAGCTTCCCGAGGGCAGCGAAACCTTTGTACGCAACTGGTTTGGCGCAGGCGACGAAATTGACCCCGAAAAGCTTTCTCTCGACGATAATCTCGGCGAAATCATCGAAAATCCCGAGGTTCAGAAGCTTATTTCAAACCATGTAGGCAAGGAGCTCAACATCCCCGGCATGCAGTATATCGGTAAAATTCCGCTCAAGCCCGTTTCCGCCATCGCATCAAAAACCAGAAAGGGCAAGGAGCTTGTTTCTCTTGCAAACAAATTCCTTCAGACTATTGATAAAAAATAAAAAATCTGCGATGTAAACTTCGGTTTACATCGCATTTTTCTTGGTTTTTTCTTTAATGTAAAGGTGGTTGGTTGAAAAACCGACGCACGGGAATTATAATGTGAATGCAAAATCAGTTTGTCAACCGTGTAGGGCGGCTTGCCCACAAGCAGCCGCAAAACAATTCCGAATTACGCATTAAAAAAGCCACACCGAGCGGTGTGGCTTTTGAATTATCTGTTGTTGATAAGCTTTGTGAGTTCAACGGGATCAACAATCTTGCCGTCCTTATAAACTCTCATGTTGCCCGAAGCAATTTCGTCGATGAGGATAACCTCGTCATTGTTATAACCGAACTCAAACTTGATATCCCAGAGGTCAAGACCGATTGACTTGAGGTCGTCTGCAACAATCTTTGTGATTGCAAGAGTCTGTGCCTTCATGCTCTCAAACATTTCGGGGCTCATGATGCCGAGTGCTGCAAGACCTTCACCTGTAACAAGAGGATCGCCGAGAGCATCGTTCTTGAATGTGCATTCAACATAGCCGCCTTCAAGAGGTGTGCCGTCTGCAATATATTCACCGTATCTGCGGATAAAGCTGCCTGTTGCAACAAGGCGGCAGATAACTTCAAGGCCGTGACCGAAAACCTTGCCGGGAAGAACTTCCATTGTTGCGTTTTCAACATCAGCGCTTACATAGTGAGTCTTGATGCCTGCATTCTTGAGAAGCTCAAAATAATGAACGGAAGAAATAAGGTTTGCCTTGCCGATGCCTTCAATTGTAAGACCAACGCTGTTTTCGCCGGGATCAAAAACGCCGTCTTTGCCTGTGCAGTCATCCTTGAACTTGAGCATAACATTGCCGTTGTCAAGCGAATAAACGTCTTTGGTTTTGCCTTCGTAAATCTTTTTCATTTTGCACACTCCTTAATATATGCTTTGATTAACACAATTACTTTAGCACAATTTTCTTCATTTGTATAGTTTTTTGAGAAAATTTTTTCGCCCCGGAATTGTTTTTTTGATAAATCACAAAAATGCATAAAAATTCAACATCCGATATATAAAAAATGACAACAGTTGATATTGACTTGATAAAAAAAGCATGCTATAATACATTCGATTATTATACTCGGAGGTTATTGAAATGAAACATATCAAAACTATCGAAACAAAGAACCTTTGCGAAAGCGCCAAGAAGGGCGGCTGCGGCGAATGCCAGACATCCTGCCAGTCAGCTTGCAAAACAAGCTGCGGTATCGCTAACCAGCAGTGCGAAAGCAAAGAGAGCAAATAATTTGCAAAAAAGAAAGTGCCGCCAATCAAGGCGGCATTTTTTATGACAGGAGCTATAAATAATGATTCATCAGTATAAACTCGGCGGATATAACATCGTTCTCGACATCTGTTCAGGCTCTGTTCATGCGGTTGACGATGTTGCCTATGATATCATCTCGATGTTTGAAACCACCGATAAGGATACCGTTATCGCGGCTATGAAAGAAAAATATGCCGACGGCATTGAAATAACCGAAAGCGATATTGAAGAATGCTATGAGCAGGTTGCGCAGCTTAAAGAAAGCGGAAAGCTTTTTGCGCCCGATACCTTTGAACCCATGGCAGGTGAGCTTAAAAACAAAACAAGGGGCGTTGTGAAAGCTCTGTGCATTCATATTGCCCACACCTGCAACCTCAACTGCGCTTACTGCTTTGCAAGCCAGGGCAAATATCAGGGCGAAAGAGCGATAATGAGCTATGAGGTCGGCAAACGCGCGCTTGATTTTCTTGTTGAAAATTCGGGCAGCCGCAGAAACCTTGAGGTTGACTTCTTCGGCGGTGAGCCGCTGATGAATTTTGATGTTGTAAAGCAGCTCGTTGCTTACGCAAGAAGCATCGAAAAGGAGCATAACAAGAATTTCCGCTTTACCCTCACAACCAACGGCGTTCTTATTGATGACGATGTTATTGACTTTGCCAACAAAGAGATGAGCAATGTTGTTCTCAGCCTTGACGGCAGAAAAGAAATTCATGACCGCTACCGCGTTGACTACGCAGGCAACGGAAGCTGGGATAAAATCGTTCCCAAATTCCAAAAGCTTGTTGAAGCAAGAGGCGGCAAAAATTACTATATGCGCGGGACATTTACCCACGCAAACCCCGATTTTCTCAATGACATTCAGCAGATGCTCGACCTCGGATTCACAGAGCTGAGCATGGAGCCCGTAGTCTGCGCCGCAGGCGACCCCTCCGAGCTTACTCAGGAGGATTTGCCCGTTGTTATGGAGCAGTATGAAAAGCTTGCAGAGCTCATGCTGAAAAGAGACAAAGAGGGCAAGCCCTTCACCTTCTATCACTATATGATAGATCTTACGGGCGGTCCCTGCATTTATAAGCGCATTTCGGGCTGCGGCTCGGGAACGGAATATATGGCAGTTACTCCGTGGGGAGATCTTTATCCCTGCCATCAGTTTGTGGGCGATGAAAAATTCAGACTCGGCAGCATCTATGACGGCGTTACCAACACTGCAATTCAGCAGGAATTTGCCGATTGCAATGTTTACGCAAGAGAGGAATGCCGCTCCTGCTGGGCAAGACTTTACTGCTCGGGAGGCTGCGCCGCAAACGCTTATCACGCAACGGGTGCAATCACAGGCATTTATAAATACGGCTGTGAGCTGTTCAAGAAGAGAATGGAATGCGCCATAATGGTTGCCGTTGCAAGAATGCTCGGGGAAGAATAAAATGAACACTCCCATTTATGATTTTGTAAAAAATTATATATCCGAAAACAAAAACCGCCTGCATATGCCCGGTCACAAAGGCAGAGGCGGATTAGGTATTGAAAAATATGACATAACCGAAATCGGCGGCGCAGACAGTCTCTATGAAGCAAGCGGAATCATTGCTGAAAGCGAAGAAAACGCGAGCGCTCTTTTCGGCTGCCCTACATATTACTCAACTGAGGGCTCCTCGCAATGCATCAGAGCAATGGTTTATCTTGCCTGCATCAACAGAAAAAACAAGCGCCGCAGACCGCTGATTCTTGCGGGCAGAAACGCCCACAAAACATTCATCACAGCCGCGGCAATGCTTGATTGCGATGTTGAATGGCTCTGCCCCGAAAAGGATGAGAGCTATCTCTCCTGCACCGTTCATCCGTGGCGGCTTTATGAGGCTCTGCAAAATGCAACGCGCAAGCCCGACGCGGTATACATCACAAGCCCCGATTATCTCGGCAACATCTCCGATATCAAAGGGCTCGCCGACATATGCCACGAACATAATATTCCGCTTCTTGTCGATAATGCTCACGGCGCATATCTTAAATTTCTGCCCGTATCAAAGCACCCCATCGACCTCGGCGCGGATATATGCTGCGATTCGGCGCACAAAACGCTCCCCGTTTTAACGGGCGGCGCATATCTGCATGTTTCACCCGATACCTCTTACACCTACGCGGAGCAGGCGAAAAATGCGCTCGCAATGTTCGGCTCAACAAGCCCCTCATATCTGATTCTGCAGTCTCTCGACCTTGCAAACACGGAGCTTGAATTCTGCAAAGAAAAAATTGCCGATGTTGCAAAAAGTGTATCTGAAGCCAAAAAGACTTTCTCCGATATGGGTTTCGGTCTCTGCGGCAACGAACCTTTGAAAATCACTGTCTGCCCCAAACCCGTGGGATATACGGGCTATGAATTCGCGGAATACATCGAAAGCAAAGGCTTCGTATACGAATATGCCGATGCAGATAATGTTGTTTTCATGTTTTCGCAAAACAGCAACCCGCTTGAGCCTATGCTCCTTGCAGCTTCGGTTTCCGCCATTTCAAAAAAAACGCCGATAAAAAGCTCCGCGCCCGATTTTCACTTGCCCGAACAGGTTATGACAGTCAGAAAAGCGGCTCTTTCAAGGCAGGAAACAATCCCCGTCGAGGAAAGCGAAGGCAGGATTCTCGCAATCCCGACTGTCGGCTGTCCGCCCGCAGTACCGATTGCGGTCTGCGGAGAAAAAATCGACAAGCAGACAATTGAAAGATTTTTATACTACGGCATAACCGAATGCACCGTAGTCAGTAGATAAACAAAAGCCACACCGGATAAGGTGTGGCTTTTTAAGTATAGAATGAAAACTGATTATATTTTCAGGAAGCTTCTGAAATCCGAAATGTATTTAGCTGCAGCTTCTTTTGTTGAGCTTTCGGCAAAGATACGCAGAAGCGGCTCCGTACCCGAGAATCGGCAGATAACAAAGCTTCCGTCTGCAAAATAAACCTTGCAGCCGTCCTCATAGCTGACATTTTCAATTTCAACGCTAAAATCGGGCAGCTTCTTTTCAACCATGATAATATTTTCGATTTCGGTCTTGCATTCGGGCGCAAAGCAGAGGTTATCCTCAACCATAACAAACTTTCCGAATTTCGCTTCAAGCTCGTCCATTATCTGTGTAGGTGACTTTCCCGTTACGCTGACCATCTCAGCAAAAAGAGATGCCGCATAAACGGAATCCTTGCCGTGAATATGACCTCTTACCGTAAGACCGCCCGAGGATTCGCCGCCGAGAACCGCGTTAACCTCATCAATTTTTGAAGAAATATACTTAAAACCTACGGGAACCTCATAGCATTTTTCGCCGAAGCTTTCCGCAATTTTGTCAAGCATGTGGGTTGTTGCAAGGTTTCTGACGGCAGGACCCTGCCAGCCCTTATATTTCACAAGGTAATAATAAAGCATGCAGAGAATTTCGTTTGCGTTGATATAACGTCCGTTGCTATCAATTATGCCGAGGCGGTCGCCGTCACCGTCCATGGCAATTCCGAGGTCATATCCCTCTTTGGTGACATGATTGCTCAGAGCGCTGAGCGTTTTCTCTGTCGGTGCAGGCATCTGACCGCCGAAATATGCATCCTTGTTGAGGTTGATTGTGTCAATTGTGCAGCGCACGGTATGAAAAATAACCTGAAGCGGATATGTTCCCGAACCGTGCATCGTGTCAAAAAGAACTCTCAGACCTCTTTCGCGCAAAGCCGAAACATCGAGACAGTCAAGAATATCATCAATGAATTTATTGAACGGATTACGAAGATAAACAATTCTTCCCTCTGCAACTGCTTTGTCAAAATCGCAGAAGTCAACCGTTCCGATTTCTTCGATAATCTGTTCAAGGCGCTCTGTTGTTTCAAGCGGAGCATCCCTGCCCTCATCAACAATAAGCTTGATTCCGTTATAATTTGACGGATTATGGCTTGCTGTTATTTCAATTCCGAAATGGAGTTCTTTATCCTTTACGGTATGCATAATAAGCGGCGTCGGCGCCGAACGGTTAAGAAACCATACTTCAATTCCGCCCTCAGCAAGGGTTTCCGCAACCCATTTTGCCGCCATGTCTGAAAGAAAGCGTCTGTCATATCCGACAATAATCGGCTTATCTTCTTTGTTCTGTTCCTTAGCAAGCCTGATAATGCCCGCAGCAACTCTGCGGATATTCTCGCAGATGAAATCCTCGCCGATAACAGCGCGCCATCCGCCCGTTCCGAATTTTATCATCCTGCATCCCCCTGTCCGTATTTTTTACATTTATCATTTTAGCACATTGTTTTTCAATATTCTTTCGAAATCAGCCGTCATATTTATAATTTCGGCTCGGTTTCTGTTGCAAAAAGTCCGATATGGGTTTATAATGCTCTCAGAGGTGATCCCATGGACTATATCCGCACTCAGCTCAACCGCTCCCTGACGGTTGACGGAATATATACTGTTCACTATTTCGAATATGCCAAGGATTTTGCATATTCGGGAGAGTTTCACAACTTCTGGGAAATCGTTTATGCCGACAGAAAAAGTCTTGTTATAACCGCTGGCGCACAGGATATCACCCTGCAGGTCGGTCAGATGTATGTGCATAAGCCAAACGAATTCCATAAAATCCGTTGCGACGGCACAAGCGCGGCAAACTCGGTTATCATTTCTTTTGACTGCTCATGCCCCGAAATGATGAACATTGCAGGCATTGTTATCAACTGCAATGCAGAAGAAAAAAAGCTTATGGGCAGAATTATCGAAGAAGCAACCGATGCCTTTTCAACTCCTTTGGGCGCATCCTATACACGGGTTATGGAGAAATCCGAAAGCGGCGATTTCGGGTGCGAGCAGATGATTCAGCTCTATCTTGAGCAGCTGCTTATTCTTCTCATCCGCGGCAACAGAAACGCTTCACCTGCCAAAAAAACGGAAAACAGCTCGCTGCTTCCGAAGATATGCGAATATCTCGAAAACAATGTTGAAAAAAATCTCAGTTTTGAGGATGTTCAGAAAGAATTCGGCACATCCGCCTCCGTTATCAAAAGGCTTTTTCGCAACAACATGAACTGCGGAATCATGGAGCATTTTACGAGGCTGAAGATTGACGCGGCAAAGCAGCTCATCCGCGAAAGCGGGCTGAATTTTACCGAAATAGCGGAAAAGCTCGGTTTCAACACCCAGCAATATTTCACAACCGTATTCAAACGCGTTTCGGGAATGTCTCCGTCGGAATACGCAAACTCCGTTAAAAGGAATTTCAATAAAAAGAAAAAATAGCTTTTCGTTATTGCATGTTTAGATATAATATAATAAAATATCCTATAAGGACTAATATCGGAGGGAGTAAAATGAAAACTTTGTCAACAAGAAACCTTTCCGCAGGCACAAAAGCTTTTATGCTTATTGCGTTTTCAATCATGACGGGATTTATGTGGAGAGTCAGAGGTGACCACGGCTGGGGCTCCATGTGGGGTATGTTTGCCGTCGGCGTTGCAATGATTCTCTTTATCTTTGCATTCTTCGGAAACAAGAAAAAAATGAGCTACGAATCCATTCCCGTTGCCGTTATTCTTTTAGGCATAACCAACGGAGGTTGGGGCACTCTTAACGGCCAGATGGGCGGATATCTCGGAAGCACAGCTGTTTTCACAGGCGAAGAGGTCGCAAGAAGCATTGAAATCAGCCCATTCAGCGGTCTTGCAATAATGCTGCTTCTCGGCTTCGGATGGATGCCTCTCTTTGCGATTTTCCTTGGTTCTCTTTTCTCAAAACGCGAGTATAAAATAAAAAATTACATACTTCTCATTGCTGTTTATTATGTTGCAATGCTTGCAACGCAGGCTTTTGCGGCTCATTATATTCTTCCCCTTATCAATTCAGAAGCTGTTGACGGCTTTGCTCAGGGTCTTGCCGACAGAGGTATCGAAGCAACTCCCTTCAAGGCATATCTGAGCCATTTCGCTGATGATGCATGGGCAAAGAAAATCCCCTTCGGCAGAAACTATTTCACAAGCATCAAGGTTATTTCGAGTGCAATCGGCGCTCTCGTTTCCTCCCTTGCCGCACTCGTTGTTCTTCGCGATAAAATAACCGCTCTTCTTTCAACAGCAATCAACTTCATCTGCGCCGTTGCAATTACGGCAGCCGATGTTTTCCTTATTCTCGATTCGGACAGAGGCTTTTTGGCAAATGTTACCGCACCCGACTTCATCATCAATTGCGGCTGGTCTCTCTGGGAATTCTTTACAGGCTTCCTGCTCGGTTTCGGAATAATGCTTCTTCTCATCTGTCTCCCCGAAAGCATAACGGGCGGTGAGGGCAGATTCGAATATGAACCCGTCATCGAAAACAATAAACTCAGAACAGCTTATCATGCACTTCTGACCTTTGTTTTCACCTTTGTTCTGACCCTTGCAAGACCTCTCGGCGGAAGAATCTCCGATTGGATTGCAATAAGAGGCTGGTCTGACGAAGAGGAGCTTATCCAGATAATCATCGCGGTTATTTTGTGCGTTATCGCATTTATCCCCTGCGCCGTTATCGCAAAGAAAAACTGCGTTTCAAAGGGTCTCCCCGTTCCCCTCGCCATGAGAAACGAGGATTTCTGTATGAAAGCAACGCCCTCTTATTTTGCCGCAACGGGCATAATCTATTTTGCCGCAAGCTATCATAAACGAATGGATATTCTCACTCTTTTCAGAGGTATAAAAAATCCCTCAGCGCTTCTCGAAACGCTGAAGGGTGGCGGTTGCGTTATCACAATTCTGATGATAGTCGCATTCATTCTGTTTTATATTTTCTGGTTTGCCGCATCAAAGCCTGCGTGCAAACAGAATATCAGCGAAAAATAATTTTCCTTACCTCTGCAACATCGTGAGCGATAAAGGTTGCGCCTGCTTCGCACAGCTCCTGCTCGCTTCCGTAGCCGAAAGTCACTCCGATGCTGTCAACGCCCGCACCGTTTGCGCCGTTAATGTCAAAGTGTCTGTCGCCGATCATCAGCACTCTTGATTTTTCAGCCTTGAGCGCTTCGGCTGCTCTGAGAATAAGGTTTGTTTTGTTCTGGTCAGCCTTGTCGTCGGCAGGCGCGGAAATATAGTCAAAAACATCTTCAAGGCCGAGATGCGCAACTATTCTGATTATAAATTTCTGCGGCTTTGCGCTGGCAATACCGATTTTTATTCCGCTATTCTTAAGCTCTTCCAGCAGTCCAAGGATACCGTCATATATTTTAAAGCGCAATATGCCGCTGTCAGCATAAGCCTCTCTGTACTTCATAACGGCAAATTCGGCTCTTGCGCCGTCAATCGGCAGTTCGCGCTTGAAAGAATCAAAAATCGGCGGTCCGATAAATCTTCTGAGCGTTTCATCGCTCAGCGGCTCAAAACCGAGGGCTTTGACCGCATACTGAACGGATTCAAAAATCCCCTCGCCCGTATCGGCAAAGGTTCCGTCAAAATCAAAAAGAACGGCATCGTAATTTTTATTCATATGCTGTCTCCTCATACTTTAATAATTTAATTATATCACATACATTTAAATATTTACAACAACAAAAAATTATGGTATAATGATTATTCATTATTGTTTATATTTTTCCGAAAGGATCTGAAAATATTATGGAATATAAATTTTCTTCGGGAATTGCTTCTCTCAAGCCCTCAATAATCAGAGAGATTCTCAAAAGCTCGGGCAACACAATTCCTCTTGCCGCAGGCAACCCTGCTCCCGATGCATTTCCTGTTGATGATATCAAAAAAATCATGAACGAGGTTCTTGAAACCCAGCCCATTCTTGCTCTTCAGTACGGCATCAGCGAAGGCTACGCACCTCTTGTTGAGGTTCTTTCAAAGCTTGCAAAGGAGCGCTACGGAGCATACGGCGAAAACGATAAGCTCATCGTAACAAGCGGCGCACAGCAGGTTATGAGTCTTACATGCCATTGTCTTATCAACCATGGCGATTGCATCATCTGCGAAGAGCCTGCATTCATCGGCGCTCTCAACTGCTTCAGAAGCCACGGTGCAAGGCTGGTGGGCGTGCCTCTTGAAAAAGACGGCATGAACCTTGAGATTCTTGAAGAAAAACTCAGAACAGAAGAAAATGTTAAGTTTATCTATACTATCCCCAACTTCCAGAATCCCGCAGGCTCAACAATGTCGTTCGAAAAGAGAAAGGCTGTTTATGAGCTTGCAAAGAAATACGGCGTACTTATTCTTGAGGATAATCCCTACGGCGACCTGAGAGTTTCAGGCGAAAGCGTTCCCGCAATCAAGAGCCTTGATACTGACGGCCTTGTTATCTACTCGGGCTCATTCTCAAAGGTTGTTGCCCCCGGCATCAGAGTAGGTTTTGTTGTGGCAAACGAGGCTCTCGTTGCAAAATTCACCGTTGCAAAGCAGACTCAGGATGTTCACACTCCTCTGCTTTCCCAGCTCATCGTTTATAAATGGCTTACCGAATTCGATTTCGAAGCCCACATCAATAAAATCAGAGATATCTACCGCCGCAAACTCAATCTTCTTTGCGACTGTCTCGATAAAGAGGTTGGAGATTTCTTTGATTATCAGCGTCCCGAAGGCGGTCTGTTTGTCTGGGCAAAGCTCCCTGCAGGCGTTGATATGCTTGAATTTGTCAAAAAAGCAAGTGCGGCAGGAGTTTCCGTTGTTCCCGGTAACGCATTCCTTTGTGACGGAGACGCTCCCTGCGACTATGTCCGCCTGAATTTCTCAACCCCCTCAGACGAGGATATCGTTAAGGGTGTTAAGATTCTCGGCGAAGTTTCAAAAACCTATTAAGTGAGGAATTATAAATGGAAAACACCACTCCCGAGCGCAAACCGATAGTTCTGAGCATGATTCAGCCCACCGCTGTTCCCACTCTCGGCAACTATCTCGGCGCACTCAAAAACTGGAAAGCTATGAGCGATGATTATGACTGCCTCTATGCGGTTGCCGATCTTCACGCTCTTACCGTTCACCCTGAGCCCGCAAAGCTCCGTCAGCAGATTCTTGAGATGTATGCTCTCCTTCTTTCAATCGGTCTCGACCCCGAGCAGAGCATCGTTTTCATTCAGAGTCAGGTTCCTGCCCATGCCGAGCTCGCATGGATTCTTGACTGCTATACCCAGTTCGGCGAAGCATCAAGAATGACTCAGTTCAAGGAAAAATCACAGAAGCATGCCGATAACGTAAACGTAGGTCTGTTTGCATATCCCGTTCTCATGGCTGCTGATATACTTCTCTATCAGGCAAACTATGTTCCTATCGGGGCTGACCAGAAGCAGCACCTTGAGCTTGCCCGCGATGTTGCAAACCGTTTCAACACCCTCAGAGGCAACACCTTCGTGCTTCCCGAACCCTTTATCGGTAAGGTCGGCGCAAGAGTAATGAGCCTTCAGGATCCCACGCAGAAAATGTCAAAGAGCGATCCCAACCCCAAGGCATCGGTTTCGCTTCTCGATACACCCGAGGCTATCCTCAAAAAGTTCAAATCCGCTGTTACAGACAGCGAAGCCTGCGTTTGTTACGCCGACGGCAAGGACGGAATCAACAACCTTATGGCAATCTATTCCTGCTGCACAGGTCTTGACTATGCCGCTATCGAAAAGGAATTCGAGGGCAAGGGCTACGGCGACTTCAAGGTTAAGGTTGCCGAGGCGGTTATCGAAGAAATCCGCCCCGTTCAGGAAAACTATAAACGCCTCATGGCTGATAAGCAGTATCTTCTCGATACAGCCGCCAAGGGCGCAGAAAAAGCATCTCGCCTTGCAAACCGAACTCTCACAAAAGCAAAGAAAAAAGTCGGTCTTTTGCTCGGTTAAAACCCTTTTTTGCATGAATTTTTGTTAATTACGACAAATTTGCATAAATATTCAAAAATCGCTTGATTTTCTGAATATTTGATGTATAATCAATGCATAAACTAAAACACACAGATTGGAGACATTCAAAATGAAAGAAATCAAAAAAGTTGTTCTCGCCTATTCAGGCGGTCTTGATACCTCAATCATCATCCCCTGGCTCAAAGAAAACTATCACAACTGCGAAGTTATCGCTGTTTCGGGCGATGTAGGTCAGGGCACAGAGCTTGACGGTCTTGAAGAAAAGGCTATTAAGACAGGCGCTTCCAAGCTTTATATCGAAAACCTTCAGGATGAATTCGTTACAGACTATATCTGGCCCACCCTCAAGGCAGGCGCAGTTTATGAGAAGGAATATCTTCTCGGCACATCCTTTGCCCGTCCCATCATCGCAAAGAGAATCGTTGAAATCGCAAAGGCTGAAGGCGCAGATGCAATCTGCCACGGCTGCACAGGCAAGGGCAACGACCAGGTAAGATTTGAGCTTACAATCAAAGCTTTTGCTCCCGAAATGCAGATTATTGCTCCCTGGAGAATCTGGGATATCAAGTCCCGTGAAGAAGAAATCGAATATGCAGAGGCACACAACATTCCTCTTAAGATAAACCGCGAAACCAACTATTCCAAGGATAAGAACCTCTGGCATCTTTCACACGAAGGTCTTGACCTTGAAGATCCCGCAAACGAGCCTCAGTATAACAAGCCCGGTTTCCTTGAAATGGGCGTTTCACCCGAAATGGCTCCCGACGAACCCACATATGTTACAATTCACTTTGAAAAGGGCGTTCCCACTGCAGTCAACGGCAAGGAAATGGACGGCGTTTCACTTATCAAATATCTCAACGAAGTCGGTGGCAAGAACGGCATCGGTCTTAATGACATCGTTGAAAACCGTCTTGTCGGCATGAAGTCCAGAGGCGTTTACGAAAATCCCGCAGGCTCCATTCTCTTCAAGGCTCACGATGTTCTTGAAACAATCACTCTTGACAGAGATACTCAGCACTATAAGGAAATCGTTGCTCACAAGTTTGCAGAGCTTGTTTACTTCGGTCAGTGGTTCACACCTCTGCGCGAGTCTCTCTCCGCTTTTGTTGACAAGACTCAGGAAACAGTTACAGGCGATGTTAAGCTCAAGCTTTATAAAGGTAACATGATCAACGCAGGCGTAACTTCTCCCTATACTCTTTACAGCGAAGACTTCGCAACCTTTGATGCAGACGAAGTTTACGATCAGAAGGATTCCGCAGGCTTCATCAACCTCTTCGGTCTTCCCATCAAGGTTAAGGCTATCCTTGAAGCTGAACGCAACGCAAACAAATAAATAAAAATACAGAGCCGTCACAATATGGCGGCTCTTTTCCCGTATATTAATCGGGTAAGGGCATAGCCCTTCCTTAACTATTCACTATTACCTATTAATTTTTCACTACCATGGGAGGATTCATATGAAACTCTGGGCAGGACGCTTCTCAAAGGAAGCTGATAAAAAAACTAACGATTTCAACTCTTCAATCGCAACCGATTCAAGAATGTATTATTGGGATATCGAGGGCAGCATCGCCCACGCAACGATGCTTGCCGCAAAGGGCATTATCTCTCAGGACGACGGCGCGCTGATTTGCTCCGAACTTGCAAAAATCAGACATGAGATTTCAAGCGGCGAGCTTCTCATTGATCCCAACGCAGAGGATATCCACACCTTCATCGAGCAGACCCTTACCGAGCGCATAGGCGATGCAGGCAAGCGCCTCCACACAGGCAGAAGCCGTAACGATCAGGTTGCGCTTGATGTCAGACTCTATCTTCGCAACGAATGCAACGAAACACTTTCTCTTGTAAAAAAGCTTATTAAAGCGCTTGAAGAAAAAGGCGATGAATACGCAAACGCAATCATGCCCGGCTACACTCATCTTCAGAGAGCGCAGCCCATCACCTTCAAGGCTCATCTGACGGCATATACAGAAATGCTCACCCGCGACCTCGGAAGAATCGAGGATGCTGCAAAGAGAATGAACTCCTCTCCTCTCGGCAGCGGTGCGCTTGCAGGCACAACCTATCCCATCGACAGATCAATGACCGCCGAATTCCTCGGTTTTGATTCGTTTACAAAGAGCACTCTCGACGGCGTAGCCGACAGAGATTTCTGCATTGAGCTTGCATCTGCGCTTTCAATCTGCATGGTTCATCTTTCAAGACTCTGCGAAGAAATCATTCTCTGGTGCTCATGGGAATTCAAATTCGTTGAGCTTGACGATGCATTCTCAACAGGCTCAAGCATCATGCCTCAGAAGAAAAACCCCGATATTGCAGAGCTTGTCAGAGGCAAGAGCGGCAGAGTTTTCGGTGACCTGATGACTCTCCTGACCGTTATGAAGGGACTTCCCCTTGCTTATAACAAAGATATGCAGGAGGATAAGGATGCAATTTTCGACGCATTCGATACTGTCAAAATCTGCCTTATCACCCTTGAGCCCATGATTGCCACAATGAAAGCGATTCCCGAAAATATGAGAAAAGCAGCTGCAGGCGGCTTCATCAACGCAACGGACTGCGCTGACTTCCTCGTTTCCAAGGGACTTCCGTTCAGAGATGCATATAAGGCAACGGGCGAGCTTGTTGCTCTCTGCATCAGAGAAAATAAAACTCTCGAAACGCTCTCCCTTGAAGAATACAAGGGCGTTTGTGAGCTGTTTGATGACGGAGTATACGAAGCCATCAAGCTTGAAAACTGCGTTGCAAGACGCGGAATGTAAATAAAAACAACAACGGCGTACACCGAAAAGTGTACGCCGTATTTTTTATTCTTCTATGGGTTTGAATTCAGTGAAAACAATCTTGACTGTCTCTCTCTTGAAGTCCATGCGGTTTTCCTCGCTGATATCGCCGACATTAAGACCGAAAAGATTTACCGTAATCTGGCTTCTGCGTGTGATTTCGCCGTTTGCATCATAGCCGATATACGAAACCTTAACCTTATCCTCGCCTGCGCCTCTTGCAAGAACCTCAAAGTCAACATAAGCATCCGCTTTTGAGGTGAAGCCCTGATCGTCAACAACTATCTTCTTGATTTTGACATACGAATTTCCCTGCGCAAAATATTCGGGATAAACGAACTGAACCTCGCCGACCTCCGTTACAAATGAGCCATCGCCATCGGGTTCGGTTGCATATTCGTTAATTCTTGAATGCTTTTCTTCAACCGTGCCTGCTGTTGCGGCAGGTGCAGTAACATTGGGTACATAATTGACATCGGTCTCAGCAGGCTTTGCCGTTGTTGCTTCGGTAGCCTGAGTCTGCGAAACCTCGGGAGTTTTCGGATCATTGCAGGATGCGAGAGAAATAACGCAAGCAAAAGCGATTATAACTGCGAGAATTGCTGAGATTGTTTTTTTCATTTCAATTACCTCACTTTACTGTTTTTCATAATCAAAGAACTCAACCCTTGCCGTTCCCATCGGAACCGCAAGAAGAAGCTCAAACTCATCGCCGTCACCGGCATCGTCAAGGTTTGCGGCTATAAAGCCGTTTTCCCTGAGAAGCTTACCGTTTTCATCATAGGCATTGAAAGAAATCATCATCTGCTTTTCTCTGCCTCTGCCTATCATCTTCGCCTTGACCAGCGCATAAACATCTGCCTGCGGTGTGTCAATATTTTCAAAAGCAATGCTTTCAACGCTTGCAACGGTGTTGCCGTAAATATAATAGCTCTTCAGATCAAAGCTGACCTCATGAACCGTTTCAATGAACCTGACCGGCTGAGTAATGCCCGGATAATCATTGATGTTCTCAGCAACAGGAACCGTTTCTCCGATCTCATTTTTATAAGTATAGCTTGCAGAACCGTTTGTCGGAGGTTCCTCGGGAATATTGGAGCAGCCGCAAAGGCACATCAGAATCAGTAGCAGCAGCACCGCCGCTTTCAGATATTTTTTCATGTTCAAAATCCTTTCGGTATGCTTTATTTGTTATCCCAGCTGAATCTTGTCAACTCGCCTGCAGTTTTCAGTTCGGGGAAGCCCCACTGTCTGAGAACCTCATAGGCTCCGATTGCAACCGTGTTTGAAAGATTGAGGCTTCTCGCCGCGCTGTTGTTAATCATCGGCAGTCTGACACAGCTTTCGGGATTTTCAAAAAGCAGTTCTTCGGGCAGACCTGCGGTTTCCTTTCCGAAAACAAGATAGCTGTTATCGGGATATTCAACATCGGAATAAATTTTAGTCGCTTTTGTGGAAAAATAAAAGAAATGACCGTCTTTATTTTTCTCAAAAAAATCGTTTAAATTTTCATAATACGTTATATCCAGCAGATGCCAGTAATCAAGCCCTGCTCTTTTCAATTTTGCATCATCCACCCGAAAACCCATCGGCTCAACAAGGTGAAGTCTTGCTCCCGTTGCAGCGCAGGTGCGGGCGATGTTACCCGTATTCTGAGGAATCTGCGGCTCAACAAGAACTATATTCAGAACTGACATTTTATAACTTCCTTAAACATTATTGACAATGATTTTATCCTTCTGCAAGGGTAAAATAATAATGATTTTCTTTGATTGGAGGGATAAAAGAATGTTTATGATGTCAAATAAAAGCGCCGATATCGTAAAAGGTATGGGTATCGGTCTCGCCGTCGGCACAGCCGCCGCTGTTGCAGGTTCGAAAATGATGACAAAAAGCGGCAGAAAGATGTGCAAAAAGACAGCAACAAAATGCATGAGAACAATGGAAGATGTTCTTGACAGCATTTCGGCTATGACAAAATAATCAGCTGTTGAAATTGCTCATGGCTCTGTCGGTATCTCCGCCAACCATAAGTTCAGCGGCATCGCATGCCTTTTCGCACGCTTCGGCAAGAGCCTTCAGCTCATCCTTTTTAAAGGCGGAAAGCACCCAATCCGCAAGGTCATATTCGGGATGGGGCTTTTCGCCGACCCCGAGCTTGATTCTCGGAAACTTATCGGAGCTCATCTGATAAATGATGCTCTTCATTCCGTTGTGTCCGCCGTCGCTTCCTTTTCTGCGGATTCTCAGCTTTCCGCAGGGCAGCGAAATATCGTCAAATACAATTATAATATTCTCGGGCGGAATTTTATAAAACTGAGCCGCCTGTCTGATTGCCTCGCCGCTGTTGTTCATAAATGTCTGCGGCTTCATAAGCAGGCATTTGTGACCGCCGAGTTCAAAAGTGCCCGTAACGGATTTGAACTGAATTTTGTTGACCTTGACCCCGTGCTTTTCTGCAAGCATATCAGCAAAAATGAAGCCTGCGTTATGTCTTGTCAGCTCATATTTTTTGCCCGGGTTGCCAAGTCCCGCTATGATAAACTCGGGAGGGCCCGAGGGAGATTTTGCTCTTGAAAAAAACGCCATCGTATTTTCCGCCTTAATAGATTTTAACCTTTATTGTTTTCTGTTCACCGACTTCTTCGGAATCGGAATTGCCGTTAACAGTCTTTTCGGCATAGGTAACATTGAAGCTCATTTCGTTGACCTTTCCGAGAACCTGATCATCAAGAAGCTCGGGATCGGTGTTCAGAATATGGATAACAAACGGAGGGATAACATAGCCTGCATTGGGATCCTTTGCAGGAATACCCATTTCACCGTTGAAGGTTACTCTGGCATAAACTCCGTCATTGCCGTTATCGGCAGGCTCAATTCCGTAAACAATAATATCATGCTCCGAAACATTTTCGATGTTTACATTATATGAAAAAAACTGATAGTTCTGCGGAGCGTCAAAAAACTTCTCTGCACCCTTTTCGCCCAGACCGAAGCCGTTTACAATGGCATCCTTATATGTGTTTTCATCGGAATAAGTTTCGCGAAGCTTATCTTCAATTCCGAATTCGCTTCCGTTGAGCTTAATAACCGAGTCACCCGTCTGAGCCTGAGTAATCTCAACATTATCCTCAACCTTGAGCCTGAAATTCTTTTCGGATGCACCGTCGGAATAAGTTACGGTTAAATTCATTGATTTAACGGTTGCAACAACCTGCTCATCCGAAAGCTCAATATTTTCATTGAGAACATGGAGAGTTATCGCATCGGCAAAATAATCGCTTTCGGGCATTCTTGCATCAATTCCGTTCTCGCCGCCGTTAAAGCTTTTTCTGATATATATTCCGTTTTTGCCGTTGGAATCGGATTCGATGCTTTTAAGAACAAGCGAAGAATCGGTGTAATTCAGAATTTTCAAAGTAATGCCGTAGAGATAATAATCGGCATAATTTTCATAAAATTTGTCAGCGCCGCTTTCGCCGTAGCCGAAATCGTCAACAATTATTTTGCGGTATCTCGATTCATCGCCCGCAAATGTTTCAAGCAAAACATCGTCGGCAACAATATCTTCATATATCAGTCTGATATCCGCGGGCTTCTCCGCAGGTCCGTTGTTATCCTTGCATGCTGAAAAAGAAAAAACAATAGCCGCTATGAGAATGAATGCCGTTACAGCAGAAAAAAACCTTTTCATATCATATCCCCCGATCTGAAAAATCTGCACAGATACCTGCACTTTTAACATTATGACAGATTTCAATTAAAAAAACAATAGAAAGAAATAAATAAATTATAAATATAGTTTAAACAAACATGCAAAAAGGGGCTGTTAAAAAAGCGCAGACCGCATAAAACGATATAAGCCAAGGGGTTACTACAGAAACAGCATCTGTAATAACCCCTTTTAAATAAGGAAAATCAGAAAAAATTAAAAATTTTATGTTTTATGCTACATGCAAACTTCGCCGCTCGGCGTAGCTTTGTACGCCTTCGGGCAAGCAAGAACAAGGCTGAAGCCTTATTCTTGCTCAGTTTGCCTGTTCTGCATCTTTTTTCCTATCCCCTTTTCTCAACTCAACCTATGCAGTTAATTATGCCTTTTTCTTTGTAACGCTTTTGATAACAAGAAGCGTTGCGATTGTAAGAACTATACCGATGGGGAGAGCAACTATTGCAAGACCTGCCTTTGCAAGGAAGCCTGCGATAACATATGTTACAAACGAAATTCCAGCAACTGTCATTGCATAGGGAAGCTGTGTTGAAACATGGTTGATGTGGTTGCTCTGTGCGCCTGCGGAAGCCATGATTGTTGTATCCGAAATAGGTGAGCAGTGGTCGCCGCAGACTGCGCCTGCCATACAAGCGGAAATCGCAACAATCATAAGAGGATTGGTTGCCTCGAAAACGCTGAGAACGATGGGGATAAGAATACCGAAAGTACCCCATGATGTGCCTGTTGCAAATGAAAGACCGACAGCGATAAGGAAGATGATAGCGGGAAGAAGTGCCTGGAAAGCACCTGCGCTGCCTTCAACAAGCTGTGAAATATAGATCTTTGCACCGAGGCTGTCTGTCATAGCCTTAAGAGTCCATGCGCATGTGAGAATAAGGATTGCAGGAACCATTGCCTTGAAGCCGTCAGGGAGAGATGCCATAAAGTCGGAGGCC
>JAZPXO010000013.1:0-2298 GCA_045543735.1 Acutalibacteraceae bacterium
CCCCGTTGGGGCAGAGGTCAGGAAACTTTCGGCGAAGACCCCTTCCTTTCAGCGGTTCTCGGCGTTGAATTCATCAAGGGAAGTCGGATCGTAGCCATGTCGTTCTGTGAGCCAAGGAGTTGGGAGCTCTAATTGTCTTCCTAAGACCGCTTGGCCTCCGACTTCCCCGTTGGGGCAGAGGTCAGGAAACTTTCGGCGAAGACCCCTTCCTTTCAGCGGTTCTCGGCGTTGAATTCATCAAGGGAATTCAGGGCGACGGCGAATTTTTAAAGGCAACCGCCTGCTCAAAGCATTTTGCCGTTCACTCGGGTCCCGAAAATGACCGTCACGGCTTCGATGCAATTTCGAGCATGCACGACCTTTACGAAACATATCTCCCTGCTTTCGAAAAGACCGTAAAAGAGGGCGGAGTTATGGGCGTTATGGGCGCATATAACCGCACAAACGGCGAACCCTGCTGCGCTCATTCATATCTTCTCAAAGAGGTTCTGCGCAAAAACTGGAATTTCGACGGCTATATCGTTTCCGATTGCGGCGCACTCGGAGATATCTATAAATTCCACAAGTTCACCGAAACCGCTGCCGAAGCAGCAGCAGCCGCACTCAAAAACACCTGCGACCTCAACTGCGGCGAAACATATGCTTTCCTTATTGATGCATATGAACAGGATCTCATCGACGAGGACGATATCACTGCCGCTGCCGAAAGACTTTTCATGATCCGCTATCTTCTCGGCGAATTCGAAGAAGTCAGACCTTATTCCGACATTCCTTACAGCGTTCTTGACTGCAAGGAGCACAAAGCTCTCAACCGCTCAACCGCACAGCAGAGCGTTGTTATGCTTAAAAATGAAGGCGGCTTCCTTCCCCTCGATAAAAACACAGGCAGGAGAATTGCCGTTGTCGGCCCGAATGCACAGTCAGTTACCGCTCTTGAGGGTAACTATAACGGTTATGCATCGGAATATGTTACAATCGCCGACGGCATCCGCAGAGTTTTCTCAGATGCCGATATCAGCGTTGAAAGAGGCTCCAACTACTGCGTTGAAGAAAAGAACCATTGGAGCGGCTTCATGAACATGCTCAGCGACGGTCTTGCCGCCGCTTCAGAAGCAGATGTAACAATTCTCGCTCTCGGTCTTGACTGCTCTGTTGAGGGTGAAGATACGGGCTTCGATGATGATTACACCGCTTGCGGCGATAAAAAATCGCTCTATCTTCCCAGAACACAGCAGAAGCTTGCAGAGGCAGTATGCGATGTTTGCGATAATGTTATCGTTGTTCTCATGTGCGGCAGTTCAATCGACCTTGGCGAAAAGGTTACCAAGCATGCAAAGGCAATCCTTCACGCATGGTATCCCGGCGCACTCGGCGGACTTGCTGTTGCCGAAATCCTTGCAGGCGACGCAAATCCCTGCGCAAAGCTTCCCGTTACAATCTACTCGGGCGACAACGAAATCCCCGACTTCAAGGATTACGATATGAGGGGCAGAACCTACAGATATTTTGAGGGCACGCCTCTTTACCCCTTCGGCTTCGGTCTTTCCTATACGAAGTTCGCTTTCAGCAACGCAAAGACCGTTTCGGCTGACGAAGAAAAAATCACCGTTACCGTTGACGTTGCCAACATCGGTGCCGTCAAAGGCAAGGAAAAGGTTCAGGTTTACGCACAGTATACCGACAGCCGCACACATACTCCGAAGTATCAGCTTTGCGCAATCAGACCCGTTGAGCTTGAAGCAGGCGAAAAAGCAAGCGTCGAGCTTTCAATTGACCGCTACTGGATAAAGGCTGTTCTTGAGGACGGCAGCAGAGTTGAACCCGACGGAAAAATCGCGCTCTTCATCGGCGGCAGCCAGCCCGATGAATACAGCCTTTCTCTCACAGGCTCAAACTGCGAAAAAATTGAAATTAAATAAACAATAAAATTGCCCGATGCAGGTCATCTGCATCGGGTTTTGCTGTAAATCGGGTTGAAACGGATAATATTCGTTTCTACCCGATTTAAGTTTTTGTTTCTGTTTTATACAATTCTCTCTTCATGATTTTGTTCAAAACAGAGAATATTGCTTTTTTGTAAAATATTTGCGTGACAAACCTATTTTACCGTCATATATATTATGAAAACATTTCCATGGAGCAATAAATGAAAGAGGGAGAATCCGATGCATTATTTTTCCGAAAAGTAACAAAAGAGTGTCAAATTATAACAAAACTGTAATTTGACACACCTCGAAACAAAATGATAAAATCAAGAAGGAAAATATGGGTTGAAAAGGAAAACAATTTCAAGAATAA
>JAZPXO010000014.1:0-4801 GCA_045543735.1 Acutalibacteraceae bacterium
CGCAGAGAGTTTTCTGCAGCTTGCCGTCCTTGTTATAAACAAATATCTTATGACCGCTTTCGTCAGCCGCATTTGCACAAACATAAATATTGTTCTCGTCAACACAAAGATGCATTATTGTATCAGCTTCCTTGAAAACAATCGGCTTTGTAGTATAAGAATTTCCGCTGAATGTTACAATACTGCATTCATTCGAAGTGAAGAAATTTACGCCCCACTTGCCCGACGGATGAATTGCGAGGTTGTCGATGTCTTCGTATGTTGCAACTGTTTTGCCGTCCTTGATGCAGAGAATGTCATTCATTGAACCGCTTACCCAGAGAGTACCGTCGGCTGTTGCTTCAACTCTGTCATAATCATCTTCGGGAAGCTCAATTGCCTTTACAAAAGCCAATACCGAGCCGTCATAGTGACATTCGCTGAGTTCGCCGTCAACAAGGACATATACTCTGTCACCGATTGCGGCAACGGAATGGTCAAATGTTTCAAAGGTTGTAACAGGCTTTTCAAACGGGACAAAAGTTGAACTAATTGTCAGCGAGCCTGCCTGTGCGCTTGCAGGTTTAGCAGAGAAGGGCTTGCCTTCCCACTCCCACGGGCCGTCTTCATTTCCGATATCTTTAATGTTAAATGTTATACCATCGAGAAGTGCCTGAATGTGGGCATCCTTGATGTCGGTTGCATCAAACTTGACGTAAACCGATGCGTTTGCACCTTCAATACGGTTAAAATAAACGAGAGTTTCTTCGCCGTCGTCATATTTGAGAAGGTCAACGCCGCCGATTTTAACGGTTTTATAAGACTTGTTCACTTCATATTCATACTGATTAAAGCCGTAATAAACAAGGTCTTCACGGAAGTCGTAAGGCTCATCAATTTCAACGATGACTGTTGCCTCGACCAAGTAATATTCGTTGTCCTCGGGGTCAAGCACCTGAAGAACAGCTTTGGAGTATTCCTCTTCATTCTTGAAGTCTTCTTCAATATTTATCCAGCCGTCACTGAGTCTAATCTCAAAGAACGAGGTGGTGATGTCTGCGTTGCCCGAAGGCTGTTTAGTGTCGTCAGGTTTATCGGGATTTTTATCGCCACAAGCCGCAAGTGAAAATACCATTACAAACGCAAGAAGTAATGCAAATATTTTTTTCATATAAAAATCTCCTTTGCTTTAATTGTGTTATGCCCAAGGGTCTTCTTCTACGGGCACACGGATGTCGGCAAGACATTGGATTTCAACAAGGAACCATTGTCCCGTTGAAGGCTTTTTGCGAAACTTCATCGGTCTCGGGTTATCCGCACCGCCGCTCTGAACATAGAGCGTTGCCCAATTTTCGTTATCAAAAGAGTACGGATTTTCAATAACTGTTATTTTATAGGGTGTATTGGGCTGATAACCGTTCTGCGGAGTTGCTCCCTCAAAAAACGAGCGTGCTTTATAGCCCTCGGAGCCAAGGTGCTCTTTGATGAACTGCTTTTCAAAGCCGCTGATTTCACCGGGTCCCTTGAGAAAGTTCAGCATCTCGATTGTTGCATCGGGATTGTGCTCATAATTGCACAAAGTTGCAAGAGTAAGCGCCGTTGTTTTAAAAGCAGAATCAAGGCTCGCTTCGGGGAGCGCCTGAAGCTCTGCAACATTTGTCGGAAGTGACGCAAAGGTAAATGTTTCGTTATGATTTTTACCCTTACCGACTAACTGTGCGGCATTGTTCACCGCATTGTTTATTCCTTGCGAAACCTCTCTTTTAATTGCGGATTCTGCCTGTCTTTTAAGTGAATCAAAAAGTCCCATAGGAAATCCCTCCTTAAAGGTTAATTTTTGTTTTCCTGCTTCGGTTTTTCTCTGCGTTCAACATTACTGTAAAGGAAATTATCTGCACTGCCCGTAATAATCATACTGCCCGGGCGTGTGTAAACCGTTGCATTTTTCTGCATATGAACCGACTTGTTTTTTGAAGCGATTGAATTGATGATAAGAAAGCCTATTAACAGACCGATTCCCAAAGAAACGGGAATCCAGATAATACCCACACCGTCCTTTTCTTCGGAGGTGTCATCATCTGTTGTAACGGCTTGCGCATTATCGGACGCTGTTTCGCCGCTTGCAAGCAAGCTTTCCGCCGCCTTATAGTAGTCAGCAATGCCGCCGTAATAGCTGTTGCTTGAGTTGTAAGCGTCACGCATTTCACTGACCGCTTCTTCGTCAAAGATTTCTTCCGCATTGCCTGATGTGAACACTCCGTAGGTGCTTTCGCTTACATTATGCACAAGAATAAATCCGTTTTCGTTATCGGTGTTATCAGTATAAATCTTCTGTGCATATTCGCTGTCAGACATTCCGTCAGTATCCCGGACTATACCAAGCATAATGCAGATGCCGTAAGTGCTTTCAATTTTTTCTGCATAAGCTTCGAGCTCTTCAATTTCGTCATAGGTCAGGTTTCCTGCAGGGTCTTCAATGTATTGGTATGTATAGGCTGATGCAGAAATCATCATTGATAAACTGATTATCACCGCAATAAGAATTGCAACGAATTTTTTAGTCATATTTCTGCACCTCCTTAAAACAGCTCAATCAGCCATAGAAGACCGTAGATGAGAGCACCTATACCTGCACCGAGTAAAAGCGAAGCCTTTGTAACGGCTTTTTTATCCGTCGGGATGTTTCCGACGAATTTTCCCGTCTGTCCGTTCATTGCAAAGGTGAAATTCTCACCGTTCCACTTTGTGTTGAGAAGCCACACGGGATAGAGTGCGTATTTGTATAAGCCGTTGGCAACGTTCATATTCGCACTCTGATTTTCGACCTCGTCATAGCCCTTTACGGTTTCTTTGAAAGAATCAATGATGCTTTGTCTGATTCTTTCGTTTGCTCTGGGCATACTTTCTTCCGCAGTAACATCATACTTATCGGCAAGATAGCCTGCAAGATATGCTGTGTTGAAATCAACAGCCTGCGACAAATCAAATGGTTCAACGGATTCCATAAGGTCATCGGGCATTTTTGTTGAACCGTCGACGGGAATGTTGTCAAAGCCGATATTGCCGCTTCTGTAAACATCAAAATATGAGGTTTCGGTGTAGTCGTAATTTTCGTCCGACCATTTCTTTACCTTTGTAGCTTTATAGTTTGCGTTGCCGATTGCATCACAGGTGAAGAGCCAATGAGGTACATAAACTCCCTTAACTTCTTCAAGGCGGTTATCGGCAAGAAATGATTTCGGAACAAATTTCTTTGTTGAAATATGCTTTTTGAGTGCTTCCTTTGCCGCCTTTTTATCGAGCTTGAAGGGAATAACGAGGTCGGGTCTGAGTGCACCCGAAAACTGACCCTTCATAACAACCTGATTGCCGCAATAAGGACAGGTTGTTGCACCTGTTGTTGAGTCGGCAACAATTTCACCGCCGCATGAATTGCAGGCATAAACGCTCATACCTTCTGTTTCGCCTGCGCCCCATTGTGAGCCCTGTGAATTCCAGTTGATTTGCTCAACCTGATTTGCCGTATCCTCGGGCATCGCGGTAATATCAAATTCGGTGTCGCAGTAAGGGCATTTCAGCTTTTGCACACCTGTATTGAACTCAACTGCACCGCCGCAACACGGACATTTCTGTTCAAGAATTGTTGACAAGGTTAATCATCTCCTTGCTTGTTTATATCTGAATCATAGTAAACCATACCGTTTTTATCCGGTACATAGAACTTGGTTTTGTAATACCACACGCCTGCCGCAATGGCAGCGACCAATGCAACAATCACAATAATAATGACTGCGGTTTTTATCCTGCTCATCTCTGTCGGGGAGTTCCGCAGCAAGCGCAGAATGCACCGCCTTCGTTTGTTGCGTTACAAGCGGGACATACCCAAGCCTGTGATACAGGAGGCTGTCCGTAAGCCGGTTGCTGATTGTAGCCCTGATTCATAGGCTGATTATACCCATTATTCATCGGTTGGTTGTAACCGTTAGCAGGAGCATATCCGTTGTTCATCGGCTGATTATATGCATTCTGCTGAGCATAGGGATTCGGCTGACCGTATGCATTCTGCTGTGCGTAGGGATTCGGCTGACCGTATGCGCCCTGAGGAGCATAGCCCTGATTCATCGGCATACCGTTGTTCATCGGCTGATTAAATCCGTTATTCATCGGCATACCTGCATTGCCGTTCTGTGTGAGGTTGTTTATAACCTGCTGTGCAGTCTGCTGATAACGGTTATATTCCATTGTGCCCATACCCTCAACATCGCTGTCGTTGAGTTTTGCAGTTATTTCATCGAAATACGGATTGTTTACCTTGATATCAATGTAGAAATCGTAAGTAAATTTGTATCTCGGCGGATTGTAGCTTACCTGCTCGCCGTCCTTGCCCTGTGTATAGATTTCTTCACGGTCTTCATCAACCCTGAGGTTACAACCCGCAACGCTTGAAAGCGGAATAACATCGGGATTTTCGTCGCTCCAGCTTCCGGGATTGCGGCGTGAAACAACAAAGCTCTGCTTCATCGGGTCGATGTAGATTTTATCGTCCTCACCAAAGGTGAACATCGGTGAAAAGCCGGCAAGAATCTGCTTGTTCTGTTCTCTGTATGCAAGCTGCTGTTTGATTTCGGCAATAGTTGAGCTTCTTCTTTCGCTGAAGAAGGGAGAAAGATTCTTTGCACAATCCTTACACATATTGCCGTCTTCAAGCTTTCTGTTGCCTAAAAGTCCAATTTTATCACCGCATATATCGCAATATTTTTTGTCAAAAAGTCCCATAGTTAAATCTCCTTTATAAATTTAATTAATATCGTTTTCGTTAAAA
>JAZPXO010000015.1:0-1917 GCA_045543735.1 Acutalibacteraceae bacterium
TCAAATCAACTCCCGAGGGCGCAAGAGACTATCTTGTTCCCAGCCGTATCCATAAGGGCAAGTTCTATGCTCTTCCCCAGTCACCTCAGCTTTATAAGCAGCTTTCGATGGTTGCGGGCTTCGACAGATATATGCAGATTGCCCGTTGCTTCCGCGATGAGGACCTCAGAGCTGACCGCCAGCCCGAGTTCACTCAGATCGACCTTGAAATGTCATTCGTTGACATGGAGGATGTTCTTGCCATTGGCGAAGGCTACATGGAAAGAGTTTTCCGCGAAGCTATCGGCGCAGAAATCAAGCTTCCTCTCCCCAGACTCACTTACAAAGAAGCCATGGAGCGCTACGGCTCGGATAAGCCCGATACCCGTTACGGCATGGAGATTTATGACCTGACCGAAACAGTCAGAAACTGCGGCTTCGGTGTTTTCACAGGTGCAATTGAAGCAGGCGGCAGTGTCAGGGGTATCACCGCAAAGAAAGCGGTTAATGTTTACACAAGAAAAGAAATTGACAAGCTTACCGAAACCGCAAGAGGCATCGGTGCAAAGGGCCTTGCATGGGTGAGAATGAATGAGGACGGAACATTCAGCTCTTCATTCGCAAAATTCCTCACTGAAGATGAAATGGCGGCTGTTCTCAAGGCTGCAGGTGCAGAAGCAGGCGATGTTGTTATTATCGTCGGTGACACAAAGAACTCACTTGTTCTTTCGGTTCTCGGCTCACTTCGTCAGATCGTTGCAAAGAAGCTTGATATTATTCCCGAAGGCGTTTACAATCTGCTCTGGATTACAGAGTTCCCGTTCTTTGATTGGGATGAGGATGCCCAGCAGTTTGTTGCAATGCACCACCCGTTCACATCTCCCATGGATGAATGCCTTGATTATCTCGAAACCGATAAGGCTTCCGTCAGAGCGAAGGCATATGACCTTGTTCTCAACGGCGTTGAGCTTTGCTCGGGTTCAATCAGAATAACAAACCCCGACCTTCAGGGCAGAATTTTCTCGCTTCTTGGTCTGAGCGAGGAAGAGGCTCACACGAAGTTCGGCTATCTTCTCGACGCATTCAAATACGGCGCACCGCCTCACGGCGGCATGGGCATCGGTCTTGACAGACTTGTTATGCAGATGCTCGGCTGTGAGTCGCTTCGCGATGTTATCGCTTATCCCAAGGTTCAGAATGCAAGCGAGCCTATGACCGACTGCCCCGCAGTTGTTGATGAGGTTCAGCTTCGGGACCTCGGAATAACAGAAATGGAAAGCGAATAATAAAAGGGGTGCGGGCAACGCCCTCCCTTAACGCTTCACTATTCACTCTTCGTTTTTCACTCATATAATATAATGCAAACGCATTTTATAGAAAGGATGTTTTTTCAATGGCAAGAGTTTACAATTTTTCGGCAGGTCCTTCCATGCTTCCCGAAAGCGTACTTAACCGAGCAGCTGCGGAGATGCTCGATTATAAAGGAAGCGGTCAGTCGGTTCTGGAAATGAGCCATCGCTCGAAGGTTTATGAAGAAATCATCTTCGGCGCACGCGACCTTTTCAGAGAGGTTATGAACATTCCCGAAAACTATAAGGTTATTTTCTGCCAGGGCGGCGCATCAACTCAGTTTGCAGCTATCCCCCTCAACTTCCTTAACGGCAGCGGCAAGGCAGACTATGTCCTTTCGGGTCAGTTCTCAACAAAGGCTTATAAAGAAGCCACAAAGTACGGCGATATCAAGGTTGTTGCATCCTCAAAGGAGCAGAATTTCAGCTGCATTCCCGAGCTTGACAAATCAACCTTCACACCCGATGCAGATTATTTCTACATCTGCCAGAACAACACAATCTACGGCACACGCTTTGCAGAGCTGCCCGACACAGGCAACGTACCCCTTGTTGCCGATGTTTCATCCTGCTTCCTTTCGGAGCCCAT
>JAZPXO010000016.1:0-74816 GCA_045543735.1 Acutalibacteraceae bacterium
ATTGTCTTCCTAAGACCGCTTGGCCTCCGACTTTACTGCCAGGGGTTGGTGTCATTCCAGATACCCATCTTATGGGTTACGAAATATTCAACGCCTGCCTTCTTGAGAATCTGAGGCATTGCATAGCCGTTACCGAAAACATCGGGTACCCAGCAGGTTTTGGGAGTTATGCCGAAGGTCTTTTCCGCATATCTTACGCCGTGAAGGAGCTGACGGACGAAGGACTCACCCGAAACAAGGTTACAGTCGGGCTCAACCCACATTGCGCCGATATATTCCCATCTGCCCTCTTCGATGCGCTGCTTGACCTGCTTGAAGATGTTGGGATATCTCTTTTCCATCTCGATGTATGTGGGAGCTGTGCTCTGTGAGAAGATGAAATCGGGATACTGCTCCATAAGACGAAGCATGGTTGCGTGAGTTCTGCCGAGCTTACGCACATATTCTTTATATGCCCACATGAAAACGATATCAAGGTGGGAGTTGCCGACAAGGGAAAGAGTACCCTCTGTTTTATAATTGGGGTTGTTATAAACTCTTTCTTTGAGAACCTTCTGTGCTTCAAGAAGACCTGCCTTGAATTCGTCACCCGTTACATCAAAGTTAACATGAGTGAATGCCTCTTTAAGAGCGGATCTGATAAGCTCTGCAAGACCTGTATCAAGAACGGGCATGAAGAGAGCGTTGAAGATTGCCTTGAAATCCCAGTAAACCTCTTCGATAACGGGATCAACAACGCCGATGAATGAGCAGGAAAGAGTTTTGACGGTTGATTCGTTTGAATGCCATACATAATATGATTCGATATCAATATCGTAATGCTCGCCTGCAACAGCCTCATTTGAAAGAAGAACACTGTTTCTGAACGGATCGAGACCCTGATAGGGTTCGCCGTTGATTGAAAGAAGCGAGTCACCGCCGAAATAAACATTCAGAGTAACCTTCTTGCCTGCAAAGCGCTCGGGAATATCAAAGGAATTCTTGAAGAATGCGCTCCAGCCGTTGTTACCCCAGCGGTCACCTACATTGAGTTCCTTCCATTCGTCATAAAGATATTCATAATCGCCGATACCTTTATAAATGCACTCCTTCATCTTCCATGCGGGGAGAGACTCGATATCGGTGTAAATTCTCTTTTTAAGTGTTTTGAGCTTGACGTTAACAACATCGTCAAACGAGAAAATGCCTCTCTGCTTGCCCTTAGTCGCATCGCGCCAGTCGTCAACGTGTGCGTCCATTGCGTCAAGAGCCGCAACGGCATCAAAATTTTTGATTTCTGCCAACTTATATCGTCCTTTCTTACTGTGAAATCGGTATCAGCCGAATTATACCTCTTACAGTATATCACCAACATTTGCATATTTCAATAATAAAAGTTTTAAAAATATTCAATTTTGTGATTTACTTATTTAAAGTAATGTGTTAGAATAGCATGTAATTTTATTTTGAAAGGAAATCACGATGCTTTTGAACAAAACCGTAAACATCCCCGACCTCGGTCTTATCGGCCCCGAGAGCGGCTTTCATCTTCTCGAAACAACCGAGGACGGCAAATTTATAACAGGCAAAAACGGCGTTGACTGCATTGTTGCAACAGGCGACAAAAAGGTTGAGTTCGTTTCTTTCGGAAACCACACTCTTGCAGGCGTTAAATCCGCTATTGCATATCCCGTTTATTATCCTGTTTACCCCGTTAAAACAGAATATCCCCTCAACGCGGTTCTCATGGACCTTGACGGCACAACCGTACGCAGCGAGGATTTCTGGATCTGGATCATTCAGATGAGCACTGCAAGCATGCTCGGCAATCCCAAGTTCGAGCTTGAAGACGCCGACCTCCCCTTTGTTTCGGGGCACAGCGTTTCAGAGCATCTTCAGTATTGCATTGATAAATACTGCCCCGGCGAATCTCTTGAAAAAGCAAGAAACTTCTATTTTGAACATACCCACAGAGAAATGGAAGAAATCATGGCAGGCAGAGGCAAGGAAGGCGCATTTACTCCCACAGAAGGCGTAAAGGATTTCCTTCTCGAGCTTAAGGATATGGGTGTTAAAATCGGTCTTGTTACCTCGGGACTTTACGAGAAGGCATGGCCTGAAATTCTCTCCGCTTTCAGAACGCTCGGCATGGGCGACCCCAAGGATTTCTATGATGCCATCATCTCCGCAGGCTTCCCGCTCAGAAAGGGCAGCGTAGGCACTCTCGGCGAGCTTTCTCCCAAGCCTCATCCGTGGCTCTATTCCGAAACATCAATCGTCGGTCTCGGAGAAGCTTTTGCAGACAGAAACAGAGTTATCGGCATTGAGGACAGCGGTGCAGGTGCATGCTCCGTCCGCCTTGCAGGCTACACAACAATCGGTATCGCAGGCGGCAACATTGAATCAAGCGGCACAAAGGCTGTTTGCTCACATTTCTGCAACAACTTTGCCGAAATCATGAAAATCATCAAAGGATAAAGGAGAACCGATATGGATAAGAACAATAAGATTCAGTGCCATTTTATATCAAATACCCACTGGGACAGAGAATGGCGTTTTTCAGCCCGCCGTACTCAGCATATGCTCGGCTACATGGTTGACATGCTTCTCGATATTCTCGATAAGAATCCCGATTACAAGCATTTCCATTTTGACTCGCAGACAATGCCCATTCAGGATTATCTTGAAGTTTACCCCGAAAAGAAAGAAAAGCTTCAGAAATATATCAAAGAGGGCAGAATTGCTGTCGGCCCCTGGTTCTGCCTTCCCGATGAATTCACCGTCGGCAGCGAGGCTCTTGTTCGCAATCTTCTTCTCGGCCACAAAATCGGCAGGGAAATGGGCGGCATAAGCAAAACAGGCTACTCCCCCTTCGGCTGGGGTCAGATTTCTCAGCTTCCTCAGATCTATGCAGGCTTCGGCATCAATTTCGCTTCTTTCTACAGAGGCATCAATACATACAAAGCTCCCAGATCGGAATTCTTCTGGGAAAGCCCCGACGGAACGCGCATCTGGGCATCCCGTCTCGGCAAAAGACCCCGCTACAACATCTGGTATGTTGTTCAGCGTCCCGTTTATTTCAACCAGACAAACGAAAACAACAGAGATATGCTCTGGAACGATAATAACGGCGTTTTCAAGCTCATTGACAGAGACTGGAAACTCGATTATCAGTATACTCACCCCTTCTATGAGTATCACGGTGAAAACATTCAGGCAAGAGCAGAGCAGGCAATTGAAGAACAGAACGCTGACTGGACAACCAATCACCGTTTCTGGTCTGCAGGTCACGACTCCTCCTGCCCCGACGCAAGAGAAGTTCAGCTCATCAAAGACCTCGACGCAGCTCTTCCCGACGCAGATGTTTTCCACAGCACACTCAGAGAAATGGAGCAGAGCATCATTGATAATTTCGACCCCAACGCTCCCGTTCTCAAGGGCGAAATGCGCGACCCCTATACCAAGGGCAGCGTAAGCATTCTCTGCGGCTGGATTCTTTCCGCAAGAACATATATCAAGCAGGAAAACTTTGACACCGAAAGAAGACTCATCAACTATGCTGAGCCTTTCGCTGTTTTTGCTTCTCTTGCAGGCGCACCCTACCCCCAGAATTTCATTGACCTTTCATATAACTATCTTCTCCAGAACCACGGTCACGACAGCATCGGCTCCTGCGGCAGAGATGTTGTTTACGAAGATGTCATGAGCCGTTACAGACAGTCCAGAGAGCTTTCAAGCTGCATATTTGAAAGAGCATTCATGGATATCGCAGGCGATATCGACCTTCGTTCTTTCAGCCGCGATGACGCCGCTGTCGTAGTATTCAACCCTGCTCCTTTCAAGAGAAGCGAAACCGTAAATCTCCGCGTTGAAATTCCCGCAGAATGGAAAACCGGCACATTTGAGCTTCTTGATGAGGACGGCAACACAATCAAGTATCAGGTTATCGAATCAAACGATAACAATGCACAGATTATCCAGAACCCCAACGACACCGCAAACGTTCTTCATACAAGACAGCGCCTTATCGCCGCAGAGGTTAAGGATATCCCTGCAATGGGCTATAAGACTTACAAAATGCGCCCCACATACAATGTCCGCGCAACAACTCCCGTTACTCTTCTCAGAACAAATCAGGTTATGGAAAACGAATATCTCCGTGTTTCATTCAACAGCAACGGTACTTACAATGTTCTTGACAAGGAAAACGGCAAATCCTATGAAAGCCTCGGCTTCTTTAAGGACGGCGGCGAAATCGGCAATCCCTGGGAGCATTTCGTTCCCGAATTCAACGAGATTTTCACCACCCTCAACGAAAAAGCAACAATCACTCTTCTTCGCGACGGTGAATTCGAAACAGCTTATAAAATTTCCATGCGCTGGATGCTTCCCGAGAAACGCTCCGCAGATGAAAAATCAAGAAGCGAGCATAAGCTTCCCGTTGATATTGACAGCGTTGTTACTCTGCGCAAGGGTGCAAGATTTGTTGAAATCGAAACAACAATCAACAACCGCTGCGAGGACCATTACCTTCAGGTAGGCTTCCCCACCAACATCAACAGCGAATACTCATACGCTCAGGGTCAGTTTGATGTTGTCAAGCGTCCCGTTGCAAAGCCCGACTATTCTCTCTATGATGAAATCCCGATGACAGAGCATCCCATGAACTCCTTCGTTGACCTCACAGACGGCAAAGTCGGTGCGGCTCTTCTCAACACAGGCCTCAAGGCTTATGAGGCTGCGGATGACGAATGCAACACTCTTTATCTCTCCCTTATCCGTGCATACCCCCTTCGCATCTGCGTAACCGCAGACATGCAGAATTACAGCAACTGGGACAAGGGCTCACAGTGCATCGGCATCAACACCTTCCGCTATGCTTTCATGCCCCATAAGGGCGACTGGGAAGAGGGCAATGTATGGCAGGAAAGCGAGCGCTTCAACCTCTACTGCACTGCCGCTCAGCTTGCTCCCACCGCTCACGGCAAGAATCCTCTTACCCATGCATTCCTTGAACTCAAGGATGAAAACCTCAACATCAGCGGCATCAAGAAGAGCGAGGACGGCAAGGGCTATATCGTAAGACTCTTCAACCCCTCCGATAAGACCGTTAAGAACGCAATCCGTCTCAACGGCGGTATCGCTCCCATCGAAAAGGCACAGTCTCCCGTTGAAAGACAGATTGCCGAATTCGAGCTTCCCGCATATTCAGGCAAGAAGTGGGATGAAATCAAGCTTGTTACTCTTGAAGAGCTTGATCAGGCTCCCCTCACCGTTGATGCAGAAGGTTTCGCAGAATTCGAAATCACAGGCAAGAAAATTCTTACAATCAAGTTCATCGGCTAAAAGCAAAAAAATCTG
Organism: Acutalibacteraceae bacterium; assembly: GCA_045543735.1. Classification (GTDB taxonomy): domain Bacteria; phylum Bacillota; class Clostridia; order Oscillospirales; family Acutalibacteraceae; genus CAG-177. Next base: position 5,341 of record JAZPXO010000016.1, read on the forward strand.
CCGGAGTTTAACCGCTCCGGCAGATTTTTATTTTTGAAAGTCCTTGTTATAGGACACAATGTGATGTATAATGTATCCATAACATAAAAGGAGCAATTGATTATGGCAAAATCAGCAAATCAGAAACTCAAGCTTTTATATCTCCTCAGTTATCTCATGCAGAATTCCGACGAAAAGCACCCCGTCAGCATGGCCCAGATTATCGCGGAGCTTGCAAAAAACGATATTTCCGCTGAAAGGAAAAGCATATATGACGATATTGAATCCCTGCGCCTTTTCGGCTTTGATATTATTCAGCTCAAAGGAAAAAACGGCGGATATTACATCGGCTCGCGCGATTTTGAACTGCCCGAGCTCAAGCTTCTCGTTGACAGCGTTCAGTCATCAAAATTCATTACGCAGGACAAAACATATAAGCTCATTAAAAAGATCGAAAGCCTTGCAAGCACATATGACGGACAGCTTCTCCAGCGTCAGGTTTATGTTACAAACAGGGTCAAAAGCATGAACGAGAGCATTTATTATACCGTTGACGTTATTTCAGACGCGATTACCAAAAATAAAAAAATCAGTTATCAGTATTTTGAATATGATGTAAACAAAAACCGCGTTCTCAGACACGGCGGAGCATTCTACGAAGTCAGCCCCTTTGCTCTTATATGGGACGACGAAAACTATTACATGCTCGCATGGGACTCCGATGCCGAAAAGATGAAGCATTACAGAGTTGATAAAATGCAGAAGGTTGCAATGACGGATAACGAGCGCGAGGGCATTGACGAATTCAGAAATGTTGATATGTCGGCATATACCAAAACCGTTTTCGGCATGTTCGGCGGAAACGAGCAAAAAGTCAGACTGCGCTTTGAAAACCGTTTTGTCGGCGTTGTTATAGACCGTTTCGGAACAGATACCATTATCGTAAAAGACGGCGATGAGCATTTCTGCGTTACTCTCAGCGTTGTTGTCAGCCCGCAGTTTTTCGGCTGGCTTTTCGGTCTCGGAAGCGGCGTTGAAATCATCTCGCCCGAGGAAGTCCGAAACGAAATGAAAAATCAGGCAGAGGAAATCAGCAGAAAATATGCTCAGGAAGGCACACAGTAATGGTAACATTTATTCTTACTCTTCTCGGATTATACGCACTGCTTGTTATTCTCGGGATAGTCTGATGTAAATCAAGGTTTACAGATGTTTTTCTCCGTGTAAAGTGAAGTTGCTTGACACATGTTTTTGTATATGGTAGAATAAGGTCGCAGAAACACCTGCAATTATTTTTGAGGGGGATAATATTATGCCTAATCCGTTCCTGGTTCCGATTTTTGTTGTCTGGTCAGTGTTACCTCAGATAGTCGATAAAATTTTCGGCTCAAACATTGAGCAGTATTTCACGCAGGAGTTGCTTGGCGAGATTGTTATGGCACCCTATGCTTGGGGCTTGCAAATCCTGCAGAATTTGTTTACCTGAGCAATCATAAAACCACCCTGCACATTACATTGCAGGGTGGTCTATTTTATATTTAGCTGTTTGCAGAAACAATAACCTTCTCCGCAATCGCTTCAAGCTGAGAAACGGTTTCAAGAGAACCGATTTCCTGCCTTAAGGCGGCGGCACCTCTGATGCCCTTTATATACCACGCGGCATGCTTTCTTGCTTCCCGCATTCCCACATAATCGCCCTTGTTTTCGCAAAGCTGTTTTATATGGCGGAGCATTATCTGCATTCTTTCTTCTATCGCAGGCTCGGGAAGAATGATTCCGTTATCGAAATATTCGTTAACCTGCCTGAAAAGCCACGGAGCGCCGAGCGCTCCCCTGCCGATCATAATAAAATCGCAGCCCGTTGTTTTAATCATATTCTCCGCCGAAAGAGCATCGACTATATCGCCGTTTCCTATGACGGGAACGCTCACGGCAGCCTTGACCTGCCTGATGATATCGAGATTAACGGGCGGAGCATACATCTGCTTTCTTGTTCTGCCGTGAACGGTTATTGCCGCGGCACCCGCTTTTTCAAGCAGGGTCGCCATATAAACAGCGTTCAGATTTTCCTCATCCCAGCCTGCACGAATTTTGACGGTTACGGGAATATCAACTGCACTTACAACTTTTTCGGTTATTCTCGCAGCAAGCTCGGGGTCTTTCATGAGCGCACTTCCGCCGCCGTTGCCTGCGATTTTCGGTGCAGGGCAACCCATATTGATATCAATAACAGGGCAGCCGGTTGCCGCCGCTTTTTTTGCCGCTTCCGCCATTGTTTCAGGCTCACAGCCGAAAATCTGCACAGCTGCCGCTTTTTCTGTTTCGCCGAGCTGCATAAGGCTGTCGGATTTTCTGTCATGCATCGTCAGCCCCTTTGAGCTTACCATTTCGCTGACAACATATGCCGCGCCGAACTCAATGCAAAGCTCTCGGAAGGCTCTGTCCGCAACACCTGCCATAGGAGCAAGCGCCGCATGACCTTTTATTTCAAAATTACCTATTTTCATCAGATGACTCCTTGGATTAATGAATATATGTTACCATTATTTTTTTATTATTTCAATAAAATTAAAAAAATTAGTGAAATTTACAAAATATATGCTATAATATAAAATGAGGTGATTTGGAATGAAACTTCTTGCCATTGACGGCAACAGCATACTTAACAGAGCATTCTACGGAATCAAGCTTCTGACCACCAAAGACGGCAAACAGTTCACAAACGGAATCTACGGATTTCTTACCATACTTTTAAGACTCACCGATGAGGTGAAGCCCGATTCGGTTGCAATTGCGTTCGATGTTAAGGCTCCCACCTTCCGCCATGAGATGTATGACGGTTACAAGTCTAACCGCAAAGGTATGCCGCCCGAGCTTGCTCAGCAGCTTCAGCCGCTGAAGGATTTGCTTTCGGCTATGGGCTATAAAATTCTCGAAGCTCCGGGCTGGGAAGCCGACGATATTCTCGGCACTCTTGCAGGAGCATGCGGAGAAAACGATTTCTGCTATATCGCAACGGGCGACCGAGATTCGCTCCAGCTTGTCAGGGATAATGTAAATGTTCTTCTTGCCTCAACCAAAATGGGCAGACCGCAGAGCGTTTGCTATGACAGAGATAAAATCAAAGAGGAATACCTCGTTGATGCAGAAAAGATGGTTGACATCAAGGCTCTCATGGGTGACAGCTCGGACTGCATTCCCGGCGTCGCGGGCATCGGTCAGAAAACCGCACAGGATCTTGTCAGCCGTTTCGGTACAATTGATGAAATCTACGAAAGCCTTGAAACGCTCGACATCAAAAAGGGCGTTCACGATAAGCTTGCCAACGATAAGAACATGGCGTTCTTAAGCCGCGAGCTCGGCACAATCCGCAGGGATGCTCCCGTTGAAAAAGATTATAACCACTATATTCCCGAAGCGATTGACAGCTTTAAGGTTACGCAAATGCTTGCTCAGCTCGAGATGTTCAAGATGATTGAACGCCTTGATCTCAAAGCCCCCGAAAAACCTGCAGAAGCCGAAACTGCTCCCGAAATCTGCACGAACTGTTACGAGCAGGAGGATCTGAAGTTCCTTTATAACAAGCTTAAAAAAGACGGCGAAGCATATTTTATTTTCGACAGCGGAATTTTCTTTTTCAAAGCGGATAACGGTGTTGCCGAGGTTATTCCCATGAACGCAGGTTATGTTGAATTCTGCACCGAATTCCTTTTTAATAAAGAAATCAAAAAATACACATATAACGCAAAGGCTCTCTATGCGTTTTTCTATGACTACGGAAATGACATAGAAGTCAACAGCATCTGCGGCGACGCAATGCTTTCGGCTTATCTTATCAACCCATCCTCGGGTGCATATGATCTGAAACGAATCATTGCCGAATACGCAGGCGCGGAATATGCCGAGGGTGACGAAACCGCTTTTTATACCGCATATCTTCCCGTTGCATTCGAAAAACTCAATTCACTTATCGAGGAGCATAATCAGACACGCCTGCTTAGCGAAATCGAGCTTCCTCTTTCAAAGGTTCTCGCTTCAATGGAGCGCGAAGGTTTCCTTGTTGATGCAAAAGGCATCAAGGATTTCGGAGCAATGCTTCAGAGCAGAATCGAGGGGCTTGTTTCCGACATTTATTCCGAGGCAGGCTATGAGTTCAACCTCAATTCTCCGAAACAGCTCGGTGAAGCGCTTTTCGAGAAAATGGGTCTGCCTGCAAAGAAAAAAACAAAGAGCGGATATTCCACAAGCGCAGATGTGCTCGAAGGGCTTGCCGAGGATTATCCGATTGTGGCAAAGATTCTCGAATACAGAACTCTCGCAAAGCTTAAATCAACCTATTGCGACGGTCTTTTAAAGGTTATCTGCGATGACGGAAGAATCCGTTCAACGCTCAACCAGACCGAAACAAGAACAGGCAGAATTTCTTCAACCGAACCGAATCTTCAGAATATACCCGTAAGAAGTGAACTCGGCAGAGAGATGCGAAAGTTTTTCAAAGCCCGTGACGGCTGGACTCTCATTGATGCCGACTATTCGCAGATTGAACTGCGCGTTCTTGCTCACGTTGCAAATGACGAAAACATGCTCAATGCTTTCAACAACGGCGACGATATCCATGCCATAACCGCATCGCAGGTTTTCAACATGCCTCTGATGATGGTCACTCCTCTCATGAGAAGCAGAGCAAAAGCCGTAAACTTCGGCATTGTTTACGGCATCGGGGCTTTTTCGCTCGCAAAAGATATCGGCGTTTCAAGAGCCGAAGCTGACAGCTATATCAAAGGATATCTCGCAAACTTCAGCGGTGTCAGCCGCTACATGAAAGAAGTTGTTGAAAAAGCAAAAGAAAACGGCTTTGTCGAAACCGTTTTTGCACGCAGAAGATATCTTCCCGAATTAAGCTCATCAAATGCGATGATGCGTGCTTTCGGCGAAAGAGTTGCGCTCAATATGCCCATTCAGGGTACAGCGGCGGATATAATCAAAATTGCAATGATAAGAGTGTGGCAAAAGCTTGATGAACAGCATCTTCGCGCAAGACTCATTATGCAGGTTCACGATGAACTCATAGTTGAAGCTCCCGAGGATGAAGCAAACGCCGTTGCCCGGATTGTAAAACACGAAATGGAAAATGCCGTTAAAATGCGCGTTGCCATGCAGGCTGATGTCGGCATGGGCAAAACATGGTATGACGCGAAGTGAACAGTGAAAAGTTAAGGTAATTGATACATGAATATTTTATTTGTTTGCACAGGCAACACATGCCGCAGTCCGATGGCTGAGGGCATATTCAAAAAAATTGTTGCCGATAAAAATTTAAAGGATATAAATGCATCAAGCGCAGGGCTTTTTGCCATGACGGGCGACGGGGTTGCCGAAAATGCAGTCAAAGCCGCAGAACGCTTCGGCTGCGATATCTCCGCGCACAGAGCAAGGCGCATAACCTCATATGTTCTCGACGAAACAGACAGATTTGTTTGCATGACTCCAGAGCATGCCGCGAGCCTTGCCCTTTATGTTCCCTCCGATAAAATAACCGTTCTCGGCGGCGGAATCCCCGACCCCTACGGCGGAGACCTTGAGACATATCTCACCTGCGCAAACAGCATTAAAAACGCTCTGCTTTCACAGCTTGACGAAATCGTTTCGGAGGAATAAAAATGGATTGCTTCATAACCGTAATGACATCGGAGCATATTCCCCGAATTGCCGTTCTTGAAAAAGAATGCTTTTCTCTGCCTTGGAGCGAAAACGCACTTTCGGCAGAACTCGGAAATCCCGATTCGCATTTCCTCGTTGCAGAATGCGGCACTCTCGCAGGATATATCGGTGTTCAGGAAATCTGCGGCGAAGCATATATTACAAATGTTGCCGTTTCTAACGAACACCGCAAAAAAGGTATCGGCAGAGCTTTGTTAAAAGCCGCTTCCGAAGGTGCTGCGGCAAGAGGCTGCGAATTCATAACTCTCGAGGTCAGAGTCAGTAACACTGCCGCAATTGCCCTTTATGAATCCGAGGGCTTTGAAAAGGTCGGAATAAGAAAGAATTTCTACGCTTCGCCGACAGAAGACGGAGCGATATACACCAAATATTTTTCCAAAGAGGTATCGGAATGAAAATACTTGCTATAGAATCCTCCTGTGACGAGACCGCAGCAGCCGTTGTTGAAGACGGAAGAAAGGTTCTCTCAAGCGTTATCGCTTCTCAGGTCAAGGAACATATCGTTTACGGCGGTGTTGTTCCCGAAATTGCTTCGAGAATGCACGCGCAGGCAATTTCAGGCGTTGTTTCAAAGGCAATGAATGACGCAAAGCTGACATATAATGACCTTGATGCAATTGCCGTCACATATGCACCCGGTCTTATCGGTGCGTTGCTTGTCGGGGTAAACTTCGCAAAAGGTCTTTCATATTCAACGGGGCTTCCGCTTGTTCCCGTTCATCATCTGCGTTCGCATATTGCCGCAAACTATATAACTCAACCCGAGCTTGAACCGCCGTTCCTCTGCCTCGTTGTTTCGGGCGGACACAGCCACATTGTTGCCGTGAACAGCTATACGGATTTCACGATAATCGGCAGAACCCGCGACGACGCTGCAGGCGAATGCATGGATAAAGCCGCAAGAGCGATGGGTCTGCCCTATCCCGGCGGAGTTAATCTTGACAGAATCAGCGTTGACGGAGATCCCTCGCTTTACAAGCTTCCGCACCCTCATGTTGACGGCAGCGAATATGACTTCAGCTTTTCGGGACTCAAAACCGCCGTTGTCAACACGATCCATAATGCAAAACAAAAAGGAACTGAAATCAGCATTCCCGACCTCGGTGCGGCATGCATCGAAACGGTTGCTGACTGCCTTGTCAAAAACACGGTCAGAGCCGCAGAAGAATACGGCTTCAGAAAGATTGCTCTTGCAGGCGGTGTTTCGGCAAACTCACGCCTCAGAGCAAGAATGAAGGCTGTATGCGAAGAAAAAGGCTGGGAGCTTTTCATGCCCGAGCTTTCCCTCTGCGGAGACAACGCGGCAATGGTCGGAGCTCAGGGATATTATGAGTTTCTGAACAAAAACATTGCAGGATTGGAGCTCAATGCTTTCGCAACAATGCCTATCGACGAATAAAATGCGGAAAATTTGTCTGAAAAATGAATTTTTTGAAATAATTTCATGCAGATAATTGACTTTCAAATTTAAAATGATATAATTATAATGGGTTAGGTTGGAAATGATATTTATATCGTTTGTGATTTTTCACAAAAATCCTTCCTGCTCCAAACTGATTTGTTAATTTTTAGTTGGTTTTCCACAATTGAAAGGAGAAGTTACTATGGAAAATATGACATCCAATAAGAGCGTTCTTTCCTGGATTCAGGAAAAAGTTGAACTCGTTAAGCCTGACAATATCGTCTGGATTGACGGCACAGAAGAACAGCTTGAACAGCTTCGCGCAGAAGCTTGTTCAACAGGCGAAATGATCAAGCTCAACGAAGAGCTCCTCCCCGGCTGCTATCTTCACAGAACAGCAGTTAACGACGTTGCCAGAGTTGAAGGCAGAACCTTCATCTGCGCTCCCACAAAAGAAGAAGCAGGCCCCACCAACAACTGGATGGATCCCGCTGAAGCTTATGAAATGCTCTACGCTATCGCTAAGGACAGCTATAAGGGCAGAACAATGTATGTTATCCCCTATTCAATGGGTCCCGTTGGCTCCAAGTTCTCAAAGGTCGGCATTGAGCTCACAGACTCAATCTATGTTGTTCTCAACATGGCTATCATGACAAGAGTCGGCAAGGCTGTTCTCGATGTTCTCGGCGACAGCAATGACTGGGTTCGCGGTCTCCACTGCAAGTGCGACATCGACGAAGAGAAGAGATATATCTGCCAGTTCCCTCAGGATAACACAATTATTTCAGTTAATTCAGGCTACGGCGGAAACGTTCTCCTCGGCAAAAAGTGCTTCGCCCTCAGAATTGCCTCCTATCAGGGCAAGAACGAAGGCTGGCAGGCAGAGCATATGCTCATCCTCGGTCTCCAGAAGCCCGACGGCGAAATCAGATATATCTGCGCTGCTTTCCCCTCAGCTTGCGGCAAAACCAACCTTGCTATGCTTATTCCCCCCGAGGGATATTATAAAAACGGCTATCGCGTTTGGTGCGTAGGCGACGATATTTCATGGATCCGCAAGGGCGAAGACGGCAGACTCTATGCTATCAACCCTGAAAACGGCTTCTTCGGCGTTGCTCCCGGCACAAACGAAAAGTCCAACCCCAACGCTCTTGCATCAACAAAGCAGGGCACAATCTTCACAAACGTTGCTCATAACCTTGACAATAATACTGTTTGGTGGGAAGGTCTCGATAAGAATCCTCCCGCAAACGCTATCGAATGGAAGGGCAATCCCTGGAACGGTCAGGAAAGCGCAGAAAAAGGCGCTCATCCCAACAGCCGTTTCACAGCTCCCGCAAAGAACTGCCCCTGCATCAGCTCCGAATTTGAGAATCCCCAGGGCGTTCCGATTTCTGCAATCGTATTCGGCGGCAGAAGAGCAAAGCTTGCTCCCCTCGTTTATCAGTCAAGAGACTGGAACCACGGCGTTTTCGTTGGCTCAATCATGGCTTCCGAAACAACAGCTGCAGCTGCAGGCGCAGTAGGCGTTGTTCGCCGTGATCCCATGGCTATGCTTCCCTTCTGCGGATACAACATGGCTGATTATTGGCAGCACTGGATCAACATCGGTGCAGGTCTTGACCCCGAAAAGGCTCCCAAGATCTTCAACGTTAACTGGTTCCGCAAGGATGACGAAGGCAACTTCATGTGGCCCGGCTTCGGCGATAACCTCCGCGTTCTCGATTGGATCATTGACCGCTGCGAAGGCAAAGTTGATGCTGACGAAACAGCTATCGGCTTTGTTCCCAAGGCTGCTGATATCAATCTTGAAGGCATTGAAGACGAAGTCAGCGCAGAACAGCTTAAGGAATTCCTCAGCGTTGATGTTTCACTCTGGAACGACGAAGTTGCAGGTATCGAAGAGTTCTACGGCAAGTTTGACAGACTTCCCGAGGCTCTTGTTGCCGAGCTCAATACTCTTAAGAACAACATTAAATAATTAATGCAAAAAGGGCGACACTTCATGCGGAGTGCCGCCCTCTTATTTGGGTAATTGTTATGAATAATTATAAATACATACTTTTCGACCTTGACGGCACCCTCACCGACCCTGCCGAGGGAATCACGAATTCCGTTGCATATGCGCTCAACAAATTCGGAATTACTGTTGAAGACAAAACCGGGCTCAACAAATTCATCGGACCTCCCCTGCTCGATTCCTTTATGGAATATTACGGCTTCAGCGAAGAAAAAGCGCAGACAGCCATTGATTATTACAGAGAATATTTCAGAGTTACGGGCATTTATGAAAACCGCGTTTATGACGGCGTTACGCAAATGCTTGATGCACTTTTGAGCAGCGGCAGAAAGCTGATTCTTGCCACCTCGAAGCCCGAACCGTTTGCAAGAGAAATTCTGCGCCATTTCAATCTGGAAAAATACTTCGTTTATGCTGCAGGCAGTAACTTCGACGGCACAAGATGCGCAAAAGCAGAAGTTATTGAATATGCCCTCGAAAGCGCAGGCGTTGATGACAAATCGCAGGCTGTTATGGTCGGCGACAGAAAGCATGATATCATAGGCGCGCAGAAAACTGGGCTTGATTCAATCGGAGTTCTTTTCGGCTACGGAAGCAGAGAGGAGCTTGAAGCGGCAGGTGCGTCATATATTGCAGAAACCGTTGAGGACATAACAAAGTTAATTATCGGATAAAAATAAGGGGCTGTTTTCACAGCCCCTGAATTTTTTTGTTTACAGTTCGGATTTCATGCCGATTGTTGCTCTTGCTTTTGATATTTCAAGAGGCGATTCGCCCGCATTGATTACAAGCCCGTCCATAACCATTGTCATGTTATAATACCATTCACCGTAAAGGATTTCACCCGTTGCATCGTCGATGATGCAGGCAAGTGTGCAATCGGTATAGGTAATCTCAATGTTTTCAACGCCCGAAAACAGACCCGTTTCTTCAAGGTACTGTGCAACATCTCCGGCAGTACCCATCGCCCTTGAAACGGACTCGCCGTCTTTGGCGTTGCCGTAAACATCGTTTGTCTGGTCCTTGACCTCAATGATAACGGTTGTCAGACCTTCTTCTGTGCTCATCTTTGCGCTGACAACGTCATCTGCTTTAAGCTCTCCCTCGCCGGGAATATCGCAGTCCTCATAAGCTTCTTCCGCAAGCATATCATTCATCATGGGTTTAAGCATTGTCACTGTACTGCCTGACATTCCATCCATAATAAGTTCTTCAAGAGACATAACCGTCTTGACGAGGGGCGCATCCTTATCGGTCTTGGTTACTGCAGCATTATAAACCTCAAGCACCTGTGTAACATTACTGTTGACATTTTCGCCGAGAACAAATTCAGGTCTTTTTTCTCCGCCGAGACCGAAAATATTCAGAAGCGCCATAATAAACGAAAGGAATAAAGACATTATTTTTGAAAAAATCATCATAAAAAAATACCTCGCTTTCATTTTTCAGTAACTTTATTATACCACCGTATCCAAAATGAGTCAACATTGATGTATATCAGTAGTATTCTTCCTTAATATATTATCACAAAATGAGATAATTGTCAATATCTCATTTTGTGAACTGTATAATAATATTGAGGAGGGAGTTTATGAGATTAAAAGCAATCCGCGAGGACCGCGATATAACCCAGAAAACTCTTTCCGAGTTTCTGAATATCAGGCAAAACACATATTCTCAATACGAAAACGGTCAAAGACAGCTTCCTATTGATATACTGATAAAGCTGGCTGAATATTTCGGCACATCAACCGATTATATTCTCGGATTAACGGATATCCCCGAAAGCTATCCCCGTTCAAAAAGATAAAAGACAAGGCAGCGAGCCTTGTCTTTTTATGTTATACTTCTGTATATTCTTTTTTATCCCCTACAAAAAGCGGATTTCCGTCGGGCGAGCAGATATCCACCGCCTTGTTGATAACCGAGAAGCGGACATCCTTATGCTCTCCGCCGAATTCACCGTCGAGAGTCCATTTTTCAGGATTGTCAAAAATCATCCTTGCTCTCGTTGTTTTAAGATAGAGAATCTGGTCGCCGTCAAAATCTCCCTTGCGTACCTTACCGAGAAGCTTCAGAACATCAAGAGGACCGTTGACTCTTCTGATGAGAAGCACCTCAAAAACACCGTCGTCAAGTCTGACATCGTTTTTGTCATATTTGAAAGTGCCTGCAACGGTTGTTGCGTTTGAGATTGCTCCGAAATAGAAGTCATCCTCGATAACTCCGCCGTCATATTCAAACTTCATGTGTGTGGGCTTGATTTCCTTGATAAGCTGAGGCAGCTTCAGAATCGCGCCGTCAACAACATACGCCGCATGACCGAGCTTGTTTTTCATCTTCTGCGATGTACCGTAAGAAAGCGAAATACCAAAGCCGAATGAAGCAACATAAGTAAAAAATTTATTGTTGAAAAGACCGATATCGTAGCCGTTTGTGTGTCCATCGATAATAATATCGGTTGCCGCCCTGAAATCGCCGACGGGAAGACCTATCGTTGATGCGAGGTCATTGGTCGAGCCTGCAGGAATATATCCGACAGGAACACGTGTTGGAAGCTGCATGATACCGTTGATGGTTTCATAGAGAGTACCGTCGCCGCCGCAGCAGACAACCATATCATGTTTCTCCGCCTGTCTGAGAACAATCTCCGTTGCATCATTGGGACCCGTTGTTGTTTTTACCGTGAAATCATAGTCCTCGGATGAAAAACGGTCAACTATATCGAAAGTTCCCGCTCTTGTTTTATTCTTGCCCGCGCAGGGATTGACTATCAGAAGCACTTTTCTTTTATCACTCATAAGAAAATATCCTTTTCTGTTTTATCAGTCTGTGATTATATCATAATAAATCCGCCATTTCAACATATAAAATGTTAATTTATATTCATATAAGAATAATTATTGCTATATATAGAAACATATGCTATAATATTTTGTAATTTCATACGGAAGGAAAGTTAAAATGAAAATCAAAAAAATACTTTGCTCCATCCTTGCTGTTTGCATGCTCATCTGCGGCTGCGCGGTTCCCTCGATTGTTTCAGCTGAAGAAAACCATGCTCACGAATGGTCATCCGAATGCAAAACCGATTGCGGCGGTGAATGCGGCGTAAGCCCCGTTATCATTGTTCACGGCATCATGCAGTCTCAGGTTTATGTTCAGGATGAAAACGGAAACGACCTTATGACAAGCGACGGTTTTCCCATTGTTGAAGGCATGGACATGGCCTTCATGTTTGATACGGTTGCCCTTGAAAACGAGTTCAAGGCGGCAATCGGCGATATTCTTCTCTCCGTTGCAACGGGCAACAGAGACGGTCTTCTCGACACTGTACTCGGCATTCTTGACGAAAGCTTCTCGAGCCATTATTTCAATCCCGACGGAACAAGAAAAAATGATGTTGCTGTTGACGAATACTGGTATTCTCTCGAAGAATGCATGAACACTCCCGATAAATCCTACGGCTATGCCAAGGGCTACGGTAAGGATGAAAACGGCAACACCCTGCCAACAACAAAATACGAAACCGAATTTGATTTCATCAAAAGACAGGTTGATATCACGGGCTTCTGCGAGGATTACGGATATGACCATGCATATTATTATGCATACAGCTCATTCGGCGACACCCTCGAAACAGCCGCAAACCTGAACGAATATATTGACATGGTCAAGGCCCAGACGGGTCACGACAAGGTAAGCCTTGTTTTCATAAGCCTTGGCGGAACAATCGGAAATGTTTTCCTTTCCGAATACTGCGACCCTGCAGAAATAGACAGAGTTGTTTTTGCGGCAGCTGCAGTTGACGGTTCATATCTTCTCGGCGACCTCATGGCAGGCAACTCAACTCTCGGAGACGGAAACATTATCTATAACGACCTTATTCCCAATCTTGTTTCGATGCTTGCAGAGGAATATGAGGCTCTCGCTTATCTCGGCAACGCAGTTGCAAGAGCAATTCCTCAGGGACTTTTCAGCGATTTCCTGACAGAGGCTCTTGAAAGAGCTATTGACGAGGTGCTCGGTAAGCTTCTTCACAACTGCCCCTCAATGTGGGCACTTGTTCCGAGCGAAATGTATCCCTCACTCAGCAAAGAGCTTATCTCCGACAAGGAGCATGCCGCACTTAAAGAAAAAACAGATAAATACTATAACATTCAGAAAAATGCCGCAAAAACCGTTCAGGCAATGACGGAAAAGGGCGTTGATATATTTGTAATCTGCGGCTACGATCTTGAGCTTTTAGGTCTTGTTGAGCATTATAAGCTCAGCTCCGACAATATTATTCAGGCTCAGTCAACATCAATCGGCGCAACCTTTGCAGACAACGGCTCAACCCTTGGCGATGACTATAAGCCCGCAACAGACAAAACATATATCAGCCCCGACGGAATAGTTGACGCAGGAACATGCGCCCTGCCCGACAGAACATGGTTCATAAAAGGTCAGAGCCATCTTAAACTCCAGTCAAGCATCAATGATGTTATAGAGCTTTGCATTCAGCTTATTTCAAATTACGAAATAACCGATGCAAGAGAAAATAACGGCGGCTATCCTCAGTTCCTCGAATACCGTGACCTTTCAAAAATCGAAAGCATGATGAAAAAGTTTGAGGAAGCTGACATTTCAGCATTATCTGCTGAAGAAGCCGAAGCTGTTAACGCCGCATATGCAAAAGCAGAGCAGCTTCTTGCGAACAGAGCATGGGATGCCGAGGAAGCCCTCGAGGTTGAAAAAGAGCTTTATACCGCAATGTATAACGCAGGTCTCCTTTCAGACAGCGACAAGGCACCTTTCATCACCTACACTCTTATGCCGATCCTTTCAAAAATCACAAAAGCTGTCAGCGATGTTTTTGAAAAGATTTTCGGTGGAAATGATTACTGGAAATTCCTGAGCGACCTTATTCTTAAAATCCTTGACAGCATAAAATAAGCAGATTGAAGAGGCGGAATAAAACCCGCCTCTTTTTGCATAAAAATACAGAATTTTACTTTAAGTTGTTGAAATTTTATTCGGGCAGTGTTAGAATATGATTTAGTTTTTACCGAAAGGAAGTCCTTTTTTTGAGAAAACCCTTTTCCCGCGGCATGCTTCACGGTCTGCCGATTGCGCTCGGATATTTTTCGGTTTCGTTCGGGTTCGGAATCGTTGCTGTTCAATCGGGTCTCAAAGCCATTGAAGCGGTTATTATTTCATTAACCAACCTTACTTCTGCAGGTCAGGCAATGGGCGTTGCAATCATCGCAGCAGGCGGTTCGCTGCTTGAAATGGCTGCAACCCAGCTTGTCATAAATATGCGTTATGCCCTCATGGCAATCTCGCTTTCACAAAAACTTGATAAATCATTCACAACACCGCACAGGCTTCTCGCCGCCTACGGATTAACAGATGAAATTTTCGCCGTTGCCGCCGCTCAGGATTGCAAAATCGTTCCTGCCTATATGTACGGCATGATTTCCGTTGCCGCCACGGGTTGGGTCGGCGGAACCCTTGCAGGCTCGGTTGCCAACACTCTCCTCCCCGCTTCGCTCACAACAGCAATGGGCATTATGCTTTACGGAATGTTCATCGCGATTATCGTACCTCCTGCAAAAGAAAACCACAAGGTTTTTTCCACCGTTGTTATTGCGGCATTTATGAGCTGCGCATTCAAGCTCTGGCTGCCGTCTGTTTCCTTTGGCTTTGCAGTTATTATCAGCGCGGTTGCCGCATCGGTTATCGGTGCGCTTCTTTTCCCCGTTGAAACCGAAGAATCGGAGGAAAACGAACAATGAGCATTGCAATTTATATTCTTGTTATGGCAGGCGTTACTTATCTTATCAGAATGCTGCCGTTCACACTTTTCAGAAGAAAAATCAAATCAAAATTTTTCAAAAGCGTTCTCTACTATATCCCGTTTGCCGTTCTCAGCGCAATGACATTCCCCTCTATCTTCTATTCAACAGGCAACACGGTCACTGCCGTTGTCGGAACGGTTGTTGCGGTGGTTCTTGCTTATTTCAAGCTTCCGCTTATTATTGTTTCGATTGCCGCATGCGCCGCCGCTTTTGTTACAGGCTTATTTTTATAAGAAAAAGCTGTCCTACCGTTGGTAAGACAGCTTATTTTTTATTCAAACAAGGGAGTGGAAAAATATCTCTCTGCCGTATCAGGCAGAACGGTAACAACAGTTTTGCCTTTGCCGAGCTTCTTTGCAAGCCTGATTGCCGCTGCAACATTTGTTCCGCTGCTGATGCCGCACATTATTCCCTCTTTTGATGCAAGGTCTTTGGAAGTCTGAAGAGCCTCATCATCGCCGATTATGCACACATCATTGAAAATTTCAGTATTAAGAATTTCGGGAATAATACCGTCGCCTATACCCATCTGAATATGGGTTTCAATTGCTCCGCCCGAAAGAATGGCGGCATTTTCGGGTTCAACGGCCCATATTTCGATATCGGGGTTTTCTGCCTTGAGAGTTTCGCCGATGCCCGTTATCGTTCCGCCCGTTCCTATACCGGAGCAAAAGCCGTGGATAGGACCTGCAACCTGCCTGAGAATTTCTGCCCCTGTTGCTGAACGCTGAATTTCAGGATTTGCAGGATTCTCAAACTGCTGAGGAACAAAAACATTCTTGTCTTCCGCTTTCATTTTAAGCGCAAGCTCAAGGCATTCCTCAATGCATTTGCCTATATTGCCCGAATCATGGATGAGAATAACCTCTGCACCGTAATGCTCAACAAGCTTGCGGCGCTCCTCGCTGACGGAATCGGGCATAATAATTTTCACCTTGTAGCCCTTGACCGCTCCGACAAGAGCAAGACCGATGCCCTGATTGCCGCTCGTCGGCTCAACAATAACCGTATCGGAATTGAGCAGACCTTTTCTTTCGGCATCGTTTATCATGTTCAGGGCTGTTCGGGTTTTGATTGAACCGCCGACATTAAGCCCCTCAAATTTAACAAGTATCTCGGCATCTTCAGGAGCCGTCATATGCTGAAGTCTGATAATCGGAGTGTTGCCGATTGCCTCCAAAACTGTATTACAAATCATTCTGAATAGACCTTTCTTTTCGGTATACTTCATTATATGCCCGCGGCGCACTTTGCCGCCACACGTTTTTATTCAATGTATTATACCATAGAGCGCATCTGTTTTCAATTCGCCAAAAAAGCAAAAAACAGAGATTTAATCTGATAATATTGTTTATTTTATATATTAAAAAGCCGCTGAAAAACAGCGGCTTTAAGCTTTGATTTAATTAAAAAGATAAAGCAGGAAGCTTCCGGGAGCTGAGATATTCTTGAGAAGAAGAAGCCAGTTTCCGAGAATGCTCCAGAATAATCCTGTAAATCTGCTGATTCCCATTTCGGAAGCAAACTCGGCATCCTTATATACAAGGCGGTTAACCGTCAGAAGCTTTGTGTCAAAATCCTCGGGACTATCCTCACTGATTGTAATAAGTCTGCTGCCTCTGACAAACTGATTGCCGTAAGCATTATAGCTTGCTCCGGGAGTATTGATGATTTTGATACCCTTATACTCTACCTCGTATGTGTTGAGATGGTCGTGACCCGAATAAACAGCGAGAACATCGCCTCTTTCAAGCATCGCATCATACTGACCGTGGTTATAATAACCGGGTGAAGGCGGCTCAAAAAGGTGACCCTTGAACACGCTTGTATCGGGACATACGATGGGATAATTCTTTCCGTTATTATATTTTCCGTTGTTATAATTTTCAGTAAGAGGAGAAAGGCTGAACGGAACAGCGGGGAACATTGCATCATAGATTTCACCGACAACCATATGCTGGAACACCATTGAGGGAACCTTCGCGCCCTCCTGCTCTTCGAGCGACTTGCTGACGCTCTTGTACCATTCAATCTGGTCGGGGTTTACGCAGTCATATCCGAGCCTCTTTTTGGATTCATCATTATCTTCATAGACATACGAACCCGAATCCATCAGCCACACATTGAATTTAACGCTGTCCGAATCCGAAGCATAAACGGGAAGATTGTGAGTTGCTGTTCCGTGAAGCTCGGGAACAGCATCATATGCAAGGCAGTATTCACCGCCGTATTTCTGAAAATACGAAAGAAGAGTTTCCTTATCAACGCCCTGCTCGTGATCATGGTTGCCGAAAACAAGCGTGAAATAAATCTTGTTTCTGACGAAAGGCTCAACAAGCTGCTGAATTTCCAGCTCCTTTGTATCTTTCGGACCGATTGAATTATCTCCGCCGAGAACAACCAGATCAGGCTCATATGTTCTGAGAACATAGTCAATATAGGTCATCATCTGCTCTTCAAACGGATAAAAATCCTGACAGTCGCTCAGATGAAGAATTTTGAATTCTCCGTTTTCATCAAATCGGAGAACTCCCGTGTTTTCCTGCGCAAAGGCAGGAGTTAACGCCGTAAAAGCAATAAGTACTGCGAGAAGTGCTGAAAAAATACGTTTTTTCATTGTTTAATCTCCTTTTCAATTTGGTTCAGCATAATTATGAGGAATGTTTCTGCCGAGAGCAGAAATCATTTCGTCCGCTGTTATAACCTCTACATCGGCATCGAGCTGACTGACAAAATATGCAACATCGTCGGGACCAACCGTCCACGGGTGAACATTGATAACCGTATACCCGTTGATCGTTGTTATATCTGCAGGCTTGGCGTTGATTATCGCTGCCTGCTCTGCCAGCCATTCTTTCGTAACCTGATTTGCATCTCCGCTCGGGTGCCAGAGAGATAATCCTACGCTCACAAAAGGCTTATCGTTAACAAAGAATACCCTTCCGCCGCCTGCTGAATATCTGTCGGGGTCAAGCTGAAGAATTCCGCCGTGAATATTATCGTATCTTGCGAAATAGCCGAGCTTATTCTGAAAAACTCTGTTCATTCCGTCATTAGGTAATTCATCAAGAACGGTCATTGTTGTAAGTCCGTTTTCAAGCATAACCGAAGCTGTCAGGTTAGAAAATTTTTCAAGCTCCTCTGAATCCATTTTTGTTATGCGTCCGTAGCCCGCACCTGTAGGTCCTGTAATAAAAGACCCGTTTTTCAGCTCACCGAGAGTTCTCTTGACATCAACATCTGAAATTTCGTTAACAATCGGCGGAAAAGTCCATGTTACGGGAACATCGGAATTATAGCTCTGCCATGTATGGAATTCTTTGAAGCCGTTCTGTATCCACTGAGCATTGTCGCCGTCGCTGAAAACAATGGCGATATAGTGCTTATCGGGATCAAGCTCAACCGTTTCCGCAGACCCTCTTCCGATTTTTTCATCCGTTGAGTCAAACGAAGAGAGAATGCTCAGATTGAACGAATGGTCAGACGGAACAACATAATGACCGTAGCCTGAAATACATTCCGTAAACTTAACCTCATACTGACACCAGCCGAAAATTATGGCAGGAGCATCAAGCTCTTTGAGAACCTTGTTTCTGTAAAGCCTGCCCTCATAATCGCTGTCATCGACATACATAACAAAGATATTCTGCTGAACGGCAAAATCCCTCATGCCGTCAGCATAATAATAAAGATGAACCAGAGAATCCTTGCGGAAAGAATCCTTATATTTCTCATAGAATTTGCGCTGATATGCAATGTCAATATCGTCGCCGCTTATATCCGCTTTTCTGACCAGACCGAGCGATGCTGTTTTTTCTTCGATTTCAGCCGAAACAGGAAGCCAGCCGTTAAGAGTGGCAAGATTCGTTGCGGTGTTAAGCTGACCGTGGTCACTTACGGTTGAATAGAGAATATATCCGCTGTCCTTTATGTAAGATTTAAAACGGCTTACAAGCGATTCAAATTTCCATTCCTTGCCCGTTTCATCACAGCGAACAATTATATGTCCTGCCTTTTCAAGCTCATTTATTGAAAATTCGCAGGTTGCATTTCCGTAATCAATAAAAATTGCGGGCTTTGATTTTGCCACAAGACCCTGAAGAGCAATAACCGCCTGCTTTTCAGCCGCAGAAAGATTGGATGATCTTATAACAAATATTTCCTCACTGAGAGAAAATTCATCAAACTCATAGCTCAGCTTCGCAAGCTCAGCTTCGGTTTTGGGTTCGGGCGGATTGGACAGAAGCCTTGCATCAAGAGTATTAAAGAACAGAACAACCGCAACCAGAACATAGGAAACTGCAATTTTCAGATACATCATAGAATCACTAACCGTCCTTTCAAATTTCGGCAATTATCTGCCAATAATCATATGAATAATACTTGGTAAGCCTTTCAAGTGCATCATCAATGCTCTTAAAGTATTCCTTGCTGAAATCGCTTTCGGGGTCTGCGTAAAGCCCCCATGCCGCTGCTTCGCTGACACTCGGAAAATATTTATCCCAAAGCAGCTTACCGCCTGCATTTTTATTAAAGTTAAGATACTGCCAATCCTCTTTGAGAGAATCACGGACAGACAAATAATCCGCATTAAGCTCTCTGCGTTCCTTTTCGGGGCATTGGCCTGCGGAGAAATATTCAGCTCTGACTTTTATGCTTTCAAGCATCGCAATATATTTCGACATGCGCAGAGCAAGCTGTTTATCGCTGAGTTTTTCAAGCTTCGTCATATAATTCACCACTCATCGCTTTCATCAAGCAAAACCGCATGAGCACAGCGTATGCCGTCAACTGCGGCAGAAACAATTCCGCCTGCATATCCTGCGCCCTCTCCGCAAGGATAAAGCCCCCTGACATTTGACTGACAGAGTTCATCGCGAAGGATTCTGACAGGAGACGAGCTTCTTGTTTCGGGGGCGGTAAGAACACCGTCAGGCAAAGCAAAACCGTTCAGACTCTTATCCATTTTGACAATTGCTTTAGCCATTATATCGGTTACCTTTTCGGGAAGAACCTGACGGATATCCGAGGGGGTTGCTCCCGTTGCAACCGTAGGTTTGACATAAGAAAGCTTTGTTGAAGCTCTGTCGGCAAGAAAATCGCCGATAGTCTGGCAGGGTGCGCTGTAGTCACCGCCGCCGAGTTCAAATGCTCTTCTCTCTATTTTTCTCTGGAGCTCAATACCTGCAAGAGGATGATCGGAGCCGAAATGCTCGGGTTCAATTCCGACAAGCAGAGCCGCGTTTGAATTTTCTCCGTCGCGCGCATATTCACTCATACCGTTGACAACAACCGAATTTTCTTCGGATGCCGCCGCAACAACCGTTCCGCCCGGACACATGCAGAATGTATATGCACCCCTGCCGTGTTCGGGATGACATGCAAGCTTATAATCTGCCGCCCCCAAAGCAGGATGACCTGCAAACGGACCGTACTGCGCCTTATCAATCATTTCTCTCGGATGCTCAATACGCACCCCGACAGAAAAAGGCTTCTGAATAATATTGATGCCTCTTTTATAGAGCATCTCAACCGTATCGCGCGCCGAATGACCGATGCAGAGAAGAAGAGTATCCGTTTCAATATCCTCATATCCGCCGTCAGGTCTTTTACAGCTTATACCCTGCACAACTCCGTTTGCAATAATAAGGTCTGTCAGCTTCCATCCGAAACGAACCTCTCCGCCAAGAGAGATTATTTCCTCCCTGAACGCCTTTACAACAGCACCGAGCCTGTCCGTTCCGATATGAGGTCTCGAAGAATAGCTGATTTCAGGCGGGGCTCCGTGAGCAACAAGCTCTTCAACAACCTTTCGGCAAAGAGGATCCTTGATGCCCGTTGTCAGCTTACCGTCGGAAAACGTACCCGCTCCGCCTTCACCGAACTGAACATTGCTCTCTGTGTTAAGCTTTCTGCCGCTCCAGAATCCGTTGACATCTTTTGTTCTTGTGTCAACATCTGCACCTCTTTCAAGCACAAGAGGTCTGAATCCAGCTCTGGCAAGAATCAGCGCGGCAAAAAAACCTGCAGGCCCAAAGCCCGCGATAACGGGTCGGAGCGTGCTTGTCCTTCTTATTTCAGGCATTTCATATTTATAGATTTCAGTCTGCTCAACACGCGGATTCTTCGCATGAGCAACAACGCTTTCCTCATCGCCGTCAACATCGGCGAGAACATTATAAACAAAGAACACATTGTCTTTTTTTCGTGAATCGACAGCTTTTTTTGAAATCTGAATTGATTTTATTTTTTCATCCTTGCAGCGCAGTGCCTTTGCCGCCGCACGGCGAAGCGCACCCTCGTCAGCATCAAGAGGAAGTTTAATTTCGCTGATTTTTATCATATAAATTCTTTCCTAATCAAATATTTTCGCCTGCAAGCAGGCCTGATGCAAATGCCCACTGAAGATTAAATCCGCCGCAGCCTGCATCAACATCTACAATTTCACCTGCAAAATACAAGTCTTTGCAGAGCCTTGATTCCATGGTTTCGGGGTTGATTTCCGAAACGGGAATTCCTCCGCTTGTCACCTGAGCATTGGCAAAGCCTTTTGTTCCGCTGATTTCAAGCCTGTAGCTTTTTGCTTTTTCAGATAACGAAGCAAGCTCCGCATGGCTCAGATATGATATCTTTTTACCGCTTTTGTAAAGTGATAACGCTTTACAGATTTCAACGCCGATTGCTTTTGGCAAGACGCCTGCAAAGAGCATATCAAGCTCACAATAACCCTTGATTTTCTTGATATTCAGAAGATAACTCATAAGAGTCTCCCGAGACATATCGGGCAGAAAATCAATATCTGTAAAGGTTTTCACCTTTGCAGATAACAGAGATTTTTCTGCCGCCGCTGCAAGCTCCATTGCAGCTATTCCCGAGATGCCGTTATCGGTAAAGAGAAGCTCTCCCTTTGTTTCTTTAACAGCCCTGCCGTTAAAAAGAGTGAGACTGACATTTCTTGCCCGAACACCTTTAAGCGGCTTAACATTTTCCTTGACCGTAAGAGGCACAAGCGACGGATAAAGCTTCGTTACGGAATGCCCGAGCTGTTTTGCAAGAGCATATCCGCTGCCGTCAGAACCCTGAGAGGGCGACGCCTTACCTCCCGTTGCAATTATAAGCTTTTTACAGAATATTTCTCCGTTGATTTCAAAGCCGCCGTTTTGTTTTTTTATCTGTGCGACGGGAGTGTCGCAGATAATCTCTGCCCCGAGACCCTCAAGCTCAAAACGCAGAGAATCAAGAACGGATGCCGCCATGTTGCTTCTCGGATAAACTCTGCCTTCGGAATCAGCATAGGTGAGAAGCCCCGTTGATTCAAAAAAGTCCGTTATCTTTTCGGGAGGGTATTTTTCAAAAATCACCGAAATAAAATCAGGATTATTGTAATCCGCGCAAACGGCATTGAGATTTGTAAGATTGCATCTGCCGTTGCCTGTTGCAAGAATTTTTTTGCCGATTCTCGGAAGCTTTTCGATTATCACAATATTCAGTTTCGGATTTTTTCGTTTGGCATTTATCGCCGCGGTTATGCCTGCCGCGCATCCGCCGACTACCGCCACATCGTATTTTTTCATAACCGAACCTCTGTGTTTTTATTCTGACATTTTATTTTACCGCTTATCACAAAGAATGTCAATTATTAATAACCTTGATATAAATAATTAGTTGTGTTATAATAACAATAATTCGTTTTGAAAGGAAGTCACACAAATGAAAGAAATCACAAAAGACATGAAAATCGGCGAAATTCTTGACGCTAACCGTGAGCTTGCTCCCTTCTTCCTTGAAATGGGAATGCATTGCCTCGGCTGCCCCTCAGCAAGAAGCGAAAGCGTTGCTCAGGCTTGCATGGTACACGGCGTTAACGCTGACGAGCTCATCGCAAAGATGAATGCTTTCCTTGCAAATGCTTAAACTTTCCGAAAGAATCATGATGGCGGCGAAGATGGTGCGTCACGGAAGCGTTGCTGCCGATATCGGCACAGACCACGCCTATCTTCCCGCCTGGCTGGTTTTAAACGGCATATGCCCCAAGGCTCTTGCGTGCGATTTGCGCAAGGGTCCGCTTGATAATGCAAAGAAAACCGTTGAACATTACGGAATAGCAGACAAAATTACTCTGCGTCTTTCCGACGGTTTTGACGAAATTGAGCCTTTTGAGGCGCAGGATTTCATAATGTGCGGAATGGGCGGAACCCTCATGGCAGAGCTCGCTTCACGCGCACACTGGCTTAAAGACAGCGAAAAGCTTCTTATTCTTCAGCCTCAGTCTCATGCTGAGGATATCAGAGAATTCCTTATCAGAAACGGATTTGAAATTATAAAAGAAGATGCATGCACCGACAGCAGCAAGCTCTACTGCGCTTTTTCAGCCCGTTGGTGCGGCGAAACCAAAGAATACTCGGAAGGTTACATATATTACGGCAGGCTTCCCGAATGCTCAAAGCCCGAAGCAAAGGAATATCTTTGCAAGGTTGTAAGCAGGCTCAGAACAAAGCTTGAAGCCGAGAAGCTTCACGGAAGCGCCGAAAGAGTCGGAAAACTCAGCCGCATTATTTCCGAAACGGAGGAAAAAATCAATGAAATGTAATCCTACGGTCAAAGATATTTACACATATATAGATTCTATTGCACCTTTTGATACGCAGTGCGAATGGGATAACAGCGGAATACTTGTAGGCTGCAAAGAAAAAGAAGTCAAAAAAATCGGCGTTGTGCTTGATATTACTGCAGATGCGGTTGAATACGCAGCCGACAACGGAATTGACCTTATTATAAGCCACCACCCCGTTATTTTCAGGGCTGTGAAACGCTTCACAGACAAGGACATTCCCTTTATGCTTGCTTCAAACGGAATTTCCGCAATCTGCGCTCACACAAACCTCGACATTGCAAGAGGCGGTGTTAACGACGCTCTGACGGCAGCCTTGGAATTTAAAAATATTTCGGATTTTGCCGAAAGCGGCGAGTTATCAATGATAAGAGTTGCTGAAATAGATGAAACAAGCGGAGACGAGCTCGCAGGATATGTTGCCGATAAGCTTAATGCATCCGTATGCCTTGCAGACAGCGGAAGAAAAATAAAAAAGGTTGCTGTTTGCGGCGGATCAGCCAACGAATTTATTTCCGATATTGCAAAAAACGGATGCGACGCATATATAACAGGTGAACTGAAGCACCACGAATTTCTCGATGCACTTGAAATGGGCCTGACGGTTATTACCGCGGGACATTTTGAAACCGAAAATCCTGTTGTTGCAATACTCGCAGAAAAGCTTGGAGAAAAATTTGATGCCGAAATAATAATCATTCCCCAATCTTCTCCCATTACCCATCACAATTAAACCGAGGTAAAAATATATGCCCCTTGACGGAATAACATTAAATTTACTTAAGCAAGAGCTTTCAAAGCATATCGTCGGAAGCAGGATAGAAAAAATACACCAGCCCTCAAAGGATGAGCTGGTGTTTCATTTGCGCTCGCGGGAAGGTGCATACAGACTTCTCGTTTCAGCAAGCGCCAACAGCCCGAGACTCCATCTGACGGCAAACGCTCCCGAAAATCCTGCAACTCCGCCGATGCTCTGCATGCTTATGAGAAAGCATCTGACAGGTGCCGTTATAACAGACATCCGCCAGCTTGGTCTTGACAGAGTTGTTTTCATTGACCTTGCAGGCACAAACGAAATCGGAGATGCCGTTACCTTTACGCTGTGCGTTGAAATAATGGCAAAGCACAGCAATATTATCCTTGTAAACTCCGAGGGAAACATCGTCGATTCTGTAAAGCGAATTGACTTTACGCAGTCTTCTGTAAGACAGATTCTGCCCTCTTTTAAATATGAACTGCCACCCCGTCAGAATAAAATGAATCTGACAGAAAACGATGCTCAGACCGTTGCATCAGCAATCAGAAAAGTTATCGGCAAGCGCCTTTCGGGAGCAATCCTTGAAACAGTTGAAGGCGTTTCTCCCTTGATAAGCCGCGAAATCGCCGCTTACGCGTGTCCTGACGATTCTCTTGCAACCGAAATCACCGATATATCCTTTGAAAGACTTATCAAAAGGCTTTCTCAGATAAAAACCGTTCTTGAAACGGGAAAAGCAAGCCCAACCATGCTCATCCGTGACGCTGTAAAGCCATACGACTTTACATTCATGGATATCACTCAGTACGGTTTCGCTGTTGCCGCCAAAGAATTTGAAAGCTTTTCTGAGCTTCTTGACGATTTCTATTACGAAAAAGACCGCTTTGAGCGTACCCGTCAGAGAAGCCAGTCACTCCTCAAGCTGCTTCAGAACGCATCCGCGCGCGCCGCAAGAAAGCTTCAGAGCAGACAAGCAGAGCTTGAGGCATGTGCAGACAAAGATTCGCTGAGAATCAATGCAGAGCTGATTCTTGCCAACCAATACAGGCTTGAAAAAGGCTCACTTTTCTATGATCTTGAGAATTTTTATGACGAAAACAATGTTATCAGAATAGCTGCAGACCCTGCGCTTTCGCCCTCTGCTAACGCACAAAAATATTTTAAGGAATACAGAAAAGCCAAAACAGCCGAAAGCATGCTCGGAGAGCTTATCGCCCAGAGCGAGCAGGAGCTTGCCTATCTTGAAACGGTTATTGACAGCGTGAACCGAGCCGACGGCTACACCGAGCTTGCAGAAATCAGAGCCGAGCTTTATGAGCAGGGATATCTGAAAAGAGCCAAAAACGATAAAGGCAAAAAGCTCAGACCCCTGCCCCCTCTCGAATATGTTTCCGATGACGGATATACTATTCTTGTGGGCAGAAACAATATTCAGAACGATATCCTTACCTTTAAAACCGCCGCGAAAGATGATTCATGGTTCCATACTCAGAAATTTCCAGGTTCCCATGTTGTTGTTATCGGCAACGGAGATATTATCCCCGAGCTTACCTGCCGTCAGGCGGCGGTGCTTGCCGCTTATCACAGCAGTGCAAGAGAATCCTCTCAGGTTGCCATTGACTACACCGAGGTAAGGTCGCTGAAAAAGCCAAGCGGAGCAAAGCCGGGTAAAGTTATTTATCATACCTACAACACTATGTGGGTCACTCCCGACAGGGAGCTTTGCGAGAGGCTTAAAAAGAAAAAATAACAAAAAGCGTACCATCGTTATGATGGCACGCTTTATTTTTTATTTCACATTAAACTCACAGATGCTGTTGACAATAAATGCACTGTCGCTGTATTTTTTTGCTCCCGACTCAAAAATTCCGATAACCTTTTCGCCGTTTGCATCAATCCCTTCAAGCATCGGAGGCTCTCTGAGAGTTGCTGTTTTGCGGCTGTTACGGAGATTATATGCAGGAATTGTTTTTCCGTCGGAAATAATTTCAAAATCGCATTCCCCTGCAGTCACATCCTCATAAACAAGCATAAAAGAATCGTTGTTTCTTCCGAACGATGTGCTGAGAACAAAGCTTCCATCCGAAAGTCTTGCAAAGCCCTGAACACGGTTGGGTGTTGTCAGAACAAATTCGGGAACAAGCGCCGCGCCTTCAAACGCTGCCTCAAACTCGCTGAGTTTATAAGCGTTGCAACGGGAATAATGCCTTTCAAAAAGAGAAACCGACACATGATGACTTTCATCGGTATCATATCCGCCGTCAAACTCGAAGGTGTAAAACTCACCTGCATAAAGATATTCACCGTCGCTGCTGATATAGGAGCATTTGATATCAGTCTGCACACCTGCGCCGAGAGAAATCTCTCCGCCGTCTGCCGCCGCGGCAATGTCATCCATTGAAATTCTGTATATCTTGCTTCCGTGGCAAACATACAGCCATCCGTTTTCCTGTGCAATTCCGCCAGCATGTCCCGTAAATTTCTTTCCGCCCGAGGTTCTGAGATTAAGAAGCTTTTCCCTTTCTCCCGACACGGCATTCACAAACACAAGAACCGATGCGTTCTCGCTGTGATAATAAGAAATAATATGACTCTCACCGTTCTCGCTAAGGCAATATCCCTGCGGAACATATCCGTTTTCGGTTTCGGGAATTTCACATAGTTCCGAATAACCTGCATAATTCTTTCTGTTTTCGAGTTTCGAGCGGATAAGACGCTGAGCGTTTTCAAATATTCCGTCAACGGTTCTGATAATTTTACTCACGCCGCCCGATGACGAAGCGGATACCGCGCCTGCAGGAACAATACACGACACTGCAATAACAAGCGCAAGAAGCGCGCCGATAATTCTTTTACTGTTCATTGTAACTCCTTAAAAATCAAGGGCGGTTCTGACCGAATCGCCCTTTACTGTTATTTATCAATCGGGAAGTGCGTTGAGCATTTCACACAGTTCAAGATAGAATGCCTGTGTTTCATCTTCATCTGCAAAAAGACCGATTGCCGTTCCGTGGTCACCTTCCCGAACAGGCATAACATTCCAAACTCCCTTTCCGATGCTGTCCGAATCAAATTCTGTATAAGGCTCGTCAAGCGGATATTTTGCACTCTCGGTATTAACAAGAGCATCGTTTGCAAGCCATTCCTTATTATAAACAACACCCGTATAGGGATCGGTAAACATCATGATACCCATGAACGCTGCTGTCAGGGCAATAACGGGATTGGTTTTCAGCATGGGAATCTGAATTCCGAGACCGGGAACCTCTTTTGTTGTTGAGAAAGCGTATGAGAAATAATAGATATCCTCATTGATATCAAGCTTTTCATTGAGCTTCACAGTACCCTCGGGAGTCAGATCATACTGACACGAATCCTCTCTATTGGCGAGAACATTTTTCATCGCTTTGAAAAATTCAACCGATTTGCCGCTGCTCGGTTCTTCCGAAAGACCGAACTGCTCCATATGGAAATCAACGAATCCGCCGTTGATTGAGCTTCTGCCGACAATGCCGACATAAAGATAGCTCAGGAACTGAACGACTCTGTCAAGGCCGAGCGCCTTAAGCGGATAATAAACAGACGCACTGTTATGCGGAGTGCATATCGCCGTTGCGCTTTTCACCCATTCGCCCTTGCCGCCTGTAAAAAGACCCGAAATATCATCGGCGGCAGTAACAGCCATTTCTTCCGCGCTTCCTTCGGTCAGAAGCTGTATAAGCATTCTGACGGTTGTTCCGCCGAAGCTGTGACCGATAAGATGAATCTGCCTGATTTTTCCTGCCTCGTCAAGCTCACCCCAATCGGGAACAAGAGCATCGTAATATGTTCTTCCGTATCTTGCATGGTTGAACTTTTCGGAATGAGCCACGCCATAATCAACCGTTGCGCCGATAATCTGCGCATAAAGCTCGCAAGCTCTGTCCCATGCACTGTTAAGGGGACCTACCGATGCCGAATAGCATTCATATCCCTCATACTGAAGATACTGCATAAGATTACCCGTTGTTGCTCCCCAATAAGGAAGAACACCGTTGATATCCTCAGCTCCGCCCCATCCGTTAAAGCCGTGAACAAACACAAACGGAGCTTCGTTTTTCGGCTCCCATATCTTGTCATCCGCAAAAACATTCAGAAAGCATGCGGAAACAAGCATCACAAAAGCCATTATAAAACTTACAGCTTTCTTTATATTCATTTGTCACACCCCTGAAGCAGTCCTGCTGACTGTTATTTTGCGATTCTTCTGATAACCGCCATGCATTCCTCGAGATCCATGATCTTCGGAACGGGATAAAGAGGATTGCCCTCCTTGAGGGCTCTCTTTGCGATTGTGGGAATATCCTTTTCAAGAATATCAAGCTTGTCGGGAATATTCATCTTCTTGTTGAATTCCTTAATGGATTCAATGAAGAGCTTTGCCTTCTTCTCATCGTTCATACCTGCTGTTTCAAGGCCTGCGATATCCGCAAGCTTTGCGAGAGGAGCATAAGCTGTTTCACCGAAATATTCAAGAACATAAGGAAGAACAACTGCATTGGCAAGTCCGTGAGGAGTTCCGTACATACCGCCGAGATTATGAGCAATAGCATGAACATAGCCGACATAAGCTCTTGTGAATGCAATACCTGCAAGATATGAAGCTTCAAGCATATTCTCTCTCGCCTCGATATCCTTGCCATTTTCATAAACCTTGAGAATGTTTTCGAATATCATCTTTGTTGCCTTTTCGGCAGCTGCGGCTGTATCCTTTGTATTGCTGTGGCCGATATACGCCTCAACGGCATGAGTGAGCGCATCCATACCGGTTGTTGATGTGATATGAGGAGGCAGACCGATTGTGAGCTCGGGATCAAGAACTGCGTACTTCGGACGAAGAACGGGATCCTGAAGAGCATATTTTTCATGAGTCGTAGGATCGGAAACAACAGCTGCGATTGTTGTTTCGGAACCTGTTCCCGCTGTTGTGGGAACGGCATAAATAGTGGGAAGCTTCTTGAGAATCTTGAGTGTTCCTCTCATCTTCTGAACTGTCTTGTTGGGTCTTGCGATTCTTGCAGCGGCAACCTTTGCGCAGTCCATGGGAGATCCGCCGCCGAATGCGATAACTGCGGAGCAGTTGTTATCCGCATAAAGCTTTCTTGCTTCTTCGATATTGTCAATTGTGGGGTTGGGCTGTGTTCCGTCATAAACAAAATATTTTACGCCTGCCTTTTCGAGACCCTCAAAAAGTCCGTCAAGCAGATGAAGCCCCATAAGACCCTTATCTGTTACAACAAGAACCTTGTCGTGACCGTTTGCCTTTACAACCTCGGGAAGCTTTTTAACGCTGCCTGCGCCCTTTACAAGCTGAGGTTCTGTCCAATCAAGAAAATTAACCGCAACTCTGAATATTCCCTGATAGGTTCTGCAAAACGCTTTGAATAAAACTGATGCTGCCATGGTGATTACCCCTATTCTCGTTAAAATTATTTGGCTTTTCAACAAAGCCATTATTATACAGTTTAATTTTATCACAGTTTTTCGGCGTTGGCAATAGTTAAATAATCAGAATCTGTAAATTAAAATATAACAAAGCAGTTGCAAATATATTGCGTAAATGGTATAATTTATTTAATCTATAAAATGTGAGGATTTTCGCTATGAATAAGATCACAACTTTCAAACAAAAATTCATTGATTCCTATGGAAGAGAAAGAATATTTAACGGAGTTAACCTTTGCGATAAGGGCTACAACAAAAACGGCTCTGAAAAGAGAACCTATGACATGCCTTTTGACGAAGAGCTTATCAGAACACTCAGCAAAAACGGAGTCAATCTTGTAAGGCTCGGCTTTACATGGGATGCCGTTGAGCCTGAACCGTTCAGATATGACGAAGAATTTCTTGACAGAGTTGAAAAGGTTGCCGATCTTTGTGCGAAATACGGCATTTATTTCTATCTCGACATGCATCAGGATCTTTATGCAGGCTTCAAGGGCATGGACGGCGACGGTGCCCCCGAATGGGCATGCCTTACAGACGGTGCAAAATTCCAGAAAACAAGATTTGTGTGGGCAGAAGGCTACTTCTGGGGCAAGGCAACGCACCGCGCCTTTGACAACTTCTGGAACAACGCCGTATACAACGGCATTCCGCTTCAGACCTATTACTGCAAGATGTGGCAGCATGTTGCAGAAAGATTCAAGGATCATCCCGCCCTTTTCGGTTTCGATATGCTCAACGAGCCCTTCCCCGGCTCTGATGGCGGCAAGGTTTTCAGAAAGCTTATCGGAAGCGTTGTAAAAACCGTTCTGACGGATAAGCGCTGCAATCTCGGTTGGATGGCAAAGCAGGTTCTTTCCGGCAACGCCATAAAGGTTCTTGAACCGTTCAACGATCCCGAGCTTTTCCGCAAGGTCACAAGTGCCGCAAACGGTCTTATCTATAAATTCGATGTCGGCGTATATTCGCAGTTCCTCAACAGAACAGCAAAAGCAATCCGCAGCGTCACGGACAACGGCATTATGATTATGGAAAACAGCTATTATTCCAATCTCGGCATTCCTTACAGCACCCCTGCCATAAACTATGACGGCAAGCGCGAAGAAAAGCTTTGCTTTGCTCCTCACGCCTACGACCTGATGGTTGATACGCCTGCATACAAATACGCAAGCAATTCAAGAGTCGGTTCGATTTTCGATCAGCACAGAAAATCGCAGCAGAGACTTGATGTTCCTCTTATCGTCGGCGAATGGGGCGGTCAGTCGGAGGGAACAGACTGGCTTTTCCACATCAATTATCTTCTTGATAAGTTCGATAAAAACCACTGGAGCCAGACATATTGGGCATATTATGACGGTCTTCTTGAAAACCCGATTATGTCAAGCCTTATCCGAACCGCTCCCGTAGCCGTTTGCGGAGATATCATCGAATACACAACCGACCGCGAAAACGGCGTTTTCACCCTTGCATTTGAGCAGGATAAGGAATATTCTGTACCTACGGAAATATATATCCACAAGCCTGCCTCATCAATTGAATGCACGGCAGAATATGAGCTTGAGCCCATCGAAGGCTCAAAGGCATCAATCCTCAAAATAAAAGGAAACATCGGCACGAACAAAGTGACCGTTAAATTCTGACAAAAAAGCGGCAGGATAGTATCCTGCCGCTGATTTGCGATATTCACCTGAACATTATTGAATATTTTTGTACCGTTGCCAGAGAAAGAGCATCATTACCTGCAACAATGATATGATCCGCAAGCCTTATTCCGACCTTACGGAATATTCCGAGAAACTCCCCTGTCATATCTATATCGTCTTTTGAGGGCGCCGCTATCCCGTTGGGATGGTTATGGGCAAAGATAACCGTATCTGCCTTGTTCCTGAGCGCAGCTTCAAGAGTTTCCCTTTTATCAACAAGAACGTTTTCAGCCGTTCCCTCCCCAAGCTTGCAGCAGTTGATAAGATTGCCGAGAGCATCAAGGCAGAGCATATAGAAAACCTCTTTCTTTTCGCCGTAATACTTTGTACGGATATACTCCATTGCATCTTCGGGCTCAGAAAGATTGATTCTCTTTTTCTCGCCGCTTTCAACATACCTTCTGCATAATCCGGGGATAAGCGAAATCAGAAGTGCCGAATTTTCTCCCATTCCCTCAACCTGAAGAAGCTGTTCATAGCTTGCATTGAAAACCCCGTTCAGCGAACCGAAGGTATCAAGCAGACTGTGGGCAATTTCGTTGGTATCTTTTCTCGGGATTGAATAAAACAGCAGATATTCAAGCAGATTGATATCGGGAATATTTTCTACGCCCGTTTTTCTTATCGTCTCGCGGACTCTTGATCTGTGATCCTTATGAATATTCGGTTTTCTGGCATTTTCCTGATTCATCACTTTTCTCCTTAAAGCCTTAAACATTATCATTATACACAAAACAACGTTTTTTTCAACCATATAATATTTTTCGTTTCAATCGGAGGAATTCTTTTGAAAAGCTTTTCAATCTCAAAAAACGATTCGGGTCAGCGCCTTGATAAATTCATTTCCAAAGCCGTACCCAATCTTCCGCAATCGCTTATGTATAAGTATATCAGAATGAAAAGAATAAAGGTAAACGGCAAAAGAGGCGAAATATCCCAAAAGCTCGTTCAGGGTGACACGGTTGATATGTATATCAACGATGAATTTTTCGTCCCCGTCTCCGAGCATTACGATTTTCTTTCAGCCTCAAAAAAACTTGATATAGTTTATGAGGATGAAAACATTCTTCTGCTCGATAAAAAAGTCGGTCTTCTGTCTCACCCTGACGAAACGGAATATAACGATACCCTTATAACAAGAGTCAAGCGTTATCTTTACGAAAAGGGCGAATATAACCCTAAGGACGAAAACTCCTTCACCCCCTCTCTTGTCAACAGAATTGACCGCAATACAGGCGGTATCGTTATTGCCGCAAAGAACTCTGCGAGCCTGAGAATTCTTAATCAGAAGCTCAAGGACAGAGAGCTTGAAAAATACTATCTCTGCGTTGTCCACGGCAAATTGAGCAAAAAAAGCGGCACTCTTGAAGGCTGGCTGATAAAAGACGAAAAGAAAAACAAGGTTGCCGTTTATACGCAGAAAAGAAACGGTGCAAAACAAATACGCACCAAATATTCCGTTCTTGCCGAAAACAACGGGCTCAGCCTGATTGAAGTTGAACTGCTGACAGGAAGAACTCACCAGATAAGAGCGCACTTTGCCAGCATCGGGCATCCTCTACTCGGTGACGGAAAGTACGGAACAAACGAACTGAACAAAGCTCACGGAGGCTACAAAAAGCAGTTTTTATATTCTTACCGCCTCAAATTTGCTTTTTCAACCGACGCGGATATTCTGAATTATCTGAACGAAAAAAGCTTTGAAGTTCCCGATATCTGGTTCAAAGAGGAGTTCATGAGCGGAAAATTATAAGCAAACACCGCCCATTCAATAAAAATTCATAAAAAAAGGCTTGTAAAATCTTTAAAAATAGTATAAGATATATACATTATGCCGATATACTCTTTTCGGCATTTAATTCACAGAAGAAAAGGATGAACACAAAATGGCTAAAAACGAAAGCTCCAAAAGCAAAGCCGAGCTCTATCGCGAGGAACGAAAAGAAAGGTTAGCTAAGGCAGCAAAGAAAAACGCCAAGAACGTTAAATCTCGTACCGTTGCTGTCAACATTATCAAGAAGGCTGCTGCTGTTCTTGTTGTCGTTGCAATTGTTGCAGGTCTCGGTTGGGCATTGGTTGACCACTTTGGTATCGTCGAAAAATACTCAACAGCTCTTACCGTCGGCGAAACAAAGGTTACGGTTGCTCAGTATAACTATTATTACGCAATGGCATATCAGTACTATGCTCAGATGGAATCCAGCTATCAGGAACAGGGCGTTTCCATGGGCTTCCCGCTCGACAAGGCTCCCGATGAGGTTTCAACAAACCAGACCGACGATGAAGGCAATGTAATTTATTACGATGCAGCTGTTGCCGATTATGCAGCAAACCTTGCATTCCAGCAGGTTGCTCTTTATCAGGATGCTTTTTCCGCAGGCTACTCCCTCAACGAAGAAGAGCAGAAGCAGATTGACGAAGCAATCGCTTCAATCCGCGAGCAGGCTCAGACAAACAGCTACTCACTTAATGCATTTATCAGAGCAAGCTATTCCAAGGGTCTCAACGAAAAAGGTCTTCGCAAGCTTCTTGAAATGGAACTCATCGCATCACGCTACAACGAAGATATCGAAACAAAAGCAAACGAATCAGTTACTGACGATCAGGTAACTGCAGAATACAAAGAAAACTCAAAAACATATAATTATGCAGACATCCGTTACTACTCCATCACTCTTACATCGGTAACAAAGGCTGCTTCCGAAACCGACGAAGAGTTCAACAAGAGAAAGGCTGAAGCTCAGAAGCCTCAGATTGATGCTGCAAACGCTATGCTTGAAAAGATCACAGATGCAGAAACATTCAAGACTGCAGCTCTCGAGCATAAGAACAGCAATCTCGCTGAAGGCACAAAGCCCACAGAAGTTGATCCCACCGTTGAAAACAAGGGTGCAACCTACACAGCTCTCAAAACAAGCCTTTCTGAAGAAGCTGCAAACTGGATATTTGATGCAACCCGCAAGGCAGGCGAAAAGAAGGTTTTCACAACCGAAAAAGCAGCAATCGTTGTTCTTGTTAACAACCCCGCTTATGAAGGCATCAGCGCTGATGTCCGCCACTGCCTTATCAAGTTTGATGTCGAAGAAAACAAGGAACCCACAGACGAAATCAAGATGGCTGCAAGCAAGAAGGCTAACGAAGTTAAGGACGAATGGATCAAAGCCGGCGCAACAGAAGAAGCTTTCAAGGATATCGTCAAGAAGTATAACGAAGATACCGCTTCAACAGAAAACGGCGGTCTTTATGAGGATATCAGACCCAATTCAAACTATGTTACAAGCTTCAAGAACTGGGCTATTGATCCTGCCAGAAAAACAGGCGACTGCGAAATCGTTGAAACCGAATACGGTTATCACATCATGTATTATGTAAAGAGCAACGGTCCCGACTGGAAGCTTACAGTCCGTGAAACTCTTCAGGAAGAAGCTTACAGCGATGCATTCCAGGCACTTATCGGCAAAGACGGCAAATACAACATGGTCAAGAACGATAAGAACATCGCTAAATCATCAAAGGAATTCTGCGACAAGGTAAGAACAAACCTTGCTCAGCAGGCAGCATAATTAAACAGCACAAATGTTAAAAAGCCGTCGGATTTTTCCGACGGCTTTAAATTATTCATTAAGGATTTTCTTAAGATACATACCGGTATATGATTTCGGATTTTCCGCAACCTCTTCAGGAGTTCCTTCGGCTACGATTTCACCTCCACCGTTTCCTCCCTCGGGGCCAAGGTCAATTATATGGTCAGCAACCTTGATAACATCAAGATTATGCTCAATAACAAGCACTGTGTTGCCCGCATCAACAAACCTCTGCAAAACATCAATAAGCCTGTGAACATCAGCTGTATGAAGTCCGGTTGTCGGTTCATCGAGAATATAAATCGTTTTGCCCGTTGAATATTTTGAAAGTTCTGTTGCAAGCTTGACTCTCTGAGCTTCGCCGCCCGAAAGAGTGGTTGCAGGCTGTCCGATTTTAATATATCCGAGACCTACATCGTAAAGAGTTTTGATCTTGCGATGGATTTTGGGGATATTTTCAAAGAAATTCATCCCCTCTTCAACCGTCATTTCAAGTATCTCATGGATATTCTTGCCTTTATACCGAACATCAAGAGTTTCTTTGTTATACCTCTGACCCTTGCACACCTCGCAGGGCACATAGATATCGGCGAGAAAATGCATTTCAATTTTGACTATTCCGTCGCCCTGACAGGCTTCGCATCTGCCGCCCTTGACATTGAACGAAAAACGGTTCGCTTTATATCCTTTTTTCTTCGAATCAACGGTTGAAGCAAACAGCTCCCTGATATCGTTGAACACGCCTGTATAGGTTGCAGGATTTGAGCGCGGAGTTCTGCCTATGGGAGACTGGTCAATGTTGATAACCTTATCAAGATATTCCGTTCCGCTTATGCAGTCATGCTTGCCTGCAATTTTTTTAGCGCCGTTAAGCTCCGAAGCAAGATGCTTATTGAGAATTTCGTTTATCAGCGATGATTTACCGCTGCCCGAAACACCCGTCACACATATGAATTTACCCAGAGGAAACTCAACATCAATATTCTTGAGGTTATTCTCCTTTGCGCCGTGAACAACAAGCTTTTTGCCGTTGCCTGCCCTGCGTTTTTCGGGAACGGGAATAAATTTCTTTCCGCAAAGATACTGACCCGTAAGCGACTTTTCGCAGGCTATGATATCATCAATCGAACCGCAGGCAACAATTTCACCACCATGAATTCCCGCACCCGGACCGACATCGACGATATAATCCGCCGCGCGCATCGTATCCTCATCATGTTCAACAACAATAAGAGTATTTCCGATATCACGCAGATGCTTGAGCGTTGCGATAAGCTTTTCGTTATCCCTCTGATGAAGTCCGATGCTTGGCTCATCGAGAATATAAAGAACACCCATGAGCGAAGAACCGATCTGGGTTGCAAGGCGGATTCTCTGGGCTTCTCCGCCCGAAAGAGTTGCAGACGAGCGGGCAAGCGAAAGATAATTGAGACCGACACTCGAAAGGAACTGAAGTCTGCTTCTTATCTCTTTGATAATCATGCTTGCAATCATTTCCTCACGTTCGGTAAGAACGAGAGAATCAAGGAATTCAAGCTCCTCGGTTATTGACTTGTTGGCGAATTCGTCTATATTAATGCCTCCGACGGTTACGCCGAGAGATTCCTTGCGAAGCCTTGCTCCGCCGCATTCGGGGCATTTATCGCTGGACATATAATTCTCGATTTCGTTTCGGGAATACTCGCTTGTTGTTTCAGTATACCGTCTTTCGAGATTATTTATAACTCCCTCAAAATCGGTCATATAAGTTCCCGAGCCATATTCGCTTTTGCGTTCAAGCTTTATTTTTTTGCCCTT
This sequence comes from Acutalibacteraceae bacterium, assembly GCA_045543735.1. GTDB lineage: Bacteria > Bacillota > Clostridia > Oscillospirales > Acutalibacteraceae > CAG-177. Next base: position 42,242 of record JAZPXO010000016.1, read on the forward strand.
TGTTCCGTAAAAAATAACATCCTTTGCTTTTTTCGGAAGCTCATCGAAGGGAGTGTCGAGCGAAAAGTCATATGCATTGGCAAGGCCTTCAAAATACATCTGTGCGATTGTTCCGCCGTCAGTATTTCCCCAGCCGCTCGCTTTGATTGCACCGCCTCTTACCGAAAGCCTTCCGTCGGGAACAACAAGCTTCGGGTCAATATGCATAAAAACGCTCAGACCGAGGCACTTCGGGCAAGCACCGAACGGATTGTTGAACGAAAACGAACGGGGTTCAAGCTCTTCGATGCTGACTCCGTGTTCGGGGCATGCATAGTTGAGAGAATAAAGAAGCTCTTCACCGCCGATAACATCAACAAGCAGCAAGCCGTCCGTCAGACCGACAGCCGTTTCAACCGAATCGGCAAGTCTTGAGCGAATTCCGTCCTTTATCACCAAACGGTCAACAATAACTTCAATGTTATGCTTTATATTCTTATCAAGCTTTATTTCCTCTGTCAGGTCATAAACAATCGAATCAACCCTGACTCTGGCAAAACCGCTTTTGCGGATATTTTCAAGCTCTTTTACAAACTCGCCCTTTTTGCCTCTTGCAATGGGTGCCATAATCTGGATTCTTGTCCCCTCGTCAAGAGCAAGAACCTGCTTGGTTATATCATCAACAGTCTGGCGCGAAATCTCCCTGCCGCATTCGGGGCAGTGAGGAATACCTATCCTCGCATAAAGCAAACGGAGATAATCGTAAATCTCTGTTACGGTTCCGACCGTTGAGCGCGGATTCTTGGAGGTTGTTTTCTGATCAATGGAAATCGCGGGCGAAAGACCGTCAATGCTTTCAACCGCCGGCTTTTCCATCTGACCGAGAAACTGCCTCGCATAGGATGAGAGGGATTCAACATATCTGCGCTGTCCCTCCGCATATATCGTATCAAAGGCAAGCGAGGATTTGCCGCTGCCCGAAAGGCCCGTAAAAACAACAAGCTTGTCTCTGGGCACGGTTATATCAACATTTTTGAGGTTATGCTCCCTCGCACCTTTTACCGTAAGGTTTTTTATCGCCATTATCATTTACCTCTTCTGAGCTTTTCAATTCTGTCTCTGAGATAAGCAGCATGCTCAAATTCAAGTATCTTTGCCGCCGCTTTCATTTCAGCCGTAAGCTTGATTATAAGCTGCTCTCTTTCCTTCTTGCTCATCTTTGAAATTGCCTTTTCTTCATCGGACTTGGCTGAAATTTCAATTATCTCTCTGACATCTTTTACTATGGTCTTCGGTGTAATACCGTGTTCTTTATTATACTGCGCCTGTTTTTCACGGCGGCGGTTAGTTTCGGTTATTGCCCTTTCCATTGAAGGCGTTACGCTGTCAGCATACATAATAACCGTTCCCTCAGCGTTTCTTGCCGCTCTGCCGATTGTCTGGATAAGAGATGTTTCGGAACGCAGGAAGCCTTCCTTATCGGCATCAAGAATCGCAACGAGCGACACCTCGGGAATATCGAGTCCCTCTCTGAGCAGATTGATGCCTATAAGCACATCGAACTCACCCAGACGCAGACCGCGGATGATTTCCATTCTTTCAATGGTGTCAACATCATGGTGCATATAACGCACCTTGATATCAAGGTTTTCAAGATAATCGGTCAGATCCTCAGCCATACGCTTTGTGAGCGTTGTAACAAGTACTCTCTCACCTTTTTGGGTTCTGGTATTGATTTCGGAAACAAGGTCATCAATCTGTCCTTCAACGGGGCGGACTGAAATTTCGGGATCAAGCAAACCCGTGGGTCTGATAACCTGCTCGGCTATCTGTGCGCTCTTTGTTCTCTCAAGCTCTCCGGGAGTTGCGCTGACAAATATCTTCTGACCTGTTCTTTCATAGAATTCGTCAAAGGTCAGCGGACGGTTATCATAAGCCGAAGGCAGACGGAAGCCAAACTCGATAAGACTGTCCTTACGCGCCTTATCTCCGCCGTACATCGCTCTGACCTGAGGAAGAGTTACATGAGATTCGTCGACAAAAAGCAGAAAATCATCGGGAAAATAGTTGAGAAGCGTGAACGGTGCGGAGCCTGCAGGTCTGCCCGACATAATTCTCGAATAGTTTTCAATGCCCTTGCAAAAGCCTGTTTCGCGGAGCATTTCTATATCGTATTCCGTTCTCTGCCTTATTCTCTGCGCCTCGAGAAGCTTGCCCGCCTGCTCAAACTCCTTGACTCTTTCAAGCATCTCGCCGTAAATAAGGCTGATTGATTTCTCCATTTTATCGGGAGAAATAACATAGTGCGAGGCAGGATAAATCGCAACATGGGAAACAACGCTTTTCACCTGACCTGTCAGCGCATTTATCTCGCTGATTCGGTCTATCTCATCGCCGAAGAACTCTATTCTGTAAGCATTTTCATTGGAATAAACGGGGAAGATTTCAACAACATCTCCCCTGACTCTGAACTTGTTTCGGCTGAAGTCTATATCGTTTCTCTCATACTGAATCGAAACAAGCTTTTCAATAAGCTCGTCTCTGCTTTTTTCCATTCCCGTTCTCAGCGAAATAACCATGCTTCGGTAGTCGATGGGGTCGCCGAGAGTATAAATGCAGGAAACGCTGGCAACGATTATAACATCCCTGCGTTCAGACAGCGCAGATGTTGCGGAATGGCGCAGCTTATCAATCTCATCGTTAACTGCGGAGTCTTTTTCAATATAAGTGTCAGTTGTGGGAATATATGCCTCGGGCTGATAATAATCATAATAACTGACGAAATATTCAACTGCATTCTCCGGAAAGAATTCGCGGAACTCAGAACAAAGCTGAGCCGCAAGAGTTTTGTTATGAGCCAGAACAAGGGTCGGTCTGTTGACCTGCGCAATAACATTCGCCATGGTGAAGGTTTTGCCCGAACCCGTAACGCCGAGAAGAGTCTGCTCGGAATAGCCCCTGTTTACTCCTTCAACAAGCTCTGCTATTGCCTGCGGCTGATCGCCCGTGGGCTGATATGACGAATGAAGCTTAAAGCTGTCCATGTTCTGACCCCCTTTTCAGTGAATAGTGAAGAGTGAATGGTTTCGGAAGGGTTTCGCCCTTACCCAAAATTTTCACGCAAGTGTATAAACAAATGTTCACTTTATTATATTACATTATTTTTTAAATGTAAACAGCTAAAATTAATTTTTCTTTTCATTATTTCAAGTATCAACACTTTTCATAAAGATTACACTATTGTAACCTTTATTTGTTTGACATTTTCACCAAAAGATGGTATCATGTTTAAGAATATACAGCTTTAAGGACCAATATTCAACCGTTATTCTTATTTATCATTATGCAGCTTTATAATGAAATGGAGTGTGTTTGATGAAAGGTATTATTCTGGCAGGCGGCTCAGGCACAAGGCTTTATCCGCTCACCATGGTAACCAGTAAACAGCTTCTGCCCGTTTACGATAAGCCCATGATTTATTATCCCCTTTCAACGCTTATGCTTGCGGGAATCCGCGAGATTCTTATAATTTCTACTCCCACAGATACTCCCAGGTTTCAGGAGCTTCTCGGAAACGGCAGGCAGTTCGGTCTGAGCCTTTCCTATGCAATTCAGGAAAAGCCCGAAGGACTCGCTCAGGCATTCATCATCGGCGAAGAATTCATCGGCGATGACGATGTTGCAATGGTTCTCGGCGATAATATTTTCTATGGAAACGGTCTCGGCCATATGCTCCGTCAGGCAGCAAAAAATAAGGGCAGAGCAACGATTTTCGGATATTATGTTGATAATCCGCAGAGCTTCGGTGTTGTTGAATTCAACGAAAACGGAATTCCTGTTTCCATAGAAGAAAAGCCCGAGGTTCCCAAATCGAACTATGCCGTTACGGGACTTTATTTCTACGACAACAGGGTTGTTGAATACGCAAAATCACTCAAGCCCTCAAAAAGAGGCGAGCTTGAAATAACAGATATCAATCAGATGTATCTTCAGAACGGCGACCTTGATATCAAGCTTATGGGAAGAGGCTTTGCATGGCTTGACACAGGAACCGTTGAAAATCTCATGAATGCCGCAAACTTCATTCAGACAGTTGAGAAGCTTCAGGGCATCAAGATTTCGGCTCCCGAGGAAATCGCTTATAACATGCGCTGGATAAGCCGCGAAGCTCTTCTCCGTTCTGCGGAAAAATACGGCAAATCCTCCTACGGTCAGCATCTCCGAGCCGTTGCCGAGGGTAAAATTCTTTACTCCGCAGACAGACCCGGCGCAAGACCCTGCTGGGGAACGGAGGAACAAAGCAATGAAGCTTGAAAAAACTGCCATTGAAGGCGTTTTCATCATTGAGCCTGCTATTTTCGGCGATAACAGAGGCTGGTTTTGCGAAACATATTCAAAAAAAGCTTTTGAAGAGCTCGGAATATTTGCAGATTTTGTTCAGGATAACCGCTCGTTTTCCGCAAAAGCAGGTACTCTCAGAGGACTGCACTGCCAGAAGAACCCCATGGCGCAGGCAAAGCTTGTTTCATGCACAAAGGGAACGATAACCGACGTTGCGGTTGACATCCGCGAAGGCTCTCCTACTTATAAGAAATGGGTTGCGGTTGAGCTTTCCGAAGATAACAAAAAAATGCTTTTTATTCCCAAAGGCTGTCTCCACGGTTTTCTGACCGTTTCGGATAATGTTGAGCTTTCTTATAAAGTTGATGAATTCTATTCACCCGAAAACGACAGAAGCGTTTGCTGGTGCGATCCCGACCTCGGTGTTGACTGGGGCATCGAAAACCCGATTCTTTCAGCAAAAGACAGCGCCGCTCCCCTTTTGAAGGACAGCGACATCAGCTTTAAATTCTAAAATTTTACAATTTCATCAGGCATAATCTATTCATTTGTGTCCATACTATCTGTGAAAAGCAAAGTAAGGAGATGAAGCTATGCTTGATAAAATTTCACTTGCGCTCGTTATCGTCGGCGCTCTCAACTGGGGCAGTATCGGTCTTTTCCAGTTTGACCTTGTTGCATGGATTTTCGGCGGTCAGGGTGCTATTCTGAGCAGAATTGTTTATACACTCGTTGCTCTTGCAGGCATCTGGTGCATTTCTCTTCTTTTCAGAGATACCGAAGCTGCTGTTGTTCATACCGATGACGATATCAGAAACTAAAAAGAAAAAATCCGCCCTGCATGAAAGCAGAGCGGATATTTTTTGTTCAATTACTGCTCAACAGCGTAAACGCTGACCTTCTTGCGGTCTTTACCCATACGCTCGAACTTAACTGTTCCGTCGATGAGAGCGAAGAGAGTATCATCTGAACCCTTGCCAACGTTGTTGCCGGGATGGATGTGAGTGCCTCTCTGTCTTACAAGGATGTTGCCTGCAAGAACAAACTGGCCGTCAGCTCTCTTTGCGCCGAGTCTCTTGGATTCGGAATCACGGCCGTTACGGGTTGAACCCATACCTTTTTTATGAGCGAAAAGCTGTACATTTATCTTAAGCATTCTTTACACCTCCGTAAATTACTTTAATGTTGAGTGGATACTGCTTTGAAAGTTCGGTTAAATGAAGCTCGAGGCCTCGGAGCACCGCTTCGGTTTTTTCATTTGTTTCGCTCAAACAGAAAACCATTGAGCCGCTTTCAGCCTCTGCCCTTGCGGGAGCGCCGATTATTTCGGTAATCGTGTTGGCCGCCATCAAGGCTGCCGACGAAACCGATGCACAAACGATATCCTGACCTTCGGGAGCATACATTGAATGACCGCTGATTTCAAAGCCATGGAGTCGGTTGTTACCGATAGAAAATCTTACCCTTATCATAGGGTTCAAGATTATGCGTTAATGGCAGAAATCTCAACCTTTGTGTAAGGCTGTCTGTGGCCCATCTTGCGCTTGGAGTTCTTCTTGGGCTTATAGGTCATAACTGTGATCTTCTTGCCCTTGCCGGTCTTAACGATCTTTGCAGCAACGCTTGCGCCTTCAACATAGGGAGCGCCAACCTTGATGCCGTCTTCGGTTCCAACTGCGATAACCTTATCAAAGGTGTATTCGCTTGCTTCTTCTGCGCCAAGCTTTTCGATGTAGATAACGTCGCCTGCTTCTACCTTGTACTGCTTGCCGCCTGTTTCGATAATTGCGTACATTCGGAATATCAATCCTTTTCTTTAGACTCGCTATTCTTGTAACACTTATAACTGGGTTACCTGAGGCACAGAGAACCTGTTTTTGGGCATAACTCACCCGCCCCGAATATGCGGCATATAGGATTATATCACAACAATCAAGACATGTCAAACATTTTTTAGAGTTTTTTAAAATATTTTTCTGTCCCGAAACGGTATATCCTATTATAAAATCATTTTATATTATTCTGCTGTTTGCAGGCTGTGAGAGTATTCTGCATAAGCATTGCAATCGTCATTGGGCCTACGCCGCCGGGAACAGGAGTTATCATTGAAGCCTTATCTTTAACCGCTTCAAAATCAACATCGCCGCAAAGCTTGCCGTTTTCATTTCTGTTGATGCCGACATCAAGAACAATTGCTCCCTCGCCTACCATATCTGCTTTCACGAAATTGGGTATGCCAACTGCGGCAACGAGAATATCCGCCTGTCTTGTTATCGAGGGAAGGTCAACGGTTTTAGAATGACAGACCGTGACCGTTGCGCTTTTTGAAAGCATGAGCATTGCCATGGGCTTACCTACTATATCGCTTCTGCCGATGATTACGCAATGCTTGCCCGCAACCTCAATGCCTTCATAATCAAGCATCTTCATCATTCCCATGGGCGTGCAGGGCATAAGCTTACCCATTCCCGTTGAAAGCAGACCGACATTTTCGGGATGGAAGCAGTCAACATCCTTTTCGGGACGGATTCTTCTGAGAACAGCGTTTTTATCAATATGTTTCGGAACAGGAAGCTGACAGAGAATTCCGCTGACCGATGCATCAGAATTGAGTTTATCAATCAGAGCAAGAAGCTCATCGGTTGTTGTTTCCTCGGGCATTGCGAACTCAAGCGAGCGCATACCGACTCTTTCGCACGCTGTTTTTTTGTTGTTAACATAAACCCTCGAAGCAGGGTCATTTCCGACGATTATAACAGCAAGCGCAGGCTCCACGCCTTTCTCTTTAAGCTGTGCAACCTCTGCCGAAATTTTATCAAGGTTATATTCTCTTATAGCCTTTCCGTCAATAAGCTTTGCCATTTTTACACCTCTTTTGCCCGAGCTTTCTTTTCATTTTCAGTCCACTCGGCAACCCATTTTTCTGTTTTTTCTATATCCGAAGCCCTCTGCTTGATATCAAGCTCGAGGAAGTAATCTACGCCGTCAATCGGCTTGGGGTTCATTTTATGTTTAATCAGAAGCACCGCCAGAAGAACCGCACACACAACAACGATTGCTGCCGAAAGAGCCTGCGAAGTTCTGATAAGTGTTCCGGGTATATAAAGGCTGTCTGTCCTCAGACCTTCAACAATCATTCTTTCAAGTCCGTACCAGATTCCGTAGCAAAGGAAGGTCTGACCGCTGAACCTGCGTGCCTTACGGGTAATGACATAGAGAACGAGAACCCCGAGAAGACACCAGATTGATTCATAGAGGAATGTGGGATGAACGAATTTATCGGGATCAACCGAAAAACCGTTCGCCGCAAACTCATCCTGATTTGCGATTATATAGTTCTGCACCTTGGTGCTCCACATGCCCCACGGCATATCGGTATTCACACCGAATGCCTCCTGATTTGTGAAGTTACCCCATCTGCCGATGCCCTGTCCGATAAGAAGGCTCATGCCTGCAATATCAAGCAGATTCCAGAAGTTCAATCTGCGCACCTTGCAGACAACATACGCCGCCGCTATGCCGCCGATAATTCCGCCGTAAATGGCAAGACCGCCTTCCCAGATTTTTATGATATCCTCGGGATAGGCTGAATAATAATCCCATTTCGAGAACACATAATAAAGCCTTGCGCCGATAATAGCCGTAACGGTTCCGTAAATGAGAACATCAATCATTTTGTCAAGGCTCATTTTCCATTTATAGGCCATTCTGCCGCCGAAAAGAACGGCAAGCAGAAAGCCGAACGCAATAATTGCGCCGTACATTTTAATTGAAACAACATTGCCGAAAAGAGTGAATTCGGCAAGCACACTCGGAACATCGAACACCTGCTCAAGCCCCTTGAATGTGACAGCTGTATAATTTGACATTGCCGTACCTCCTTATGACAACGGGCTGATAACGGACAGCGCCGAATATTCGTCCCTGATTTTCGCAAGTCTCTCCTGCGCCTTTTCAAGAGAAACGCTCTTGCAGGCTTCTATTTCCGCAAAAGGTTCATAGCCGTTGAAATAAAGATTCATCAGCAGGTTTGCCGTGTCATCAATATCGTTATAGCTCATAACCGTTCTGCCGTAATACTTGCGCTTTGCTCTTTCAAAAGCCGAGGCATCAATGCCCTCCGAGTTGAGCCTTGCAAACTCTTCTTTTATAATCGAAGCTGCTTTTTCAGGATCCTTGCTTGAACCTCCGAGCATAACGCAGGAATAGCCGAAGCCGTTGAAAAGCTCGGAGCCGAAGCTCATATCAATAAGCTCCTCATCAAGAAGCTTTTTGAAAAGCGGAGAGGATTTGCCTGCGATTGCTTCAAGCATAATCTGGGAGGCAATTTCATCTTCAAGAGCAAGCAAAGGTTCGGAAATATCCTCCTTGAAGCCGAGCATGAACTGCTTCTGGGCAACAGAAAGCTTCTCTTCAATATAGCTCTGAACGGGAACGGGATTTTCTTTTTCGAATTTTCTTTCGCACTCTGTGCCTTCGTTCTTTCTGATGTTTTTCTCAACAATTTCCGCAACCTTTTTATGGTCGATATCACCTGCAATGCAGAGAACCATATTGGCAGGATTATAGAAATTGCCGTAAAGTCTGTAAAGCAGGTCAGCATCAATCTGCGCAATCGACTCCTGCGTTCCCGCGATATCTATTCTGACGGGATGCTTGCTGTAAAGCGCCTTGAGCATGTTGAACATTACCTGCCAGTCAGGCAGATCCTGATACATGCGGATTTCCTGACCGATAATACCCTGTTCTTTTTCAACGGTCTGCTGAGTAAAATACGGATTCTGAACAAAATCAAGCAAAATTTCAAGCGACTCTTCAATCTTGTCTGAGCCCTTGAAAAGATATGCCGTTTTTTCAAAGCTTGTGTATGCATTTGCGCTTGCTCCCGTTTTGGCGAAGCGTTCAAATGCATTCAGGTCTTCGCTTTCGAAAAGCTTATGCTCAAGGAAATGAGCCGTTCCCTCAGGAATGGTCTCAAATTCGCCGTCTGCATTTTTTACAGCCGTATCTATCGAGCCGTATTTAACGCCAAAAACGGCATAAGCAGAGGAATAACCTTCCTTCGGGAGAACTCTTATCTCAAGCCCTGACTCATGCTTGCCGCAGTAAACGGTTTCGCCGAGCTTTTTATCGGTATACTTCTTAAACTTCATCTTCTGCCTCCTCCTGCGCCGAAAGCATGAATACGGTATCAACAGAAAGCTTCTTTGCCGCCGCGCAGACATCATCCATGGTTACCTTTTCGATGCCGCTGACAATATCCTCGGGAGTCATTATCTCATCGCAGAGAACCTGCGCCGAATACCAGCCGAGAATACCCTCGGGTGTTGTAAAGGTGTGTCTTTCGCGAAGCGCACGCTTTGAAGATTCAAGCACCTCGGGGTCAGTCTTGCCGTTTCTCAAATCGGAAAGCTGGCTGAGAACCTCCGCAGAAACTTTTTTCTCTTTGTCAGTATCAATTCCGCTCTCAACAAGAACAATGCCCTTGCTTGCAATAAGCCTCGACCAGCAATAATATGCAAGGCTCATTTTTTCGCGGATATTTGCAAAAAGCTTTGAATAGGTTCCCATGCCGAAAATATCGTTCATAACGGTCATTGCAAAGATGTTGTCTCTTCTGTTCTGCATGCCCGCTCTGAAGCCCATGACAAGCTTGCCCTGATTTACGGGAAACTTTTCTTCATATCTGTTGAAGCGTCTGCTCTTCTGAATGAAAACGGTTTCGATTTCAACGGGGTTGCGTTCGATTTTCGCAAAATTCTTTTCAAATACCGCCGCTACCTTATCGGCATCTGCCGCGCCGACAACGGTAATCTGGAAAACAGCAGTTGCAAGCATGTTTTTCCATGCCTCATAAACATCTGCCATTTTTACATTTTCGATTTCTTCAACCGTTCCGTACTTATCCTTGCCGTAGGCTTCGTTTTTGCACATATAGCTTATGCATTTGTTGAATGCATAGGAGCGTTTATCGTTGAGCTCTTCCTCAATACGCTGGATAAGCAAACGCTTTTCGGTTGCAAGCGCTTCTGCACCAAAAGAGCCGTTTTTAACATTGGGCTTGAAGATGATATCTGCTAAAAGCTGAGCCGCTTCAAGCTGAATGCTTTCACCCTCAAGAGCAAATTTATCGGCAAGGCAGGTGATGCTGAGCGTAAGCACCTGCGACTCTCCGTTTTTCGACACCCCTGCTCCGAGGATTGCGCCGTATAGCTCATCAAGCTTTCCGTTAAGGAGCGAGAGCTCGGGATATGCCTTACAGGAACGCTTGAGAAGATAGACGAGCAGTGAGTTTGCCGCCATTCTTTCGTCCATGGGTAGAGCAATTGAAACGGAAATGCATCCCGTTTTGAATCTTTCTGTGGGTTCAGAAACAAGGCGCACCTTGTCAGCTAACATTCTTATCTGAGGCATTGAATCACTTCCTTAAAATCAGATATCGCAAGAGGCAACCTTTTCATAGGTTTCCCTTTTAACAACAATTCTTGCTTCGCCGTTATTAACCATGATAACGGGAGGCTTGGGGAGACGGTTATAGTTTGATGCCATTGAATAGTTATATGCACCCGTTGAAAGAACAGCGAGTATATCGCCCGCCTCAACGGTCTGAACAGCCGTATTTTCCTGAATCAGGTCACCGCTTTCGCAGCACTTGCCTGCAACGGTGACGGTCATATTCTTTTCTTCATTTGCCTTGTTTGCACAGATAACCTGATAATCCGCGTGATAAAGGGCATATCTCGGATTATCCGCCATTCCGCCGTCAACTGAAACATAGGTACGGATATCAGGGATATTCTTAACCGCACCGACGGTATAAAGCGTAAGCCCTGCGGCACCGACAACCGAGCGGCCGGGTTCAATGAGAATAAACGGCATTTTCAGCCCGAGCTTTTCTGTTTCCGATTTAACAATTGCAGAAACGCTCTTCATATATTCGCCGTAAGGGACAGGCATGTCGCCGTCAACATATTTGATGCCGAAGCCGCCGCCGAGATTCAGCTCATCAAGCTCTTCACCGGTTTCATCCTTGAGCTGCTTATAAAGCCCGAGCATAACCTGTGCCGCAAGCTCAAACGGACTGATATCAAATATCTGCGAGCCGATATGGCAGTGAAGTCCGCGCAGTTTAAGATTAGGCATTGCAATTGCCGCCTTTGCTGCTGCAAGAGCCTCTCCCGTTTCAAGCGCGAAACCGAACTTTGAATCTATCTGACCCGTTTTGATAAAATCGTGAGTATGAGCATCAACACCGGGCTTTATGCGAAGCATGATTCCGACGGTTTTACCTGCCTCACTCGCAATTTCATTGAGTCTTTCAAGCTCCGTAAGGTTATCGACAACTATTCTGCCCACGCCGTTCTCTACCGCCATGCGAAGCTCATCGGGAGTTTTGTTGTTGCCGTGAAAAACAATATTCTCCGCAGGGAAATTCACTGAAAGAGCCGTATAAAGCTCGCCGCCCGAAACAACATCCGCTCCGACGCCCTCCTGCATGCAGATACGGTATATTTCCTTGCAGCTGAACGCCTTGCTGGCATAGCAGACAAGACCGTTGCCGCCGTAATTTTCTTCAACGGAGCTTCTGAACGCACGCAGATTCTTTCTGATTTCGTTTTCATCGAAAACATAAGCAGGCGTGCCGAATTCCTTCGCAAGCTCAACAGTATCAGCCGAGCCGACGGTCAGATGCCCCTTTTCATTTATTGAAATGCAATCCGAAACAAACATTTTTACATCCTTCTCTCATTCAACTGCGGAAACAATTTCCGTTTTGACTTCTTCAACACCCGTTCCTTTAACCGAAGAAAACTCAATCATTCTGATATCGGAATAATCTGCGAGCTCCGATTTAAGCTCCTCGCGGCGTTTTTCGGTTTCGGTCTTATTAAGCTTATCGCATTTTGTCAGAGCAATAACAAACGGAATTTCCGCCTGTCTGAGGAAGTTGAGCATAACCATATCGTCTGCCGAGGGAGCGTGGCGCATGTCGATAAGCTGAATAACAAGCGCAATGTTTCTGCCCGATTGGAAATAGCCTTCCATAAGATCTGCCCAGCGTTTTTTCTCGCTCTGCTCTCTTTTTGCATAGCCGTATCCGGGCAAATCCGCAAAAATCACGCCGTCACCTTTAAAAAAGTTAACTGTTATTGTTTTGCCGGGAACAGAACTGACTCTGGCAAGGTTTTTGCGGTTAAAGACCTTGTTGATAAGCGAGGATTTGCCGACATTTGAGCGTCCCGAAAAAACAATTTCGGGCGCACCCGAGGGAGGAAGCTGTTTTGAAGTGCCGTAAGCGGCAGTAAATTCTATTTTATCAAATCTCATTTTTATCAATCCTACTGTGTTATTGAATGGCGCTTGCCTGCATTTTCGCTCACGGGAATGCGGCTTTTTTCGCTGCGTTCGTCATGAGCTTTTTCAAGAGCAGCCTCCCAAACGGCGCTGACCGTTTTCACGGGGAGGAAGGTTATCGCTTCCTTGACCTTGGGATCAACCTCATCAAGATCTGCAATATTGTCATAAGGAATGATAACCGTTCTGATGCCTGCTCTGTAAGCCGCCATTGATTTTTCTTTAAGTCCGCCGATAGGAAGAACTCTGCCGCGAAGTGTTATTTCGCCCGTCATAGCAACATCCTTACGCACCTTTCTGCCTGAAAGAGCCGAAACAAGTGCCGTTGCGATTGTAACGCCTGCCGAGGGTCCGTCCTTGGGCGTTGCGCCTTCGGGAACATGAATATGAATATCTTTATCTTTATAGAAGCTTGCGCTTACGGGAAGCTCATCCGCCTTTGAACGGATATAGCTCACAGCAGCCTTCGCACTCTCCTGCATAACATCGCCGAGAGAACCCGTCAGTTCAAGCTTACCGCTGCCCTCAAGAACAGCCGCTTCAATCTCGAGCATATCGCCGCCGACGGAAGTCCACGCAAGACCGTTTACAACGCCGACCTCATTTTCCTTGACTATCGAATCGTTTTTGAATTTGCGTGAACCGAGAAGATTTTCAATGTCCTCGGGCTTAACCGAAACCTTTTCGGCTCCCTCGGAGATAATTCTCATCGCCGCTTTTCTGCAAACAGCGGCAATCTGCTGTTCAAGCGCACGCACGCCCGCTTCTCTTGTATATCCCTCAATAATCAGATGCAAAGCCTTATCGGCAATACGCAGCTGCTTTGAAGTCATTCCGTGACGCTTTATCTGCTTGGGAATAAGATGCTTTTTGGCAATGTTGAACTTCTCTTCAAATGTGTAGCTGCCAAGCTCAATGATTTCCATTCTGTCCTGAAGCGGTTCGGGAATGTTCGCTCTGACGTTTGCAGTTGTTATAAACATAACCCTGCTCAGGTCGTAGGGCAGTTCAATATAGTGGTCTCTGAACGAGTTGTTCTGTTCGGGATCGAGAACCTCAAGCAAAGCGGAGGTCGGATCGCCTTTGTAGTCAGAAGAAAGCTTATCAATTTCATCAAGCAGGATAAGCGGATTGCTTGTTCCTGCCTGCTGCAGAGCATTAATTATTCTGCCCGGCATTGAACCTATGTATGTCTTTCTGTGACCTCTGATTTCAGCCTCATCCTTCACGCCGCCGAGAGAAATTCTCGCATAGGTTCTGCCCGTTGCCCTTGCAAGCGAACGCGCAACCGATGTTTTGCCGACTCCGGGCGGTCCGACAAGGCAGATAATCTGTCCTTTGATATCGGGAGCAAGCGCTCTGACGGCAAGATATTCAAGAATTCTCTGCTTGACCTTTTCGAGACCGTAATGGTCATTATCAAGAACCTTTGCGGACTTTTTGATATCGGTGTTTTCTTTGCTGAAATTATTCCACGGCAGGGCAAGGCAGGCTTCGATATAGTTTCTGCTTACCGCCGCTTCGGGAGAACTGGGAGAATATTTCTCAAGCTTATCGCATTCCTTGAAAAGCTTTTCCTTGATTTCATCCGATGCTTTCAGATAAAAAATCTTTTCTCTGAATTCGCTCAGCTCTTCTTCCTGCGAAACACCTCCGCCGAGTTCAGCCGAAATAACCTTCATCTGTTCACGCAGATAATATTCTCTCTGATTTTTATCAATAGCCTCCTGAACCTTATCGCCGATTTCAGCCTCAATTGAGAGAAGATTGCCCTCGTTTGCAAGCAGAACGCAAAGCTCCTCAAGGCGTCTGACGGGATTGATAATATTCAGAATACGCTGTCTGTCTTCATATTCGAGCATGATATTGCCCGCAACATAGTCTGCAAGCTTGCCTGCATCGCTCTCCTGCATAACATTTGTCACAAGGTCAGCAGGCATCTGGGGAGCGCAATCGGCATAGTCCGCAAAAATATCCTTTGCATGGCGGACAAGAGCCTTCGCATAATCTGCCCTGTCAGATCTGACGGAGGGTTCTTTAACAGGAAAAACCATTGCCTTGAGATGGCTGCCGTTTGAAGCTACCATTCCTTCCACAAGCCTTGCTCTGTAAAGACCCTCAACTGCAACCCTGACATTTCCGTTCTTGCCGGGAAGCTTGAGCACCTGCTTGACACTTGCCACAACACCGATTTCGTAAAGCTCGCTGAAATCGGGATCGTCAACCGTTATATCTTTCTGGGTTACAAGAAATATTTCCTGATCGGTATCCATTGCTTTTTTAAGCGCGTTGATTGATTTTTCTCTGCCGACATCAAAATGAATGAACATCTCGGGGAAGATAACAAGCCCCCTGAGAGCCACGGCAGGCATTAATCTTAAGCTTTCGTCTTTCATATAAATAAAACTCCTTGAAATAATAGAGATATATATTAAAATAAACATTTGGTTAGTTTAATATTATATAATATTATATACAAGCAGTCAACAGTAATAAACACACAAAAAATTATAAAATGAAAACTTAATATTAACAAATACGGCATAAAAGAAGCCGCCCCGACAAAAATCGGAGCGGCAGATAATGTTTTTTGGTTATTTGAGTCTTGAAATAAGCTGGCAGGCAACATAAATATTCTGAATTTTCTTTGCCTGCGCCCCTGTCGGGGTTAAGGTGATAGGCTGAGTTTCCGAAGGAGTTACATAAAGCTTGAAGGCTATTGCATCCTGACCGACCCGCATATCCTTGACTTCTTTATATTCGATGTTTCTCTCTTCAACATTGAGATACCTGAATACGATTTCTTCAAGGTTTCGTCCCGTGAACACTTTGATGACATCATCCTCGTCATGCATGTCTACGATAGCCTTTGCCTCCTCAAAAGTCAGGCTTGTGCATTTGAATTCTCCGTCATTGAGAATAGTCATAACATTCTGGTTGTCTACCAAAAGAAGAGGAAGCTGTGTTCTTGCCATAAATATCACCCTTTTCTGTTGAATTTTAATGAAAAGTTTCCACTTTATGTGCTTTTCATTGTTTATTTTATAATATAATATGTTTTAAATTTTGTCAATATGCATATAAAAATTTTTTCTTGCCAAAAAGCGGCACACTCCTTTTCGGAATGCACCGCATTTTATTATGCTTTATGAAGTCTGATAACGGTCACGGAATAAGCGGGAACGGTATAATTGAAGCTGTTTCCTGTTCCTTTAACCTCGAATTCCTCGATTTTGCAATCCTCGGGCTGACCGAGAATATTGTCATCCGCAAGGCTCTCACCTGCAAGCTGAGAAACCGAAGCGGTTGAACCGATCTGTGCGTTCTGAACGTTTACGGAAACCGTTCTTGATGAGTCTGTCACATTTACGATTTTAACGATAACATCGCCCGATTCATCGGTGCTGACAACATGATACGCTTGTGCCTCAGCCTTTGAACCCGTATCGTAATCAACATAAAGCTCTCCGTCAACATAGCATTTAACCGCCGTGCCGATTATCTCAACCTTTAACTGATATGTTCTGCCCTCTTGGGCAACAAAGGGCTTGACAGTTCCGATAACCTGACCGGATTTTATTCCGTTTTCAATCTGCTGAAGGCACGAAACGGTGTTATCCCAGCCGCCGATATTCCAGAACCAACAGTTATCATGGTCCTTAACGGCAAACGGTATGATGAAACCCTCGCTTCCGTTTATCTTTGTTGCATCAACGGTGAAGGTGTAATCAGTCCATTCATCATATCCCGTATACGCAACAGAACCTGTAAGGCTGTAAGGCATTTCGGTTGCATCGTTTATAAGTCTGCCGTTTTCAACGGTAAACTCGCCTGCGTTGGCTTCATTCCAGTTCCAGCTGAAACTGTTTTTATTAAAGGCATCTTTATACAAGGTTTTGCCCGTTGCATTGTCAACAACAAGAGCGTTATCAAATGCGGCGGTTGTGTACCACGCACCGACACCTACCCTGCCGCAGAGCTTTTTCTGTTCGACAGCCGCTCCGACGAAAGAGGAATCAAGCAGAGCCGTTCCGGTATTTGTTGAGAAAAGCTTCTGCACATAATAGCTAATTGAGCCTGTCACCTGATGATTATTAAACCAGATAAGGTCGGGCGACCAATGGGTTGCGGTAAGGTTGCCGAAAAGCGGAGCATAAGCCGCCATGCGCACGATATCTCCGTTGCGCTCAAGCCCCGTCATATAAGCCGCCTCTGCAAGAGCCGCTCTGAGAGTGTTCGACCTTGCTGCGTATTCACCGAGAAAAACGCTGAGTCCGCCGCCGTAAACGGTATCTGTCATGCCGTCAACATTTCTGATATAGTTGTCGCGGTCATAATAATCGGCATTTTTAAGGAACCATTCGGGATCGTTATAATAATGCTGATCCGTTGCACCTGCAAAATCCGCAGCCTCTCCGTCACCGATCTGCTCCTTTGCATACTCATATGACGGCAGATAGTTTGCACCGTGAGTTGCATCAAAGGCGCCCGAAGAATAAATCAGCTCAATGCCCTCATAAAGCGCGGGATTCTCCGCTTTTGCGGCATTGAAGGTTTCGAGGAATGCCTGATAGCGTTCAAAATAAACCTCCCCCTCATTCTCGTTGCCTATGCAGATATATTTCAGCTCAAACGGCTCTTCATGGCCGAGAGATGCCCTGACCTTGCCCCATTTTGTTTCCGCAGAGCCTCTGCAGAATTCAACAAGGTCAAGCATATCCTGAAGATACTGTTCAAATTCGGGGGTATACATTTCAACGGGGCCTCTGCCTCTCATCTGGCAATAGAGACCGCAATTGATAACGGGAACACCGACAGCGCCGAGGTCTTCCGCAAGAAGAAAATATTCATAGAAGCCGAGGCCGTAGGTCATAAAGCTCGGATAAGGGTCATCTGTTGCGGCAATGTTTGTCCAGAGGTTTGTTCCCTGTTTTCTTGCGGCAACATCTCCGTAAGAGCCATTGAATTCAAGCGGATCACCGTTGACACCCGTTCCGATTGAGTCCTTCCAGTTATAGGCGGTTTCGGCATCGTAGCCCTCGATAATGCATCCGCCGGGGAAACGCAGGAACTTCGGTTCAAGGGCCTCAAGCATTTCTCCGAGATCCTTGCGCATACCGTTTTCGCGGTTTTTAAATGTATTTTCAGGGAACATCGAAATCATATCGAACGCCGCCGAGCCGCTGTCGATGAGTACGGCAAGCCTGACATTCTCAAAAGCTGTTTCAGCAGACGAAACCGTAAGATCATATTTTTCCCATTCGGAAGAAAGAGACGGAATTTCTCCCTCGCCGAGAATCTTTTCGCCGCAGATTATTCTCACAGAAACCTTGCCCGAATAGTTTTCAATACCCTTTGCATAGAAAGAAATGTTATATTTCTCCCCTGCCTCAACAGACATTCCGTCAAGGAAGCCGCGGTTTTCCGCACCTGCAAATATGCTGCCTGAATTGTTGATAACAAGATAATTCGGGTTATTCTCATTGAGTTTATCATCTGCATTTTCCTTAACCGAAAGAGACGCGCCGTTTACAGCATTCCAGCCGTAAAGCTGATCGTTCCGGGCGATATCCGTAAATTCAAATGAACGGTTCACAACTTTTTCGGCATAGAGACCGCCGTCAGCGGCAAAGTTGATATCCTCGAAAAATATTCCGAAAAGCAGATCGCTGATATCATAAAGCTCTTCCGAAGCGTCGATATCGAGATTGTAATCTGCCGCCGAAACATCATAAGCCGTAACGGAATTGGCATCGGGTCTTATCAAATTGGTTTCCTCCTGCGGAAAAACAAATCCGAGAATCGCCATGATAACTGATACGGTCACGGCAATTGCTTTTCTAATAGCTGAAACTATTTTATACTTCATCGGTCATACTCCTGTTTTTAAGATAAAGCCCCCGAAAAACGGGGGCTGTAAACGGAAATCATTCCGCATTCATTGCAACATCCTTAAGGATTTTGACTGTTTCTTCAATTCCGACAAAAGAACTGTTAAGGCAGATGTCATAATTGCGGCTTGCGCCCCAGTTCATATCGGTATAATGCTGATAATAAGCCGCTCTGCGCTTATCCTTATCTTTAAGTCTCTTTACGGGATCTTCATCGGTTTCGCCATAAACCTCAACGATTCTCTTTGCGCGTTCTTCAATATCCGCATAGATAAAAACACGCATTACATCGTCTCTGTTGCGCAGGATATAGTCAGCGCATCTGCCGACGATAACACACGGACCCTTTGAAGCAAGCTCTTTGATCACCTTGCACTGAATGAGCCAGATTTTATCCTCGTTGCTCGGTCCCGTGTAAAGAGTTCTGTTGGTAAAGAGTCCCATAATAAGGCTGGGATGAGTATATTCACCTTTATCTTTGATATATTCTTCGGCAAAGCCGCTTTCAACCGCAACCTTTTCGATAATTTCGCTGTCGTAACAGGGTACTCCGAGTTCTTCCGCAAGACGCTTTCCTATTGTTCTGCCGCCGCTGCCGAATTCACGGCTGATGGTGATTATTTTTTTCATATTTTTTCTCCTTTCAATCAGGGGAATATTATTTTAAAGATGCGCTTCAACATTATTTGCGTAATGTCCGCTGTCCTGAAAACCGTTTTCGGTGCGTATGCATTCGCCCCACTTGCGGGCAATTTCTTCATAGCTGTCGGTTTCAATTTTTGCTCTTTCAAATCCGCTCTTACTGCCTCTGAGACACCATTCACCGCTCCACATTCCGTGTCCCGATGCCTTGTAAGTCCAGAGGAACCAGCTGTAATTCAGCCTGTCAAGAGTATTGAAGCAATTTTCCCATGTTGTTGTTCCGTGGGGAAAGAACTCGCCCATCATCATCGGAACATTGAAGAAAACAAGCCAGGGAAGAAATGCCATAAAATTAAACGAAGCATTTGATGTGTCATACAGATGAATCTGATATACAACATTTTTCCAGCCCTTAAGAAATGACTGCGGAAGCGCAATTGCCGACCAGATGCATTCCATTGTTATGATATGGTCCTCATCAACCGCTCGCACCGTTTCATAAAGACGGTCATAGATGAAAGCGTTTTTATTTCTGCGGTCAAACTCACTTCCCGGAACCTCACACATCGGCTCGTTAAGAAGGTCATACATCGCAACGGCAGGGTTACCCTTGAATCGGGTTGCAATTTCGGTCCAGAGCTCATCGGTAAGCTCACGGTATCTTTCGCCCTGCTCCGTATCATCGTAAAGACAGCAGGAGCCTTTCTTGCCGCTGTGGGGAGCATCGCTCTGATATCCGACTGCACCGTGCATATCGAGAACAACATAGAGCCTGCGCTCTGAGCATTCTTCCACTACCCATTCAAGACGGCTGAGATCCCAGTTTCCGTTTTCATCGAGAATCTTTCTGCCGTTATCGTCATAATAGAAATTTCTGAACCAGAAAGGAACTCTGACACAGTTGAAGCCCATTGTCTTTATCTCGTCAAGATCCTTTTCGGTTATCCAGTTATCCATGTAAGTGTTCATCAGCTCATAAGCCTTCTCCTCGCCGAAGCGGCTTGTCAGCTTTGTGAGAACATCATAATGGTCGGTAGCCTCTTCATAGGGGCTGAGCCAATCCTCCCATATCATCCATGAGCCGAGATTAACACCCTTGAGCCGTACTTGCTCGCCCTTCTGATTGACGATTTTTCTGCCCCTTGTTGTGAGAAAATCCTCCGCAGTAAATCCACCCTCGGATTCCGCCGCGGCTTTTTCGGCAAAAGCTATGTTCATAACCGAAAATGCGGTTATTACCGCAAGAAAAAACGATAAAACTTTCTTGAACATGTTTTCAACTCCAATCAGAAATTATCAACCGCATCCCAGTCGGCTACCTTACCGGTTTTTGCCCAGAGAAGCTCGGCTTCTCTCGCCCAGGCTTCAAAACCCTCGGGGGTTTCGGGATATTTTTCATAATGAGCGGTGAGCTTACCGCTTGTGACGATGGCATCAATAACCGCTTTAAGCTCCGAAGGCTTTATGTTGCCCGTAACAAGACCGACAATGATATAAATCAGGGTTTTTATATAGTCGCCGATGTTCAGTCCGAGACCGTTCCCCATGTTTCCGAGAAT
This sequence comes from Acutalibacteraceae bacterium, assembly GCA_045543735.1. Taxonomy (GTDB): domain Bacteria; phylum Bacillota; class Clostridia; order Oscillospirales; family Acutalibacteraceae; genus CAG-177. The sequence goes on from JAZPXO010000016.1 coordinate 63,009, forward strand.
TTTACGGCTGAAAATAACATCATTCTTAAAAAGGAACTCGTTTGCCCTCGCGCTGTGGCGGATAACCGAGCCGAGAAGCGCCATGAGACTTGCAAACTCCTTGCCCTGAGTGTTGTTATATCTCTTGTTGATGCTCCAGAGAAGCTCTCTTGTGGGATATGCCCCGTCATTCATCGCCGCCGTAGCAACGTCAACCGCGATATCCTCAAGAACAAGCGATGCCGTACAGCCCTCGCCGCAATTGGGCTTTGTTATGCATGCCGCATCGCCCATAGCAACAAAGCCGTCTGAAACAAACGAATACGGCGCTCTGTGATAAGGAGTTCTGCCCTTTTCAACGCGGACAACTTTATGAGCGGGAAGCTTTATATGCTTTTCGAACAGCTTATAAACCTTTTCAACCTGTTCAAAGCCGCCGCACGCACCCATGCCGATAAGAGCATCGCTGCCGCCGCTCGGAGCAAGCCACGATTTATAGAACAGCCAGAAATCGGAACGCAGATATCTGCTCTCTCTTTTTTCTTCAAAATCAATATATCTAAGCGTTACATAGAAAATATCCTTGGGGGTAAGCTCAAATTTTTCAATACCGTAATCATCGGGCAAACTGCGTCTGACAACGGCGGGAATGCCTGAGCAATCCGCAACAAGACGGCAGGAAACAGCTTTTTCTTCTCCGCCACGCTCATAAATAAGACCGTTTATCTTTCCGTTTTCATTATATGTAAGCTTTCTGAACGAAGCCTCATAGATAATTTCCGCGCCCGCATCGGTTGCCCAGTCATTCATAAGCACACAGTAATCATGCTTATGCATGCCTACAACCGTAAGCTCCGAGGGCTTGGGATGATTGCCGTAAACCGAGCAGATTGCAGATTCAGAAAACTCAAACTCAAAAATTCCGTCGCCTTCTTTGACCTCGGGAAGTCCGAATTGCTTCATTTCGTCCTTGCCCATGTGAAAAATATCATATGAAGGACTCAGCCTTTCTCGGGTATCTTTTTCAATAAGGAGGACCGAAAAGCCTCTTTCCGCCATTCTTCTTGCGAAATAACTGCCCGCGGTTGATGCGCCGACAATAACCACATCATAGTTTTTCATATACTCACCCCAAAATATCAATAGTTCCGCCAACATTTTCTATATATAAATTATATTATCATAAATCAGATATGATTTCAACATTTGTATATCTGTTCCTGCAAAAAAATCAACAAGCCCCGAAGCTTTTCAGCCACGGGGCAAAGCATTTTATTTATCAAGCAGATCCTTATACTGATAGCATCTTACATAGTCAACCTTGAATTCTGCAGGCCAGTTTTCTTCAGGGGTTTTATCAATTTCTCCCGTTCCGTGTCTGTCGGAGCTCTGAACACCGTTTTCGCCTGCAAACTCAATCGAAAGCAGAAGATATTCAGGGTTCTGCGAAACGCCTCCCGCGCTGAGTCTGCCTGTTTCACGGCCGTTGATGTAGAAAATATATTCATCCTTGTTCCATTCAACGCCGTAGGTGTTATACTCCTCGTAGGGGTCATTCTCAATGAAATATTTGCCGATTGATGCGTTCTGAATTTCAGGACCGTAGCCGTCATAAATAATTCCCGTTGTTATGCAGTCGTTACCCCACCAATGGTCTTTATAATAGAACGATTCAAAAACATCAACCTCGGTGCCGTCCTGACCCGAGCCGTCAACATTGACAACCTTATCGTTCATCATCCAGAATGCGCTCCACATTCCCGTTGCGGCAGGAAGAATGCACCTGACCTCAAAATAGCCGTAGGTCTGCTCGTATTTACCCTGAGTTGTCAGGTCGGCACTGTACCAGCCCGGCTTATATTCCTTAAAATTAATCTTATCGTGCCAGTAATCGTAATATCTGTTTTCGAGAGGCTCTTCAAGATATTCCGCTCTGAAAACAAGATTGCCGTCTCTGACACTGACCATATCCTCGTGCCAGTATCCGCCCTTGCGTTCCGTTATCCACCATGAGGGACCCCACTTTGATTTATCGATTTCCGAACCGTTAAACTCGTCGCACCATACAAGCTCAAACTTGCTCATATCAACGGTTTTTGTTTTGCTCGGCATCTTACCGATATCGAGCAGGCTGAGAAACTGCGGATTTATCAGCATTATAACCGATATAAAAACACTAAGAATTGCTTTAATCATGCTTGTTCACCTCTGAAAATAAAATATCATAACAGAAAAATAATGTCAACACAAAACAAATAGTATTGATTTAAAAATTAAAAGGTTGTATAATTATCAAAAAAGATGCAAGAGATGATTTCATGAAAATTTCAGACCTTTTAAAAAACAATACGCTCATGCTTTCCTTTGAGGTTTTTCCGCCGAAAACGGAAACCGCATTTGAAAGCGTCAAAACCGCAACGGAAGAAATCGCAAAGCTCAGACCGTCATTCATGAGCGTAACCTACGGCGCAGGCGGAGGAACAAGCAGATACACACTTGATATCGCCAAAAACATCAAGGAACGCTACGGAGTGCCAAGCCTTGCTCATCTGACATGTGTTTCGTCAACAAAAGAAACCGTCAGACAGAAAATTGCCGAAATAAAAGCGGCAGGAATAAGCAACATCATGGCTCTCAGGGGCGATATCCCCGCAGGGCTTGAGAATGCTGACAGAAGCGGCTGGGATTACAGGCACGCAATCGACCTCATCCGCGAGCTTAAAGAAATCAACCCCGATTTCTGCATCGGCGGCGCTTGCTATCCCGAAATCCACCCCGAAAGCAACAATCAGAAAGAAGATATTTTTTATTTAAAAGAAAAAGTTGATGCAGGCTGTGAATTCCTGACAACACAGATGTTTTTCGATAACAACCTGCTCTATAATTTCCTTTATAAAATCCGCGAGGCAGGCATCACTGTTCCCGTTATTCCGGGAATAATGCCTATCACGAACGCAAATCAAGTTGACAGAGCAATCAAGCTCTCGGGCTCTTTCATGCCGCAGAGATTCAAAAGCCTTGTGGATAAATTCGGCTCCGCTCCCGATGCGATGAAGCAGGCGGGAATTGCTTATGCCACCGACCAGATAATCGACCTTTATGCCAACGGAATCACAAACGTTCATGTTTACTCGATGAACAAGCCCGATGTTGCAATGAAGATTCAGAGCAACCTTTCGGACATACTCGGAAAATAACAAACAGCAAAAAGAAAACTGTCTGTACAGCCTATCACCGTACAGACAGTTTTTTCAGTTCATTGAGTTTCTCTGCTGGGAATAGTTGACACCCACGCTCTTCTTGAAGAGCAGGTAGTCATACTGGGGTCTCCAGTTTGTACCGATTTCAACGCTATCCTCAAGCTCTTCTTCGGAGCGGGCAACATTGATTACGGTTATTCCCTTAAGCTCGCCGTCTTCTTTGTAAACCGTATCCCAGAACGCATGATGACCGATATAGGTTACGCTCTCGGGAATATAAATATATTTCATCTCGCGGTTATAGCTGAAGGCATCAGAGCCGATATACTTCAGGCCCTCGGGAAGAGAGAGATAAACCTCTCCGAGCGCTTCCTCGGAAGTGAAATGAGAATCCGTTACTTCCGCTTCGGTTTTATAGGTATAAATATTTTCAAGCAAAGGAATCTCGAAAAATCCGAGAGTTTCAATTGTTTCGAGACCTTCGGGCAGATAAACATTTTTCATGTTGGCATAGTTGAATGCCATTTCGCCGATTGTTTTTACGCTCGAGGGAACAACAAATGTCATTACATCATTGACATACTGCTCATAGTTTTCGTCCTCGGGAGCAGGCTCAATGCGCCAGTTATTATCGTCATATTTTGCATAGCCGTATTTTTCTGCAAGGTATGTATCATGGTCGCACGGACGGCATATAAGCTCGGTTTTATCCTTGTTATAAAGAACACCGTCAACATCGCAATAGTTGGGATTATTCTCATCAACCCTGATTTCGCGAAGCGCCCAGCATGAATAGAACGCCTTTGAATCAACCTTTTCAACGCCTGCGCCGATGGTTATAACCTGAACCTTTTCGTCGCAGTTGAGAACATAACTGCCGACAGCAGTGATGGGCTTGCTTTCATCCTTAACTATTTTATAGTTTGTTGCAGGGTCGGGATTACCGATTATATATTCAACCTCGGAAACATAGTCGATTACAATTTCGGTTATAAATCCCGTATTGCTGAAACGGGTAAATTCGTATCCCGTCTGATTCTGCTCGTATTCAAAAACATCTTTCTTCAGAGTAAGAACACTGAAAAGGCACGAAAGCGTAACAGCAACAACAATAACAAGCGCAAAAATAACCTTTTTCAGATTATAATGCTTCGGTTGCTGATTGATTCTCGGTGCAGCAAGACCCTCTACCTGATAAGTCCATATTTCTTCCTCGGGGATATCAAGAACAATAGGTTCTTCTGTGGGAACATTGATTTTCTTTTCTTTTTTGCTCACGCTTTCCACCCCCTTATCCGATATAACCGCCGCTGACGGTTTCGCCTTCTTCTTTTGCTTTCTTTTCGGTTACCTCTGCGCGGCGCTTAAGAACTTCCATAACCATATTCTGCTTTTTGCTGTCATAATCCCAGAACAGATACGGAATTGTCATAAGCATGAAGCCGACAACATCAAACAGAAGCGGAATAATAATAATGTTCGCTCTTGATGAATCAAGGAAAAGAATATCCCAGTTGCTGTTAAAGCCGTAGCCGAGAAGAAGAAGAGGTATGATAAGTCCGACAAATGAAGTTATCGGACCTGTGAACCAACCGAAAACGCCTGCAAAGCTTTCAAGGCGTTCGCCCGAAAGATACATCTGATAGTCGCCGATACGCACATTCATATCGTGGCCTGCGGTTGTGGGAACGGTTTTTGTCATTTCCATGAAGAAAAGAACAACAACGCAGATGATACCGCAAAGGTTAACATTATCGCCGCAGAACCACATCGCGGCGGCAATCAGAGCGTTGCCCACAGCTCTTGACACCTGATAGAAAATCATAATCTGCTTATACGAAAACCTCTTGAGGAAATAGGGCGAGAGGAAATCGGGCGGAGTTCCCGCAAAGGAAATCAGCATAACAAGCAGGCTGTAAGGCAGGCCGCTGAGACGGAAGGTGTAAAGATAAAGAATTGTTGCAAAAGGCAGCATACCGTTGCCCAGAGCGTCAATAAGACCGACAACCGTATTGATAAGAAGATACTTGTTTCTCAGAACGCCGAACATGCCGTCCCAGAACTTGATCTGAACCTTCTTTTCAACGGGAGGCTGCGGAATTCTTTCCTGAACCCTGCCTGCAAAGAACATTGTCATTGCGGCAAGAACAACAAATGTTATGGGAATAACATAGCGGTAAACATTGATATCAGCCCACTCATCCTTAAGCATGCCGATTGCAATGGGAATGATAATTCCGACAATTGTATTGAAAAAGTGAGAAAGCTTTACGGGATAGCTGCGCACAAGGATTCTTTCCTGCAGGTTGGGGCTGATGCTCTTTGTGCAGGTTTCAAGGTTATTGGCAAATCCGAAAACATTATAGGTCGCAAAAAGAAGGTTGCCGACCCAAACTCTCGTTGCAACATCGGGAATGTTATAAACGGGAATCCAGCCGATAAGAATAACCATTATGCACTTGGGAACAACATCGCAGTAAAGCGAATACTTATATCTGCCGTATTTGGGAAGAAGCTTCTTGCGCCAGAAAATATTTCTTGCGCCGACCCAGCCCGTATAGAGGAAATGCGTTCCGAATGTTTTGAAACACGCCGTAGCATTCATGCCCTCAAAGCCGTTAAGAATTCTTATAAATGTGCCCGTCTGATCAAACAGCCGCGAATAATCAAACAGAATGGTTGAAATTCCGAACAGCATCATCAGAGCATAGACAAGATAGAATTTTTTCTCTGTTTTTCTGGGAAGAAATCCGAGATTGTCGCAAACAAGCCACCACATAAGAGCTGAAATATAGCCCAGCGGCATGTTGAGAATACCGATAACGGAAAAGGTAAGATAAGGCAGCTTATAATGATGCATAATAAGGTAGCATGAAGAGAAGAAGCCTATGTATTCAAGCACCTTTGAGCCTGCATAGTTGCTGCCTACCGCCAGAACAACGTCTTTATACTCTTTGTAGGGAACATATTTGCCCTCTGCGGGAGTATTCCAATGCGTTCTGATTTCGGTGAACAAGTCTTTGGCTTTGCCGAGTATTTTGTTCATTTTTCGCATCGCCTCCTTTATATAATTATATAATATCATATCGGAATATTTTTAACAAGCGGTTTTTACAAATATACAATTTAATTTGCCGAAACAAAAAATCCCCCTGACGCAGACCCGAATTGCACGGTGTCTGTTTCAGGGGAACTTATTTTTATTATTTCAGCATATCAAGAATCTGTTCTTTCGGTCTTGCTCCTACAGCCTGGCTGACAACCTTTCCGTCTTTCATAACAGCAAGCATCGGAATGCTCGAAACACCGAACGCCGCCGCAAGCTCAGGCTCATTGTCAACATTGATTTTGCCGACAAGATACTGCGGATTTTCCTGAGCGATTTCGTCAACAAGAGGCGAAACCATTCTGCAGGGACCGCACCAATCTGCATAAAAATCAAGAAGAACAGGCTTCTCACTCTTCACGACAGATTCAAAATTGCTTTTATTTACAACGAGTACTGACATATCCGTTACTCTCCTTTCATTCAGGTTCAATTCAATTATACCCTGATTTAACGGTATTTTCAGTGACATATGTCACAAAAACGCATTATTTCGAAAAGCTATCCCCGAAAAGCATGCAATTGATATCTTTTATAAATTCAACTGATATTTTCATGCCGTCAGACATTATTACCGCACCGATGTTTCCGTCTATTTTTTTCACGGTCCCCGTAACGGTCATATACTCTCCGCCGTCTTTTTTTCTGTCGGGTTCAAAATATGTGACGGAAACCGCAGGCTGCTGACCTGCGATATCCGAAAGAAATCTCAGCTTTTCGTTGATAACAGCCTTTTCATATTCGTCGGGTTCGCAAAAACGGTCTGTCAGTCTTGCCGTTTCGTCAATTGCGGAGGAATGCCCCGTCAGCGCGGCAAACGGGCTGAACTGCGCCGCGCGGTCAATCATCGCCATTCTCGGATGCTTTGCCGACGTATGATGCGGAAGATTTATTATATCGTCATATCTGCTGCTCATGCCTTGTGACCGCCTATCTGGTTGTTTCTCTCTCTGGCGGTTGCTCCTTCCTTGAAATTCATGCCTTTGAGAATTGAGTTCTTTCCGTACCTGCGTTTCAGATCAACAAGAGTTTCCTGCATTCTGTGTTCTTTTTCAAGCGCAGCATCCTCTTTGGCACGCTTACGCTCTTTCTCCTCAAAATCCTCAAAAAAAGTAAGCTGTTCGGGCACTGCATCGGATTCAATTTCCGTTTCGGGAATAACGTGGTTTGCGGTTATATTTATTCTGCGTACCGTCAGATTTCTGTCAACATTTTCATCATACGCTTTCATCACAGCCTCGATAATAAGCCTCGATGAAGAAGTATATCTTCCGATGTTCGCAGTTCCTCTTGCATGCTTGGGAACCTCTCTGCCGTAAAAATCGGTCTTGATTTCACCGCCGTATGAGCTTGCGCCCTTGAGATTTTCAATATCATAGCCTATGACAAGCACAAGCTGATTGGTTGCAAGCTTTTTGGCAACAAGGTCAAGCGCAAGGGAATCTGCCATTTCACGAACTACAACACGGGCTTTATCAAAGGTATACGGTTCCTGAAGCACCTGACCCGAGCTGAGGCAATTTGTCGAAGGCTTATAGGCTTTTATATCGGCAAGCGTACAAGGCTCCCAGCCCCATGCATGGTCAATCAGCAGCTCGGCATTGATACCGAAAAGCTTATAGAGCAAATCCTCATTATGAAGCGAGCATCTTGCGACATCGCCCATTGTCAGCATACCGTATTGCTCCAGCTTTTGTGATATTCCCCTGCCCACTCGCCAGAAATCCGTAAGCGGTCTGTGGTCCCAGAGCTGGCGTCGGTAGCTCATTTCATCAAGCTCCGCAATTCGCACGCCGTCTTTATCTGCAGGAATATGCTTTGCGGTTATATCCATCGCAACCTTGCAAAGATAAAGATTTGTGCCTACGCCTGCCGTTGCCGTAACTCCCGTTTCGGCAAGCACCTCTTTAATGAGCATCATTGCAAAATCATGCCCCGTCATGCCGTTTGTTTTCAGATAATCCGTTGCATCAATGAACACCTCATCAATGCTGTAAACATGAATATCCTCGGGCGCAACATGCCTGAGATATATCTGAAAAATCCTGCTGCTGTATTCAATATAATATCCCATCTGCGGCGGTGCAACAATATAGTCAAGTTCAAGCGACGGATTCGCCGCAAGCTCATCGGCATCATAAGATTTGCCCGTAAACTTTCTGCCCGGAGCTTTCTGACGCCGTTGAGCATTGACCGCCCTCACCTGCTGAATAACCTCAAACAGCCTCGCTCTTCCGGGAATACCGTAAGCCTTCAGGCTCGGAGAAACAGCAAGACATATCGTTTTTTCGGTTCTTGAAAGGTCGGCAACAACAAGATTTGTTTTCATCGGATCAAGATCGCGCTCCATAACCTCAACGCTGGCATAGAAGGATTTAAGGTCAATTGCAACATATGTTTTATTTTTCATTCTCCATGCCTCCCGTCTGTTATAAAGCATCAGTATTATAACACATCCGAATCGCAAAATCAACATTTTATCGAACATTTGTGCGAAATAAAAACGGACAGCCGAAACTGTCCGTTAATTATTTTATCTTTCAAGCTCTGAAAAATTTATCCTTTTATCTTTGAAATAAAATTCTCTGTCATGCTCGCTGATTTCACGCAGCACCCTGCACGGATTGCCGACAGCAACAACATTGGCGGGAATATCTTTTGTTACCACGCTGCCTGCACCGATAACGGTATTATCGCCAATCGTAACGCCCGGCATAATCAGCGCGCCTGCACCGATCCAGCAGTTTCTGCCGATGTGTACGGGCATATTATACTGATAAGCCTTTTCGCGAAGCTCGGGCAGAATCGGATGACCTGCCGTTGCAATAACAACATTGGGCGCGAGCATCGTATAATCACCGACATATATGTGCGAATCGTCAACGAGAGTGAGATTGAAATTGGCATAAACATTTTTGCCGAAATGGCAATGCTTACCGCCCCAGTTTGCATGCAGCGGCGGCTCGATATAGCAGTTTTCGCCGATATCCCCGAACATTTCTTTGAGCATTTTCTCGCGTTTATCAAGCTCGGTAGGTCTTGTCTGATTGAAATCATAGAGCTTATCGAGGCACTGAAGCTGCTCCGACATTATTTCTTCTCCGTCGGGCAGATACAAATCACCCGAAACCATTTTTTCTTTCTGTGTCATTCGGTCTCTCCTTTTTTATCCGTTAATACTCCAGGATATATGTAAACATTCTGTCTGTATCAAATTCCCTCATGTGCACTTCAGCCGAATTATCCGACCATACTATATCGGTTATATTATTTCCTCTGACACCGCCGCCGTCATTTGCAAGCTCAAAGCTTTCCTCATCAAGCGTTTCGCCTGAAGAATTCTGCAAAACAAGCTTCGCTTTCACATCACCGAAAGTGCCCTGCGGCTCGCCTGTCTGATATAAAACAACGGTATAATTGCCGTCATCGCTGCCGACAGAGCTGATAACCGTCTCTTTTTCTGAATTATCAAAAGAACAGCCCGCAAGCAAGCACGACATAATAAGGATAAACGTAATCAAAAATAAAGCTCCGGTTTTTTTCATAGAATCTGCCTCCCTGAGTTTATGATATCAGGAATTTATTAACAGTCCAATACGGAGTTATTAATTATTTGATTATTCAACCCATGCCCATATAAGTATTGAATCAAACAGCCTGAATTCAGCACCGTATACATTTTCAGCTGCGTTTCCGTCTTTATAGTACATAACGGAATAACCCAAGCCCGTGTATTTACTTCTGCTTTCATCTTCTTCTGAAGCAACAGTTATAATCGGTTTCGTTTCACTGTCAGTATTTCTTAATCTGACACAATCTGTTGATAGAAACAAAATATAAACAGCGAGTATAATTCCAATCGCCATCAATACCTTCTTCTTCATAAAATCATCTGCCATTCAAAATCTTATTTGTTAAGATGATTATAGCACATATAATGCAAATTTACAATCGGCTGTGAGTGCTCCGCCATCACTATTCACTATTATTTCTTACTTATTACCTTCCCAAAATCCCCCTTGCTGAACGCAAATGGGATTTTTGTAGGTACATCTCATTTCAGAACCGGAGTTCGACAAACCGGAATTTACTTACTCAATTTCTGTGCGAATAGTAAATACATCAGGAAGATTAAAAATATCTTTTTTCAAGAATAGCGGATAAAAATACTCCTCCCCCAATCTTTCAAACTCCAACCATTCAAAGTTGTGTGTACGATGACCTTCGTTTGATGTAAACAGTTTGCCTCTTTCCAATAAATCTGTATTTGATATATCCATTAAGAAATAAATGCAGAGTTCGTGATAGCGAAGATTATCTACATCTTCTGTGAAAAATGCTTGATTCAGCCAAAGTGGACGGACAATTTCAGGCGTAACACCCAATTCCTCTTGAACCTCTCTAATAACGGCATTTTCAGCTGTTTCACCTATTGCAACTCTCCCGCCGGGCAGATAGTAATAGGGAGATCTGTCATCATGCATCGCCAAAATTTTTCCGTCAGAAATCATTATAGCACAAACTCTATAATTAAATTTCTCATTGTCTGATCTGAAAGATATATCCATCTGCTCACGCCTCCGTCAAATTCTATTTATCAACAAGTTTCACTACTCTTATAAATCTTTCATTTTATCACTACAAAAATCATTTAATAATTGTGTTGTTCTTTTGTTTTTGTAAATTTTACCTTGAAAATAAAAGCGTTTTTTGTTTCTGTTATTATACACAATTTGATAATATCCGGCATTGGTATAGCGTAATAATCGTTCATAACAAAAGTAAATGCCTTTTATATCTTTTAAACAAATTACTTCTTTCCCAAATGGATATTGTATTATAATCTCTTCTTTTGTGAAGGTATATTTAAAATGTGAAAACAATAGCATAATCAAGGAAACAACCAAAAGAGCGGCAGCAAGGAAATATACTTCCATAAATATAGCCATAACACAAGAAATTAAACCAATAAAAGGAAAAGCAAATATTTTTAAATTATACAACTTCTTTTTCACTATTATCACCTTTCAAATTCTATTCACTTGATTAACTATATCACACTTTGCGAAATATTACAATCGAGGGCGGATTTAAAAAATCAATGCGAAGCATTTATATAATGAAATAATCTTTCCGGATTATGAAATATTTTGCCGTTGGCAAAATGTGAAATTAGAACCTTGTTATTCGCTTCGCTAATAATAAAATTCGCCATTTAACATTTGCGAAGCAAATATTTCATACGCGTCAGCGTATTTCACAGCGAAGCTATTTCACTCGCCGAAAGGCGAATTTTATTGAAAAAGAAAAGACACGCTATCGCGTGTCTTTCTTTTTTTGGAGGTGCCACCCAGATTTGAACTGGGGAATCGAGGTTTTGCAGACCTCTGCCTTACCACTTGGCTATGGCACCGTGTTATTAAATTATGCTTTGTTTTTCGGTATTATTCCAAAAAAATGGAGCGGATGACGAGGCTCGAACTCGCTACCTCCACCTTGGCAAGGTGGCGCTCTAAAGTCGGA
>JAZPXO010000017.1:0-30744 GCA_045543735.1 Acutalibacteraceae bacterium
TCCTTGGCTCACAGAACGACATGGCTACGTCCGACTTCCCCTGCGGCATATGACCTGACGGAGCTTCAGCGCGATGCAAACAAAAAATACGGTTACACTGCAAAGCAGACCCTCTCGCTCATGCAGAGCCTTTATGAAACCCACAAGCTGCTCACTTATCCGAGAACGGATTCGCGTTATATAACAAAGGATGTTGCTGCCACTCTGCCCGAAAGGCTTAAGGCGGTAGCAATCGGTCCTTATAAAGAGGCGGCAAATGCCGTTCTGCGTACAAAGCCGATTCCGACAAAATATATCGTCAACGATGCAAAGGTTACTGACCATCATGCCATCATTCCGACGGAGCAATATGTTGACCTCAACAAGCTCACTCGCGAGGAGAGACATATCTATGACCTTGTTGTAAGACGTTTTCTCGCGGTTTTGAGCGCGCCGTTTGAATATGACGAGATGCAGGTTAAGGTAACCGTAGGCAAGCATAACTTTTATACAAAAGGTCAGGCTGTCAAGTCTGCAGGCTGGAAAGCCCTTTACGATTCATCCCTTTCCGATGAAGAGGATGACGGAGACGATATCCGCGCGCAGTCATTACCCGCTCTTTCTCAGGGCTCTCCCGTTTTTGTGAAAGAAGTGCGTATCTGCGCAGGCAAAACAACTCCGCCTGCAAGATATAACGAGGCAACCCTGCTCACCGCCATGGAAAACCCGACAGGTCAGGTTGACGACGGCTCTCTGCGCGATGCTCTCAAAACGGCAGGCGGTCTCGGCACACCGGCAACAAGAGCAGATATAATCGAAAAGCTCTTTGATTCTTTCTGCATTGAAAGAAGAGGCAGAGAAATTTTCCCCACCTCAAAGGGAAAACAGCTCATTGATATTGTTCCCGAAGACCTTAAATCCGCCGAATTGACAGCAAGATGGGAGCAAAGGCTTTCACTTATTGCAAAGGGCGGCGCAAACGATAAGCAGTTCATTTCCGAAATGCGCAGCTATGCCACTTCGCTTGTCAGCGCAGTAAAGTCAAGCGAGGCAAAATATAAACATGACAATATGACCCGCGAGCCCTGCCCCGAATGCGGCAAATACCTGCTTGAGGTTAACGGCAAAAAAGGCAAAATGCTTGTTTGTCAGGACAGGGAATGCGGTTACCGCAAGAGTATTTCCGTTATAACCAACGCAAGATGCCCCGAATGCCACAAAAAGCTTGAAATGAGGGGCGACGGCGACAAGAAAGCCTTCTTCTGTGTATGCGGTTACAGAGAAAAGCTCTCCGATTTTGAAAAGAGAAAAGAATCTGCAGGCGCAGGCAAGCGCGATGTTGCAAAATATATGCAGCAACAGGCAAAAGCAAAAACAGCAAGCAATCCGCTTGCCGACCAGCTTGCTAAATGGATGGAGGAAAACCAATGAAACGGTTGATTTCGGTTTTAATGGCGGTTATTCTTCTGCTGCTTTGCCCTTCCTGCACAAAAAAAGGAAGCGGCAAATCAATCGCCTATCCTCTGAGTGCATCTCCGTCAACTCTTGACCCTCAGTTTGCAGGCGAACTCAATGCGCAGATAATCATTAACAACACCTTTGAAGGGCTTGTCAGACTTGATCCGGAGGGAACCATCATTCCGGGCATCGCTGAAGAATGGTCTGTTTCTCCCGACGGAAAAACCTATACCTTCATCCTTAAAGAAGGCACCGAATGGTTTTGCCCGACAGCTCTTAAAAACGAATTCGGAAGCGATTTTTACAAAAGATTTTCGAGCGAAAAGGTAACAGCACATGATTTTGTTTTCGCATTTCAGCGTGCGGTTATGCCCGAAACCGGCTCGCCGAATGCTCACCGCCTTTTCGTTATTGAAAATGCTCCCGAGGTTTATTCCGGTGAATACAGCGAAAACCTTCTCGGCGTTTCCGCGCCCGACGACCATACGCTTATTATTAAGCTGACCGAAAAATGCGATGACTTTATCGAAAGGCTTACGGAAAGCGTTTTTATGCCGTGCAATGAAGATTTCTTCAATGCCATGAACGGCAGATACGGTCTGAGCAACAGACACATCCTCTGCAACGGACCGTTTTATATCAGCTCATGGGATTCCGAAACATCTCTGACCGTCAAGAGAAACAGCTATTATGCAGGCAAGCAGGAGGTTATGCCCGCATCGGTTGTTTTCTCGTTTGACCCGAGCAAAGCCTCGGTAGCTCAGAAGCTTTCGGCAGGCAGCGCAACCGCGGCTCTTCTGCCGCCTGACTATCCTGTTCCCGAAAACTGCACAAGCGTCAGAAAAAGTGAAAATTCCGTTTTCGGTTTTGTTTTCAATTGCGCAGACCCCGTTATGAGCGTTGCTCCGCTGCGGCTTGCACTGTGCAAATCAATAGACCGCAGCCTTTTCGCGGCGCAAGAAAACGCTCCGCTCCAGAGCGGATTTGTTCCCAAAAGCTGTCTTGTCGGCTCCGATTCCTACAGAGACAAGGTCGGCGCCCAGACTCTCTGCATTGAGCAGAATCTGACCGAAGCCGAAACGATGTGGAAAGAGGGCCTGAGTCAGCTTGGCAAAAGCTCCGTTTCGCTGACGGTTCTTTGCCCCGAATGGCTTGATTCTTCCGTAAGACAGCAGCTCCAGATATGGCAGAAAGCTCTCGGCATCAGCATCGGAATAACCGTTGAAAACAAAACTCCCGAAGAAATAGAAAAATGCGTTGCCGACGGAAGCTTCCAGATTGCTCTGACAGGTATTGAATCACCTTATGAGAATGCGGTGGATTTTCTTGCTTCCTTTTCAGACGGCGGTGTTTTCAGATTCAGCTCCGTCGGATATCAGAACGCTGTCAGCAATCTTCTCGCGGCAGACAGCTATGATGAAATAATAACCGGTTGCTTCAATGCAGAAAACTTTATTCTTCAGAACGCAATCATCTATCCGCTTTATTCCCGTTCGAGCAATTTTGTTGTTTATAATGAAGCCGACGGAATTTATCTTGTCGGTGCAGAAAACAGCGTAAGCTTTATCGGCGCAAAGAGGTACGACTGATGAAATCAAAAAAAGAATCTGCCGTTATTGCTGTTTCGTGGGCACTGGTTGCCGCGTGCATGGGAATTATATTCTTCCTTTCTGCGCAGAACAGCGATGACTCAAAAGCACTGAGCGACGGCTTTGCCTTTCTTCTTCACCTGCCGCCCCATATCGCGCATGCATTGCGCGAAGCGGCTCATTTCACGGAATTTGCAGGGCTTTCCGTTCTCTTCTTCAATGCATTTTACAGAACATTCGGATATTACAGACCGATTCTTTCGTTTCTGATGACCGCTGTTTATGCGGCAAGCGATGAAATCCATCAGATATTTGTGGACGGCAGAGTCTGCAGCGTTGCGGATTTCCTCGTTGACTGTTCAGGCGCGGCAACGGGAATTGCGGTTTTGTATGTTTTGATTTTATTTGTCAGCAAACTGAAATCAAGGAGGGGTTAACTTGAATACAGGAACAAAATTTATGACCGCAGGCGTAACGGCAGGTGCTGTTGCGGCGGGAGTTCCCGTTGTTTACGGCATTGTGCGCAACATGATGCCCAAGCCCTTGGACGAAAATGATTATCTGAGAGTTGAAAACGGCTGCTTTTATACCCGAAGCGGCACAATTATTTTTCTCAGAGGAATAAATCTCAACGATGAGCTGTTCTTTTTTAAAAAGGACGGCATGGACATGCCTGCCTCTAACTATGATATCTTTGATGCTTTTGAAGCCCGCTTCGGACGCTACGGCGCAAGAAAGCTGATTCAGACCTATAACGAGAACTTCATTTCTTCCGCTGACCTGAAGGCGGTTAAAAAAATCGGTGCAAACTGCGTCAGAATTCCTCTGCGCTACAGAAATCTTTTCCGCAAGGAAAACTGCAAGGGCAATATGGATTTCGATTACCTTGACGGAGTTATAGCCGCATGCCGTAAGGCAGGGCTCTATGTTATCCTCGATCTGCATTCCGCACCGGGATACCAGAATAACGATTCCGCATGCCCCTCCAACGGAGAATCCGTTCTTTTCGGCTCTTCGGGAGCCGCATTCGAGGCGCGCAACGCGGTTGTCAGGCTCTGGACACAGATTGCCGCTCATTATAAGGATGAACCTGCAATTGCGGCATTTGACCTTCTCAACAGACCCCTTAACAAAACAGCAGGATGGGAAGAAAAAACAGAAGTTCTCAACAAATTCTATCTCCGTCTTTATAAGGCAATACGCACGATTGACCCCGAGCGTATACTTATCATGCAGTCACCCCACTCACCAGAGGAGCTCCCGCCCCTTAATTCCTCCGTTAAAAATGTTGCTTACGGTTTATATTCTCATTTCAACACTACCTTTGAGACCGATGCCCTTATCGCAGGAATTAAAAAAATAAAGGAGCGGAATATTCCCGTCGTAATGAGCAAGCTCCGCTCTGAAGAAAATACGGAATATCTTCTCACAGCCCTCAGCGACAACGGAGTTTCATGGCTTTTCGGCGATTATAAAGGCCCTGCAGGAACAGCCTGTCTATATACAGGCAGTCCCGAGCCCGCGGACTTTGATGCCGAAAACTTCGATGAAATTACTCAGAAATGGACAAAGCCCCTTGCCACCAAGAACTTTACGGTCAACAAAGAGCTTGCTCGGATTCTCAAAACCTATTTCGGTTACGGATGTGTTACCGTTGTTTCTTCCGAAAAAGCAAAAGAAAAAACTCCTTTGACCTTCCGCATAAAATTCGGACACAATGTTGTTATCGGAAACAACATGCCTGCAGAAAAAATCAGATTGAAAGATAAACGATAAGATGACACCCGAAGATAAAATACTGATTGCAAAATATGAGGACAAGCTCAGGCAGTGCAGCGAAAATTCCATGATAACCTGCACGGGATTTCTCGATATGCGTGAGCGTTCGGCCATTGCATCTCTGCGCTTGCCCCAAAATGAAACCAAAACGGTTTTTTACGGTGCTTTTGAGGACGCCGAAAGAACCGCGGCAGTTATTCTCCCCTATTATGTCGATGCCGACAGCTATGATTCACTCTGTCTCTATTTCAAAGAAAATCCCGACGATAATCCTCTGTCGGTTATTGAAGTCGAGAAGGACAGGTTTTCTCCTACGCTTTCGCACCGCGATTATCTCGGCGCACTGATGGCACTCGGCATCAAAAGAGAGGTGACGGGCGATATTACCGTCACCGAAAACGGATGCAGGATTGCAGTGCTGTCACACATGGCTGATTTTATCGCCGAAAACCTCGGAAAAGCAGGCAGGGGTACCTTAAAAACAAAAATTATCGCTCCCTGCGACGCTGCAACAGCAGAAAAGGCAATCGGCGTTGAAGACAGCTTCACGGTTTCTTCCTTGCGGCTTGACAGCATTGTTAAAAATGCTTTCAGAGTTTCCCGAAGCGATGCATGCAAGGCAATCGAAAGCGGACTCGTCTATGTTAACGATACCGAATGCCTGAAAGCTGACAAAAAGATTTCCGAAAACGATAAGGTTGTTTTCCGCAGAAAAGGACGGATTATTGTCAGAAACTGCTCCGCCGTTTCCAAAAAGGGACGGATTATTGTAAACATTCAGAAATTCACATAAAAAAAGCTGCCCGCAGGCAGCTTTTTATTTTTTCAACATCTTTTTTAATATTTCATCCTCGGATTTATTTAAAACAAAACTGAATTCACCAAGAACAATCTTCTGCGCTTCATTCAGAATTTTTTCGTCGGATGCACGCATCTTTTTGCCTTCTTTTGCCTTTTCAAGCTTCTTCTGAGTCAAAAGATTTATCAGAGCAATAAGCCTTGAGTGCTGCCTGTCCTTCAGGATTGCATCAAAGCTCTCTTTTCTCAATATATCGTTTGCAATCCATTCAACCTGCGAGACGCAATCAGCTTCAAGAAGTGCCTGTGCATCCTCAGCAGAAATCGGCAGACAAAGCTTGCTTTCATCGCCGTCAACGGGATGATAAACAGTTGTGCTTTGCTCCGAAACGGGCTTGAGCACATAATACAGCTTTTTTTCGCCTGAAGCAAAGCTCTCTTTTCTGATATCACAGATGCTGCACACGCCCATGCTGCCGTAAACAACCGTATCGCCTATAGCAAACATATTATTTCCTCTCCGTTTTCCACGGCATTGCACCGTTATAATATTTTTTGGCTATAACCAACTGCTTTGATTCCGGCAAAGAATTAAGCCTTTTTGCCCATAAGATTGTGCCGGTTTCTGCACTGCCCCTTGTTGTCAGAAATGAACAACGCTCGCCCATGCATTTTTCGGTTTTCAGATGCAAACATCTGCCCTTCTCCGAAAGATATATGCAATCGGGCAAATCCTGCATTTCCGTTCCCCTCATCCTGAGTGCAGAGGAATAGCTGTCAATGCGCTCCATCTTTTTCTCCTTTTGAAAAGAAATAGCTTGCACAACCGGATTTACGCCCCGAAATGCAAGCTACTCGTTGTTTCTGTTTCTATATTATTTTAACACAAAATAACTTTTCGGGTAATAGGCATACTTCCCAAACTAACGGCTTTCCCCATTGTAAAAAATAACTAAAAACAGATGTAAAATATTGTTGAAAACATTTAAAAGACGCCTTGTGCCTTGAAAATCCGCCTCTTTTGTGATACAATTTATATATTCGTGTAACAGACACGATTTTATGGGACAAAAGATATAACAATGAAAGGAAGGATATTGTGCAGAAGGATACAAAAAATCTTATCTCATCAACCTTCGTTGAACTGCTCAGTTCAAAGCCGTTTGATAAAATAACAATCAAAGATATAGTTGATGCATGCGGCATAAACAGAAACACTTTTTATTATTATTACAGCGACATCTATGACCTCCTTGAAGAAATTTTCAAAAAGGAACTCAACGAAATTGTTGAAGGCCATAATCAGACGGGTTCCTATGTTGAAGGTCTTATCAAGGTTGCAAATGTTGCTTATGAACACAAAAAGCTCATCGGCAATATCTGCTCCTCACGAAGCTATGAATACCTTGAAAACTATATGTATAAATCCTGCAAGCACATCATGATTGATGTTGTAACCAATGCGGCGAACGGTCTTGATGTTCCTGATGAAGATATTGAATTCATTGCATCTTTCTATGAATACGCTTTCATCGGAGTTATTTCGGAATGGTTCAGAACAGGTATGCGCGAATCCCCCACCAAATTTGCAAGCCAGCTCTGGCTTGTTGTTGACGGAATCCGCCGCGCCCTGAGAAAGAGCGCAAAGCGAAAGATTGAGCTTTCATAATGGATGACATTATTTTTGAGGATTCCTCGATAATCGTTTGCATAAAACCTGCAGGCATTCAGAGTCAGGGCGGCAATAACGATCTTGTTGCCATGCTCGACGGATATTTCAAAGAAAAAGAAAGCTCCGCAAAAGCATATCCCGTTCACCGACTTGACAAAGAAACCGCGGGCGTTATGGTTTTTGCCAAAAACAGTAAGTCTGCGGCAGCGCTTTCCGCGCAGATAACCCGCGGCGAGATGAGAAAACACTATTTCGCCGTTGTTCAGGGCGTTCCCGAAGAAAAATCGGGAGTGCTTAAAGACCTGCTCTTCCATGACAGACAGAAAAATAAAACCTTCACCGTTAAGAAAAGCAGAAAGGGCGTTAAAGAAGCGTCTCTTGAATATAAGACCATCGGCTGCTCTGAAAGCTTTTCATTGCTCGATATCCTGCTTCACACGGGAAGAACCCATCAGATAAGGGTGCAGTTTGCATCAAGAAAAATGCCGCTTTACGGCGACGGAAAATACGGCGGCGGCAGCGGAAAGCTTGCGCTTTTTGCCCGTAAGCTTGAATTTCTGCATCCCGCAACAAATGAAAAGCTCTGTTTTGAGGCTCGCCCCGATGCAGAACTTTATCCATGGAATTTGTTTGATTATTAAGAAAAAGACCGCCCTCGGATGAGAGCGGTCTTTATGTTTGTTGTCAGTTATTAGCCAACGTTTTCACCGATGAAAGCGATAACCTTCTCAACGATAGGTGTAGCCTTCTCGATGATGGTCTTAACTGTAGCAATAACCTGCTCCCAGTCGATACCCTTAACAACTTCGATAACCTTGTTGATAATTGCGGTAAAATCCATCTTTTTGTCATCCTTTCAAAAAACTTCTGCATGGTTTGCACCATACTGATAGTTTATTTTAACACTTTATTCAATATCTGTCAACCTTTGATTTCAAAATTCGATTAAATTAAAGGAATGCTCTGGTATTTCGAGGCGCAGGAAATGGCTAAGAGTGCGCAAAATCACGCATTTATGGAGCATAAAAAGAAAAAGCCGAGGAAAGAGAGCATATCTCTTCCTCGGATTTTTCTCGTATAAAACGGGGGGGACAAAAGATGGTAGTGGTTTAAATTATTGGTTTGCCTTCTTGGAATATTTGGCAAGATAAACAACGCGCATAAGGGCAGATTCAACAGGGTTGATTGCCTTTGCCTTGCCGAAAACCTTTGAGCCAAGAAGAGCGAGAGCACTTTTGCTCATAATCATATCAACGGCCTGAGCGTCGCCCTCAACAGCGCCGCAGCAGAGTGCGCCCTGATCCTTGAGAAGAACTGCATTCTTACCCTTAATCTTCTTGCCGCAGTTATCGGCAGTTGCGCACTTAACCTTTGTTCCGCAAATCTGAGCAAAGTCATCAAGCAGCGGCTTCATGGGCTTATGGAGCCTTGAAACAGAAACAACCTCGCTTGATGTATTATGAATAATATAGTTGAATTTGGGATTTTTAAGATAAACATTGCGATGAGCAAGGGCGGAATTGCCAACGCTGCCTGTGCATTCGCAGGTGAAAATATCCATCGCAATTTCAGAGCCGTCAGCCTCATTTGTGAAGATGATTTTGCCGTTCTCTCTGTCGTAGGTACTATTATATACCAACGATTTATCAATTTCAACTGTTTTTTTGTCTTTTACGAGCATGTCTGCCATTTTTGAACAAAACTCTTCCAATGTGTCTGCTTTTATTCCGAGCTTTGCTTTAGCATTTTCAAGGATATAATCTGTGCAGACATTTTCGAGCATGTTGGCAACATCAAAAGCCTCAGCGCTGTCCTTGCCGAAGCAAAGAGCACCGTGATGAGCCATGATAACAGCCTTCGAGGGTGACATATGCAGGGCATTTGTTACGCCCTTTCTGAGCTTCTTTGTACCGGGCAGACCGTAAGAACCGATAAGCACCTTGCTGCCGATGAGCTTTTCAGCTTCGCCCGTAATTTTGTCAATACCCTCTGAAAGAGTGCTGATAACGGAAGCAACCTTCTGATGGGTATGGATAACAAAACCTGCTTCGGGATATGCCTTATAAACCTCGGCATGGATGCCTTTTTCCGATGAAGGCTTAACGCTGCCGCCCCATTCAAGGGTTTCAACAGCAACTTCAACGATATCATCGGGAGTCAGTCCGATATATGACTTGCCGCTGGGAGTTATAACAAATGTTTTCTCGTCAACGCGGCAGCTGACATTACCCCAGGTTCTTGCGATAAGACCTGTTGCAACGAGCTTTTCGCCTGCTTCAATAACGAGTTTTTTAGCGGTTAAAACATCCATTTTCTATTTTCCTTTCGGAGAATCGGGAGACGGAAATCCGCCTCCCGTATCTTTGTTAAATAATTATTTCTCGAGGCAAACGATGTTTTCGAATACTCTGTCGAATGCAGCAAGAGCTTCGTCGATCATCTCGGGTGTGTAAGCAGCGCTTGTGTAGAGACGGCTGCCTGCAAGAGTTACAAGGCCTTCTGCCATGTAAGCTGCGCCCATGTGAGTCATTTCCTTCTTGCGTGCGGATGTTGCGTTGAGAACGCCGGGGATGCCCCAGGGCTTCTTCCAATTGATGGAGAAGTTAAGAGTACCTACTGTTTCAAGATGGCAGATCGAGCCCTGGTTGAATGCAACGAAGGGAAGATTGCGCTTCTTGATGATTTCCTGAAGACCTGCTGTGATTCTGTCACCCATAAGAGCAGCCTTATAGCAAGCATCAGCCTTTTCCATTTCTTCAAGCATTGTGTAACCTGCAACGCAGCTGAGGGGGTTAGCGCTCATTGTGCCGCCGCAGAATGCCTTCTTGATCTTCTTGCCTGTATCGTCAAGGCCTGCGCCGAGATACTTCATATATTCTCTCTTACCGCCGAGACCGCCTGCGCCGGGGTATCCGCCTGCCATAACCTTACCGAAGATGGTGAGGTCAGGTGAGCAACCGAAATAGCCCTGAGCACCGTTCATGCTTACGCGGAAAGCTGTAACAACTTCGTCAAAGATGAGGAGTGCGCCGTACTTGCGGCAAAGAGTTTCAACGCCCTTGCAGAAGTTCTTGTCAACGGGTCTTGTACCGCTTTCGGGACCAACGGGTTCAAGCATAACAGCAGCTGTGCCGCCCTTGAGTCTGTTAGCCTTGAGCTTTCTTTCGAGGTCGTTGAGATCGCCGGGGAAGAATTCTTCTGTATCCTTGAAGCAGAAGAGAGGAACACCTGTTGCCTGAGTCCACTTTGAACCGGGAACTCGGATACCGTAACCAAGCTGATCTGACCATCCGTGGTAAGCGCCGCCCATCTTAAGAATCTTTTTCTTGCCTGTTGCAAGGCGTGCAACACGGATAGCTGTCATACAAGCCTCTGTGCCTGAGCCGAGCATACGGAACATATCAACATTGGGGATAAGGTCAGCAATCTTCTTGCCGAGCTTATATTCATATTCGTGGAAAAGACCTGTTGAAGGTCCGCAGGTGTTGAGAAGCTCAATAACCTTTTCACGAACCGCAGGAGGATTACTGCCGAGAACGGTGGGGCCGCCTGCCTGAAGGAAGTCGAAATATCTGTTGCCGTCGATATCGTAAAGATATGCGCCTTCAGCCTTTGTGAAAACAAGGGGGAAAGGATAGTTGAAAGCAAGGTTATGCTGAACACCGCCGGGGATGATCTGCTTTGCTTCTTCAATCATAGCCTTTGACTTTGCGCACTTCTTCTCGAAATACTCTTCCTCATATCTCTTGAGAGCATCGGGAGCGATTGAATAAATCGGCTTTTTAATAAGTTCGTCAAGCTGCTTCTGAACAGCCTGAGCGTCGGGGTAATTGATAATACCGTGGTTAGCCATTTTGATTTCCTCCTGTAATTATGTAAATTTTAATAATACCTGAAAATAAACGCAGATACTGATATTAAGAAGATTATACCATATAATGTCTGATTATTCAAGACCGAGTTTTTTTGCCATTTCGGCAGTTTTAAGCTCGAGGAGCTTTGAAACGCCTTCTTCCTGCATTGTAACGCCGTAAAGCATGTCAGCCTCGTCCATGGTGCCTCGTCTGTGGGTGATAAGGATGAACTGCGTGCTGCCCGTCATGTTGCGGACATAGCTTGCATACCGGGAAACATTGACATCGTCAAGCGCCGCTTCAACCTCATCGAAAATACAGAACGGAGCGGGAGTAACTTTAAGAATCGCAAAGAGAAGCGCGATTGCGGCAAGACCTTTTTCACCGCCCGAAAGAAGGTCGATATTCTGAACATTCTTTCCGGGGGGCTGAACCCTGATGTTGATGTTGCACTCGAGAACATCCTGCGGGTCATCGAGAACAAGCTCCGCCTTACCGCCGTCAAACAGGTCTTTGAAGGTTTCTCCGAAATTGTTGTTAATGCGTCTGAACTGTTCTCTGAAGCGTTCTGCCATCTTGCCTGTAAGCTCTTCAATGAGCTTCATAAGCTCGGTTTTGGATTTTTCAATATCCGCAAGCTGACCGCTCATATATTCATAACGCTCGGAAACTTCTTTATACTCCTCGATTGCACCGACATTGACAGAGCCGAGACCTCTGATTTTATTTTTGATTTCCTGCAGGGTACGCTGTGCCTTCGGAATATCTTCAAGAACGATATTCATTTCGGTTGCTTCGCGCAGAGTAAGCTGATATTCGTCATAGAGCTTGTTCTGAGCTGTTTCAAGCTCTCTCTGCATTGAATCGCGGCGTTCTTCAAGTCTTGCAAGCTCACCGCCGAGTCTTTCACGCTCAGACGATTTTTCGCGTTCCTTGTTTCTCAGGGCAGTGCTTTCGCCCTCAGCCTGAGTTCTCTTTTCAATAAGAGCAGATATTCTTTCCTTTGTGGCAACCGCATTTTCACGCAGGGAAGCAGCCTTTTCTTCAAGCGCAGTTATCTCCGCCTGCTTTTCGTCGTTAAGGCGCTTTATTTCTTCGATTTCGGCATTGAGCCTGTCTGCGCGTTTGCTGAACGCATCCTTGCGGCGCAGGCACTCCTGAATTATTTCGTTATCTGCTTCGATTTCCTTGCGCATGGCAACGATTTCAAGATTCAGAGCGTTCTGAATCTCGCCCGATTCCTCGCGCAGTTTATCAATGGATTCCTTTTCTTCGTTAAGCTCGGTCAGAGAAGCCGTCAGAGCCTCTGTTTCGGCATTGACCGCTCCGAGCTGCTTATCAGCCTTTTCTTCCGTTGCAAAGGCTTCGGCAATTCTCTGCCTTGCTCTTGATTTTTCAGCTTCAAGTTCATCAATATGTCCCTTTGCGGCGGCAAATCTGTCGCTGACAAGCTTCAGCTCGCTTTCGGCGCGGATAATATTTTCCTGAACCTTTATAAGCTCTGCTTCGGAAGCATCGAGCTCAGCCTGTACAAGCGCAAGCTCTTCGGAAAGGCTCTTGAATACCGTCTGCTTTTCGTCAAGCTGTTTTTCAAGAGCGGCGACTTTCTCTTTAAGACCGTCGATCTCGTTTGCACGGCTGAGGAAGCCTGTTCCCGAGCCTCTCGAGCCGCCCGTCATCGAGCCGCCTGCATTAAGCACCTGACCGTCAAGAGTTACTATCTTGAAGCGGTAGGAATATTTCTTCGCCATCTCAATACCGTTGTCAATGTTATCAACAACAGCGGTTCTCGCAAGCAGTGAACCGATGATTTCGGCATACTTGCTGTCGAATTCCAGAAGCTTATCCGCCATATCGACAAAGCCCTCGCATTTTTCAAGACCCTTCTCGGTGAACGGTCTTGATTTTACCGAAGTCAGCGGCAGGAAAGTTGCTCTGCCTGCTCTGTTATCTTTCAGATAATTGATGGCGCGCTTTGCCGTGTTTTCATTATCAGTAACGATATTCTGAATTGCCGCACCGAGAGCCGTTTCGATTGCAACGGCATATTCTGCGGGAGCGGTTATAAGCTGTGAAAGCGTTCCGTGGATTCCTTTCAGGAAGCCTCTGTTTGCTTCTCTGATAACTTTCTGAACGCTGCCTGCATAACCGTCAAGATTCTTTTCAAGGTCATCAAGCATCTTTATGCGAGCGTTCTTCTGGTAAATATCAAGATTGAGGGAATCTATTTCCTTGCGGTATCTCTCAACCTTTTCTCCTCTCGTTCCGAGAATCATTCTGTAGCCCTCGAGAGCATTCTCGTGCTCCGCAGCCTCGCCGTTGAGACGGTCAAGCTCTGCCTTTGCGGCGGCTTCCTCCGCCTTGAGCGTTTCAAGCACTCCGCCTCTTGTTTCGATAACCTCATCTATTGACTTTATTCTCGCATCAAGCTCGTTGCGCGTTGACTGTGCGGTTGACTTCTCAACTCTGATATCCGCAGCTTTCAATGCCGCCGCAGTGAGCTTTTCGTTTATTTCTCTTGCCTTTTCGCTGTTTTCGCTGTTCTTGCCGAGAAGAGAATTGAGCCTTTCGATTTCTTTTGACAACTCATCCTTTTTATCGGCAATTTTTGCTTCATTGGCGTTAATGTTTTTCTGCGCCTGCTCTATCTGCGCATCGGTTTCGGCAACAGACTGCTCGCTGTCACCCATATCGCCGCTGATTCTTTCGATTGTCTGAATGTTATGTTCAATGGTGTTCTTTTCAACGGCAACGCGCCCGTCAATAACGGCGGCTTCTTCTTCGCTTTCGGAAATTGTCTGGCGCAGACGCTCGATTTCGAGCGTAATATCCTGACCCTCCTTGATAGCCGCTTCCATTTTTTCGATAATATCAACAAGCTCATTTTCCGTAAGCTCATACTGAGAGGTTGCAACAGAAAGCTTATGCTCCTGCTCCTTGAGTCCGTTTCTGGATTTTTCAATCGTATGGAGCCACAGACCTATTTCGAGAGTTTTCTTTTCGTCAGCAAGAGCAAGGAATTTCTGGGCTTTTTCGCTCTGCGTTTTGAGCGGACCTATGCGGCCTTCAAGCTCTGCGAGAATATCTCTCAGACGGATAAGATTTTCTTCCGC
Organism: Acutalibacteraceae bacterium; assembly: GCA_045543735.1. Taxonomy (GTDB): domain Bacteria; phylum Bacillota; class Clostridia; order Oscillospirales; family Acutalibacteraceae; genus CAG-177. The sequence continues at coordinate 14,243 of JAZPXO010000017.1, forward strand.
CTGCTCGAGCTTGCGGTTTGCATCCGCCCTTCTGTAACGGAAATGCGAAATACCCGCAGCCTCTTCAAGCATGTCTCTTCTCTGCGATGAGCGCGCGGAAACAAGGTCTGCAATTCTGCCCTGACCGACCATCGAATAGCCGTCGCGGCCGAGACCTGTATCCATAAACAGCTCATGTATATCTCTCAGACGGCATACCTCGCCGTTGATTTTATATTCACTTTCTCCCGAGCGGTAATAACGGCGGGTTACGGCAACCTCGTCCTTATCGCTGTTAATACCTCTGTCTGCATTATCAAGACGCAGAGTTACCTCGGCATAGCCCAGAGCCTTTCTCTGACTTGTGCCGCCGAAGATAACATCCTCCATCCTTGAGCCGCGGAGAGTTTTGGTTGACTGCTCACCCAATACCCAGCGGACCGCATCGGAGATATTACTCTTGCCCGAACCGTTCGGACCGACAACAGCCGTTATGCCTTTGCCGAATTCGAGCACCGTTTTATCGGGAAAGGATTTGAACCCCTGCATTTCAAGCGCTTTTAATCTCATTTGAATACCTAACCTTTATGTTTCACTTCAACCTCGTATTTTGCCATGCCGTTGCGCCCTTCAACGGTGCAGTCATAGCCGAGAGACCGAAGCTTTATCAGATTTTGTTTCTTCTGACCTGTCATTTTCGATATTTCGCGTTTATCAACCGCAAGAGAATATTCTCCGCAGCCGAGTTCGCGAAGCTTGCCGAGCGCAATATTATAATAAATCCTGCCCTCGCAAATCTCTCTCAAAGCGGGATGGTAAGCTCCTCCCGCGTAATCCTCTTCAACTCCTCCGCCCGAATGCAGACCCACTCTTATAACTTTTATGCCTGCATTTTCAAACATCGGAATCAGCTTCGCACAAAGCTCCGCCGTTTCATCAATGCCCTTGGGAACAAATTTGCCCGAGAGCATAAGCTCATGAAGCCTTGTCCCTTTTATGACTACAGTCGGATAAATACGCACCGTATCGGGCTTCATGCGGATAATTTTTTCTGCCGTTTCAAGGCTGTCGGAATCCTCGGAGCCGTAAAGCCCCGTCATCATCTGCAAGCCTGTTTCAAAACCAAACGCTTTCAGCATCAGAATCGCGTTTTCGACCTGCTGAGTGGTATGCCCTCTTTCGTTAAACCCAAGCACCCTGTCATCAAGGCTCTGCGCTCCAAGTTCAACCGCAGTTACACCGTATTTTCTGAGAATTCCGCAGATTTCCTCATCAATGCCGTCGGGTCTTGTGGAAATCCGTATTCCCTTGAAAACGCCTTTCTCCACATATTCATACGCCGCCTCAAGCAGGGATATCATATATCCCCTTTCTATCATTGTGAAGCTGCCGCCGAAAAAGGCAATTTCACCGCCTGCCGCCTCTCTCTGCGAAAGCGATGCGATTGCTGTTTCTGCCGCCGAGCGTACTTCTTCGGGAGTTATTTCCTTACAGCTGCCCGAAATGCTTCTCTGGTTGCAGAACGAACACATATGCGGACATCCCTTATGCACAACAAACAGCGCAACATTTATATGTTTCATTTGATTCCCATAAGCTCAAGAGCTTCCTTTGCGGCAAACTGCTCGGCAAGCTTTTTGCTTTTGCCCACGCCTTTGCCTATAACATTGCTGTTGAGATGAACTTCAACGGTGAATGTTTTCGCATGGTCGGGACCCGACGAATCCGTTACAACATATTCAATACGTTCCTCACGGTTGCGCTGAATTATCTCCTGAAGAGTTGTTTTATAGTCCTTGGCGTTATCATACTCATCATGGCGCGGAATAAATCTCAGAACAAGCTTGCTTGCCTCTTCGAGACCGCCGTCAAGGAATATTGCCGCAAGAACCGCTTCGAATGCATCGGCAAGAATTGACGGTCTTTCTCTGCCGCCCGTTCTGTCCTCGCCTTTTCCGAGAAGAAGCGCAGAGCCGATATCAAGCTCCTTTGCATAGGCGCAAAGTGCCTTTTCGCAGACCTTTGCCGCTCTGTGCTTTGTCAGCTCACCTTCGGGCATATCAAAATTCTGATAAAAATATTTTGCGGAAACAAAGCCAAGAACGGAGTCGCCGAGGAATTCGAGCCTCTCGTTATATGCTGTTTTTTCGCTTCTTTCATTTGCATATGATGAATGGGTCAGCGCGGTTTCAAGAAGAGAAATATCCTTGAAACGGTAGCCGAGATTCTTCTGCAAATTTTCAAGTTTTTCTTTCATCGGATATCACCTTTGCGTCATTCGGCAAGCTGCTCCCTGAGAGCATTGAGCCCTCTTTCGGCAAGCGCCTCATATCGCTGTTTTTTATCTCTGATTTTTGTTTCAAGCGCAGGAAGCAGACCGAAGCTTGCTCCCATCGGCTGGAAGCTTTTAACATTTTCATCGCTTATATATCTTGCAAGCGAACCCGAAATCGTAAGCTCATTCGGAACAAATTTCTCTTTGCCGAGAATATTGTTTGCGGCGTTGATTCCTGCGAGAATACCTGCGCACGCCGACTCCATATAGCCCTCAACTCCCGTTATCTGACCTGCAAAATAAAGACCTTCTCTTGCTCTGAAGCCGAAATCGGAATCAAGCAGACGGGGCGAATCAATAAAAGTGTTGCGGTGCATAACACCGTAACGGACAAACTCTGCGTTCTTCAACGCAGGTATCATCGAAAACACCCTTTTCTGTTCGCCGAATTTAAGATTAGTCTGGAAGCCGACAAGGTTATACATTGTTCCTGCCGTATTCTCCTTGCGCAGCTGAAGATTTGCCCACGGCCTGTGTCCCGTTTTAGGATTCACAAGACCTGCAGGCTTCATGGGACCGAAACGGATGGTGTCGTGTCCTCTCGAAGCCATCACCTCGATGGGCATGCATCCCTCATAAACTCCCCTGCGCTTGTCGAATTCATGCGTGGGGGCGCTTTCAGCGTTTATCAGCGCCTCATAGAACGCCTCATATTCTTCCTTGTTCATCGGGCAGTTGATATAATCATCGGGCTCGCCGCGGTCATATCTGGACTGCATGAATGCATTTTCAAGGTCGATGCTTTCAGCGGTTACAATAGGCGCCGCAGCATCAAAAAAGCTGAGGTTTCCGCCGCAAAGCTCTCTTATTTTTTCAGAAAGAGCCTCCGATGCAAGCGGACCCGCGGCAATTATAACATTGCCTTCTGGAATTTCGGTAACCTCTTCTCTGATAACGGTAATCTCTTTTCGGGATAAGATTTTTTCCGTGACAAGAGCGGAAAATTTATCTCTGTCAACAGCTAGCGCACCGCCTGCAGGCACAGCCGTTGCTTTTGCACATTCAACGCAGAGCGAGCCCATAAGCTCCATCTCCGCTTTAAGCATGCCTGCCGCACAGCCAAGGCGCATCGCCTTGAAAGAATTTGAGCAAACAAGCTCCGCAAAGCCTTCGCTTGAATGGGCAGGAGAAAATCTGACGGGCTTCATTTCATAAAGCTCAACGCCAATTCCCCTGTTTGCAAGCTGCCATGCCGCTTCAACCCCTGCGAAGCCTGCGCCGATAATTTTAACCTTATTCATCGTTCTTTTTCTTGCTTGCCGCTTTCTCATAGCCGCAGCCCTTTGCCATGCAAACCAGCTTGCCGCCCTTCTTTTTGAAGAGGGTTTTGCCGCAGTTGGGGCACTGCTTATCCGCAGGCGCATCCCAGCTCATGAAATTGCACTTGGGCCACTCGCTGCAGCCGTAGAAAACATGTCCCTTCTTGGATTTTCTTTCGATAATATCTCCGCCGCAATCGGGGCATTTTGCGCCCGTATTGACAATAAGCGGCTTTGCGTTGCGGCAATCGGGATAGCCGGGGCATGCAAGGAATCTGCCGAATCTGCCCGTTTTGATAACCATCATTCTGCCGCATTTGTCGCAGGGAATATCTGTAATATCTTCCTCAAGCTGAATCTTGACATTTTTCATTTCGATCTTTGCTTTATCAAGGGTCTTTTCGAAATCCGCATAGAATTCGTCAAGCATCCTGATATAGTCAACATCGCCGCTGCCGACACGGTCAAGATTGGTTTCAAGCTGAGCGGTAAATTTAGTGTTTACGATTTTGGGGAATTTCTCTTTGAGAAGGCCCGTAATTGCAACGCCGAGCTCCGTGGGAACAAGCTGCTTGCTCTTTCTCTGGATATATCCTCTTTTGATAATGGTCGAAAGAATCGTTGCATATGTGCTCGGACGTCCTACGCCGTTTTCTTCAAGCTCCTTGATAAGAGAAGCTTCGGTATATCTTGCGGGAGGCTGGGTGAAATGCTGATTTGCGTTAAGCTCACGCATCTTAAGCTTTTCGTCTGCCTTGATTTCGGGAAGAACACCCTTATCGGTCTCTTCCTCGGCAAGCTCATAAAGCTTTGTGAAGCCGTCAAATTTAACGGAATAGCCCGCCGCTGTGAAAATGCAGAATCTGTCTGCATCTTTTTCTTTATGTGCTATGATTTCAGCCTTAACCGTGTTCTGAACACAGCTTGCCATAAGGCTTGCCATAAAGCGCTTCCAGATAAGAGCGTAGAGCTTATACTGGTCGGATGTAAGGCTGTCCTTCACCTGCTCGGGTGTAAGGGAAGGAACGGAAGGTCTGATAGCTTCGTGACCATCCTGAGCATTGGCTCTCGACTTATAATAAACGGGCTTTTCGGGAAGATATTCGCTGCCGAACGCCTGAGCAATATAGCTTGTTGCCGCCGCTCTTGCTTCCTCGGAAATTCTGAGCGAGTCAGTTCTCATGTAGGTGATAAGACCGCTCATGCCGATGCCCTTGACATTAACACCTTCGTAAAGCTCCTGTGCGGCTCTCATTGTTCTTTCCGCCTGAAAACCGAGCTTTCTTGAAGCCTCCTGCTGAAGAGTGGATGTAATGAACGGAGGCGCGGGATTCTTCTTTCTTGTGCCCTTCTTAACGGATTTCACTTCATATTCCGCTCCGTCAAGGCGTGCAAGATAAGAATCGGCCTGCTCTTTGTTGACGATTTTAACCTTTCCGTTTTCATCGGAATAAAGAGTTGCCGTCAGAACTCTTCTCTGAGCCGTTGCAAGCTTGGCTTCGAGAATCCAGTATTCCTCGGGCTTGAATGCGTTGATTTCGTCCTCACGGTCAACGATAAGTCTGACCGCAACGCTCTGAACGCGGCCTGCCGAAAGTCCTCTTCTGATTTTCTGAGAAACAAACGGACTGAGTCTGTAGCCAACAAGGCGGTCAAGAATTCTTCTTGCCTGCTGAGCGTTGACCAGATCAAGATTCACCTGCTTGGGGCTTGCCATTCCGTTTGCAATTCCCGTTTTGGTGATTTCATTGAATGTTACTCTGTTCTTCTGCTTAAGGTCAAGTCCGAGAACGGTTGCAAGATGCCACGAAATAGCTTCTCCCTCGCGGTCAGGGTCGGCTGCGAGATAAACTGCTTCGCTTGCCTCAACCTTTTCTTTGAGCTCCTTGACAAGCTTCTCTTTTCCCTTTATGAGAGCATATTTGGGAGCGAAATTATTCTTAACATCAACACTGAGCTTTGCTGCAGGCAAATCCCTGATGTGTCCCTTTGAAGCAACAACATCAAACTCTTTGCCGAGATACTTTTTTATTGTGTTCGCCTTTGCAGGCGACTCAACGATAACAAGCTTTGACATTATAGATTATTCTCCTGTCGGTAATATATTTGAAATTTACTAAACCAATTGATAACATTTGCCTTCCGTGGCTTCAATGAGATTCTCAATCTCGAGCATCATCAGCGCGGAAAGAACTCTTGCCATGGGCAATCCGCTCATCGCACAGATTTCGTCTGCGTGAATCGGTTCGTTCTCAAAAAGACCGTAAACCGCAAGCGCATCGGGATCGAGATGCGGCGCAGGCTCTTTTTTAAGCTTCACCACAACCGTTTCTTCTTTTTCTCCGACGAATCTGAGCCTTATGCCTTTCGGGCCTTCATCACGGGTCATCGCGGGAGCTTCTGCCGAAAGATTGAGTCTGTCGGGATACATAATTTCATAGGCGGATAAAATATCCTCTGCACAGGTTGCCGCCTTTGCTCCGTCGCGGATGAGTCTGTTGACTCCCGTATACGCACTGCTCAGAACACTTCCGGGAATTGCAAAAACATCTCTGCCCTGCTCGTTTGCCTTGCGCGCGGTTATCAGAGAGCCGCTTCTTTCTCCCGCCTCAACAACGAGAACTCCCATGGAAAGTCCCGATATAATCCGGTTTCTTTCGGGGAAGCTTGAACGCGTAACGCCTGCAAGAGGAGGATATTCCGTTATAAGTGCGCCGGACCGGCTGATTCTGCGTCTCATGTCCTCATTTTCTCTGAGGTAGCCGCAGCCGAGACCGCAGCCCATAACGCAGACTGTTTTTCCGTTTGCCTCAAGCGCACCTTCGTGAGCCGCGCTGTCAATGCCGAGCGCACCGCCGCTGACAACAACCGCTCCTTTTGACGCCATCCCCGCACATATTCTGCGCGCAATTTCCGTGCTTTCATAAGAGGGCTTGCGCGTACCTACAACACCGACGCAAACGCTTGAATTGAGGTAAGATATATCGCCGTCAGCATAGAGAACAAGCGGTCTGTCCGACAGATAGCGGAGCATATCCGGATATTCCCTGTCGTCAGACGTATATATTTTCCAGCCGTTGCGGCTGCAGATTTCAATTGCCGTCTGAGCATTTTTAAGCGTTGTTTTCTCAAGCTTTTCGAGCTGTGTTCTTGAAAAAACGCCCGAAATTATTCTGCCTGTTCTGTCGGCTTCAAAAACTTCCTTCGGCGAGGAAAAGCAGGAAAGAATTTCATCAACTCTTGCCGCCGCGCCGAGCGCCATCGAAAGCCATACCCAATATACCGTATTTCCGTTCATCGCATCAGCTCCCAGGCAAGAATCGCCGCTGCCGCCGATGCATTGAAGGATTCCGCTCTGCCGAGCATCGGAATTGTTACCGCCGATTTGCACGCACCGATAATCTTCTCCGAAAGCCCCGACCCTTCGTTGCCGACGCAGATTATCACGCCGCCGTCAAGACTGATTTTTCTGATATCCTCGGCATCGTTGCGCGGAACAGATGCGTATGTTTTCATACCGTTTTCTTCTGCGTTCTCAAGAAGCGCCGCAAGATCTTTCGTCTCTGTCAGAGAAATTCTCAGCGATGAACCCATAGCGGCACGCAAAGCCTTTGGGTTATAAACATCGCAGCCTCCGCTGACTATCAGGCCGCTCAGACCGAGAGCTTCAGCCGTTCTGCACACAGCGCCGAGATTTGAGGGATCCTGAAGATTCTCAAGCGCGAGATATTTTCCGCAATAATCAAGCTGCGACGGAAGCTCTCTCGCCTTGCAGATGCAGAAAACGCCCTGCGGATTTTCGGTATCGGAAAGCTTTTTTGCTACATCCGTACTTATTTCAAAGCATATGCAGCCTGTTCTGATAATACTCTCTGTGTAAGAGGAATATTTTTCAAGAGCCGCCGTAGTAAAAAATGCCTGTCTGATTTCGATGCCGTTTTTTGCCGCATCAAAACAGAGCCGTGCGCCCTCGAGAAAGAACTCCCCGTTCTGTTTTCTGAACGAAGCACTCTCTCCAAGGCGGACAGCATATTTGATTTTTTCATTTGTACGGGCAGTTATTCTTTCCATAATAATTAATTTGATACCTTATTATATTATTTTATTTGATACCTTTATATATATCAAATTTTAAAAAATTCCGGCTTTATTTTCAAGCAGAAAAATGCGAAAAATCAGAGATGTAAGAAAATTACACCTCTGATTATTCAAGCTATAATTAGTTGAGAGCAGCCTTTGCCTTCTCTGTGAGAGCAGTGAATGCTGCGGGATCAGCAACAGCGATTTCAGCAAGCATCTTGCGGTTGAGGCTGATGTCTGCCTTCTTGAGGCCGTTGATGAATGTTGAATAGTTCATGCCGTTCATCTGGCAAGCAGCTGAAATACGGGTGATCCAGAGACGACGGAAGTCTCTCTTCTTCTGCTTTCTGCCGATGTATGCATAGTTGCCGCTCTTCATAACAGCCTGCTTAGCTGTCTTGAAAAGAGTGCTCTTTGAGCCGTAATAGCCCTTTGCGAGTCTGAGTACTTTATTTCTTCTCTTGCGAGTCATAATAGCGCCTTTAATACGAGCCATGATTTAAATCCTCCGTTAGTTAATTAAAAAGTAGTTTACAAAGTTCCGATATTATTTGTAAGGAACAAGACGTTTGATCTGCTTGCAGTTTGTTACGTCAGCAACAGTTGTCTTGCGAAGATTTCTCTTGCGCTTTGTGCTCTTTTTGTTGAGAATGTGTGACTTGTAAGCATGGGCGCGCATGGGCTTGCCGCCTTTTGAAATCTTGAAGCGCTTCTTTGCGCCGCTGTGAGTCTTAATCTTGGGCATGGTTTATTTCCTCCTTAAAATTAAACACTGTCTTTTAACAAGCTCTTATTTGGAGCTTTTGGGAGCCAGGAACATCAGCATCTGTCTGCCTTCGAGCTTTGCAGGCTTTTCAACGGCAGCGCAGTCAGCCATAGCTTCCGCGCAACGACTCATGATGGTCAGACCAAGCTCGGGGTGAGCCATTTCTCTGCCTCTGAATCTGATGGAAACCTTAACCTTATCTCCGGAGCCTATGAACTTGCGCGCATGGTTAATCTTTGTTTCGAAGTCATGCGTGTCGATATTGAGAGAGAGCCTGATCTCTTTGATTTCAACAATCTTCTGATTCTTTTTGGCTTCCTTTTCTCTCTTTGCCTTTTCAAAGCGGAACTTGCCGTAATCCATAATTTTGCAAACGGGCGGTTTTGCTGCGGGAGCGATCTTAACGAGGTCAAGATTTTTGCTCTCTGCGATTTTAAGAGCCTCTGCTGCGGACATGATGCCGAGCTGCTCACCGTCGTTGGAGATAACTCTTATCTCTTTGTCACGGATTTCCTCATTGATTTGCTGTTCTTTGCTGCTGATGTTAAAGCACCTCCTGAAATTGGACGGTTCCCTCGGGAACCTCTGCAATAAAAAAGCGAGGGCAGGAAATTCCCGACCTCGCATAAAATCAACGCTTAAACAGGCGCACACTGCCCCTGCTGAATAACAAGCTATTGACCGACGCGGGACTTCCCCGGAAGGTGAGAGCGAACCTGCTCTGCTTTATTGTGCAAGTTATTCTAATATATTATTTACGGTTTGTCAAGCGTTTTTTCATATTTTTACTTAATTTTTCTCAAAAGCATTATTCCTGCGGAGATTCCGAGACCGAGCGCAAGGAACAAAACCGCTGTCAGACCGTTGACAAGCTGACCGTTTTCCGTGCAGTGAAGCACCATGCTCAGAATAAATCCGAGCGCACTGAGAACAATCTGAACAACCGATGCAAGGCGCATCTTTGCGCTGACATCGCAGGAAGCCGCAACGGCTCTGAGCATCGAATAAGCGGTGCCGTCATGGATAATGCCTGCAGGAAGTCTGTCGCAGACCGCATCTCTTCTTCTCTTGAAGAGTCTGCCCGCCGTACCCGAGAGAATCTTGAAGGTTTCTCTGGGCAGACCGAAGCTGTCCGCAATAAGCTCCTGGGTAACATTGACATCGTTTGTTCTGATAAGCACCTGAATTCCGTTATCCTCAAGCACCTTGAAATATCCGCTGAGCTTTTCGTCAACAGCATAGCTGACAACAAAAATTGCCGCAAGCTTACCTGCAACGGCAAGATACATAACCTTTCTGCCGCTGTGGGAATATCTTTCTTCGAGCGCTTTCTCGGGAACCTCAACGTTATGGTGAACAAGCAGATTGCGGTTGCCGAGAAGAACCTTCTGGTTGTGAATTCTCGCCGCAATACCGAGCTTATCCTCATATGTAAGCTCCTTGACGGAAGGAAGAATATCCTGTCTGCCGTCAACAACCTGCTCAAAGCTGTCTCTGAGAGGTCCTCCCGATTTGATAACAAGCGCAGCCGCATAAAGAAGAACATCATCTATGCGGATTGTTTTGAAATCCTTCATGCCGTGCATCGTGCAGCTCTTGCGGTCAAAAACATCTGCCGAATCAAGAACAACAGCATTGGATGAAGCGACCTGCTCTGCAGTATCCGTTCCCGTTATCATTGTTCCTGTTGCGTTAAGAGTGAAGTTTGTGCTTCTTGAAATAAACGCAGGGATAAATGCGGAAAATACGGGGCAGCAGATGCAGAATGTTCCTGCAAATGCAGAAAGAGCCGCCATAAAATCCTTATTTATTATTCCTGCCGTAACAGCCGTTATCAGAGCCGCACCCGCTGCCGCAGGAACAAGAATTTTCATTATTCTGCTTTCGCCGACATCCGACTTGGAGTTTTTGAGGAAGTTCTCGGGGAACGAAAGCTGCGATGAATAGAGAAGCTCTGCGTTGCCCATCATAAGACCTCTGCCGAGCTCAAAAATCTCGGATTCATTCTCAAACGGATGAACGGCATACATATTATGCTCATATTTGAACGCGCAGACCTCGAAGTTGCCGAGAATACGCTGAGCATCAAGCTTTTCTGTAATTTTGGTTATAAACACCGCAAAAACAGCGGCAGCCGCAAATACGCTTGCGCCGATTCCGCCTGCTCCGGCAACAGCCGCAACGGTTGTTTGCAGGAAAGCAACGATAACAGAAAGGCTGACCGCAGTATCGCTTGTAACTTTAAAAGATTTAAGGGCTTTGAGACCCGATACAAAACGACGGCTGTTTACCGCGGCGGCAACGATAAGCAGAATGGCATTTATAACATTCACGCCAACCGAATTGCGCGCAAAGAAATCCGTTTCAACTGAAAGGCTCTCTGCAATAAACGGAATAATATTAACGAAAAGGATGAGAAGCAGAATTACGCCTGAAATTATTATTTCTTTTGCCGCCTTGCGGTTAAGCTCGCCGAGACGGGTATAGAAAGCCGTTTTTTCGTCGGGAGACGAATACTCGTTATTTACAGGCTTATTGATAAGCTCCCGCTTTTCCTTTTCGAGAGCAAGCCTTCTCTGCTCCCTTCTGCGGATTCTTTCTTCCCTCGCCTTTTCTTCTTCTGACATCTCAAAATCGCCCTGAAAATCTTCGTCAAGGTCGATGGCATCAATAATTTTGAAATCCTTTGCCTTCTGCCTGCGTCTTTCCCAGAGGTTTTCTTCAACATCATCCTCGTTCGCCTTGTCGGGAACGGAATCGGAAGAAGTATCCCCGAAGCCCGTGAGCATTATCTGTCCCTCAACAACATCGGAAACCTCGTCCTTCTTTTCCGTGCCTGCATTTGCGCCGTCCTTGCCGAGAACCTTTGTTTTATCGTCGGCAATTTCCCTTGCGGCATCCTCGGCGGCAAGAACTCTCGGCATGGGAACAAATCCGCCTTCATCGGGCTCTCCGCTTTTTCTGACAATTACTCCCGGCTTATCAACCGGACCGTCCTCGTCAACATCAATATCCGTTGTCCTGTCAAGCTTCAGCTTTGTGAAGAAACGGGTTCTGTATTCGCTTTCGGGAATATGACCGTTTGCGGCTTCTTTTTTGTCATCCGACTCCGTCGCTACCTCATCAAGCTTTGCTTTAAAGAATTCCGAAGCGGGTTTTTCTCCTTCATAAAACGGTGTTATCTCGGGAGCGGACTTTTTCTTGTTGTCAACATTGCTGTCGGAATTCAGATATTTTGATACCTTATCGTTTTTATCTGCAGGTTTATCCTCGGGAACAATAACGGTTTCTATGTTAAAAATGGACTCGTCGAAGTCGCTGTTCTTATCGTAGAAGGTTTCCTGACCGTCAACCTCCGCCTCTCCCGATGACGAAGAAATATCCTGCATTTCGGAGGTTTTGTTTTCCGTTCCCATCGGTCTGATGGTAAAAAGACCCGTGTCAAACTCTCTGCCGAGGATTTTCGCAAAATCCTGAGCAGGTGTTGATTTTTCATCTTTTTTGGCCGGAATATATTCCTCTCCGTTGGTTTCGGCAATCAGTCTGTCAATATCATCAATAGACCATGTTTTTGAAGGAGTTGCCTCATCGTCGGAAACAGCGAGGTCTCCGTTTCTGATTTCGTTGAGGATGGCATCAAGATCGTTATCCGAAGCGTTTTTCTTATAATCGCTCAAAACCTTCACCTACCTGTTTTTTGCAATTTCATACATTAAGATTCCCGCCGCCACGGAAGCGTTGAGGGAATTGATTTTGCCTTTCATGGGGAGAGAAACGATGAAGTCGCACTTTTCTTTGACAAGGCGGCTTATTCCTCTGCCCTCGGAACCTACAACAAGAGCCACGCTGCCCGAATAATCCTGCTTATCCCAGCGGGTTCCGTCCATATCGGCACCGTAAACCCAGAAGCCCTTTTCCTTAAGCTCTTCGATTGCGGAAGCGAGATTGACAACTCTTGTAACGGGAACATATTCAACCGCACCCGCGGAAACCTTGCCGACGGCATATGTCAGCGCAACACCTCTGCGCTTGGGGATTATGATTCCGTGAGCGCCGCAGGCATCCGCCGTTCTGATAATGGCACCGAGATTATGAGGATCCTCAATTTCGTCGCAGATAATAACAAACGGCGTTTCGCCCTTGCTTTCTGCATTTGCAAGAATATCCTCAATGCTCGAATATTCATGGACTGCCGCCCATGCTGCAACGCCCTGGTGGTTTGCACCTGCGCAAAGCTTATCAAGCTTACGCACATCGGTTTCTTTAATAACAATTCCTTTTTCGCGGCACTGCGCCATGATTTTTCCGACAGAGCCGCCTCTTTCGCCCTTGGCAACAAGGAGGCTGTCAATCGACCTGCCGCTTCTGAGAGCTTCCGCAACGGCATTTCTGCCGATGATAAGCCCCTGATGTTCATTTTCAAAATCCAAAGGGTACACCTCCCCTATATTTTGTATATATTCGATTTATTATAACACAAAATCCTGCATTTGAACAGTAAAAATTTGATTTTTACAAAATTTTTTAAAAATATTTTTCTCCCCGTTTCAATAAGTGACAGTTTTTCCTTTTTTCGATGCCTAAAATTATTCTGAACGGCATTATCAAGGAAAGGAAGTTTTATATGGACAAAGCAAAAACGGTTTCGGAAAAAGAAAAAACGGACAGGCTGGTCGAAAAAGGAACACATTTTCTCGGTCTTATTCTTTATTTTATGAGCAGCTTCGTGCTGTCGGGAGCGGGTCTTTTTTCGGTCAGGGTTCCGCTTTGCATCGGACTTGCGGCGGCATGCAGAGGAGCTGAGCTGATTGCCGTATGCGCAGGGGGAATAACGGGGTGCTTTCTGCGCCTCGGGTTTCAGGAATCCCTCGCCTGCCTTATTCCTCTTACGGGAACGGTGGGAATGACGCTTGCCGTTGAAAAGCTTGGCTTCAGAAGCAAAAGAACAACCGTACTTTCGGCTTCGGTTTTTCTTTTTTCGTTCGCCGCATCAACAGTGCTGATGTTTTCGCAGACTCCGTCGCTCAACGGACTCATGCTTAACCTCTGCTCGTCTTTTCTCTGTGCTGCATCTGTGATTTTTTATTCGGGAACAGTCGGCTGTATCAACAAAAGACGGAGCATCTATATGCTTGACAGCCACAGTCTTATCTGCATAATGGTCAGCCTGTGCACCCTCTTTCTCGGATGCTCTGAGGTCAGCATGCTCGGATTCAGACCGGCAAGGCTTTTCGGTTCTCTTGTAATAATAGCCGCAGCCGCCCTTTTTTCGCAGGCGGGAGGAAGCATTGCAGGAATTTCAATCGGAACCTGCGTTGCCGTTTCGGGAACGAGCGTTGCCCTCAGCCTTTGCTACGGAATATGCGGACTTGCGGCAGGAATTTTTTCAAAATACGGACAAACCGTATGTGCGCTTGTTTTTTCGGGCATTGCAGGAGTTGCGGCTTTGATTGACGGTTCTGCGGAAGGAGTTTCGGTTTTTGCGGAAGCTGCCGCGGCATCCGTTATATTTGCCTGCGTTCCGAAAAAGCTTCTGGTGAAGGTCAGGTCGGAAATAAGCCTTCCGAAAAAGCGTAAAATCGAATCGGAATTCAGCGGCGCAAAAGAAAGAATTCTCGAAACCTCACGCGCCATAGGCTCGGTTTCAAAATGCGTCAAATCCGTTTCTGACGGCATAGAAGCAATGGCTCCCGCAAACGATGTTATCGTCTGCATGAGAGTCAGGGAAAGGGTCTGCGCCGATTGCAAGCTCAAAGACAGCTTTTGTCCCGAGAACGGAGATTTTTCCGCAGCCCTTGAAAAGCTTTCACAGGGCGAGGCGCTTTCCCCCGAGGATTTTTCTGTTAATTTCAACATGAAATGTCCGAGCGTGCCGAGGCTCTCCGATGCTTTCAACAGAATTTATTCGGGCAGAAACGCCGTGAATGCGCTTCAGGCAAGCGCCGCACGAAGCCGCGAAATTGCATGCGGTCAGTTCGACTCAATGGCAGAGCTTTTAAAAGAGCTTTCCGCTGATGTTGAGGCCGACGCCTGTGTTCTTCACGGAAAAGAGCGCACCGCGCTCAGAGTTCTGTCTGACAGAGATTTTGATGTAAAATCGGTCAGCTGCACCCAGCCACTTTCAGGCGCAATGACCCTGCGTTGCTCGGTGGAAGAAATCCCGAAGGGCACAAGTCTCACAAGACTCACAGCCGCGCTTTCCTCTGAGCTCGGAACCGAACTCAGACCGCCCGAAATCAAAGAAACCGCCGACGGCAAGGAGCTCGTATTTTTACGCAAGGAAATTCTGAATTTCCGTTTCGGAGCGGCCTCGGCGAGCTGCGGCAACCGCAAGCTCTGCGGCGATTATTTTGAATGCTTCCGCACGGAATCGAAGGCTTTCATCATCATGAGCGACGGCATGGGCACAGGCGGCAGAGCTGCCATTGATTCCGCCATGACGGTTGAGCTTTTCTCCAGACTCATCAGGGCAGGCATAAGCCCTGAAACCGCTTTAAAAATAACCAACACCGCCCTCTCTGTTAAATCGGATGACGAATCCATATCAACTCTCGATGTTGCGCAAATCGACCTTTTCAGCGGCGAAACCGTTATTCTCAAAGCAGGCGCCGCACCGTCTTTTTATACATGTGCAGGAAGAGTGCGTACAGTTGAGCCGCCGTCAACTCCCCTCGGAATCCTGAGCAGTGTCGGGTTCAGCCGATATAACCTCAGACTGCGCGGCGGAGACATGCTCATTATGGTCAGCGACGGAATCCTCGGCAGCGGAAGCAACTGGCTCAGAGATGAAATAAAAGCAGCCAGAAACCCCGATGCAAGGGAGTTTTCTGAGCTGCTTCTCGGAACCGCAAGACGCAAATGCGGCGAAAAATACGATGACATGACTGTGCTGACGGTTATAATTGACGAAAAATAACGCGCGCGACGGATTGCGCATTAAAAAACGGGCACACCCATCGGTGTACCCGTTTTGTTTTGCATTATATCGCTTTATCAGTCACTTGTGTAGGGAAGAAGAGCGATCTGGCGTGCACGCTTGATAGCTGTGGTGAGCTCGCGCTGATGCTTAGCGCAAGTACCTGTTACACGGCGGGGAAGGATCTTTGCTCTGTCAGAAGTGAACTTGTTAAGCTTGTTTACATCCTTGTAATCGATGCATTCAACTTTATCAACGCAGAATGAGCAAACCTTTCTGCGGCCCTTTTTGTTGGGTCTTCTGTCATTCTTTTCGTATGCCACGGATTAAACCTCCTTTTCAGTTTCAGTTTGTTAGAGGGATCTCTCAGAACGGGAGATCGTCCTCGGGAATTTCTTTGAAATCGCTTTCGTCTGCTGTTGAATATGAGGGAGCAGGCTGGTTATTCATAACGCTGTCGTTTCTGTTGAAATTGCCTGTGCCGCTCTCTGCTTTTGAACCGCAGAAGCTTGCGTTATCGGCAACGATTTCAACTGCCTTGCGCTTGTTACCGTTCTTATCCTCATACATTCTGGTCTGGATGGAGCCCTGAATAGCTATCATTGAGCCTCTGCGGAAATACTTGCTGACAAACTCAGCAGTCTGTCTCCATGCGATAACATCAATGAAATCTGCCTGACGCTCCTCACCCTGACGGACGAAACGTCTGTCAACGGCGACGGTGAACGAAGTTACGGAAATTCCGCTTCCTGTAGTGCGAAGCTCAGGATCTGCAACAAGTCTGCCCATAATAACGGCACTGTTTAACATCTTGTTACCTCCTTAGTTCTTCTTGACAATGAGTGAACGAAGCACGCCGTCTGTGATCTTGACAACACGGTCGAGCTCTGCGGGAAATTCGGGAGCAGCCTGATAATTGAAGAGAACGTAATAACCCTCTGCTTCGTCGTCGATAAGATAAGCGAGCTTGCGCTTGCCCCATTCATCAACGCTCTCAAGAGTGCCGTTAGCTTCGATCATAGCCTTGAATTTCTCAACAAGAGGCTGTGCGGCTTCTTCGCCGTTGGCAACTGAAAAAACCATCATTGTCTCATAGCTGATGTTTGCTGACATTCTTAAAGCACCTCCTTCTGGTCTTTGGCCACGGTGCATCCGTGGCAAGGAATA
>JAZPXO010000018.1:0-18808 GCA_045543735.1 Acutalibacteraceae bacterium
CGCAAAGGCTGTTGAAGAGGGTCAGCGCAAGTTCATGGGTACCCTCTGGAACACCTACGCTTTCTATATTCTCTATGCGAACATCGACAAATTCGATCCCACAAAGCATGAGCTTGATTACAGCAAGCTTTCCATCATGGATAAGTGGCTGCTTTCAAAGCTGAACAGCCTTATCAACACGGTTGACGGCTATCTCGGCAGCTACGCTATCCCCGAGGCTGCAAGAGCGCTTCAGAGCTTTGTTGACGATATGAGTAACTGGTATGTCCGCAGAGGCAGAGAACGCTTCTGGGCTCAGGGTCTCGAGCAGGATAAGATCAACGCATATATGACTCTTTATACCGCTCTTGAAACCGTCTGCAAGCTTGCTGCTCCCATGATTCCTTTCATGGCAGACGACATCTACCGCAACCTTGTATGCAGCATTAACAAGAACGTTCCCGAAAGCATTCACCTTTGCGATTATCCTGTTTCAAACCCTGCATTTATTGACAAGGACCTTGAAGCTTCAATGGATGAGGTTCTTGATATTGTTGTTCTCGGCAGAGCTGCAAGAAACGGCGCAAACATCAAGAACAGACAGCCTCTGGGCAAGATTTTCGTTATCGCTCCCAAGGTTCTCGGTAAGGAATACTGCGAAATCATCGAGGATGAGCTTAACATCAAGGAGCTTGACTTCACAAACGATACATCCTCATATGTTTCCTACAGCTTCAAGCCCCAGCTCAAGACTCTCGGCCCCAAGTACGGCAAGATGCTCGGTGCAATCAGAGAATACCTTGCAAATGTTGACGGCTCGGCAGCAAAGGCAGAGCTTGACGAAAAGGGTTCACTCACCTTCACCGTCGGCGAAAACGAAATCGTTCTTGCTCCCGAAGACCTTCTTATCGGAACAGTTCAGAAGGAGGGCTTCCAGGCTGAAAGCGATAACGGCGTTACAGTTGTTCTTGATACCAATCTCACCGATGAGCTTATCGAAGAAGGCTTCGTAAGAGAGCTTATCTCCAAGATTCAGACAATGCGTAAGGACGCAGGCTTTGAGGTTATGGACACAATCAAGATTTATGTCAGCGGCAACGAAAAGATCGAAGCTATCTTCGGCGCAAACAAGGACGGCATCTGCCACGATGTTCTTGCAACCGAAATCATTGCTTCTGCAGGCGGCTCATTCGCAAAAGAATGGGATATCAACGGCGAAAAGGTAACTCTCGGCGTTGAGAAAAACTGAATAAAATAATAATCCGCAGGTTAACCGCCTGCGGATTTGCTTTTTACGGTATCGGATAAAACACCGCCCGAAACTGTTCATTCTTCACCAAAAAACGGTGCATGGCCAAAAGCCATGCACCGTAACTTTTTATTCGCTTCTGAGGGCAACAACGGGATCTTTCTTTGATGCAATTCTTGAGGGAATCAGACCTGCAACAAAGGTCAGAACCATGCTGATAATAACAAGGATAATCGCGCCGTTTGTGGGAAGCTGGGCAACATCAGAAATCTTTGTCAGGTGCTCAATAACCGCGTTGATGGGTATGGTGAGCAGCAGCGTAGTTCCGATGCCTATCGCGCCCGAAACAAAACCGACTATCAGCGTTTCCGCGTTGAATACGCTCGAAATATCTCTCTTTGAAGCACCGATTGCACGGAGAATACCGATTTCCTTTGTTCTTTCAAGAACCGAGATATAGGTGATAATACCAATCATCAGCGATGAAACAACAAGTGAAATTGCAACGAATGCAATCAGAACATAAGAAATAACATTGACTATCTTTGTGACCGATGAAAGAAGCAGTCCGATATAATCGGTATATTTGATTGCCGAATTCTCTTTGCCTGCATCAGCCATTTTCTGATTATAGCTTTCGATATCAGCCGAAATCAGATCCTTCGCCTCAAAGTCTACGGGATAGATGCTGATTGATGTGGGACTGTTGAGATCCGCAACTCCGAGAAGAGTTATAGCCTCGTTATAGTCCTTTGCAAGAGGCTGAGGTTCGGGTTCTTCGGGAACTTCAGGTTCTGTGGGAACTTCTTCACCGCCGTTCGCAGGATCATCTGACGGTCCTACGGGATCGGGAGCAAGATCGCCCGTCATCATAGCTGTGAGCATTTTCATCTTGTCGTTTTCGCTCATCATGTTAAGGTAAGAAACAGCCATGCTGCCCGAAACCTTCATGCCGCTGATGGTTACATCCTTGAGAATATCGTCAAGATAGCCCTCAAGCTCTTTTTTCTCGTCTTTTGAAAGGTTCTTTGCAAGGATAAGGTCTACTGTTCGCTTCATATCCTCTGCCTGCTGACCGCTGTAGGTTTCATCAATTGAAGCATATATTTCTTCAACCGTTGCAGGCTCAACATCGCTGAAATCGAAATCGCCCATACCCGCTGCCGTTGCGGTTGCTTTGGGTGTTTCGCCGTTAAACGCCATTGAGCTTACTTCAGGAGCTTTGCCCGAAGGAAGCTGAGGATCAAGGCTGACGCCCGATGCTTCGGGAGTTTCTGCTCCGCTGTTTTCGGGAGCTGTCTCTTCCTTTACGAAAGGCAGACCCGTGAACACATCAACCTCGGGATTTGCTTTCTGCTGTTTGACGATTTCACATTCATTTGTCTGATTAATAACATGCTCCGTCAGACCGACGGTATAACCGATTGCACCCGTTGTTACAACCATAAGAGAGCCGTCTGCAGGTCTGACAATACCGACGATTTTGATTTCCTCGCCGTTTTCAACAAGCTGCTTTTTATATTCCTCATCGTCATGTCTGTCAGTCCATGTTCCCGTTGCCTCATCGTAGCTGTAATAATCGGGTTCAAGAACAAGTCTGAAGGTTCTGCCGATGATTTCGTCATATTCTATTTCATAAGTTTTAGGAGTATATTCTTCGCCCGACTGCATCGCCATGAATGACTCCATCATTTCCTGCGTGCTTGAAAGGCCGAGACCCTGAATTGCAATATCGCTGATTTCGTTGTTTTTATCGACGATAAGAACAACCTCATTATAGTTCTTGGGCCATGAACCTGTTACAACCTCATACTGCTCTTCAAGAAGCTTCTGATTATCAATAAGCTCCATCCACGAGTTGAGATATTTGTTCATATAGGTTTCCATTGAGGGGTTGCTGAGCGACATGCCGCCCATACCTGCGCTCATACCGCCCATCATGCTGTTTGCCATGCCGACAACGGGGCTGGGATAAACCTGATTAAGGCCTGCAGAAGTATCTGATGAATAGATGTTTAGCTTTCCGCCGTAGGTATACTGAACACTGCTGGAATAATTCTTGATGCTGCTTTCTCCGCTTTCAAGATACTTCTTGAAACCTGCAAGGTCGTTCATCCAGATTCCGCCCGTGAATGACTCCATCATTCCTGCCGCCATCGTGTTTGAATAAACCTTGTCGAGTCCGTGATTGACTTCGCCTGCGGTTGCACCCGTCATGCTGCCCATCATTGCATTCATATCCATAGTTGCACTTTCAACCATAACAGGATATGAAGTGAGAGCTTCCTTCTGAATTGAATCAATATACAGCTGGAAACCGTTTGAAAGAGCAAGTATAAGTGCGATGCCGATAATGCCGATGCTGCCTGCAAAAGATGTCAGGAATGTTCTGACTTTTTTGGTAAGAAGATTGTTCAGGGAAAGCGAAAGAGCCGTTGCAAAAGACATCGAAGTTTTCTTTGCCTTCTTTTTTGCCTCTCTTCTCGATATTTTCTCCCCGCTGATTTCGGGAGCAGCCTCTGCAGATGAATCGTAAGGGCTTGTATCGTCAACCACCTTGCCGTCAACGAGTCGGATGATTCTTGTGGAATATTCGTTTGCAAGCTCGGGGTTATGGGTAACCATGATAACAAGTCTGTCCTTGGCTATCTCCTTGAGAATATCCATAATCTGAACGCTTGTTTCGCTGTCAAGCGCACCCGTCGGTTCATCGGCGAGAAGAATTTCAGGGTTGTTGACAAGCGCTCTCGCGATGGCTACTCTCTGCATCTGACCGCCCGACATCTGGTTGGGCTTTTTGTTTATCTGGTCGCCGAGACCCACGCTTTCAAGAGCAGCTTTCGCCCTCTGTTTTCTTTCAGCCTTTGTAACGCCGCTGAGCGTAAGAGCAAGCTCTACGTTTGAAAGAACGCTCTGATGAGGAATCAGATTGTAGTTCTGAAAAACGAAGCCGACGGAATGATTTCTGTAAGTATCCCAATCCCTGTCCTTGAATGACTTTGTTGACTTGCCTTTAATAACAAGGTCGCCGTCTGTATATTGGTCAAGACCGCCGATGATATTTAGCAGGGTTGTTTTTCCGCAGCCCGAATGACCGAGAATCGAAACAAACTCGCTCTTTCTGAACTCGATGCTGACGCCCTTGAGCGCAACAACTTTTTCATCGCCGGTCGGATACTCCTTAACGATATTTGTTAATTTAAGCATATAAATACTCCTTGACAATGCCTGTTTATAATGTTACACTTGTAACAGTTACAAGTGTAACATTAGTTTATGAACAAATCATAAACAAACATTCATAAATTTCCAAAAAAATCTTTAATGTTACAAATGGAGTTAAGTTGTAATGGAAAAGCAAAATGAGATTAATCTGCTGACTAAAGAATGCATTCTCACCGCCCTGCTGCGCCTTATGGAAGAAAAGCCTTATAAGAGCATTTCGATTACGGATATAACCTCTCTTGCAGGCGTTTCGCGAATGGCTTATTACAGAAACTACAACAGCAAGGAAGAAATTCTTATCAAACATCTCGAGGACGAAGAGAAAAAGGTTATCGAAAGCGCAACAGTCAACAAAGATACAACAATAAAAGATATCATATACTATGTTTCCAATTTTATTCAGAATAATTCAGAGGTTATCAAGGCAGTTTACGCTGCAGGACTTACCCATAAGCTGACAGACATGCTCAACAAAAGAATCTACAGCTATTTCCCCATTTCCCATCAGACAACCGAGGGCAAATACGCCGTCAGATTTTATGTGGGGGCAATTCTTTCGGTCTACAGATACTGGATAGACAACGGCATGGAAGAGCCTGCCGATACGGTTTCGGAAATCGTCTGGAAACTGATTGACCAGGACAGCGCAATTGAATATCTTGTTTATCCCAACTGATAAAAAAACGGCCTGCACTGCTGTGCAAGCCGTAATTTTTTTACTGTTCTGAATAGTCTGCGTTCATCTGGGCTTTTGCAATTCTGGAAAGCTCATCGGCATCCTTTGCCGACTCAACCGCGTTACGCATTGCCTCTCTTCTTGCGAAAAGCTCCTGATACATTCTGTCGCGTTTTTCGCCGTTGAGGTTATGGAAGAACTTCGGAACAATGCCGAGCGCGCCTGTTATAACAGGAATTCCCGTACCCATTGCAAAAATCCACCACTTTGTTGTGTCAGACTGCGTTCCGATTTTGAGGCCCTGAACATAGCCGATGCGTTTCATGATTAAGTTCTGAATCGACGTCATTGCTATTCCCTGAAGCTTTGTTACAAGACCTCTTGCAACGCCCGTCATAGCTTCTGCTCTGTAGCCGTTTTTCCATTCGCAATAGTCCATCGCTTCGTTGAGAATCTCTTCGGGAATAACCTTTCTCAGACCGAAAACGCACATTTCAAGCATTTCCTCAATCGCCATGAGCGGAAGCATTACCCATTTGTTTTTATAGAGACCCTTTTCAGCCCCGCCGAGTGAACCGACAAGGAAAACCAGCATCCAGCAGGCATCGGTCCATACATCCTCAAGAATCCAGATCGTTTTCGTTGAAAAGCGTTTGCGCAGAGGAGCAATGAATGCATAGCTGATTGTTGAAATCGGAGATGCAGGAATACCGACAATTGTCTGATATGTAGCCGAGCCGAGAACGTCGATATAATAATTCGTGCGGCTCTTGCTGACTGCAAAGCCTGCAAGAAATTCCGAAAGAGTATAGAGCAGAATCGGTCTGTTGTTGATAATCGCTTTAAGACCCTGAACAATGCTCGGTTTTTCAATAGTCTGCGAAACTCTTTCTTTAGTCACGCAGATAAAATAGAACGACATTGCGCAGCTTCCGATTGCCGTAAGGCTTGCAAAGCTGATGAAAAGGCTTGTTTTGCTCCATGTAACAACCTGATTGTTGACAAGGTCAAGCAGAATTCCGAAAAGAATTTCGGGCAGCTTTGAGCCCAGGAAACCCGAAAGAAGCTTTGCCATCGTTATAAGTCCTGTTCTTTCAAGCGGGTCAGGCGTTATCGTTGACATAAAGCCTGTGCTTGCAATGGATGTGAATGTGCCTGCCGTTTCGCAGATTATCGAAAACACGGCATAAAACACAAGCTTCGGCAGATATGTTGCGCCGGAATTCGCAAAAATCAGCGGCATAAACCAATACCACATACCGATAAGGGTGAGCGGTATCTTTCCGAGAAGAATATAAGGCTTGAATTTTCCCCAGCGGGTTCTTGTTCTGTCAACGATAACTCCGATAAATGTA
This sequence comes from Acutalibacteraceae bacterium, assembly GCA_045543735.1. Lineage (GTDB taxonomy): Bacteria > Bacillota > Clostridia > Oscillospirales > Acutalibacteraceae > CAG-177. The sequence continues at coordinate 6,485 of JAZPXO010000018.1, forward strand.
TCGTTGATTGTATCCCACAAACCCGAGAACAGCCCGAACAGCGCAAGAAAATCAAAATCCAGCTTGACTATATCGTAGATAAATCTGTCCTTGAAGCCGTCAATATTGAAGGATGACGCAACATCATTGAGCAGATATCCTACTCTCTCTTTGTTGCTGACATACCGTCTGTTTCTCATCAGCGGATTTTTAACGCCTCTGTCATAGTCTATCACTATGCCGCGGTTTTCCTCTGCGGGAGCAATGTTTCTTTCTTCCAACGGTATACCTCCTCATTTCAACTTTTATTCGATTATAACATATTATTTCAGTATATTCAATAACTTTTATTCATTATGCCAAAAATAAGCCGCCTGCAATTTGTGCAAGCGGCTGTTATTTTATACTGTTTCCCAAAAAGCCTCAATCTCAGCCCTCGAAGCGACAACAGAACCCTGAATCATGTTGGGTTTTCCGCCGCCCCTGCCCGAAAGAGCCTCGTTGAGAGCTTTTCCGATTGAGCGGACATCGGTTTCTCTGCTGACAACGGCATATTTGTAACCGACCTCATCATTGCCCGAGAACACAGCGGCAATTCCGACCCTGTCGGCAAGCATATCGGCAAAAACTCTTGCATCGTCAGCGGATGCCGCATCGTCAAACATGCAGCATTTTTCACCCGATACATTTTTGCTCTTTTCTGCAAAAAGCTCTTTTTTCAGAGCATTATATCTGAAATCGGCTTCTTTAAGGCGATTCTGAAGCTTTTCAACAGCATCGGCAACCTCCTCAGTTTTGGCGCAGAGAAGATTTGAAATCGCATAGACGTTTCTGTTCTTGTCGCAATAATCCTCAAAAGCCTTTCTGCCTATCTGAAGAGAAATGCGAACGCCCGACTTATAATTCATCATAGAAAGAACCTTGATAATTCCGATTTCACCCGTAAGAGCAACATGGGTTCCGCAACAGGCGCACAGGTCAACATCACCGATTTTTGTGAGTCTTACCTGACCTTTAATTTCCTTTTTGCTTCTGTAATCATAGCAGTCAAGCTCTTCATCGGCAGGATAAACAGATTCAATCGGAATATTTTTATAAACTGCCTCATTTGATAGCCTTTCGATTTCAGCAAGCTGCTCGGCAGTTACAACTCCGTTGAAATCAACGGTTATGCAGGTTTCGCCCATATGGAAGCCGACATTGTCAAAGCCGCACATTGAATGAAGAACGCCCGAAAACACATGCTCACCCGAATGCTGCTGCATATTCGAAAATCTCAGGTCAAAATCGAGGGCGCATTTAACACTGCCCGAAACGGGAGCATCGCAGATATGGATAACTTCGCCGCCCCTTTCAACCGTATCAAGCACCTTTGCACCGCCAATGATTCCCTTGTCTCCGGGCTGACCGCCGCCCTCGGGAAAAAATGCCGATTTATCAAGAACAACCTCAAAGCCGTTTTTTCCCTCTGCGCACGAAATAACCTCTGCCTCAAATTCTTTTATATACTGGTCTTTATAGTATAAACGCTCTGTCATAAGCAATCTCCTTTTCGTTTTATTTTTAAATAATAACACAATGTAAACATAAAATCAAACATTCCTGAATATCTTTCCGTTATTTTCAGTTTGACATTATCATATATAATTGATATAATACCTTAAAATTAAAATAATAATGTAAAAAAACGGAGAAAAACAAATGAAAGAATACATAAAACGCGTTAAAGACGGAACTTCAACAGGCCAGCTTATTTTCTGGTGGATTATCAGAGCAAGCATGATTTTCGCCTTTATCAAGGGCTTCTTTCCCTCGGCAGGCAAAGAATTCGATATCACAGACCCCCTGCAGGTCGGCGCAAATCTGCTGGCAACCTTCGTCTGGGAAATATTCATGCTCTTTCCGCCCAAAAGCATATTCCGCAACCTCTCCTCTTCTTTCCAGAATTTCCTTATTGTTATGATCTGGTGTGCATCCTTCGGCGGAAAATTCCTGAATCTCTATTATGATTTCAGATGGTGGGATGTTATGCTCCACTTTGTCGGCGGTGCGGCATGCGTATTCTTCGGCTATGAAATTGCCTGCGCAATCCTCAAAAGAGATCACGCAAGCGCCCCCCTTTCGCTGGTTCTTCTTGCCTCTGTCGGTTTTTCATTCCTCGGCGCAACGGCATGGGAAGTTTTCGAATTTGCTTTTGACCAGATCGCTTGCATGGGCGGCGGCATCGGCGATGCACAGCACTGGAGCATTGAAATGGCAAAGGGCACTCCGAAAGAGCTGACTCTTTTCCCACCTGTTTATCCTGACCGCTGGGCAATCATGGACACGATGGCAGACATCGTTCTTAACACCGTCGGCGCGGTATTATCCTATGTCATCATCAGATTCTTCCCCTACAGACACAAGGGAGAATACGCGTTCAACTTTCTTAAAACAACCGAAAAAGAAATGGTAACGAAATAAAAATAAAGGTGTGACATTCAATGTCACACCTTTTTCTTTTTAAAACGCCTTTATCGCTCTGACGGTTGCGGCAACAGGCAGACCGACTATATTGAAATAATCGCCCCCGATGCTTTCAACAAGCACGCAGCCCTTGCCCTGAATTCCGTAGCCGCCTGCCTTATCCATGGGTTCTTTTGTGGCAACATAAGCAGCAATTTCTTCATCCGTCAGCTCATAAAATCTGACCTTACTCACCTGAGCAAATTTTTCGGTTTTAACACCGTCTGTAAGGCAGACGCCCGTTATGACCTCATGCTCCTTACCCGAGAGAAAACGAAGCATTGCGGCAGCATCAGCCTCATCCTTCGGCTTGCCGAGAATCCTGCCTTCGGCAACAACAATCGTATCAGCACCGATAACAATGCTGCCCTGACATTTTTCGGAAACAGCAAGTGCTTTTTTCTCTGCGGTCATCATTGCGGCATCCTTGGGCAACGTACCCTCGGGCACGGTCTCATCCGCATCGCTGACAAGCACCTCAAACTCAACACCTGCCGTTGTCAGCAGCTCTTTTCTTCTAGGGGAAGCGGATGCAAGAACTATCTTTCTCATGCTTTACCCCCGTCAATAATTCCTCTTCTTTTCATTTCAGCAACGCGCATAATCAGCGTCTGTGTTTTGCCGTCGGGGATTTCACCGTTCATAACCATATCAACCGCCTTTTCAAGCGGAATTTTTTCAACCTCAAGGAATTCACCTTCATCGGGATGCATCTGAGTTTCGGTCAGATTCCACGCGGCATAAAGATGAATAATCTCTCCGCAGTAACCCGGAGTAGGATAAAAAACTCCCAGCTTTCGGAATTCGCCCGCAACATGGCCCGTTTCTTCCTCAAGCTCGCGTCTGCCTGCATCGCCGTCATCTTCGCCCTTTTCAAGCTTGCCTGCAGGAAGCTCGAGAACAACCTCGCCGTAGGGATATCTAAACTGTCTGACAAATATCAGCTCTCCGTTATCGGTAAGAGGCGCAACGCACACGCCTCCGTTATGCTCTACGACCTCGCGGGTGCACGCTGTTCCGTCGGGATGCTCAGCTTTGTCTCTGCGGACATTGATGATTTTGCCCTCATAAATATAATTTTTTTCCAGAGTTTTTTCAAAAAGCTTCATTCAAATCACTCCTAAATACGAATAAAAAACAGAAGCGGCTGCCAAGAAAGGATGACGGATGGCGTTTTCTTCGCGCGACGGTGTATCGGGTATACATCGAGTGCGAAAAAACGGCAAATAAACTCATTGTTTATGTTCCGTCGCCTTTATTGGTCAGCCGAAATGTTTTTTACCAATTATACATCTGTTCAGGATTCTTGAAGATATCCTCAAGTCTCTGAATAAAGGGAACAAGGTCACCGAAGTCAACCGCTCTGTGGTCAAAAACAAGGTCGATGGGCATTTCGTTGCCTACAACAATTATATCGTTGCCGTTTTCATCCTGCTTGACAACAGGCTTCTTCATGATTGAGCCGATGCATGCAACAAAAATCTGGGGAGGAATAATTGAAAGCAGTGCAACTCTGCCGGGGATTCCTCTTGTTACAGAGCCGATGTTTGAAACGGTAACGGTACCCTGCTTGATATCGTAAGCGGTCAGTCTGTCGGTTTCGGGGATTGCATAATAATCCTTCTTTGCCTGACCTGAAAGGGTTTTGATCTTATGTTTACCTGTTTTTGCGCCGAAAAGGCGGAGAATTGCCTGAAGAATATGACCTCTCTTGAGCTTCTCGATTGTGTCATTAAACGATACAGAGAACATTACCTCGGTCATATCGGTGTTGCCTATTTTTCTCGCAACATCGGCAATATATTCGGTAAGCTCAACAAGGCTCTTGTTGCCGATATCGTGAAGGTTGATTGTCATCATTTCTCCGTTGGGAAGAATCCATGTCATACCTGCATGAATTTCGTCCCACTGAGTAACCTCGCCTCTGACAAGCTTGCGATTGAACTTGATATGAGCATTGAGCTGAGGAGCAGCCTTGAATGCCTCTGCAAGCGCCTTGAGAACGATTGTGTTAACAGTAATTTTAACGGGGAACTTGCCCGATGCGTTAAGCTCTTTTACAACATTGAGAAAATCGGAAACCTCAGGCTCATAGATATAAGAAATATGAGGGATTGTTTCCCAGCTTTCCGATGTCATGTTTGCAACGATTTTTCTTGCTATTCCGAAATGTGTAACTTTGGTTGCTTTCATTTTAAGTAGCCTCCGTTTTATTAATTTTTGCATTTATATGATAATATTATCACACTGTTTTCATCAAATAATTCTAAAATAGAATATTAAGATGATTTTAAAAGATTTTTCAAATATTTAACAAAAAAGCAGAAGTGCCGCCGAACGGTTAACACTTCTGCTTGAATTTATTTTTCAACAAAAACGGGCTTATCCGTTATTCCGTGAGCAACGATATCCATAAGCAGGTTGTTTGCCTCTTCGAGGTCATCACCGACTGTTACGGGCTCAAAGAACTGAATTTTTATGCTTTTTCTGAAAAACTTATATTTGCCCGTAATGGAGAAAGGAACAATTTTTGTTCCCGTTTCATGAGCCATCTTGACAGCGCCGAATTTAAAAGGAGTTATGGTATACTGCACTTCAGATTTGAGTTTCACCTTTCCCTCGGGAAAAATGCCGATAACCTTATCGTCCTCAAGCACTTCGATTGCGGAAGAAAGCGCCGCCTTATCCTTTGAGCCTCTGTGAACGGGAATGATGCCGAAAGGCTCAAAAAAGCGTTTCAGAGGAGGCTCAAGAAGCTCGCTTTTTGCAAGGAAATGAACAACCCTCTGCGTGGAAGAGGCAACCGTTATGCAGTCCATAAAATGGGTATGGTTACCAGCCAGAATGATTCTGCCGCTTTCTGGAATATTTTCAACACCGATAATGGTGGGTCTGAATATAATTCTGAATGCCTTATCAAGCTTGTTTCTGTGTCTGAGATATGCTTTGGGTTCATTCATAGAAATGCCTCCGAACACGAATTATTACCTATAATAATATAAAATCTTTTTCAGAAAATGTCAAATGGATTTATTTTAAAAATACGGCAAATCACATCTGCTCCAAGATATACTGCTTTACATCCTCAAGCTTGCTTTTTTGCCATGCCTTTTCTTTTTCTTTTTCAGCGAGCGGACAAAGGATAAAGAAATCCAGTGTCTCCCCCGGAACACGGCCGGTTCTCAACGGCTCTGCAAAATGCTCCGTCCATTCTTCCTCCGTTGCGTTTTTGAAGCGTTCGGGATTCAGGTAGGTCATCTGACGCTTTGTTGCGGCAATATGCATTTTTGCCGAAAGAGGCGAAAGCAGATTGAACTCCTCCTCCTGCACATCGGTAAATATTCTCGGCAGAGGAGCTTTCACAACATGCTCTTCACCGCGCAGAATTTCAAGCCCCATCGGTTCCCACGAAAACTCGGTCTCGGTAAAATTGATTTTAACAAGAAGACCGAATTCGGTATTGAACTGCGAGCGCTGATAATCGGTATCAAAAATGAAGTTGCCGAGCGAATAGAAAATAATCTTATCGCCGACTGTTTCATAGTTCATCGGTACATGCGGATGATGTGAAACAACGATATCCGCACCCATTTCAAGATAAAGGCGGTAGCGCTCTCTTGTGTACGGAGACGGCAGCGGAGTAAACTCCTCGCCCGCATGGGCAACAACTATGCACCAGCGGCAGGTTTTCTTTATTTCGTTTATAGTGTTCTGAATTTCGTCAAGGTCGCTCCAGCTGTAGCAGCCCGCCTTGTTTTCATCCGCTTTTCTGCATGCGCGCTGATATCCAACACCAAACATACCGATTCCGCCCGCTTCTTCAAGAATAACGGGGCGTCTCGCTTCACGGATATTCATACCTGCGCCGATAGTTTTCGCACCGTTTTCAGCTGCAATTTCAAGTGTGCTTTTTATGCCGAATTCGCCTGCATCCATGATATGATTGTTGCAGATGTTCCATATATCGGCATTCATTTTATTCAGAACCTTTACCGCCTCGGGGTCAATGGTATGCAGAAGCTGCTTCACACCGCCCTGAACCGTGTTCTGTTCAACGGGCGCAACAGGACCTTCAACATTTGCGACAACATGGTCGGCGCTGTGAAGAAAATCAAGAACATCCTGCGAGAGAAGCTCATTATCATTCCACTTGCCGTACATATATCTATCAAAACCGATATCACCCGTAAAAACCAGAGTTGATTTATCTTTCATGGTAAGTTTCCCTTTCCTGTGATAAGGATGTTTATATAATATCATAGCATTCAGAAAATTTCAACATCAGAAAGACAGGCAAAGCCGTCCGTAAAAACAAAAAACCGCCGAAGCCCGACAGCTCCGACGCAAACCGTTTATTCATAAAAATGAAATAGCCCCTGACTGATGTTTCTTTACACAATCAGCCAAGGGCTATTTCTCAGAACTCTTGATATCTAACATCTTTGGGTAACCTCTCTTTCTTAATATTGTCCAACCTTAAATTATCCGATATCAGATTTTCGTTTCCTTTAAGATTGTAAGTAAAGACCTTTTTCTTCTTTTTTGATTTTTTGTTATTTTGAAGCTTCAGGTCTTAAGGTTTTTACCTTCTCATCGGTATCACCCTTTCCTTGACTATAATATAGCATGGATTTCCGCCCTTTTCAAGATGGAATATTGTACAAAGTTAACTATCAATTGTTGTTCAGAACGCAGAAATTAGGAATAATCAACAAAATTCCTCCGTTTTTATATTGACATCAGACTTTCAAAATGATATCATAAAAATGTTGGGGCGGTCTCACAGGTAACGTGAGACCGCCCTTTTCGTTTTGATTAAAAGCCTAAAAGCTGTTTTTTCTTTGCGTCGAATTCTTCCTGAGAGATAACTCCCTTGTCAAGCAGATCCTTATATTTCATAAGCTGATCTGCTGTGTCTATTTTTGTTTCATTTGCAACAGCAGGTTTTGCGGCAACCTTTTCTTTCTCCTGTCTTTCAATCAGAAGCTTGTTGATTACCGAATAGATTTCACTTGCGTTCTTTATTGCAAGGAAGCTGATTTTTCCCGAAGATGTTGAAACAGCAACGCCTTTCAGAAGCTGGATTGTTGCGGTGGCAGAAACCGAGTCAACGGGAAGGTCAACACGCTTGCCGAAAGCTACCTTGCCGTAAATTCTTTTATCGGTAACGGTAAGCTCATAGCTGCGAAGCCACAAATAAATCAGCGCACCGATAAGACCGAGTGCTGCAACAGGAATCAAAGAAAACAGAAGAATTTCAAACAAGCTGGATAAAATATATGAGGCTTTGTTAGGATAGTCTTCAAAGAACTCGCATTTCCAACACTTTTCCCCTTCATCGTACCTATACCCGCAGTCGCCTTCTTCGCTGTGTTCTTCGTAATCCTCGAAATGACGCTCATATTGGTAATCATAAGTGTCGCCTGTATCTACGCATAAAACAACAAACATAATCGCCGAAGCAACAGCGCCGATAATTAACAGCACGCTGATAAGCTTTTTCAAATCAAACCGTTCGCTTTTTACCAGAATTTTTTCTTCCATTTCAACCTCACCTTAATTAATATTTTCTGCCCCAAGCACAAACGCCGATACATCCAAGGCATTTATACTTGTTTCATAGGCATTATAGAACAATCTGTTCTTAATGTCAATAGAACAATTTGTTCTTGATATAATAATTTTGGTGATAATATGAGATTTCAAAGAATCAGAGATTTGCGCGAAGATGCTGATTTGACCCAAACCGAAATGGGCAAGGCTATAAATCTTCCCCAAAGAACCTATGCTTACTATGAAAGCGGCGAAAGAACAATTCCGCCTGAAATTCTGATCGCCCTTGCAAAATACCATAAAACCTCTGTTGACTATATTCTGGGTTTAACAGATAAAAAATAGCCTGCACTCTTGTCAGTGCAGGCTTTCTTTTTTGTCCTTTCAGTTTCGACTTAATAGTATGCGATAAAACTGCACAGCGGAAATTAAAAGGGACAGCGAATATCAAACAGACAGCTATTTATACTATGTTTTCAACGAATTGCTTTGCCGCCCTTGCGGAGCGTGAGCCTTTTTCGAGGGCGAACTGTTCCGCTTTTCTTTCAAGCTCATCCGTATCGCATTTTATACCTTTTTTATTCGCGAGGCTGCGTACAATATCAAGATACGTTTCTTTGTTCGGCTTATTGAAGGTGATATGTATTCCGAACCTGTCGGAAAGCGAGATTATTTCCTGAACGGTATCGTTGAAATGAACGTCGTCACCCTCACGGTCACTGAACTTTTCTTTAACAAGATGACGGCGGTTGCTTGTTGCATAAATTACAACATTATTTGATTTTGCGGAAACAGAGCCTTCAAGCACCGCTTTGAGTGCGCTGAAATTATCGTCATCCTTTTGGAATGATAAATCATCAATGAAAAGAATAAATTTCAGCGGATTATCGGAAAGCTCATCAAGGATTGCCGGAATATCACGAAGCTGCTCTTTTCGCACCTCGATGATTCGCAGCCCGTCTTTATAAAGTTCATTAACAACCGCTTTTACCGTTGAGGATTTGCCTGTGCCTGCATCGCCCGTGAGCAGAATATTCGCCGCCGCTCTGCCTTCAAGCAGAGCTTTTGTATTATCAATAATAATTTTCTTTTCACGCTCGTATCCGATAAGTTCAGAGAGAGCGATTTCATCGGGATGCAGAACGGGAACTATTTTTCTGTTATCAATCCGGAACATATGATTCTTTGCATAAATGCCGTATCCGTATTTTCCGATGTTTCTTGTTCGCTTTGCGTAATCGTTTGCCAGATCAACCTTTTCAGCTTTGAAAACAGGCAAAAATCCTTTCCAATCTATCGCGCTCTGAAGCTCGGCGGGAGTTAAATCAGCAACGGCTTGCAGCATTTCAAGCTCTGCATCAACGCATTTTTTCATAGTCGGCGAGCCCGATTTTCCTCCGCCGAGAATCTTGACATAAACATTTTCGTTGTTGCTGACAACTGTGTGAACGTGCCTTGCAAGGCTCACTTTGTTGTTTGCATACAAAGCGGAAACAAAATCGGAATAGCGGCTGATTTTTTCGGATGTTTCTGCATTTTCAATGCATTCAAGATATTTCACAAGTCTGCTGATTACCGAATCAGAAAGCAACGCTCTGAAAATGCAAAGCGAGTTGAGTTTTAAATATATTTCATACAATCTTTCGTTCTTCATTTCAGAATCGCACCCTCCGCTCCGCTTGAAACAAGTGCAGCGTATCTTTTGAGATATCCCGAAAGCTCTTTTTTCTTAGGAACAAAGTTTTTCATTCTTTCGGCAAGAACACTCTCATCAACCTTAAGTTCAAGCTTGTTTTCGGGGATATTGATGCTGATAATGTCGCCGTCTTCAACAACGCCAATCATACCGCCGCTTGCCGCTTCGGGTGAAACATGGCCCACACAGGCACCTCTTGTTGCACCGCTGAATCTGCCGTCTGTGATAAGTGCTACACTATTACCGAGACCCATGCCCATGATAGCTGATGTGGGATTAAGCATTTCGCGCATACCCGGTCCGCCTTTCGGACCCTCGTAACGGATAACAACAACATCGCCTGCCTTGATTTTACCTGCATTGATTGCAGCCTGCGCATCCTCTTCGCATTCAAAAACTCTTGCAGGTCCTTCGTGAACAAGCATTTCGGGAAGCACTGCGGAACGTTTGACAACGCTGCCGTCGGGAGCAAGGTTTCCCCTGAGCACAGCGATTCCGCCTGTTTCGCTGTATGGATTTTCAACAGGTCTGATTACATCGTGGTTAAGATTAACGCAGTTTTTAATGTTTTCTCCGACGGTTTTGCCCGTTACGGTTATGCAATCAAGGTTCAGAAGATTTTTCTTTGAAAGCTCGTTCATAACGGCATAAACGCCGCCTGCTTCGTCAAGCTCCTCAATATAGGTTCTGCCTGCAGGCGCAAGGTGGCAGAGATTCGGAGTTTTTGCGCTTATCTTGTTTGCAATATCAAGATTTATCTCGATTCCGCATTCGTGAGCAATGGCAGGAAGATGAAGCATACTGTTTGTTGAACAGCCGAGAGCCATATCAACCGTCAGAGCGTTCATAAATGCTTCTTCGGTCATAATATCACGGGGACGGGTATTCTTTTTTATCATATCCATAACCGCCATGCCAGCGTGCTTAGCAAGTTCGATTCTTGCGGAATAAACTGCTGGAATTGTTCCGTTGCCCCGAAGTCCCATACCGAGGGCTTCGGTGAGGCAGTTCATTGAATTTGCGGTATACATTCCCGAGCAGGAGCCGCAGGTCGGGCAGGTTTTGCATTCATATTCACGGAGCTTTTCTTCGGTGATTTTGCCTGCATTGTATTCACCGACAGCCTCGGAAATTGAAGAAAAGCTTGTTTTTGCGCCGTCAATACGGCCTGCAAGCATCGGACCGCCGCTGACAAATACCGTCGGTATATTCAGCCTTGCCGCTGCCATAAGCAGACCTGGAACATTCTTATCGCAGTTGGGCACCATAACAAGAGCGTCAAAGCCGTGAGCAAGAGCCATTGCTTCGGTTGAATCGGCAATAAGGTCACGGGTAACGAGAGAATACTTCATGCCCGTGTGACCCATTGCAATGCCGTCGCAGACCGCAATTGCAGGAAAAACAATCGGAGTTCCGCCTGCCATTGCAACGCCAAGCTTTACGGCATCGACAATTTTGTCTATGTTCATATGACCGGGCACGATTTCGTTATATGAGCTGACTATTCCGACAAGGGGTCTTTCGATCTCCTCGTCAGTCAATCCGAGTGCGTGATATAACGCTCTGTGCGGAGCGTTCTGAGCTCCTCTTTTTAAAGAATCACTTTTCATAAAATCAATCCTTATCAGTTATTGATGAGTTTATCCTCGCCGTTCCAGCTGTAGAGCTTTCTGATATCCTCACCGACGATTTCCGACGGATGCTCACTTGCGATTTTACGCATTGCATTGAAATGAACCTGACTGCCTGCATCGGACATGTCAAGCAGGAATTCCTTGGCGAAAGTGCCGTCCTGAATATCTTTGAGTATTTTCTTCATCGTTTTCTTGGTTTCTTCTGTTATGATTTTGGGACCTGTTACATAATCGCCGTATTCAGCGGTATTCGAAATCGAATATCTCATGCCTGCAAAGCCGCTCTGATAGATAAGGTCAACGATGAGCTTCATTTCGTGGATACATTCAAAATATGCGTTTCTGGGGTCATAGCCTGCTTCAACAAGAGTTTCAAAGCCTGCCTGCATAAGAGCGCAAACGCCGCCGCAGAGAACAGCCTGCTCACCGAAAAGGTCGGTTTCTGTTTCAGTGCGGAAGTTTGTTTCAAGCACGCCTGCTCTTGCTCCGCCTATTCCGAGAGCATAAGCAAGACCGATATCCCACGCATCGCCCGTTGCATCCTGCTCAACAGCGATAAGGCAAGGAACGCCTTTGCCTGCCTGATATTCGCTTCTGACGGTGTGACCGGGACCCTTGGGTGCAATCATAATAACGTTGACGTTCTTCGGGGGCTTGATGCAGCCGAAATGAATGTTGAAGCCGTGAGCAAATGCAAGGGTTTTGCCCTCGGTGAGGTTAGGCTCGATGCTTTCTTTATAGAGCTTAGCCTGCTTTTCGTCATTGATGAGAATCATGATAATGTCGGCATTCTTTGCCGCATCGGCGGCAGTCATAACCTTAAGACCCTGTGCTTCAGCTTTCGCCCAGCTCTTTGAGCCTTCGTAAAGACCAACGATAACGTCAACGCCGGATTCCTTTAAGTTGAGTGCGTGTGCAAAGTCGGATCGTAGCCATGTCGTCCTGTGAGCCAAGGAG
>JAZPXO010000019.1:0-3116 GCA_045543735.1 Acutalibacteraceae bacterium
GCGGTCTTAGGAAGACAATTAGAGCTCCCAACTCCTTGGCTCACAGAACGACATGGCTACGATCCGACTTGGATAATCAGACCGACGGAAAGACCCATGAAACGGTAAACCTTACCCATCCATTCGCTGTCACGGCGGGCAAGATAATCGTTAACGGTAACAATATGAACGCCCTCACCCGTGAGAGCATTAAGATATGCAGGCAGGGTTGCAACAAGGGTTTTACCTTCGCCCGTTCTCATTTCTGCTATTCTGCCCTGATGAAGAATAATTCCGCCGATAATCTGAACAGGGAAATGCTTCATGCCGATAACTCGCCACGATGCCTCGCGGCATGCCGCAAAAGCCTCGGGAAGAATATCGTCAAGAGTTTCGCCGTTTGCAAGACGCTGCTTGAATTCGGGAGTTTTTGCCTGAAGCTGTTCATCGGTAAGCTTCGAAAACTCTTCTTCAAGGCCGAGAACCTTATTGCAAAGCGGCTTGATGCGCTTGATTTCTTTCGTTGAATAGTCACCGAAAATTTTTGATAAAAAGCCCATTTGAATCACCTCGTAGGTTAGTTTCGGAAATCGGTTCCGTAAATAATTTATGTTTGATGTTGTATTATTCGATTTTATATGTTAAAATTCCATTTGTAACATAAAATTTTACAAAAAAGGAGCAGATCTCATGCCTAAAAGAGAAGACTATATTTCCTGGGACGAATATTTCATGGGTATTGCCATGCTTTCCGCACGCCGCAGCAAAGACCCCAACACTCAGGTCGGCGCCTGCATAGTCAACAGCTGCAACAAGATTATGTCAGTCGGCTATAACGGCTTCCCCAGAGGCTGCAACGACGACGATTTTCCCTGGGAACGCTCAGGCGAAACATATGATACAAAATACCCTTATGTCTGCCACGCAGAGCTCAACGCAATCCTCAACAACGGCGGTTCAAGCCTTGAGGGCTGCAAAATCTATGTTGCTCTTTTCCCCTGCAACGAATGCGCAAAGGCAATCATCCAGTGCGGAATCAAAGAGGTTTATTATCTTTCCGATAAGTATGCCGACACTCCCGGCACAAGAGCCTCGAAAAGAATGTTTGACTCCGCAGGCGTAAAATATACCGCTCTTACTCTCGACCACGATGAAATCAAGCTCGATTTCAGAGCTGAAAACGTCTGATTAATAAGCGTAAACCACGCTGCCTGCCTTCGAGCCGTCAGCAGTTGTCGCTCTGACGGACATGACATTCGAATTGTCAAGCCATACAAAGCCCGAGCTTTCGGCAAAAAGAAGGGGTTCACAGTAATCGGCAGGAGCCGTTGTGCCGTCGGCGGAGCAGAAAACAAGCTGCTGAACAACCGCACCGTTTTCGTTTGTGATACCGTTCTTTGCGAAAACAAACTTCGAGCCGTCGGGCGAAGCATAAACGGCATCGAATCCGTTGATATCAATATCCTTAAGAGTCTTTGTTGCGCCGGTCATAAGGTCGGTCACAACAAGGCTCTTTTTGTTTATCAGCCATTTGCCGTTCTGAAGATAATCGGCAAAATAATCGCCCTCAAATTCCGTAAGAACGGTTTCGGCTTTGTTCTGATTTATAACATTATTGAAGCCCTTGGCGGTTTTTCGAAGATAATGCATTCCGTTCGCATCGTTTACAAACCATGTTCCGAGAATATCTTCCGCAACAATTGCAGGCTTGTAAGCATCCGAAAGAATCATAACATCCGCTCTTGTTCCTTTTTCGGCTGCTGTATAGTATCTTGAGGAAAGGAAATATTTTGCGCCGCCGAGATTTGCAATGAAATCATCGGTGAGCATTGTCCAGTCATCCCTGAACGCGCCGTTTTTGTTGATAAGACGGGTGTTATTTGAAACATAGGTGCTTGCTTTGCCGCCCGAAATATCGAAGTTATATATTTCGGAATAGGTTTTATCGGCATTGTAGAAATTCTCTTTTTCAAAATCGGCAAGGAGAAGATAACCCGTGCCGTAGCCCGAAGGCTTGTTGATAAGCTTTACGAAAGCATAGGAATAAACCTTGACGGAGGAGTCCATATCGGAAGTAAACACGCCGACACCGAATACTTTTCCGTCTTTTTCAATATAATTTACCGTAACGGGAATTGTTTCGTATGTTGCGGAAAGGTTTGCTTTAACCTGCTTTACGGGCAGCTCACTTGCAGCAAACGCGCCGTTTATATAGTCAAAGAAAGCCACATTGCCCTTTAAATCCGCTGTGAAATATATGTTTTCAATATCTGAGGGCAGAAAAACCTCGCCGTTTATTCCCCTGACGGAAACAGCTTTTGTATATCCGCTGTTTTCGTAGGAATAAACAACAGCTTCCTTTGAAGTCTTTCCGATTGATACGCTATCCTCGCCTTTTGTCAGAAAAAACGCCGCAACGGAAGCAAGGGTTGCAACCGCAAGAACAGCGGCAATTATTTTAAGTGCCTTGTCTTTCATTTTTATCTCCTCACAGTTCTATTGTCAGCTCAACGGGACAGTGGTCTGAGCCAAAAATTTCGTTATGAATTTTTGCGTCCCTGAGACTTTCTCTGAGTCTTTCGGAAACGATAAAATAGTCAATTCTCCAACCTGCGTTCTTCGCTCTTGCAGAAAATCTGTAGCTCCACCAGCTGTAAACCCCTTCAAGGTCGGGATAGAAATATCTGAAGGTGTCAACAAATCCGCTTTCGAGCATCTCAGTAAATTTGCCTCTCTCCTCATCGGTAAAACCTGGATTGCGCCGGTTGGATTTCGGGTTTTTGAGGTCGATTTCCTTATGCGCAACATTCAGGTCTCCGCAGAAGATAACGGGCTTTTTCTCATCAAGCTTTTTGATATAGGCTCTGAATGCATCCTCCCAATCCATGCGGTAATCAAGGCGCACAAGACCGTCTCTTGCGTTGGGAACATATACGGTTATGAAATAATAATTTTCAAATTCAAGGGAAGTCGGAGGCCAAGCGGTCTTAGGAAGACAATTAGAGCTCCCAACTCCTTGGCTCACAGAACGACATGGCTACGATCCGACTTATCCATGCGGTAATCAAGGCGCACAAGACCGTCTCTTGCGTTGGGAACATATACGGTTATGAAATAATAATTTTCAAATTCAAGGG
>JAZPXO010000020.1:0-36214 GCA_045543735.1 Acutalibacteraceae bacterium
CGAATTTCTGCTTGAAACAGAGGATAACAAAGTCTATAAAATTGACCGCCGAGTGCCTTGTTTCACAGACTTGAAAAAAGGTGCAACAAGTTTTCATATGGTATCGCTTCCCTGCGACGGAGATATTATTGAATTTGCAACAAAAGCACGCAAGGAAAGTGAAAACAATCCGTTATCGGTATATTCTCTCGGAGGCTTGAGAGAATCGCAGATTGTCTTTTCGTGCATTCCTTGGGCGGATATCACTATGTGTTCAAACGAGCGTGATTACACCGACCCAAAGCTCAAGGATGACACCGCTCCGATTCTCGTGTGGGGTAAATATACAGAGCAAAACGGCAAGTACATCATCAATATGACACTCGATGTAAATCACCGATTCATTGACGGATATTTCGTCGGTCAGTTTGTGCAGAAACTTGAAGAAAAAATTGCAGAGCTTAATTGAGTTTGACAAATTAGAATTTGACGAGGTAATATTATGATTACATATTCGATAATTATGTTTTTGACAGCGACACTTTTTCTTGTGATAGGTGTTGCAATATATCGGGGAAAAACCAATTTGATTCATGATTATCATCAAACAAACGTTACCGATAAATCCGCATATGGAAAATCTTTTGGAAAAGCAATGTTTGTTATCTCAACGGCACTTTTGCTCAGCGGAATAGTAAGTCTGCTGGGAGATTCGGAAAAGATTACATTGGTTGCGGTTGCAGTATTAATTGTTGGATTAATAATCGGATTTATCTGCATTTTTTGCGTGCAGAAAAAATATAATAACGGTGTTTTCTGATTGACAATTTCCAATTTGTCAAATTACACTCACAAAAATACTGAACCACCTCTTATCGGTGCTTTCTGCATCGATTGAGGTGGTTTTGTATGTTCGGCTCTTTCCTCTGCCGATTGATTGGAATTTAAACTGCAAAAGGGACCATTTCACTTCCAATGTAGGTGTTGAAGAACTGGCACATTTTGAGATGATAGGTGCTATTGTTCATCAGCTGACAAGAAATCTTTCGGAGGAGGAAATCAGAAAAGCAGGTTTTGATGCTTACTTTGTTAACCACACAACAGGCGTTTATCCCTCATCTGCTGCAGGCGTGCCGTTTACAGCGGCATATATTCAAAGCAAAGGCGATGTCATTACGGATATGACGGAAAACCTTGCCGCAGAACAAAAAGCACGAACTACCTATGACAACATTCTCCGACTTATCGATGACCCCGATGTCAGAGAACCGATTAAATTTCTTCGTGCGAGGGAAATCGTGCATTTTCAGCGTTTCGGCGAAGGCCTCAGGCTTGCAACCGACAAGCTCAACGAGAAGAACTTCTATGCATTCAATCCGTCATTTGATAAACACTGCAACAAATAACATTAAAGCCCACAGAAAAAACTGTGGGCTTTAAGTTTGACGAAAAACTTTTGTTTGGAAAGCCGGGATTGTTGAAAAATGAAGTGATTGGATCTTTTATATGTTGTATACATATTAACTTTGAAAAGGCATATTATCCAATTATATATAGCTGTAAATTGAACAAATTTTTAAGTTGTTTTTTGTTATAATTATGATATAATTTTATCAATACAAACAGATTTGAAGGTGATAAAATGAACTTTGATTTAAACAAATTCAGCAAGAATTTAATATGTGAAAACGAATGCACAGACGCTAA
Organism: Acutalibacteraceae bacterium; assembly: GCA_045543735.1. Lineage (GTDB taxonomy): Bacteria > Bacillota > Clostridia > Oscillospirales > Acutalibacteraceae > CAG-177. The sequence continues at coordinate 1,687 of JAZPXO010000020.1, forward strand.
AATCGATGCCGTTATCAACGGCAATACACTTGATTTATACATAATCGCTTCTGACAGCAGACCAAAATTCATTGAGCTTGAATGGAAATTTGAAAGCAACGAAAATATTTTTGTGCTTGGTGATGCATGGGAGAGAAGCTATGCCGACCTCGAATTCAGAAAGCTTACGGATAACGACAGATTTATGCCGTGGTATTTTATTGCAACGGATAAATCAAACTGTTTCTGTTTCGGTGTAAAGACTCAGCCCAATGCTTTTGTCAGCTTCCGTTATACTTCTGACGGAATAAAAGCACTTGTTGATTGCAGAAACGGTGGATGCGGTGTTGAATTAAACGGCAGAAGACTTCACCTGGCAACATTTGTTTATAAAAACTATGACTCTGCCGATGTCTATACATGCCTTCACGATTACTGCAAAGTTCTTTGCGACAATCCGATTCTGCCCGAAGAAAGAATTTACGGCGGTAACAACTGGTATTATGCTTACGGCAAAAGCAGCTATGAAGAAATAATATCCGATACAAAGCTTCAGGTTGAGCTTGCAAAGGGTATTGAAAATAAGCCGTTTGAGGTTATTGATGACTGTTGGCAGATTTACTCTTGCGAAGGACCGTGGATAGCAAACGAAAAATTCGGTAATATGAAAAAGCTTGCCGATGAAATCAGAGAAATCGGAGCAAGACCCGGCATATGGGTAAGACTTCTTCACAACAGAGATTCTGCAATCACTGATGACATGCGTATTTTCAGAAGCGGAAAAAGACAATATCTTGACCCGACGCACCCTGATGTTCAGGCATATATCAGGGCGGATATCGAAAGAATAAAAGGCTGGGGCTACGAGCTTCTCAAGCACGATTTCACAACCGTCGATTTGTTCGGAGACTGGGGAAGTGACCTTGACTCGACAATCACCAAAATCGACGGCTGGAGTTTTTATGACAGAACGAAAACCAACGCCGAAATTGTGCTTGACCTTTACAGACTCATAAAAGATGCCGCTGGTGATATGTATATCATAGGTTGCAACACTGTTTCACACCTTTGTGCAGGTCTTGTTGAGATTAACCGCACGGGCAATGACACAAGTGGCAGGGAATGGGAAGCAACAAAGAAAAACGGCGTCAACACCCTCGCATTCCGCCTTGCTCAGAACGAAGCTTTTTATATGTGTGATGCGGACTGTGTGGGCATTCTTGACGATAACATTCCGTGGGAGAAAAACGGACAATGGCTTCATCTTCTCTCTTACAGCAACACCCCGCTTTTTGTATCCTGCAACAAGAGCATTACCGAAGAACAAAAATCAGACCTTGCAGAAGCATATAGTGTATTCCAAATCAACCACGCAGTAAAACCCGTTGATATTTTCGAAAACAAAACACCGTCAAAATGGGAAATTGACGGTGAAACGGTTAAATATATCTGGTAAGATTTGAATCGAGAGAGGCAAATATGAAATAAACAAACTGATTGCGGTAAAAGATAGAGGAGATGATATGGACGCTTTTGGCAATCGTCGTATAAACAATCATAACCTCTGACATGGTCGGAGGTTATGATTGTTTTTTCAATCCGTATATAAAATCGTAGGAATCAACAGCCATTACTGGGTTATCACTTCACAATATTTACCGATGTTGAACATCAGTTGCGGATTAGTCAGTCTTTTACCGCAGGCGGTAATATTTTCAAGCTCAACCTGCACAGTGTTTGTATCGCTGTCTGTGCCTGCTATTTTTGGCTTCATATATGAGGTATAGGAAATATTCCGGAAAACAATGTTTTTAATTTCGAAATTCTCCGCATCTTCGTCGTAAATCTTTACAAGAATCGGTCTGCCCTCATCACGGAAGATTTCTATATTCTCAAAAAGAATGCCGTCAATGCTGCCCTCGGTTTGTTCCGCAACGACAACGAGCGAGCCGATTCTGTCATTATCCCAAATACCATCACGGTAGACAACCGCACAGTCACGGAATGTAACATCGGAAATCTTTTTGTTGACTTCACCGGTTATGCCGAAGCATCTTGCATAACCACCCCATGCGATGCAGTTTGAGAAAATAATGTTTTTGCTGTCCATTATGCCGCCGAGTGCTTTTACCTCAAAGGTGTCATCCGCTACTCTTGCAAAGCAGTTGTTTACGGTTACATCGTGGCTGTTGCAGATTGCAAATCCGTCACAGTTGCCACGGTTTCCTATGATATCAACCTGCTCAATATTGACATCGGTGCAGCAGTAAGAAATGAAAGACCATTCGGGTGAATTGATAATCTTGATACCGCTTACATTGATATTGTTGCAGTTGGTGAAAACCACACCACGGCGTTCACGACGGTCAAGGTGTGTGAGGTCTATTACGCCTCTGCCTGTAAGGGTAAAATTATTACAGTTAAAGAAATTCAGGAACGGATATCTTGTAAGTCCGATGGCGTTGTGTCCGGGTGCACTTGGTTCAAAGTATTTGTTTTCATCCTCTGCGCAGTCGATATCGTAAAGGTGATTGGCGATAACATAAGCGCCTTCTCTCAGGTAGATTACCTGATTGTTCTGTGCAACGAAATTTACATAGTCATATTTATATACACCTTTATCAAGAACAATTACATTGTCTTCGCCGTATTCCGCGATGTATTCTGCGATTTCCGCGTTCTCATCAATCTTCTCACGCACAATAAGAGTGTAGCCGTAATATTGATTTGCTCCGTTGAAAAGGAAGGTATAAATACCCGTTTTGCTTATTGATGCAGTTACCTTGTTATCTGCACAATGGGCTTTTACACCATGAGAAGCAGGTAGAACAATTGCGTTTTCAAGTGTCACATCGGCACCTGTTAATTCAATGTTGAATGAAAAATCGGTGTTGGGTTCAACATAGATTTCAGAAAAAGAATGAAGCGTTCCCGTGTCATCCGCTCGGATAAAAACAACCGAAGCGTAAACGGGAATTTCTTTATCGCTGACTTTTGCCGTGTAATACGGAGAGATTGTAATTCCATTTATATCGTCATATCCGCCGGACTGAACATATTCGGGCAATTCAGCCGATGCACGGCTCACAAGTTCCTGCTCCGTAAGCCCTGCTTCTTCAAGGGTTATGATTGCTTCATCAGGATATTGAAGACAGGAAAAATCAAAATTCTCACTCTCGGGATAAACGGTAGCGGGGAAAAGCAGGTTTGAACAAAAGATTGAAACTGTAGTGAAAACCGTAAACAAAAATTTAATGATAACTTGCATCTGATCATCTCCTAAATTGTATTCAAGTTTATTTTAATACATAGTCAGAATTTAATCAACAGAAAATTTTTTTGAAAATATCCAATTTAGTGTTGTGGAGTTAAATAGCAATCACAAAAATATAAAACCACTTTATATTGCTGTCTGTATCGGCATTGAATTAGTTTATTTTGCATATTTTATTCTTTAATCTGCCGACAGGGCGTAACCCGGGTGGCTTGATGTTTATCTTTACATATGTTATACTGAACACAGAAACCCGAATATTCCGTGAGACGGAGGTAATGATATGAAATACGATATAGCAGCTTTTATATGGCCGTCATACACGGGCGATGAGTCTCGCACACGCATTTTCTGGCCCGAAGGCTACGGTGAATGGCAGACTGTCAAGGCAATGACCGACAAAGGCTACAAGGGATGCCGCTGGCCCAGAATCCCGATATGGGGCTATGTGAACGAAGCCGACAGCCGAGTTATGGAAATGCAGATTGAATGTGCCGTGTCGCACGGTGTAAATGTGTTTATCTACGATTGGTATTGGTATGATAATCGTCCGTTTCTCGAAAACTGCCTTAATGATGGCTTTCTCAAAGCTCGTAACAACATGGATATGAAATTTTGTCTTATGTGGGCAAATCACGATGCAACCCACCTTTGGGATAAGCGGAATTCCGATAGTGACCTTTCAACCGTTATATGGAGCGGTGTTGTTACGCCTGAAATTTTTTCGAACATTTGCGACAGAACTATTGTAAAATATTTCAGCCGTGAAAATTATTACACGATTGACGGTTGTCCTGTTTATATGATTTTTGATATCGATAATTTTGTGCGTTCCTTCGGCACAAGTCAGGAGTGCAGAAAAGGCATTGAAGAATTCCGCCGAAAAACCGTTGAGGCAGGATTTAACGGTTTGCATTTTCAGGTGGTTCATTGGGGCGAACGCACCTACGAGTGGTTCCGTGACGATGATATAAACAAGGGCGTGAATGCTTTTAAGCTTTACGAATATCTCGGTGTTGACTCCGTAACGAGCTATAACTGGGGCTGTTCGGTGAATTTTGACGGCGATTATACTGATATCACCGCCGCCTATACCGACAAGCTTACAAGCGAATCGGAAAGGCTTAATATTCCGTTTTACCCCAATATTTCCGTGGGTTGGGATAATAATGTGAGGTTTAACAAATTTATACCCGGAGTTGTGGAAAACAACACTCCCGAAAACTTTAAAACAGCCTGCGAAAAGGTCAAGGCTTTTGTCGATGAATCAATGAACAAGGGTGTTATGAAAGCACCGTTCATCACCGTAAACAGCTGGAACGAGTGGACTGAAACGAGCTACCTCCAGCCAGACGACCTCTACGGTTACGGCTACCTCGAAGCAATAAAAGATGTTTTCGGCGAATAATGTTTGACTGCAAAAAGCCGTCCGAGCGTAAAACTCGGGCGGCTTGATGTTTTGGCTTGCTTATTATCTTGTAACAGGTATCCAAATTTCACTGCGGTAATCGAGACTGCTCATATTTCCTTCGGTGTAGGCTTCAATATCCATTTCATAGGTCGGATGATAAACCGAAGTCGGAAAGAATTCCGATACAATCTTGTGCCATGTATTCTGCATTGCATCGGGCATAGCACCAACACAGTAAAATACAGCCCAAGTTTTTGCAGGGATAGTGTTTTTTCTGAAGCCTTCGGGAATTTCTGCATTTTCATCAATTAACGCCGCTATTGAATAATCAAAAGTATTTGCATTTTCAGCAAGATTTCCGTAACATACACCAAAAATAAAAGTTTTATCGGTTGTAGTTTTCAAAAGCTCTTTAACTGTACCGTCCTTGTGACATCTCGTCCAGAAATCGGGAATGCTTTCAGCGTTTTTTGAATTGTCTATGCTGTGAGATTCAACCTTTTCAATAATATCAAAGGCTTCTTTTTCAACAATCCTGTAATCCATAATATTACCTCCGCTTAATGTAATTTTCACGGAAAGTCGGGAAAAGGATTTGAGCTTTGAGCCGTCTTTCTTTGCTTCTGATGGCGTTATTCCGTGAAACTTTGAAAAGGCTCTTGTAAAGCTCTCTGGACATTCATATCCGTATTTCAATGCAATATCAATTATCTTTTTATCCGCAGTACTCAGCTCATTGCCCGCAAGCGTGAGCCGTCTGTTACGGATATAATCTCCAAGTGACATACCGCATAGGATACCGAATATTCTTTGAAAATAAAAGTTTGAACAAGTCGCCTGCTTGGCAACCTCATCATAGTCAATATGTTCAGTAAGATTTTCTTCAACATAATTGATTGCATTTTGTATTCCTGTAATCCAGTCCATATAATCCCTTCTTCCTGTGTGGTTATATTATAACGAAGGTGAAATGTTATTTCCTGATTTTTCGTGCGGAGTTATGTTAAGAGTTACTCGCAATAAATTTTGATTGCTTCCGATATGAACTCTGATGTACCGCTTCCATTATTGTCGATGTTGGATTTGAAGCGTTCATCGGCAACATACATCTGTCCCAGTCCTGCGAGGATTTCTGAGGTACAGGTATAGAAATTATCGGTTATATAGATTTGCAGTTTTTTGACGAGTGACTGTGCAGTTTCGCTTTCGGGGGTTGCACCGTTTTTTAGTTCCGTCGCAAACTCGGCAAGAACTGAGTTAAGTCCTGCGTTAACATCGCTCCATTTATCGGCGGAATAGTCTGCGGTTTTTTGCGCACTTTCTTTGTAAGCATCTGTTTTGTCCCAACGCTGTTTTGCTTCGTAGGCATACTGCTTGCGTGCGGATTCGTATTCATTGTTGTCAAATGCATTCATCGGTATCTCTCCTTTTTCTGCTTCTTCAAGGGCAGAAATCAGCCTTTCCAAACGCTCTTTTTTGAGCGTCAGGAGTTCTTTCTGCTTGCGGATTGCCGCCGCTTTATCGTAATCGGGTGATGAAAGAATTTCCAGTATGTTTTTCAGCGGAAAATCAAGCTCACGGTAAAATAATATTTCAACCATCCGCTCGAGCGACTTTTCATCATAATCTCTGTAACCGTTTTGCTCGTTAACAAAAGCAGGCTTTAACAGTCCGATTTCATCGTAATAATGCAATGTTCTTATGCTGACACCCGTAAGCTTTGCAAAATCTTTGATATGCATTCTCATCACCTCTGATATGATTATAAACTATAACGCAATGTCAGAGTCAAGAGCGATTTACGGGTTATTTTTAATCGCTGTTTTAATAACCCGGTCAAGGTTACTCTGAAAATTTTATATGCGGTTTCGTTTTCGGGAAGAATGAATGTGTGGGTAATCAACGGAGTTGTGTCGATTTAACCATGTTCGATTAGTGTGTTTATTGTAATTAAAATACAAAGCAACGAAGAGAAAAATTTTTTCATCGTGTCAGCTCCTTAATGAATCTATCAGATTAACAATATCACATGGTAAGCTTTATATCAATAAAAATTGGGGCTGAAAAAAGAAAAACACACCGAGTTAAATACAGTTATTTGATGATTTTGATAATATCAGCACCGCAAATTGAACCAAGGGATAAACCGTTCCGATATAAGGGATTGACATTTCATTTTCTATATATATCGCCGATTCTGCTTGAAACCGCGGTTTTTCTGCTGTATAATGAATTCGAATAAACTTGAATTTGCAGGAGTGATACTATGACAATTAAATTATTTATTCATGCAATAACTAAATTTTTATCAGGTATTATTTTGATTAGCTTATTGATTTTCTTGCCTGCAGGTACTTTTTTATTTGCAAATGGTTGGTTATTTATGGGGATTTTATTTGTGCCAATGTTCTGCGCCGGAATAGTGATGATGTTCAAAAATCCTGACTTGTTAAAAAAGCGACTTAATGTAAAAGAAAAGCAAAAAGAACAAAGTCTTGTGGTGAAACTTAGCGGACTTATGTTTATTGGGGGATTTGTAGTTGCAGGCTTAGGCTTTCGTTTTGGTTGGTACACCTTACCAATGGGCGTTGCAATTGGTGCTGCTGTGGTATTTCTTGTTGCATATATTCTTTATGCAGAGGTACTCAGGGAGAATACATACCTTAGCCGTACTATTGAAGTGCACGAAAATCAAAAAGTTATTGACAAAGGATTATATGGTATTGTCAGACACCCAATGTATAGTGTCACATTGCTTTTATTTTTGTCGATGCCCATTGTATTAGGTTCCCTGTATTCATTTTTGATTTTTCTTGCATATCCCTTTATCATTGCCAAAAGAATTAAAAACGAAGAAGAATTTCTCGAAAAAGAACTCGATGGTTATCGTGAGTATAAGCAAAAGGTTAAATATCGCTTGATTCCGTTTGTTTGGTAATATTAAAAAAATTCCAATTTGTCTAAAAAGATAATTTTGCTCATAAAAATTACAAACCACTTCATGCAGTGCTTATGCAGCATTGGATGAAGTGGTTATTTAGTAAGATTAAAGTATGAATTTATCGGTTTCATTTAAATTAAGCTGTATTATGACATCTTCAAAATTCGCTTTTGCCGATGCCAATGCTGCGGTTTTGTGAGAATCGCTGCCAAGGTAGAATTTGCAGCCGCAATCCTTGGCAATAAAATACGGACGAAGGAAAACTTCTTTTTCTTCTGCAGACATATTAAGCGTTTTAACATTCAGCTCAATGCCTGCACCCTTTGCGGAGCATTCTTTAAATATGGAATACATAGCATTATCGGAAATCAAAGACAATGATTCATCCGTTCTTTTACCGAAAATGTGACTGCAGGTTAAATGTGCGATTCCGATTTTATGAAATGATAAATCTTTTGTAAGCAGATTTTCGATTTTATCAAGCCAATGAAATGCCGCTTCTTCAGGGGTTTTAATTTCAGCCTTTACTGTATTTCCGACAAGATGCAAATGAGTGGTTGCAACAATAATGAAATCAAACGCATCAAATCTTTCTTCGCTTATTCCGAGAACATTAGTGAAATCCATATCGGTTTCACAACCGAAAAGGAATTCAACATTTTCATCCTTCGGCAAAGGCAAGACGGAAGAAACGGCTGAAAAATTATGTTCGTCGCACCAATCGGCTTCGCTTTTGACCATTTCATCCCAGAAATGATTTGTAAGACAAATCTTCTTAAAACCGTTTTCCTTCGCATAATTCAATATCGTTTCAGGCGTTTGATTATCATCGTGGCAGCACAGAGAAACCGTTGAGTGAATATGAAAATCATGGTCAGCAGCATACCTCATACCGTTATCCTCCAGGATCATTTATCTTATATATTATATTTTATAGAAGCGGTCTGCCTTCCCATTCTTCGTCAGGCTCAACGCCTGAAAGCTTTACGACCGTTGGTGCAATATCCATAATATTGACCCTGTCACGGATTTCACCCTTTTTAAAATCTTTGCCTTTAATAATTACAGGTATAATCATATCCTCAGGCATGTCGCTGCCGTGAGTTCGGTCATGTCCACCATGGTCGGCGGTGATAATATAAGTGTATTCATCGCCGAGAGATGTCATAATTTTTTCAATATTATCCCAGCTGCTGTGTATGGCTTCCGTATATTCATCAGTCATCCAACCATGGTTGTGACCTGCCATGTCGGGATAGCCGAAATAAAGAAAAGTGAAATCGGTGTCGTAGACCTTAAGATATTTTATTAGCTCATCAGTAAGAACTTCGCCGGCTTCTTTGTAGCCTATTCTTCTGCCTGCATAGAAGCATGAATGTGCAAGTGAATTCGGGCGTGATACATCGCGGATTTCTTCCCAATTATAAAAAATCGCACATTTTTTATCAGCCTGTTTAAGTACTTCACATAAGCCGTTTATAGGTCTGACCTGCGGCATATAAGTATTTGTTGTTGTGCCGTGCCTTTGAGGAGTAACGCTGTGAAAAAGCGATATATGGCAGGGTAATGTAACCGAAGGATAAACCGTTTCGGCAGTCATTGTGTATGCCGATTCGCCGATAATCCTTTGAGCTTTTTCAATACCGTTAAGTGAATCGGGTCGCATACCGTCAACAAGAATCAATATTGTTTTCATTCGTAATCCTCCTTATTAGATTTTAAACATTATATTATTTTCCATTTTTGCTGCTTGATTACGCAAGGCTTATTCTCTCCGTCGGCTGCATAAAAAACAGTAATCAGTGTTCCGTCGTTCAATTCAACTGTTGAAGGATATCCGATATCGTCACTGATATAGTTTTCATAAATCCGTATATCTTTTTCCCAGCTTTTTCCGTCGTCAAGGCTCATCATAGCCATAATTCCGTAGGGGTGCTTTCTTCTTCCATAGGTTGAAATAAGAATACCAGAGCTGAGCATTATAAGATGAGGCGGTGCACCGCCCGTTTCGTCAAGCAGCATTTCCGGCTCAGACCATGTTTTGCCTTTATCGTGTGAAACGCTCTGGAAAACAGTAAATATTGTATCGGTTTCATCTGTATCTTCGCCTCTGATGTGGCAGATAAGCTTGCCGTCAGGAAGTTCAATCAAATGAGGCTCACAAAGAATGATTTTTTTATCATCAATTGTGATTTTTCCCAAAAATTCGGTTTCACCGTTATCTGTGTTGATGCTGTGAATTTCAATACCGTCGTTATAATTTTGAAAATTGTTCCCTGACCATAAAACAGTTCCGTTCTTAAGCTCCGTGGGGCCGTGCGGAGATGTGACGGGAGAAGAAAAAATCTTTCCGAAAGTAATTCCGCAATCGCGACTGATACGGAAATTTGAACCGAGATATTTTTTCTCATCTTCTTTGGTAATAGAGTTTATATAGCTCTGAACATATTCGTTATCTTTGTTGTGTTGTCTTTGCATATCGGCAGAATTGTTGAAAGAAGTGATAATAACTCCGCTTTTGCCGAAGGTACAGATACCTGCATCTCTGTCGTCAAGAGGTGTATCAATCACGGGTGCAGGAAGAGTGTAAGTTTCTCCGTCGTCGAAACTGTAAGAAATAACAGCTTTGCCGAATGGGCAGATGTGTTCAAGCCTGAAGCCCGACGCTACTACGGCAATTTTTTCGTTTTGCAAAAGTGATACGGTAGGCCATGCAAAATATCCGTGACGGCTGTATGGATTTGAGATTATTGTTTTGGGTTTTCCGATAAATTCAATTTTCATTTCATCATCTCCGTTTTAATTTTACATTAAAGCGTAATTTATTTCAAGTGATGCAATTACTTGAAAAAATAATATATCTGTTAATAGCGTTAAGCAAAATACAAGTTGTGTTTTTCGAAATTTATGATATAATTCTAGAAGATAAACCTGTTTTACGATTTTAAAATAATATTGTGTTAATTCAGAAAAAAATGACAAGGTGATTAAACAACAATGAAGATGCTATTTTTTCGTTTAATACTTATATTACTGACAGTTCTCAGAGCTGTTTTTCCTTTTTGCGATAACATCAGTATTGATTATGATAAATTGCCGATTACATTTAAAATAAAAAGTGTAAACGATATATTTGTTCCTGATGATAACAGCTCAAATGTATGCGAATATCCAACGGTTATAAGGCTCTGTCATCAAAAAAACGATGAGGATAACGGCAAGCTGCTTGCAACATTTGAAATGTGGGGAAGTACATATCCCGTATATGAAAGCACCGATGATGCCGAAACATGGCATTATTTAAGTACTGTAAAGGATAATTTAAACGATGGTTTTTGGAATGAATGGATGCCTTTTTTGTATGAACTACCTGCAGATATCGGCGATTTTAAAAAGGGGACAGTGATACTTGCCGCAACATCTGTTTACGGAGAAAGCGTTACCGACAGCACCGTAACTCTGTATTCAAGCACAGACCTCGGAAGAAGTTTCAATGCTTTCTGTAATGTTGACAAGGCAGGGGGAACCGAATGGGGCGTATGGGAGCCTTACCTTATTTACGAAGAAGAAACAGGCAGACTTTTCTGCTTTTATTCCGATGACTCCGACCCCGAGCATTCGCAGAAGCTCGTTTATAAATTCACAACTGACCTTGTGAACTGGAGCAAGAAATTTGAGTGCGTTGCCTGCGAAGATTCTTTCCTCAGGCCGGGAATGGTATCTGTTACGAAAATGGGCAACGGTGAATATTTTATGGTATATGAAATGGTAGGTATAGACGGAAATCCGATTTATTGCAAAAAATCAACCTCACTTGATGACTGGGGAGATATATCGGACTACGGTGATATCGTATCTGCTGCAGGAAAAACCTTTGGTTCTTCTCCGTATGCAGCGTGGACACCTGTCGGCGGAGAATGCGGATCGCTTATTGTTGTTGGAAAGCATCCGATTAAAGGCTCAAGCGATACGGGAACCGATATGTTTATAAGCTTTGACTACGGAAAAACATTTGCTCCCGTCGATAATCCGATACCGTATACATTAGATCCGTATGACAGATGCGGATACAGTCCTTCGCTGTTCTTCTCATCTGACGGCGCAACACTTTATTATGTAAACAATCCTCCATGCTTTGAATCAACCTACAAAATAACGGTTGCAAAAATAAAAATATCGGAGTGATTCTTTATAATCTTGGATTTTCAGAGGTTAAAAAATTGAATGGACAAAAAAGATGTTATTGTATATTTTGACGGTTTGGCAGAATCTTGGGATACAAATATAATCAAAATTCAATCAAAAATCGATAAAATACTCGATGTTGCTGATGTTACTGAAGGCAAAACCGTGCTCGATGTTGCCTGCGGTACGGGTGTTTTGATTCCTGATTATATAAGCAGAAAAGTAAAAGAGTGTGTCGCCGTTGATATTTCTCAGAAAATGATTGAAACAGCAAAAAAGAAATATGATGGTTATGAAAATATTGAGTTTCTGTGTGCAGATGCAGAAAATCTTAATTTTACCGATAAATTTGACTGTGCAGTTATTTATAATGCATTCCCGCATTTTGTTGATCGCGGTCTACTGTTTAAAAGCCTTTCAAAATGCCTTAAAGATAACGGCAGAATAACCGTTGCTCACAGTATGAGCAGAGAGGCACTTATAAAACATCATTCGGGAAGTGCGGAAAGTGTTTCAACAATTCTTCCCGAAACAGATGAAATGGCTGAATTGATGAAAACCTGTTTTGATGTTGATTTTAAGATTTCAACTGAAGAAATATATATTGTTTCTGCTAAAAAAATTAATGAGGTGTAAAAATGAACAGACCGTATATTATTTGTCATATGGTAACCTCAATTGACGGTAAGGTTACAGGTGATTTTTTAGGTAATCCTCAATGTGCCGATGCAACCGAAATTTATTATGATATCAATCGAAACTCAAAATCAAACGGTTTTATCTGCGGCAGAGTTACAATGGAAGGCAGTTTTACAGGTGGTTATTATCCCGATCTTTCAAAATATAAGCCTGTTAAACCTGATCCTTTCCGCATGGATTTTATGCTTGATGAAGAATATATGACGGGCTTTTATGCTGTTGCTTTTGATACCAACGGTAAGCTCGGTTGGAAGTCAAACAGAATCATCGATCCCGACGGTGACCCCGGTTATGACGGTGCACAGATTATTGAGGTGCTTTCTGAAAATGTTGATGAGCGTTATCTCGGCTATCTTGAAGAAATGGAGATACCATACATCTTTGCAGGCAAAACCGCGATTAATGTAGAACTTGCCCTCTTTAAACTCAAAAACATCGTTGGTGCAGAAACCTTGCTCCTTGAAGGCGGCAGTATCATAAACGGTGCTTTTCAGCGTGCAGATGTTATTGATGAGCTGAGTCTTGTTGTTGCGCCGACAGTTGCCGATAAAAATGACAAGCCGCTGTTTACTGACAGTATTCAAGAGCGAATCATTCTCGTAAAGTCTGAAATCAAAAACGGAGTTTTAGTTTTAAATTACAAAATGTAAAAAATGTTTCATAATCAATTGTTCAATTTTATCTTATTACTTTGTCAAACTTATATCAAAAGAAGGGTATAGGGGAATTGTCAAAATTGACTTTATATAATTACAGTGTAGCCGATGCAATAGGGCAAGAAAAGATAATTGAATTCATGTGTTTCCCTTGTTCAGAAAGTTTTTTGCAATTTTAATCTTACATACTTTTTAAGGAAATCAAAAACATATCAATCGCTGAAATTAATTGTTGTATTTCTGCACCTTTCCATAGTATACTATAACTGTTAAAATCCAACAAAAGGGGAGATACAATGAAAGTTTCCGATATGCCGTATCAGCGAATTACCGTTGAGGAGTTCAAAGAGCAGGCTGAAAAGATAATTGCAAACTTCAACGGCACAAGCGGCGATATTGATGTTATCACCCACGAATTCGGTCACGCATTGGCAGCGGATTATATGTTCAAGTTTGCCGAGCCCGACTATCCGACGGGTATGGAAACTCATGAGTAAGATTTATGAGGATGACAATTATGAAAATTACATATTTTTAGGAGAAAAGCACTAAGTTGAAAATGCTTTTCTCCTTTTTCTTTTGTTCAAAAATACGATAACCCAAAAAGTCAAGAAAAACTTCATATTCATACACACTGAATTGTGTCAATAAAGCGTCAAATTTTGCTTGCAAAAAACAGCTTTTTTGGCAGTTCCAAACTTGAGTTATAAACGATAATTTTTTATGTTGAAAAACAATACAAACCGTGATGTACTAAGCGTGCGACACGAACTTAATAATATTTCCTGTAAAAGGTATGGATTTTTATTTTGATAAAAATGCATGCTCTGTTTTCGCATACCTTTACAGGATAGTGGAAGTTTGTGTCGCAGCAAAAGGAGTTATGCGTTTTTTGTGCGTAGCTTCGGCTGCGCACTTTTTATTTGCAGAGCTTTTGGGGAGGAGGTGGGGGATATAAAAGATGCAGAATATCATTTTGATGGCATAGTTGCAAGCATATATGATGACTACATTACAGATGACGAAGAAGCAAAAGCATTGGCTAAAAAAGAATGGCTGCTGCACTTGGAAGGTTTCATGCCCGTCGTCAGCGTGAAGAGTATGAAAAGTGGCTGGCGGAACAGAAAAAGCTGGAAGCTGAAAAAGAAAATGTGAACGAATAATTTCAATGTTTTTCTGAAATTGCTATAGATTATAAATAACAAGCCTGATATATAAAAGTGCGCAACTATAATCTTGCTTTAAATCACATAAAACCCGGAATGCAGATGCACTCCGGGTTCTGTTATATCCGATTACATTTTCGGATTACCGTATTCTCTTATCATAGCTGCCATTGAAACAACCCATTGTTTGCCGAATTTGCAGACATCAACTCCGTTTACAAGCTTTCCGTATGCAATAGCTTTGCGTAGTGTGCTCTCATTAAGACTCCACAGAGTTGTTGCATCGCCGAAAGACATAAGTCCGTCAAACGGTGTTTCGACAACTTCACCGTTTGCCCACAGTTCATCGCAGGAAATGTCCGCTTCGTCACCCCAGATAATTCCGTAACCTCCGACATCAACCTCAACGGTATAAAACAATTCGGGATTATCTTTTAGCGGAGCAAACATAGACCACTTGTCAAACAGGGGAGCGACATCATAAATTTTTGTCACACCTTCTGAAAACTGAACGCTGAGTTTAAATTCGGGCAAAGCGCTAACGGATTTAACTTTGTGAAACATAGAGATCCCTCCTTATTCCAACGGAGAAAGCTGCTTGAATTCCTGTGTGTCCCAAATTTTTGCTAAGTCATCTTTGTGAATCGAAATCCACTCTCTGACCATTTCAAGAGCTTTGGCGGGCAGATAACCTTCAAGCACATTTCCCGTTCTGAATATCAACAGCAGCGACGTGTTCACTGTAGATTACGTGAATATGCGGCGGATTATGCTCGCTCTGTTGAAAGTACATTCTTATTATTATTCCGTAAAATCTTGATAATGCAGGCATCATATCGTTCCTTTCAAGGTTATTATATCACGGTATCGTGATATAGTCAAGGCGCTTTTGAAATTTTGCCATATTTAAACAACTCCCCAAACAATAGCAAACATGAATGAAAGCTTTCATAATGTGAAGTTTTTAAAAATTCCTTGAACAAATAATTTAGGTGATTATTATATTTTATGTTAACTGCTGTTTTCTCCAAGCCAACAGCGGTTAATATAGATTTTTCGGCAGATTGGAGGTGATAATGGTGCAAAAAATAAGAGAAGGAGGTGCGTGTTTATTGATCACAAAACTCGCACTCAATGGGTCAGGATAAATGGCGAAAAAATTAGATGCTGAACGCATTGAGCAAGCACGACAGAAAAATGAAAAAAATACTTTTCGTGAAGAAGAAAAGAAACGCATCAGAGACACGATTGCCAAAAACCGTAACGGTGAACGCAAAGTTACAATTATAATGCCTGAGAAAAAACTGTATGCTTATGAAAACTCTCCGCAAATCCGCGTAGCTGCTTATTGCCGTGTCAGTACTGCAGAAGAAGCACAGGTAGGCAGTTTTGAAATGCAGATACAGCATTTTAAGTCTGTTATCGAGAGCAATCCGAATTACAGTTTAGTTAAAATCTACACAGATGAAGGCATTTCAGGCACATCTCTGAATAAGCGAATCGGATTTCAGGAGATGATTGAGGATGCAAAAGCCGGAAAAATTGATTTGATTCTCACCAAGAGTATAAGTCGATTTGGCCGTAACATTGTTGATATACTAAGCACTTTGCGTGTTTTGGATAACCTCAATCCACCCGTAGCTGTTAATTTTGAATCGGAAGGCATCAATACCAGCGATAGCGGAAATAAATTAATAATCTCAATTCTTTCAGCTCTTGCTGAACTTGAAAGTCAGCAGAAAAGCATTGCGATTAAAGAAGGTATTCGTTATCGGATGCAAGAGGGATTATATAAATTTACAGTAAAAAATACTATCGGATATTACCGTGATTACTCGGGACGAATAAAAATAGAGCCTGCCGAAGCTGAAATTGTCCGTTATATCTACGATAGTTTTCTTGAGGGAGCATCTCCGCAAGCAATAGCGGATTCGCTCACAGAACAAAAAATACGCTCACCTAAAGGAATGGAGTGTTGGAAAAGCGGAACTATTCGCAGCATTCTTTCAAATGAAAAATATTGTGGTGATGTGTTGTATCAAAAAACATATTCCAAAGATTATCTTTCTCATAAAACGGTTAAAAATCGTGATGTGCTGCCGCAATGGCATTGGGAAAACAACCATCCTGCTATTATAAAGCGAGAGGATTGGAACAAAACTCAGGAGCTTCTTTCTGAAGGAAGGTGGAACAGAAAAAAACCGCCTAAAGCATTTGAAAAGAAGTTTGTTGTGGCAAAGGTAAAATCCGGTGTGCTTCGCGGATATTTTTTGCTTGATACGGCTTGGACTTCGGATGAGCGTAAACAGTTTTTAAACATTATTAAATCTATCAATGAAATGGACGAAATTTAAAGAATAAGAAAGGACAAATATTTATGAAAGATTTTAAAAATATTAACTATGAACTTATTGACATCAATGTGAACTCTACTCCGGATTTGTATATAAATCGTGCTACAATCACTTTTTCAAAGAAAGTGTTGGAGGATATGAATTATCCCGCAAATGTGCAATACTGTATTTCTCCGGAAAACAGAGTTTTTGCTATTCGTGCATGTAAGAGTAATGAAAGTAAACCTGTTCCGTTTTCAAAGCCGAGAGCTGAGCAAATCAATACATTAAGCACCGGAAACAAAAATTTAGTAGAACCGATTAAAGCGATGTTGCCTGAAAAATGCAAACCGGATCAGCGTTATAAAGTAACCGGTTATTTTGATGCGGACAGCAGAACAATGTTTTTTGATATGGATGAAGTGGTGGAGGATACATTCCGGCAGATAAAAGCACAGTAATATCAAAGAGGCAGGGAGTTTATGCCTGTTCCGATAAGACAGTATAGCAGAAAATTAAAAGTGCGGCAGATGCCAAACAGGATTGCTTATAATTTTATATAAGGAAGGATTTCTGCTATGAAAAATCAAATTAAGTCTTGTGAATTCAACATTGACACCGCTTGTGTTGAAGTTAAACTGATTGACGGCTCAATGGTATCAATCGACTGTATTGCCGTTGAAAACGAATATGCTGACAATATGTATGAGGTATCGGAGCTCGATTATCTTATCTACAACGAACCGATGAGCTATATCAGATTACTTCTCAACGGTAAGATGGAAGAATATTTGAGAAACAGTACAGACTATACGCCACTATCTGATATGAGATAAAAATTCAGCAGGTAACTCCCGCAATTTTACGGGTGTTACCTGCTTTTATTATTTTCGTTTCTTTTTGGTTTTACCTCTTTGACTGTACGGACTTTTCATATGCTTTGATTTTTTGAGGATATTTATTTGTGTTACAAGCTCCTCCTTGGTCAAAGAGTCGTAGTCTATGCCGAGGGAATTGAGATACATTCTGACCTTCTTTTCTTCGTCGCTGCCTTCAAAATTCAATGCATCCTGCAACTGCTTTTGTGCATCCGCCGCAGGTGAAACAGTGTCCGCTGTTGTTCTGTCTTTTTTGTGATTTTCGCGTATTGTGCTGATAATTCGGTCAAGGTCTTTATGTATCACGTGGCTGAAATATTCATCTTCATCAACCTGCGCAAGTTCCAATGTTCTTACATGCAAATCGTTTTCATCGGAGCATTTCTCAATTGCCGCATTCCTCACAACACCGAGAACGGCGTTTAAATCGTTGATTCTCATATCAGCGATTCGGTCAACATAGATTTCAATATCGGTCAGAAATCTTCTGAAATCTTCATGGGTTGCAATTTCGCAAAGTAACCTTGTGTTAATCTTACCGCTTTCAAGTAAATCAATCATATCATCACTCAAATGCAGATTGTTGATGTCTGCATTCGGGTGATTTTTTTGTTCAGTCAGACCGAGCAGATAATCGGTTGAAACACTATAGAAATTTGCAAGTGTGACAAGATTGAACGGACTCATATCCTTGTATTCTTCGGTTTCGTATTTGCCGAGTGCGGATTTTGAGATTCCCGTTTTCTCAGCAAGCTGTTCGAGAGTCAGTTTTTGTTCTGTTCTCAAATCCTTCAATCGTTCTTGTATGGTTAGTTTTAAATACATATTATCACTCCTTCAACCCTATTCTACACTCTTATCTGTCCGTTTTACAGTACATTAATGTGATTTTTGTCCACTTTTATGAAATTTCCATCCTCTTGGAAATACGGGAAACGGTGAAGTTTTTCGCTAAAATGTAATCAACGGGTAACGGAACAATACAATTGAATGACCGTCCGACGAGAACAAACCGCCATGACCTCTCAAAAGAGAGCGAGCGCAGCCGAAAGGCTGACGGCACAGCGCCCATAGAGATATGAGGAATGCCTGTCGGAACTCGAACTTCGGGCAGAACGGCGATTATTTTATGAAAGGATGTTAAATCAGCGAATTAATTAACGGTTTTGTGTGGGAATCCATACGGAACAGCGATACGCCCTAGAGCGAACACGGTTCACGAAAATGCGTGATAATTCACCAAACCGCAAACAAACACACGAAACAGTGAATATGAACGGCACTGATATTGAACGGTGCATCATAAATAAAAAAAGAAAGGGGTGATTTAATGGATATACGAAATGAAATCAAATCTTACATAGTTAAAGAAGGAATGACCATGCGTGAACTTATTGATATGCTTTCATTTGAATACGGCTGGAGCGACAGCGTTCCTAACTTTTCGGGTAAACTTCGTCGAGGCTCTCTGCGATATTCCGAAGCAGTCGAAATGGCTGATGTTATGGGATATGATATTGTTTGGCAGAAAAGGAAGTGAAATCAAAACGGGGTGACAAAAAATTGAGCAATACATACGGATACATTCGTGTATCAAGCATAGACCAAAATGAAGACAGGCAGTTACTCGCAATGCAGGATAATCAAATTCCGCAGAAAAACATCTTTATTGATAAGCAATCGGGCAAGGATTTTGACAGACCGCAGTATAAAAAGCTTGTAAAACAACTCAAAGCCGGCGATTTGCTCTATATTCTGAGCATCGACCGGCTTGGACGTAATTATGAAGAAATACAAAAGCAATGGCGGATTCTGACAAAGGAAATCGGAATTGACATTTGTGTTATTGATATGCCTTTGCTTGATACTCGCAACGGCAAGAATTTGATGGGGACATTTATCGCTGATTTGGTATTGCAAATTCTCAGTTTCGTTGCACAGAACGAGCGTGAAAATATACGTAAGCGGCAGGCAGAAGGAATTGCTGCCGCAAAACTACGGGGAGTAAAATTCGGCAGACCGATAATTCAACCGCTACCCGATTTCCCGCAAATCGCAAAAGAATACGAAAAACAACAAATTACACTCGATGAAGCACTTCAAAAATGTAATATGAGCAAAGCAACATTTTACAGACGGTTGAGGGAATTTAATCTTACAAAACAAAAATAGGTATCAAAAGGTGTACCTTTTGGTAAAACACAATGTTTTAGATGTTTTTGAATAAAACTTCAAATCAATTTGCTAATATGTATATAGAATGTATTGATTTTTAAGAAACAAATGGTATAATTTATTATGTAAAAATAGGTATCAAAAGGTACACTTTTTGATAAATCTAAATAAAAGTGAACTTTTTTAAAATTTTAGTTGTCTATATTTTTATAAAGTATCTTTTAGGAAGTGAATGTTAATGAAAAAAACAATAGCAATTTTCTTATTCGTATTGATTTTTGTGTCAATTATTTGTAATGCATTTGCATCAAATGTTGCAAACAGAATTTATACAGATACTGTTACAGTAGAATCCGATGAAACAGTATCAATTCCTGTTAAAATTGAAAACAATAACGGATTTATGGGTTTTGCAGTTGTTGTTACATATGATGAAAATGTTTTTGCACCTGTTTCTGTTTCAAAAAGTTCAATGCTTTCGGGTATGTTCAATGACAGCGTTGCAACTTCAATTAACAACAGTTTCAAGGTAGTTTACACAGGCACAGGCAATGTAACCGCTGACGGAGAGTTGTTTAACATTGTGTTTGATGTGGCGGATGACATGTCAGGCAAATATGAGATTAAGCTTTCGTATTCACAGCAGGATACATTTAATGAAAGTTGGGATAATGTCGTTTTTGCTTGCGAAAATATTGAGGTTATTGTTACCGAAAACGGTACAACATCCACAACAAGTGAATCTACAACTCAACTAACAACAGTAACCACAACCGAACCTACAACACAAAAACAGGAAACAACTACCCAAATAACTACAACAGAGCCTTCAACTACCGAACCTATAACTCCAGAACCTTCTGTTGAAGAAACAACAACACATCCTGTAACCGAACCCTCAACAGAACCCGAAGATGAGGAAAAACCTCTCTCGGTCAGAATGAGAGAGTGGGTTAACGGTTTGCCGTTTCCATTAAATATTATTCTCGGCATTTTTATTATTCCCGTTGCATTTATTATTTCAATTTTTGAATAAGGCGGTGATTTTATAAAAAACATGAAGAAAATAACTGCCGCAATAATTTCTTTTCTGTTGTTTATGTCGATATCGGTTACGGCATTTTCGGCAAACGTATCAGAAGTTTATGCGGAAACTGTAACGGCAGCAGCGGACAAGGCTGTTTTAATTCCCGTAAAAATTAAGAACAATCCGGGAATTATGGGATTCAAAATCACCGTAACATACGACAAAACCGTTCTGACATCTCCGAAGGTGACAAAGGGCGATGTCACTAACAGCGGAATGATGAATGACAGCATCGGCGTTACTCCAGAAGGTACAATTGATGTTGTTTGGAGCGGGGTACAGAATGCTGTCGGTGACGGAACACTGATGATTTTGAGCTTTACGGCAGTTAAAGCGAAAGAAACGCAGATAAATCTGAATTACAGTCAGCCTGATACTTTCAACGAAGCTTGGGAGGATGTTGAGCTGAAATGCTCCGACATATCGGTTGTGTTTTCGGATAAAGCGGTAGAGTCATCAGCTGACACAGAAAAAACAACGGATATTCCGTCGGAATCAGATCCGACATTGCCGCCGATGTCTGAAAATCAGCCAAGCAGCGAAGAAATCAAGAATGCAGTTGATATTGTTCTCGGCGAAACGGACAAGGGACATATTGATGAAATTCCCGAAGAAGAAAAATCGGGTTTTGTTGACAGAACAAATGAAATCCTCGGTATGCTGACGGGCAAATCCGAAAAACCGTTTGAAAGCGTTGACGAAATTGAGGTTGCCTACAGCGGAGCTGTTGCGGAAGATTTTGTTGATGACACAAAGGATGCCGTTGACTGCGACAAGATAGATGCGGCAATCAACGATGCACTTGATTCTGTCGGTGCAGAAAGCATAGAGCAGATTCCCGAAGAAAAGAAAGCGGAGTTTGTTCAGAAGGTTGAGAGCAATATTGCTCAATATGCACCCGATGTTGATACGGTTTCGGACAAGCTGACAGCCGATAAAGCCGTTGAAGCAATAAAACAGCTTCAGAGTAAAAATGTCGAATTGGTAACAGAGGGAAAGAAAGTGCCCGAACCGCAGGCAAAAAATAATACAGCAACGGTTATTACCATTGTTGCTGCAATTCTTGTTGCAGCGACAGCTATAACGGTTGCTGTTGTAAATATAAAACACAAGAAAAATGAGGAGGCATAATAAATGAAAAAAGCATTCAAACGCATAACAGCAGCACTACTTGTTGCAGTTATGCTCTTTGGCTCAGCACCGATTGAATCATTAACAGGGATTGATTTTGGTGCATTATTTAACTTAAAGGCGAGCGCGGCAAACTTTGAGGAAATATATATAAATGATTTGACGTATGACATAAAAAACTGGAAAACCTATAATGCCCTTAGAATGGGGGAGATAAGTAATGGAAAAGAAGGTGGAGAACTTTACTATTATTTTACAATTTATAAAGAAGGAAAATCTAAAACGAGCAAAAATATCGAATATAGGGTGAAAATTAAATATGATACTTTGATTAAACCCTGTAAAAACGATTATACTCAATTAAATGAAGAATTAACAAACGCAGCCAATAAATCAGATGGAACATCAACAACAACAATTCGTTATGCTTATAAAAAAAGCACCAGCACAAAGCAAACTAGTCATCATTTGACGGGATTGATTTCAACTCCATATATTGAATATATTTATACATTATACATTGCATGGTTAGACTTTTCTGTTAACCCTGGTATGGGTGAACTTACGCTTAATTGTCATAAGAATGGGCATGTAAAGTTGATAATTAGAGATAGAAAAAATTTAGAGTTCATCTCTCCAAGAATTGTAATTGAGCGTTATCGCACTAATTTGTCAGTGCCGCCAATGGTTGAAATTCCAACAATAAAGCCTCAATTCACTTTAGGTATTGTTGACGCTGGAAAAGGATGGTCATATTTAGATAGTTATTACTTGTGTGGTAAAGGTGTTTCGACTGAAAAGTCAGAAATATTCAATAGCGCACAAGATACAGCTAAGTTTTTTTCTGTAACAAAAAGCATTTTAAAGGGTTTGTGCAAAAAAGATTTGAAACTTAGCGATGTTGCAGAGTTGTTTCAATTGGCTACAGGAAGTGAGCCGATTGCAGTTGTATTAGATGGCTCGGATTCATCAGATTTCGAAAAAAGCAAAATGCATCCTATCTCAAAAAATAGCAATCTTGTTTATGGGTGTGTTATTACTTGCCCTAAAGAACTAAAAGTTTGTGAAGATTTTTTTCAAATTGAAGTTAAACTGGATAATGCTAACGAAAATGAGCCAATGGTACGAGACCAAAAATATGTTGTTAATTTTACAACAACAGATGATCCAAATTATGCCAAACCTGTCAATTCTGCCAATTATAAAGCTGACATTGGCGGTGACAGTCCCACATATTCAAACTATGTTAAATTTTCAGGACTTAAGCACTCTGATGTTCAGGGCAAGAGTGTTAAAATTGAGGGCAAGATTGACAATGTAAACGGTCAAAAAGTAAATTCACATGGTATTTATCTCAAGAAAGACTCTAACTACTTAACAGGCAACGATATTAAATGGTCGAGTAACAATGCAAAAACATCTTCAACTATTTCCGTTGCTGAAACTTTGAAAGGACTTGAACCGAACACAAAATATTACTATGCAATTTATGCGAACACCGACTACGGACATTATTGCAGTGAAATCAAGTCGTTCAAAACCCCAAAGGTCAAACCCGAAAATACAAGCATTGCATCGGTGAAAACAATTGACTACAGAACCAATAAAGAAATCAATTCTTCCGAGTTGGGTGTTGGCGATACCGTAAAAATCAAATGGAATGCCGCTAAATATGCTGAGTGGTACACAATCAAAGTCAACGGCATCGAGGATAAAACAAAAATTTACGGAACAGAAAAAATTCTTAAACTCGATACCGTTGGCACAAACACAATTTCTATCTGTGCTCATAATGAGGTTGGAAGCAGTGCGTGGACGGCAGAAAAAACAGCAACCGTTCACGAAGATGTTACTCTTTCGTTTGTAATTCCCGATAACGAAGGTAACAACAATGAATTTGAATCGCACACCTTAACGTGGAACCACGATTTGCCTTCAATGCCCGCCGCGCCTTCGAGAATCGGCAGCACATTCTCAGGCTGGTACAAAGAAGGCGAAGATACTCATGCGAATGTCAAAAACATTAAGGAAGACACAACGCTTTATGCACGATATGTTGTGAATGTTTATACCGTAAAATTTGCTGATAATAAGGGCAACGACATTGAAGTTACTCTCGCTGACGGAACAAAAACAAAAGAGCAAAAAGTCAAATACGGTGAAGCGGCGGTTCCACCGGCGGAAAGCGATGTTCCCGTTCCTGACGGTTACAGATTCCTTGGCTGGAATGCTGATTACAGCTATATTAACACTTCTATGACAATCAAAGCGGTTGTTGATAATGCAAATTATGCTCAACCCATACATATCACGTCTGCTGAGGCTATGAGATATGACGGCAGATATGAGGTTGTTTGCACAGTTAACAATAAAACTCTTGAACACACACAGGGCAGAATTGTTGTTGCACTCAAAACAGATGCGGGTCATCTTATTACCACAACCGAGTCAACAGTTTATTTTGTTGAGAAAAATGACCCCAATCAAGATATAACATCAACAGATATTCAGAAGAGCGTTGAGCTTAAAGTTCTTATCCCTGTTGACGAGATTATGGATTCCAAGGGCCTGATTGCCGACTATGTAGAAATTTATGCGGTTGAAAACTTTAAGAGCACCGTTCCTGTTGCGGAGCATTATACAGTAAGAGTTCAGGACTATGACGAATGGTCCGCTTGGCAAACTGTAAATCCTGAAGGGCAGGAAGGTGTTGGCGAAATTGATTCAAAAACTCAGTATCGCTACAGAGATAAAATGACAACAACCGTTAATACAACAACAGAAAGAAGCGAACTTGTTGCAAACGGTTGGACATACTATCAGCAAACCGGGCCTGAAGTTGTTACAGGAAGTTGGTCAGAAACAAAGCCTGAAGCTCTTGAATACCGAGTCATAAATGAAAAAACCGTTACTGATTATAAAACTGTTAAAAAGTATTGTTACAAAAGATATTCCTACCAAAACAACGGAACATGGTGGTCATACGGCTCAACATGGGCGACCAACAACGGTTACAGCGGAAAATGGGAATATAAACTTACCGATAAACCCTTAAGCGAATATAAATCATTTGACGGGAAAATGGCTTACGGAAGTGCAAGCGATTTTTGGTGGGCTGCAGATGTCAATACAAAGCAAGGCACTGATTACACCACGGCAACAACAAATGTAAAGGTAAAATCAGGTTCACACAAGGAATATCAGGCGGTCGATTCAATTTATACCTATTATCTTGAAAAATGGCCGGAAACATTTTCTGATTGGCAGGATACAGAGGTTGAGTTAAAATCCGATGAAACAAACGAGGTTGAAACACAGCAGGTATACAGATACAAGACCGATTTGCCCAAGCGAAGCTCAACCGACACAACCAATATCAGAGAAGATTTCTGCACCGGCAATCTTGGTATAGAATATGCAGGAAAACAAGTAACTTTGTTTATCTATAAAGTTACAGAAGCTTCCGACTGGACAACGGAATATGTTGCACAAACAGTAATTGATTCTGACGGCAATTATTTCTTTGATCCGTATATTCTCAGAGAAGAGCCTTCCGAAATTACAGGCGATTTCACCGTAACTCTCGGCATTGAGGGTGCAGACAGTGCAATTTATCTGGGTAAAATAGAAGCTCCTGATCCTGTATATACCGTTACATATTATGATGGAATAACAGGTGAGAAAATACCGATTTCTTTCGAAAAAGATGAAAATTACAAGTATTATTACAAACGTTACAAATATGAATATAACGGTACAACATATTACAGTTATAGTCAGTCATCCGCTGACAGTTTAGGGCTTACCGGAACATGGTTGTATAAAATAACAACAGAGCCTCTTGAAAAGACAGGAACAACTAACGGAGTTTCTGTATATGAGGGTTGGTACAGAGCAGATTCTAATTTAACTGAAGGAACAAGGTATACGGTTTATCAGGAGTATGTTGATTCAACAACAATATATACATATGATCAATCGGTTACAGAGCATGGCGATGCTTTACCTCCTGAACCTCCCGTTCATGAGGGTTACACATTCTCACATTGGGATATGAGAAGTACGGATATTATAGGTGATACTGTTATTAATGCAATATATGATCCTATTGAATTTACGGTTGTTTACTATGATTCAATGAATGCAGAAGAGCCTGTAAAGATTGAAACCTACGGATATAACGCAGAGTTTATGCCTCCCGAAGCATTTGATACTGCCGAACTTAAATTTGTTGGTTGGGACAAGGTTATTGACGGTGTAACCAATGTCAAAGAAGATATGATTATTACTGCTCTTTATGAACCCATTACTTATGAAGTAACATTTAACGGAATAGATGATTCAGGAGAAGCACTTTCAGTTCAGGAAATTGAATATGGAGATTCACCTGTTGTTCCCGAACTCGAAGTTCCTGAAGATATAATTTTCTTCGGCTGGCAGGCTGAAGGTGACGAAACATTAACAGAAGTTGAAATGCTTTCAATCACCGAAAACACTCAGCTTTATCCGCAGTATATGTTTGTCAATACCACCGAAACACCTGTTGCAAACATCGAATCAGGTTCTTATTCAAGTGCACAGACAGTTAAGCTTTCATGTGAAACTGAAAATGCCGATATTTATTACACCACAGATGGAACAGATCCTATGATGAGTGAAACTGCATTGGAATATGATGATGCAACAGGGATAACAATTTCAGATACATGTCAACTTCGATTTATTGCAACTGCTTTCAATATGAATGTAAGCCAGGAAGCTACAGCACTTTATGCAATAAATGATGGAGATGAAGCAGACAAATTCCTGTTGAATCTTGAGGTACCTGAATGGGGTACAACTGCTTATTCAGGTATTGTTGATGGAGGAATGGTTCTTGCGGACGGCATCCCCGAATACTATGGATATACTGTTGCCGGTGCATATCTTGCATATGAATTCAACGAGGAAACAGAAGCATTGATCTTCTCGGAACCCTGGAATATTGCAACAGATACCATAACCGAAGACCAAACAATCTATCTTGATTATAATGCAAACGCATATACGGTTGAGTTTGTTGATTATGATGGCATTATACTCAGCGAAGAAAGTGTATTATATTTGTCATCAGCTGTCGAGCCTGCAGCACCTTCAAGAGAAGGTTATATATTCACAGGCTGGGATACAGATGAATATGCTGCAGTAACAGAAAACCTTACTGTTAACGCTGTTTATGTTCCCGAAGATGAATATGTAACAATCGATCTTAATCGTTCAAGTTACACAATGATGTCGGGCAACTCATATACACTCACAGCAACAACCGGTGGTAATGTTGAGAATCCCGAAATTGTTTGGGCATCAAGCGATGAGAATGTTGCTGTTGTAGATGATAACGGTGTTGTTACCGCAACAGGTAAGGGTTCTGCAGAAATTTATGCAATAATCGTTGATAACGGCGAAACCGCAACTTGCAAAATTAATGTTGTGGGTAATCCCAGCGATGAATTAACTCTTATGAGCAATTCATTTCTGACCGCTGATGATTACGGATATATCAGAGGATTTACCGTTGTAACAGATGAAGATACACAGATTCATCACGCAGAAACTGTTGCTGAAGTCAAGGCTCATTTTGCCAACAATGACCTTGTATTTGTTGATATTGACGGAAATGAACTTGCCGATGATGATTATGTCGGAACGGGAACCATTATCAGACTTATGAATGGAGAAGATTTACTTGACGCCGTTACCGTTGTTGTTTCAGGCGATATGGATGGCGACGGATATGTAACAAACCGTGATGCATCAAGAATTTCAAGATATCTTGTTGATAAGGAAGCCCCGACAGAAGTGCAGATTGCTGCTATGGATGTCAATGCGGACGGATATGTTAACAACCGTGACGCATCATTGGTATCAAGGTACCTTGTAGGCAAAGAAGCTCTTTAAAAATCAAAATCCGGCGGCATATTGTCCGCCGGAGAACTATGTAAAATTATGATTGGTAGTGATATTATTTGAGAAAAAAAGTTAAAATTTTAATATCGCTCTTTTTATCTTTTTTGTTTGTAATTGGGCTTGTTCCGGCAGAACTTTTTTCTGAAGTTGATTTGGACTCTTTATTCAATTTAAAAGCGAGAGCAGAATCACTGATTGTGGATGGCGATTTAGCTTATACATATTCCGGAACTGAAGCGGTAATTGCAGATTACAACTCTTCTGCAACAGGAACAGTAGAGATTCCTTCATCTATTAGTGGATATTCGGTTACAGCAATTGATACTAATGCTTTTTTGAATTGTTCCGATATTCTTGTAATTAAGATTTCCGACAGCGTAAATAGCATTGGTGATTATGCGTTTAAAAATTGCACTTCATTAAAAAAGGTTATTATTCCTGAGTCTGTCACAAGTATTTCCTCGAATGCTTTTGATGGTTGTTCGGATTTTGTGATAGCCTGCGTTGAAGATTCTTATATTCATGGATATTGTTTCGACAACGGATTTGATTATACTTTTACATCGTCTCCAATTGAATATAAAATTGCTAACTCTACATCGTATAATAATCATACCTATGCCCTTTATGATGTTGAAACCAATTGGAAAGATGCAAAGGCTGCATGTGAAATGCTTGGTGGTCACTTAGTTGTTATAACAAGTTCAGCTGAAAATACTGCTGTTGTTGAGTTGGCAGAATCAGGTTCTATGGCTAAAGGTTATTTGTTTGGTGCAAGTGATGAAGAAACCGAAGGAACATGGAAATGGGTAACAGGTGAGTCGTTCAGTTATTCAAATTGGGGGTCAAGCGAGCCAAGCGGAGGTTCAGAGAATTATTTAGAGTATTATCTACCAAAATCATATTGGAACGATACGACAATTTCTTCAGACAGCAGAGGTTTTATATGCGAGTTTGAGGATAATGGTATTCCTTATGCAACTACAATTTATAACGGACATATTTATTCTGTTTACAATGACTCACTCTCGTGGACTAATGCTGAGGCGTTTTGTGAAAACCTAGGTGGTCATTTGGTAACAATTACCAGCGAAGAAGAACAAACCATGGTTTCTAACTTGATAAACGGCGGGCTTAAAAATCTTTATTGGATCGGTATGTCGGACGCCGAAACAGAGGGTACCTGGAAGTGGGTTACTGGAGAAACAGTTTCATATACCAATTGGGGTGGCTCTGAACCAAGTGGTTCTTCAACAAGTGAACAAGATTATGTTCAAATGTTTTCTACAGACCGTTCGTCAACAAAACCTGTAGGCACTTGGAACGATGATTTTAATACAGGAAATCCCGATTCTGAAGACCAATATTATCGTCTTGCTAATGTAGGATTTATATGTGAAGTTGATACAGCCGAATTAAATCCAGTTGCGAGAGCTTATTTGGGGAATAATCTATATGAGATATATGATGATGGTTTGACATGGAATGATTCAAAAGTATATTCAAAATATATAGGTGGACATTTAGTTGTAATAAACAGTGCCGAAGAGGATTCTTTTGTTTCTGAACTTATTACGTTAGGTGCGGCAACAAATGGCTATTGGTTTGGTGCGAGCGATGCAGAAACCGAAGGCGTATGGGAAACTGTGACACAAGAGAGTTTTTTATACACAAATTGGGGTGCTGATGAACCAAGTAACGGCAGTTATGGGGCAGAAGATTATCTTGAATATTACCTAACTAAATCAGCATGGAATGATGCAAAAAACTCAGCGCCAGGCAGAGGTTTTATTGTTGAGTATGAAAATCATCATGAAGATCTGACTTTGCTTGAAGAAGATGGTTCTGTTATTGGCGTATACAGTGTTCAGGGAAACAACCCGATAGAAATACCAACAGAAACATTGAAAAAAGGATATGAAACTAACTGGTATGTTGATAGTAGTTTAACCACGTCTTGGAACTTTGATGATGTTATAATTCAAGATACTGTTTTATATGCGGAACGAATTCCAAACAAGTATACAGTCAATTTTAATTATAACGGTGCGAGTGGAACTATAACCAAAAAAATTGTAACTTATGACAGCAAATACAGTTCATTACCTAAACCTATTCATGAGGGTTATACTTTTGGTGGCTGGTTTACATCGGATGACAAAGAAATAACATATTCCATGATTGTTGATTTGGATTCTGATATCACCGTTTATGCCAAATGGATTCCTAATGATTATACTGTAGATTTTGAACTGAACGGTGGAGTTACAGGAATCGAAAATGAAAAATTCGATTCTATAACTGTTTCTTTTGATTCGGAATACGGAAACTTGCCAACATCTTCAAAGGAAGGATACAGGTTTGCAGGTTGGAAATTGAACGACGGAACTGCCGTTTATTCAGATTCACTTGTTGCAACCGCATCAGACCATACACTATATGCAAGCTGGGTGGAAAGTCAAATTCTGTTTGTTGAAATTGGTTCGTTACCTGATAAAACAGAATATGTTTTAGGTGACGTTTTAGACACAGACAGATTGGTTTTAAATGTTACATATGATAACGGAGAAATGGTTAAAGTTACTGACGGCTACACATGCAACCCTTCAATTCTTGAATCTTCTGGTGTTTGTGCAGTAACAGTGAATTACGAAGGCTTTGAAACAGAGTTTGAAGTAAATGTTGCAAAAGGTCTTCCAAGCAAAATTTCCGTAAACTCTTCACCAGACAAAACAGAGTATCTTGTTGGAGATACTTTAAACACCGATGGTTTGACACTGCTTGCAGAATATGTTGATGGCTCAAAAGAGATAATATCGGAAGGTTTTAAATGTTCTGTTTCTGTTTTCAGCAAAACAGGAACACAAAAAATCACAGTAACTTACGGTGAATGTGAGACAACATTCAATGTTACAATTGTTAATGGTGATCCTATAGGTGTTACAATACAAACCCTTCCCAATAAACTTCAGTACACTGTCGGCGAAGAACTTGACATTACGGGTCTTGTGCTCAAGGTTGAATATCCTAATTCTGTTTATAAAAGCGTAACTGACGGTTTTGAAACAACTTGTGATTTAAACTCTATTGGAACAAAAACCGTTAATGTTACATACACGGAAAACGGAGTGACTCATCCGACATCGTTTACGGTTGAAGTCGTAGATGCCGATATTGCGACAGTTTGGGCATCAAGTGCTTTTGCAAATGCAAGCGAAGCAGTGTCAATACCTGTAAGAATAATGAGCAATCAAGGCTTTATGGGCTTTTCATTTGTTTTAGAGTATGATGAAACAGTTTTTAGTCCCGTTTCAGTAACAGCGGGTGAAATGCTCAGTGGCGGAACAATCAATGACAGTGTTGGTGGTTCAATGTCCAACGGTAAATTGATGGTTACATATTACACCGATGAAAATATTTGTGTTGACGGAACACTGTTTACTGTTAATTTTGCCGTTAACGAAAGTGCGTCTCCGGGTAAGTATTCACTCGGAATATCTTATATTCAAAAGGATACTTATAATGAAAATTACGAGGATGTCAAATTGACTTGCACAGGTGGGGTTGTTTCTGTTTCAAATGCAGTTGAGGACAGCAAACTTAATTTCTGTTCTGATTCCGTTATCGTCAATGCAGGAGAGGTGCTTTCTTTCCCGATTTATGTTGGCAATGCAAACGAATTAACTGACTTTACGCTTACACTCAACTATAACAACAGTATTTTCGGCTTCAAAGAAATTCAATCCGAATTTGTTGATGAGGTTATTGATAATGGTGACGGAACCATAACATTCATATGTAATAATGCTTCAATAAATACAGATAATCTGCTGGTACTTGTTGCTGATTTTAAAGTTGAGGAATATGTTGAAGCACAGGAAACAATAGATATTTCTTGTTCTTCTGCTACTGTAAGCGGAACAACAGTTGAAGCTAATTGTACAAATGCAGAAATTACGATTATCAATCCTTATGCAGACGAACCGGCAATAATTTATACCGATGAAAAAGTTCTTGTGAGCGATGAATATGTAAATGTTCCTGTTTATATCAATAATAACCACGGAATAATGGGATTTCAATTAAATGTTAGTTATGACAGTGCGGTTATTGAACCTTTTTCGGTAACAAAAGGTACCTTAATTTCGATTGGCAGTTTTGACAACAATATAGGTAACATAACAGATAAAATTAAAATTATCTGGAATAATACAGAAAATGTTACCGATAACGGATTGTTGTTTACTTTATGCTTTAAGGTTCTTACTGACGAAAAATTAACATCTGTTCCTGTTGAGTTTTCATATTCACAACCGGATACTTATAATGAATCTTGGGAAGATGTTGAACTTGATATTAGTTTTTCGACAATACCGGTGATGTATGAATATACTGCACATTTTGTTGCTGACGGAGTTGTTGTTTCAACACAAAAATTCACCATTGAAACAGAGAATCTTGTTGAACCAGAAATTCCTCAAAAGGCAGGTTATATTGCATCATGGAGCTACTATGAAATCAAAGAAGAAGATTTGATAATAAATGCAAAGTATTATTTGCCCGAAACTATAATGTTAGCTAAACGCACTTTGAAGGTTGATGACAAAACCAGACTGTTACCCTCAAGCAATTTTAAAGCAACAAGTAAGGCTTGGTCTTCAAGCAATACATCCGTGGCTGTTGTCGATAATTACGGAAATGTAACAGCAGTTGGCGAAGGCAAATGTACTATAAAAGTAATTTGTTACGGAGAAGATTCATTCGGTAATGAAATCAAAGCTTCTACAAAAACCCAAATTGTTGTTAATGAAAAAACAGAGACTAAAGATTTGAAAGGAAAATTCAGAGAAGCTTTTGATGAATTCTTTGAAGTGAAACTTCATGATTTTCTTGAAAATTTGAAAAAATTTATGATTGTATTATTCAGGTATGCTTATTAAAAAAACATAACTACTGTCCCCGTATGGCTTTGGCTGTGCGGGGTTTAGTCTATCAAAATCCCGAAGGGCGCACTTCTATACATATCCTCACGGAATGTATATGTGCGTAGCTCCTCTAATGAAAAATCAAAGATTTTAAACAAGGGTTTTACCCTTGCGCTGCGTTGCAGCTAACCACATATTATTGAAATTGAATATTTCAATCTATCCCGTTGTTTCGTTTGAAGCAACGGGATTTTTGTATCCAAAAACAGAAAAGGAGATTTTATGAGTAAATCAAAAGAAGAATTAATTGAAGAAAGAATAAAGAATGAAAAAGAAATTGAAATACTTGAACATCAGAAACAGCGGCTTGAGAATCGCATTGAGTATCTCACCAAAGGTAACAGAGCAAAACGCACTCACCGTCTTTGTGAAAAAGGCGGTGCAATCGAAAGCGTTTGCCCCGAAACAAAGGATATGACTTCTGCGGATTTTTATCAGCTTGCCGAATTCATTTTCGATCTGCCCGAAGTGAAAAAGTATTTTAAAAGGTCGATGCAGTAATGTCACTTTTTCATTTTCACGTTACACAAATAAAACGGAGTGCGGGTCAGAGTGCGGTGGCGTGTGCCGCTTACTGTGCAGGCGAAAAATTAAAGAGTGAATATTACGGCGAAGTCAGCGATTACACCCGTAAAGGCGGAGTTGTTGAATCGGGAATTATGTTGCCCGAGTATGTTCCGCAAAATCTTTCCGACAGAGAAACTCTGTGGAATGAAGTTGAGAAAATTGAAAAGAGTAAAAAGGCTCAGCTTGCTTACAGTTTTGATTTTGCATTGCAGAATGAATTTACGATGAAAGAAAATATATGTCTGTGCGTTTCTGCATTTGAAGATGAATTCAGAGAAGCGCTCGGTGCATTGAAATCAAGTGAAGCAAAGAAAGAACTTGATGCCAAAAGAAAAATGCTTCAAAAGGCTGAAAACCGTTGTTCAGAACTTGACCGATTATTCAAACGTGTATACGAAGACTATGTAAACGGCAATCTTTCAGAAACCCGTTTCCGAATTCTTTCGGAAGATTACGAAACCGAGCAAGCTGAACTTAAAGAAAAAATCGAGTTATTAAACAAAGAAATACAGGGATTTCAGGAAAAGACGGATAACATTGAAAAGTTTATCCGTACAGCAAAGAAATATGTCGGTATTGAAAAACTGACACCTGCCATTCTCAATGATATGGTAAAAGCTGTTTATGTTCAAAAACCTGACAAATCGTCAGGCAAAAGGGTGCAGAAAGTTATAATCAGTTACAACTATGCAGGCATATTACCAAACGAATTATTAAACCAATTTTACAGCAGATGCAAAGAGCAAAAAACGGCATAACCGAAGTTATACCGTTTCAAAAGTTGCTATGCTGTCATATCGGAAGGCGGCATTTTCCCTGCCTCACAGTATGTGAAAATATGGAGATTAAGTCTATGGGTTTTGTAATGTGAGCAACAGAATGGGTCTTTGATAATCTGATCTTTTTTAATTCTCTTTTACTTTTGCTTTTCGTTCTGTGCAAAATGCAACAGCCTTTTTGAAGTTCAGTTGCTCATCGACAGCATACTGGCGTTGCCGAAAGAGTTAACATTGTTTGGCGGAGGTGCAGGAAATTCGCTGTTGAAGTTTGGCATTTCGCCGTTCATCGGCGGCATCTGACCGTTAAAATTTGGCATTTCTCCGTTCATTTCGGGA
>JAZPXO010000021.1:0-5175 GCA_045543735.1 Acutalibacteraceae bacterium
CTGCTTGTAAGGCAGATGCTCTCCCAGCTGAGCTATGCTCCCACATTTTTTGCGCTGAACTTTCGTCAAGCGACGTGCTATATAATACAACACTTTTTTGGAATTGTCAACCCTTTTTTGAAAAAAATTTAAAAAATTTTCAATTTTTTTATTTTGCTTTTCAGGCACAATAAAAGGGCGTTTTTTCTGATAAAAAGGCGGCGTTTTTCACACCGCCTCTGACCGTTTATTCCGCAAGCTTCAGAATCTCGGACGGCATGAATCTGTATTTCTTATCGCAGAAATGACAGCTTACTTCCGTTACGGGATCATTTGCCATTTCTTTAAGCTCATCCTTTCCGAGAGTAAGCAGAGCCTTGGAAACTCTGTCCTTGGAACAGTTGCATTTATATTCGGGGCTTGATGTATCAAGAATATCAAGCTCAAAGGTTTTCAGAACGCTGCGGCAGATTGCTTCGGGAGTCATGCCGTCTGTGAGCATCTGCGTTACGGAAGGAATTCCTTTGATGCATTCCTCAACCATATCTATTGTATCGTCCATCGCTGTGGGAAGAAGCTGAATGATAAATCCGCCTGCCGCTTTTATTGAAAGATCGGGGTTAACAAGCACACCGAGCGCACAGACCGTCGGTGTCTGCTCGCTGGTTGCAAAATAACTTGTTATATCCTCTGCGATTTCTCCCGAAACAATCGGCACCTGACCGATATAAGGCTCTTTCATGCCGAGGTCCTTCATGACGGTGAGACTTCCGTTTTTACCGATTGCGCCCGCAACATCAAGCTTACCCTTATCGTTGAGAGGAATTTCAACAACAGGATTTGCAACATAGCCCCTGACATTGCCCGAGCTGTCGGAAACAGCTATAACCGAGCCCGCAGGTCCGTCGCCGTTTATGCGAAGCGTTATGCTGTTATCTTTCCCTTTCAAAACTGCACCCATCATCGATGCCGCGGTGAGCAGTCTGCCGAGCGCTGCCGAAGTTACCGCGGATGTCTGATGAATCTGCTCCATTCTGTTTATTATATCGGTTGAATCCACCGCCATAACGGTCAGCGTTCCGTCAACCGAAATCATTCTTACAAGTTCACTCATATTATCACTTCTTTTTCGCTAAAAATACCGCGCGTTCCGTTTCGGGATGCGCATCGTTTTCTGTCATATCGTCAAATATGCAGATAACCTCAAAGCCTGCTTCTTCAAGCCAGTTCCTTATATCGGAAAGCTCATATGCCTGCTCTGTGAAGCATTCGCCCGAGCGGTAATATGCGCCGTCATCCTCCTCAAAGAAATCAAGAGCAATATCCACGCTGAAATCCGATTCGTTGAAGCTGTTCTGCCACACGCAATAAAGCTCATCGAGGTCATAAACAAAGGTGTTATCGGCAAGTATGTGCTTATGCTTATATAATGTATTCACATCAAAAGCGAACGCTCCGCCCTGATTCATAAAAAGCGAAACCTTTTCAAAGGTGCGTCTGACCGAATCCGCGTTATCAAGATGATTTATGCTGTCAAGAACACAAACCGCACAGTCAACCGTTCCGTAAAGGTCGATATCATCCATGCTCTGATTCAGCAGAAGAATCTGCTGACCGCTTTCAAAGGCTTTCTGCCGCGCCGCATTGAGCATGCCTATGCTCGAATCAACGCCGATAACATCGAATCCCCTTTTTGCCATCGCAACGGAAATGCTTCCCGTTCCGCAGGCAAGATCAAGCAGGATGCCGTCTTTTATTCCGCACATGGAAAGAAGCCTGCAAAAATAATCTGCACGCTTCTCATATTCAACATTATCTGTCAGGAGGTCATAATAACGGGAGAAATTATCATAAGACATTATTCTTCCATCCTCTTGAATATCTCTTCATAGCCGTTGCAGCCATACTGCAGCGAACGGTTAACGCGGCTGATTGTTGCGGTGCTGGCGCCTGTTTCATTGACGATATCGCTGTAAACCTTTTTATCGCGGAGCATCTTTGCAACAACAATTCTCTGCGAAATTGATTTTATTTCCGTAACGGTGCAGAGATCTTCAAAAAAATCGTAGCATTCTTCCATTGTACGCAGGTTGAGGATTGCTTCAAAAAGAAAATCAACGTTCTTGTCTTTAATCTTATCGCTCATTTTAAACCGCCTTTCAGTTTTGCGCTTTTGCACTTTAATATTTTAACATGTGAAACGCAAAAAGTAAAGTATAAAACTTAATTTTTTTCCGTAACATAATTATAGCATACACACAAAGCCGTAATTTGCCGCAGAACATGCAAAAAGTATGTATTATATCCAATTTAACACTTGCACATTTATGATAAAATGTATATAATAAAAATAATTCATATGAAAGCAGAGATTTGTTATGACCGATTCATATATCAAAGCCCTGATAAACTACGCAGTCCGTAACGGTCTGATCGAAGAGAGCGACAGAGTATATTGCACAAACGCAATCATTTCAATGCTCGGAATGGACTCGTACGATGCAGACTGTGAAGCCGCGAAGGGCGAAATCAACGAAATTCTCGATAAGCTCTGCGATGCAGCTGCCGAAAAAGAATTAATCGTTGATTCGATTACATACAGAGATCTTTTCGACACAGCAATCATGGGTGTCCTCACACCCAGACCGTCTCAGGTTATCGGAGAATTCAACAGACTCTATGCCGAATCTCCTGAAGCGGCAACCGATTATTACTATAAGCTCAGCGGAGACACAAACTACATCCGCCGAGACAGAATCGCAAAAATTCTCAAATGGCAGCAGACAGGCGAATACGGCACGATTGATATAACAGTCAATCTTTCAAAGCCCGAAAAAGACCCGAAAGCAATCGCAGCGGCAAAAAATGCGCCGCAGTCAGGATATCCGAAATGCATGCTTTGCAGAGAAAGCGAGGGCTATGCAGGCAGAGTTGACTTCCCTGCCAGACAAAACCACAGAATCATTCCGATAACGATTGATAATTCGCCCTGGTTCATGCAGTATTCACCTTATGTTTACTATAACGAGCACTGCATCGTTTTCAACAGCAAGCATACACCCATGACAATTGACAAGGCGGCTTTCGCAAAGCTTCTTGAATTCACAACTCACTTCCCTCATTATTTTGTAGGTTCGAACGCAGACCTGCCCATCGTTGGCGGTTCGATCCTCAGCCACGAGCATTTTCAGGGCGGCAGATACGAATTCGCTATGGAGCGCGCTCCGATTGAAACAAAAATTTCGTTTGCAGGATTTGAGGATATTGAGGCAGGCATTGTAAAGTGGCCGATGTCAACAATACGCCTGCTCTCCGACA
Organism: Acutalibacteraceae bacterium; assembly: GCA_045543735.1. Lineage (GTDB taxonomy): Bacteria > Bacillota > Clostridia > Oscillospirales > Acutalibacteraceae > CAG-177. Next base: position 3,298 of record JAZPXO010000021.1, read on the forward strand.
AGCCCGAAAGACTTGTCGATCTCGCCGATAAAATTCTCACAAAATGGAGAGGCTACAGCGATGAGGCGGCATTCATTTTTGCCGAAACCGAGGGTACACCTCACAATACAATTACCCCCATTGCAAGACGCAGGGGCGAAAAATATGAGCTGGATCTCGTTCTTCGCAACAACATAACAACCGAGGAGCATCCCATGGGCGTATATCATCCCCATTCGGAGCTTCACCATATCAAAAAAGAAAACATCGGTCTTATTGAGGTTATGGGTCTTGCCGTTCTCCCTCCCAGACTCAAGCCCGAGCTTGAAGCTCTTGCCGATGCCATTGTTAACGGTAAAGATCTTCGCGCAAACGAACTGACGGCAAGCCATGCTGATTGGGCAGAGGAATTCGTTAAGGAATATGATGAAATCAATGCAGACAACGCAATGAGCATCATCGAAACCGAAGTCGGCAAGGTTTTTGCAACCGTTCTCGAACACGCAGGCGTTTACAAGCGCACAGAGGAAGGCAAGGCAGCTTTCCTGAGATTCATTGAATCTGTCTGATATGTGAATTATGCCTTACGGCATCAAATATTCAATTAAAAAGGAGTATTAACCATGAAGAAAATTCTCGCAATCATGCTTGCAGTTGCAATGCTCTTCTCATTTGCAGCTTGCGGCGGAAACAACGAACCCGAAACCACAACAGCTCCCGAAGTTACCGACGAAGTAACTCAGGCTCCCGTTGAAAACAGCGACGCGGTTGTTGACCCCTCAGCTCCCGTTGAAGGCGGCGACACAGTTGTTGACCCCTCAGCTCCCGTAGCTCCCACAGAGCCCGCTATCACAGCAGCTCCCACAGAAGTTGCTGACATCATCGCTCTTTACAACAACACCATCAACGCTGCTTACGATGCAAAAGTAGGCTTTAACAAAGTTCGTTACACCGATAACGAAGCTCTTAATGCAGGCGCTCTTCTCAAAATGTTCGGCGATCTTGTCTATTCATTCATGGGTATCGGCGCTGAAAACAAGTACACAATGGACGTAACAAAGGGCAAGTGGGAAAGCGATGTTCCTCACCACTATCTCCGCAAGAGCACACTCTCTGCAGCAGACGTTACAAACGCAACCTGCACAGAAGCTAACGGCAAGTACACAATCGTTCTCAACGTTAAGGGCGGCACCAGCAAGGCTTCAAAGTCAGAAAGCTGGACCAAGGCTCCCATCGACAAGTGCGGTATCTGCGTAGGTGATGCAGATAAGAGCTACTTCGACCACAAGACTGCTCCCGTTATCTACAGCGCAATCGGCGAAGTTGTCAAGAGCGCAGTTATCAGCGAAAGCTACAACAATGCAGTTGTCAAGGCAGAAATCGACGGTGCAACAGGTCACCTTATCAGCCTTACCGTTGAATTTGATATCAGTGTTGTCATTGATGCAGCAGGCGGCGGCAACGCAACAGGTAAGACACACGTATTCTACAAGAACTTCGTTTATTAATTACATACCTTAAACAAGTTTCCCCTGCACACAAAGTGCAGGGGATTTTTTATGCGCGGTTTCTTCTGCGCTCGTTATTTTCACAGCTTGTTTTGCATACAAGTATCGTATCGCTGCCGATAACATCTATATCCTCCCAGCAGATGCGTATGCGCTCCCTCCTGCCGCAGACACCAAAATATTTCGGCCTGCCGTAAACAATAAGTGCAACAACCCTGCCGCAGCTTTTATCGACCTCGATATCGCTGACAAATCCGAGCCTGCAACCGTTTGACTTGTTGATTATTTCCTTGCATCGAAGCTCGGTTATGCAACAGTTCATATAACCCCTCCGTATGTATATAAATGTTATTATATACTATGCAAAAAACAATAAAAGCTTCACTTAAAA
>JAZPXO010000022.1:0-48809 GCA_045543735.1 Acutalibacteraceae bacterium
CTTGAAGAAGTTGGCGCAAAGGTTGAAATCAAATAATTTTGCCTTAAAATGCAATGAGCCCCGTTCCGAAAGGAACGGGGTTTTTGTTTTGTCTTATAGTTTTTATCAGCCTTCGGTTGCTTCGCCGCTTCCGCTTATAGGTATGGCTTCGCCCAGATATGTGGGCTTGGGCTTGAAAACAGAAAACAGAAAATCCTTGTCTCTCGCAAAAATCTCTCTGATGTCTCTGTATGTCTGTCCGCCGTAATTCATGCTTGGCTCGGCGATAACACCATAAGCATCAAGACCCAAAGCTCTGGCATCATAAACAGCGCGGTAAAGATGATACTCCTGCGTAACAATCAGAATTTTCTTCGCCTCGAAAACATCTCTTGCCCTGTACATACTCTCATATGTTGAAAACCCTGCGTGGTCCTCAAAAATATTTTCAGACGAAACACCCGCTTCTTCGGCATAGGCTTTCATAACGCCAACCTCATCGTATCCGTCTCTGCCGTGGTCACCGCTCATGAGCAGTCTGTCGCTTGCTCCGCTGTTATAAAGCTCCACTCCCTGCCAGAGTCTGTCTCTGAGCATGAGACTCGGCGAATCTCCGTTAACCTTGCAGCCGAGAACAAGTATGCAGTCATAGTCTTCCTCCACCTTGTCGGCATCAAGAATATATTCTGCAGCGCTTGCTTTGACATATTCACTCAGCCCGATTGCCGCAACCCCTGCAACAAGAGCAACCGCAACGGCAAGCAAAAACAGTTTTTTGAAAATTTTCATACATGCTCCCCTATTCTGTCATTTATCGCTCTTATTCTACAGTATAATTATAAAGAAAATATTACAATACTATAAAGAAATCCTCACAACCGTCAGGCCGTGAGGATTTTTGTCAATTAAAAATGTCCGCCTCTGATTTCAACAACGATATTGTCGATTTTCTGATAAACGATTCCGAGGAACTCAACAAACTTATAAACAAATCTGTGGAGCTTCTGGAGAATTCCGTTATCCTTGAAGTCCTTTGTCTTTTTGAGAGTCAGGCTGTCAAGCAGCTCGCTGTTGTCGCCTCTTTTGGTTTCGATTTTAAGAGTATCACCCTCAAATTCAAGGGTTGTATAAGTTGTAACATCGTTATCATAGAAGCTGTATGCCATATACGGCGCAGAGCCGCTGAAGCTGCCCTGATCGCAGATTGCGTTTGTGTTAAGATAAACCGTACCTGCGGGGTCGGTATAGGTCTTGCCGCTTTCTGCCTTACCTACAACCGAGCTTTCATAGATGAAATGTGAGCGGCCCTGAAGATGGCTGTGTCCCGTGATAACAAGGTCAACATCAAACGAATCAAAAATCGGGCTGAAAACCGCATTGAGAAGAATCATCGTTTCGGCATCGAGTGCGCTGTAGCCGGGACCGAAAAGAGCCTGATGCATAATACCGATGCGCCATTTTGCATCGGGGTTTGCCTCAACCGCCTCTTTTGCCATTGCCATATGATCGGCGGCACTCGGTGAGCATGCATCGAAAACAAGATAGAGAACATCGCCGTAGCGGAACCAGAAATCTCTGTCAAGACCTTCAAAATATTCTCCGAAATATTCGTTGGGCATGTTTGTATAGTAGTTATACATCATGCCTTTTTTATCATGATTTCCGATTGCAAGAGCAAGCGGCAGGCTTCTGAGCGCTTCGGGCATAAGAAATGTCTGCCATTCGGCGGCTGTCTGACCGGTTGAGGTGTTGTCACCGGGCGAAACCATGTAGCTTGCATCGGGGTTTTCGGAAAGAGCTTCGGCAAGAACGCTGTTCCATGTGTAGCCGTTCTGCGACTGAACTTCTGTCGAGTCAGTCTGTCCGCCAATCTGAACATCGCCGATAACAAGTGCTTTGTGGGCGCCGAAAGACTTGGTTTCATATTTATAAGCCTTGCTCCAGCCGTTATCCGTATACCACTGATAATAATATGTTGAATTTCCCTCAAGACCGGTTACTGTCACGCGGCAGACGACCTGCTCACCGTTTTCGGCTTCGGTTTTTTCGCCTGTGAAGGTTTCTGCGCCCGTCATTTCTGCATTATCCGAAAGCTTTACTTCGGCGCGGGCGGTTTCTTTATCCGCATGCCAGCAAAGTTTGACCTCGGTTTCGTTTGCTCCGACGCAGAGCATCGGCAGAGTATTATCGTCCTTGAGGGAATTATAGAGTGTATCCCACTCCGCCTTGGTGAGTGCAGGTGCGTTGAAATCCGCATAAGCGAAAACGCAAACCTGAACAACGAGAGCGAGTGCCATTATAACTGAAACTAACTTTTTCATATTATTTCCTCCTTTTCTGTATCTACATTTTAGCAGACGGATTTTTATTTGTAAAGCATTGGGAATATATTAATTGCTTTTTTGTATTGTAAAAAACAATATATTGTGTTATATTAAATTCAGGCGGAACCGCCAAACCCTATATCCGAAAGGAGCTCAGACTATGCCTAAAATTACGTTTATGGGTGCAGGAAGCACCGTTTTTGCAAGAAATGTTATCGGTGACTGCATGTGCACCCCCTGCCTTCGCGACAGCGTTATCGCTCTTTATGATATCGACAAGGAAAGACTTGAAGACAGCTACATAATCCTCAGCGCAATCAACAACAATGTTAATGAAGGACGCGCAAAAATCGAAAAATACTGCGGAGTTGAAAACAGAAAAGATGCTCTGAGAGGCGCTGATTTTGTTGTTAACGCAATTCAGGTAGGTCTTTATGATCCCTGCACAATTATCGACTTTGAGGTTCCCAAAAAATACGGTCTGCGCCAGACAATTGCTGACACTCTCGGCATCGGCGGCATCATGAGAGGTCTGAGAACAATCCCCGTTCTTCAGGATTTCGCAAACGATATGGAAGAGGTCTGCCCCGATGCATGGTTCCTCAACTATACAAATCCCATGGCAATCCTTTCGGGATATATGCAGAGATATACAAATATCAAAACCGTCGGTCTTTGCCACAGCGTTCAGAGCTGTTCAAGAGACCTGCTCACAAGTCTCGGCATGGAAGATAAGCTCGAAGGCAGAAAAGAGCTCATCGCAGGTATCAACCATATGGGCTGGCTGCTTGAAATTCAGGATAAGAACGGCAACGATCTTTATCCCGAAATCCGCAAAAGAGCTGCTGAGAAAAACGCTTCCGAGAAGCACAGCGATATGGTTAGATTCGAATATATCAAAAACTTCGGATATTACTGCACCGAATCCAGCGAGCATAACTCGGAATATAACTGCTTCTACATCAAATCAAAATATCCCGAGCTGATTGAAAGATACAACATTCCGCTTGATGAATATCCCCGCCGCTGCATCAACCAGATCAAAGGCTGGAAGGAAGAAAAGGAAAGAATCCTTGCCGACGGCAAGATTACTCACGAGCGCTCGGGCGAATACGCATCTTATATTATGGAAGCAATCGTTACGGGCAACCCCTATAAAATCGGCGGTAATGTTCTCAACACGGGTCTTATCGACAATCTTCCTGCCGATGCATGCGTTGAAGTTCCCTGCCTTATCGACGGCAGAGGCATCAATCCCTGCCATGTAGGCAAGCTTCCCGTTCAGCTCGCAGCTATGAACCAGACAAATATCAACGCTCAGCTTCTCACAATCAATGCGGCAGTCACAAAGAAGCGCGAGGATATTTATATGGCAGCCATGCTTGATCCTCACACTGCGGCGGAGCTTTCCATTGACGATATCAAGGCAATGGTTGACGAGCTCATCGAGGCTCACGGCGAATACATGAAGGACTATAAATAAGATAACTTCGGCAAATGCCGTGTTATAATAAATTTTGAAAGGAGTGTTACTCATGCTTGCAATTCTTGCAATGCTCAGCGACATCCCTACGTTTGTTCTTTCTCTCATTGAACAGATCACAGGTAAGGATATGGCTTCTGTCAGCACAATGATCGGCGATATTTTCTCCGCTGTTATTGATTTTGTCGGCAAAGCATAAGAGCAAAAGCCAAGGCACACGGTCAGCTGACCGTGTGCCTTTTTGTATTATCTGTAATTCTTAATATAATGCTTATAGAAAACCACCGCATTTGCAACGGATTTGACGGCAATATTCTCGTTTTCATTATGCACGCTGTTAAACTGCTGATTGGTCATTTCAATCGGGGCAAAGCGAAGCGCGCAGGGTGAAACTTCGGTCATATGCCGCGCATCCGTACCCGCCGCAAGCACATACGCCGCGCTGACGGTGTGCGGAAAAATCTCTGCAATACATTCTCTTGTGTATTCAAAATTTTTGTATTTCATATCGGCAGGAAGATAGCTCTCGTTACCTTCTCCCTCTGTGATTTCAATGCCGTATTTCTCCGCAATTTTCCTGAACTCCGTAAGCTCTTTCTGCAAATCATCGGGACTCATAGCGCGGAAATACGCCTTTGCGGTGCAGACTTTGTCCGAATTCGAACCGCTGATTTCCGTGAAATAACAGTTAGTTCCGACCATAGCGCCTGCCATCGGATTTATCTTCGGCATAACAGCTTTGACTATCGGGCCGAAAAGCCACAGATTTGCAAAAACAACTCTGAACGCAAAGGGGGTGTACGGGCAAAGCTGCTCAAACATCGCTCTTACCTCAGGATAAAGTCTGCGGATAAATATTTTGCTTGTGTCTATCTCGTTTATGAACTTCGCCATAACCGAAACTACGGTGTCGGAGTTTGCCGCAAGACTGTTTTTAGCCTTACCCTGCCTTGCTGTACAGATAAGAGTGTGCCTGCATTTTTCGTGAACGGCAACCATGGCGCATTTATACTTTATTCCGTCAAGCGGAGGCTCTATTATTCCGCCGCCCTCATCCAGAACGGATTCAAACTCTATCCCCTGCTTTTTGAAATACTCAACCGCAAGGGGTATTCCGTCGCCGAAGATTTCTTCGTTATGCGATGAGCCGAGCCACACATTGGTTTCGGGTAAAACTCCCTCGCTGAGAAGCTCTTCAAGCGCCTGAAATTCAGCGAAAAGGGAGGTCTTTGTGTCAACAGTGCCTCTGCCCCATATTTCATTTCCGAAAACCTCGCCGCAGAATTCGGGATGCTCCCATTTTCCCTTTGCCGCAACAACATCGTGATGCGACATAAGCATGATGTTTCTCGTCTTGTCTTTTCCTTCGATTTTATATATCCAGCAGTCATCGCCGAAGGTCATTTTCTCCGCCGTTTTATGGACCTCAGGGAAAAGCCTTTTAACGGTTTCGCGCAGCTTTGCAAATTCGGTATCATCATAGCTGCCCCTGACCGAAACGGTTTTGCACCGAATCATTTCGCCGAGCTTTTTCGCATATTCTGCCTGCTTTTCATCTGAAACATGCTGTTTTTCAGCCTCAGGTTTTCTTGCTCGCGCTCTGAAAGCAACCGCTCTGATTACAAGCACCGCCGCAAGAACAAAAACGGCGCAGATAACGGCAATCAGTATTTTCACCTTTTCGCCTCATTTCGTTACGATATATTTCAATTATATCATTTAATGCCGATAAATCAACATGGCAGAAAAATAATCTCCCGATTTTAAAAATAAATATTGCCAAACACTGTTTCTGCTGATAAAATGTTGTTTGGATTGTTTCAGGAGGTAGCTTTTATGATGTACGGTTTACTTGCGGCAGCGGCATTGCTGTTTGCTCTGCAGTTTCTTTTTAATCAGCAATATCAGAAAAGCCGCGGCGACGGCACAGACTCTGCCGTAACTCTTTCGCTTTATATGCATGCAATATCTTTTCTGATTATGCTTGTTCTCAACGGATTCAGGCTCAGCATTACATGGTTTTCGGTTCTTATGGCGGTTATTTATGCCGCGGTTGTTCTCGGCTACAGCTTTGCAAGCCTCAAGGCTTTCAAAACCGCAAATCTTTCTGTCTTTTCGATCTTCGCCATGCTCGGCGGCATGCTCCTCCCCTTTGCATACGGCGTAATTTTCTGCAACGAGGGCTTCAACCTGCCTAAAGCGGTCTGCGTTATTCTCATCGGCGCCGCAACTGCAATGAGCTTCGAAAAGGGTAACAAAAACAAGGGCAATATGAAATTCTATCTCGCCGTTTTCGTTTTGAACGGTATGGTCGGCGTTATTTCAAAAATTCATCAGTCATCGCCTGAGCTTGCCGTTGACAGCCGTAGCTTTATGGCAACGGTCAATGTTTGCGTTGTAATCTTCTGCATTGCATATCAGCTTATCGTCAACAAGAAAATCTCGCGCGTTTCTCTCAAAGAGCTTGCCTATGTCGGCGGATATGCAGTCTGCAACGGAATCGGCAACCTCTTCTGCCTGATTGCGCTTGTCAGCCTGCCTGCATCTGTTCAGTTCCCGATTATTACGGGCGGAACGATGTTTTTCTCAACCGCAGTGAGCATTATCCGCAAGGAAAAGCCCTCTGCAAGAACAGTTATCGCCGCTCTCGTTGCCTTTGCCGCAACAGTGCTTATGATGTTTTAAAAAAATGATTCCGAATCTTCTAAGGTTCGGAATATTTTTTTGCGAAAAAACACAAAATCTGATGTTTTATTCATTGAAAGTCCGTTTTTTGGGACATCTCCATCGTTATAATTAAGACAAAGAAAACGACAAAGGAGAAATAACAATGAAGCTTTTAAACTGTATATATGAATTTCTGCTCGGCGATGATACCGATGTTCCTTTTGAAGACCCCTATGCCTCGGTTGATTTGCCCGATCCCGAACCGATCACCGTTAAGCTTGTTCACGCTCCCGATGCGGCTTAATCTCTGTTATTTTTGCTAAATGAGCAGGCGCATTTATAAAATCTTTCACTTTCATCATTTTTCTATCTCTTTCTGATTTATCTTTATTCCTCTTTTCATCCGCCTGCTCTTTAGGATAAACCGAACCGCAGAGGTAATCCCCTGCGGTTCTTGTTCACACCTGTTTCACAAATTTATTGTATAATATATATTAAGAACGGAGGGTAAAAATGGTTTATGTAACATCGGATCTCCACGGATTTCCGCTAGAAAAATTCAAAGGCTTTCTCGAAGAAGTCAATTTTTCACGCGATGACTTTTTATATGTTCTCGGCGATGTTATCGACAGAGGTCCTGACGGAATCAGAATTCTCAAATGGCTGATGGCGCAGCCCAACGCACAGCTTATTCTCGGGAACCACGAGGATATGCTCCTCAAATGTGATTTTCTTTTTGACGAAATAACCGAGGACTCAATTAATAATCTGACGGGCACAAAGCTCAACACATACCTGACATGGTCCTCAAACAGCGCGGGCCCGACTCTCGATGCGCTTTCGGCAACGAGAAAAAGCGAGATAAAATATATCCTCGAATATCTCAGGGAAGCTCCCCTCTATGAAACCGTTACGGTTAACGGCAGAGATTTTGTTCTTGTTCACAGCGGACTCGGCTCATTCAGCGCGGATAAAAAGCTTTCGGAATATTCAAAATTCGACCTTATCTGGACCCGTCCTAACTTAAGCCAGCGTTATTTTGATGACATAACAACGGTTTTCGGACATACTCCGACGGTATATTTCGGAGAAAAACATAAGGGCAGAGCAATAGTTACCGACACATGGATAGATATTGATGTCGGCGCAGGTCTCGGACTCAACCCCATGCTTCTCAGACTCGACGACATGAAGGAGTTTTATTTTTGAACACATGCAAAAAGCCTGATGCTTCGGCATCAGGCTTTATTATTTACATCTCTACAAAAAGCGGAAGAATTGCTCCGATAACGGTAAACAGCACATATCCGCCGACACAAATCAGCAGGAATCTGACGGCAATCTTTCCGTCATCAAATCTTTCGAGTTTCTCTCCGCAGGCTGTGCAGAATTCGGCTTGCGGCGTTGCGGGAGCATCACATTTCGGGCATTTCCGTTCTGAAATTTTTCTTTTTGCGTAAAAATACGGTATCAGCATCCATATATCGAACAGAAGCCCCGAAACCGTCCAATGGAGCGTTTTCATGCCGTTTCTGCGTGAGGCAAAATAGAAGCCTGCCGCAAACGCTGTTTTCCATACGCACAAAAAAACCAGAACTCCGACCATCATGAACCATGTCATCATGCCCACAAGCATTGTCCACAAACCGAACACCTCTCTTCAGGTGGTATACTGAATATTTTTATTCCTTATAGTTTTTATAATACTTTTTGTATCTGATATATTTTTTGATATTGAGGAGATCCTGAACAAACCAAACATGTCTGAGTTTTCGCTTTATAGGATGTGTCACTTTCTGATAAAACCATTCCTTAAAACCGACTTTTCTTATATCCTTTTTTTCCTCATTTTTCTGTTTGACAACCTCGTCGCTCAAAACACCCAGACGTTCATAGTTAACACCATAAATTCCCATGGACTCGAAAAAAGCTTTGTTGTTTTTCAGCCACTTTCTTGCTGTTATACCGATGCCAAAACCAACATCTATATGATATGTAAAAGCTTGAGGATACTTGGCATAGTCCTGCCGTATGATTTTATAGCCCGCAAACATGGATCTGATATGCGATTCGCGTTCATACTGCCACGGATTCTCATCTTTATATAAAAGCTTCAAAAAATAATCTTTTCTGAAAAGAGAAACCGCAACCCTTGTGCGGAGTGTGCGTTTTCTCACCGGCAACTCATAAAAACAGTTATCGAGGTCGTTCCCCGATACCGGCATTTCCATTTCTGTGGGAGTAAAATGAATCAATCCCACATCCTTATTTTGCTTGATAATCTCAAGCGCTTTATCAAACACTTCAGTTCTTACCGGTGACATCAAAAAGAAATCTTCAAGAAAAAACAGAATATATTCGCTGTCTATCTGCTTCAAGGCATGTTTCAGGCGTGCGGTCCATGACAATTCTTTTCCTGAAGTGATTGTTTCAACATCCATAAAAGGACAGTCATATTTTTTTGTTTCGGTGTTCAAAACAGCTCTGTAAGGACAGCCAGGCCACTGTATCTGCAAAAGTTTAAAAAAAGGATACCATGTATCTTCATATAAATCGCAGGAATTGACCAGAATTGTTACATCATTATTTTTTGCCTTGTCAGTCATAAAGCTTTTCTCCTTCGGGCTTTATTTGTGTATATCAGAACCGCAAGCCCAACTCTTATTCCGAATTCAGTCTACTACAAAATATTTGTATTGTCAATTTCAATGTCATGACGAAAGCTCAAATATATCCGGTATCTTGCTTTAAACAGTTTTCAGGACCCCGACTCAGCCGGAGGTCCTGAAATGAAGCTCTTTCATGCCCTCAACCTCATCGCAGATTGCTTTGAGGTTACAGGTATCGCAGTCAAATTTCACGCTGTTCATAATATGATTAAGCGTTTCGGCAATTGAGTAATTCTTTTCCGCCATTCTTTCTATCGCGGAAAAATCCGTTTCTTTTGCCGTTATAAATATCACCCTGACACCTTTGATCGCAGGATTTTCCTTGTATTTTTCAATCAGCAGTGAGCCGATTTTCTGAAAATCAATTCCGTCTTTTACGGCTTTTTTTGAAACACGGACCGATTCCTTATGCGAACGGGAGGTGCTTCGCATCATATACCCGTCGGGAAAGCAGTGATATTTGACATAGTCAATCTTTTTTATGAGATTATATGTTTTCTGTTCATCCTCAGGCTCATCTGCCTGAACAACCGAAATCCTCGCAAACCTGCGGTCCGAGGATATTTCGTTCAGGTCGTCGCCGACAACGATAATTTCATCTCCGATTTCTTCCGAGGTTATCAGATTGAAGCCCGAGCCGTCAAGCTCAAAAGCGGTATCGCGCCTCATAATCACTCCGTTTTGCTCCGTATCGCGCCAAGGGGTGCCTTTAAGAAAAGTTTTTTTCGGCAAGGACGATATCAGGTTTTCCGCTTCATGAATTAACGAATCAAAAAATTTCATTACAGCTTTTTATCCCTTTTCATGTTATCGTAATGCTTTCCAAGAAGGTCATAAACCTTTCTGATAAGCTTCATATCGAGGTTAAAGAAATAGATAACAAAGGTTAAAACAAAAAGGGCAAGAATAACGCCGAGAATAATTAAAATAATTTCCATATTATTACTCCTTTGCCAGACCCTTCTGACGGGCATATTCAGCTGCACCCAGAGCTCCCATGAGCTGGGGATCGGTTGAAAGCTCTACAACCCTGATTTTCAGAACCTTTTCGATTGCCTTTTTAAGTCCGTCATTCTTTGCACAGCCGCCCGTAAGGGTTATGCTGTCAGATGCGCCCGCCTTCTTTGCCATAACGAAGCAGCGTTTTGCAACCGCAAGCTGAATGCCTGCCGCGATTTCATCCATGGGCTTTCCTTCGCCTACAAGAGAGATAACCTCGCTCTCAGCAAAAACGGTGCACTGCGCCGTGATGGGGATAGTGTTCTTTGCATTGAGCGAAAGCTTGGAAAACTCAGGCAGCGTCATTTCAAAAGCATTTGCCATTGCCTCATAAAATCTGCCCGTGCCTGCAGCGCATTTATCGTTCATTGCAAAGTTTTTGACCGTTCCGTCAGTATCAATTGAAATACCCTTTACATCCTGACCGCCGATATCAATTATTGCTTTAACCTCGGGGTTTGTAACATGAACGCCCATTGCGTGGCAGCTGATTTCCGAAATGTTTTCATCGGCAAAGGGTACCTTGTTTCTGCCGTAGCCCGTACCGATAAGGTAGCTTAATTCCTCTGCGGAGTTAAGTCCGTCAACCTGCGCAATTGCATCGCCCAAAGCGATTTCCGCACTCGCAACAGGATTTATTTTGCTTCTGTTTGTAACATTGGCAACCATTTTGCCGTTTTCGTCAAGAATAACGCATTTTGTATAAGTTGAACCAACGTCACATCCGCCGAAATATTTCATAATATTACTCCTTTTATCGCTCAATTACCATGCCAGATCGTCTTCAAAATCAACAAGAGTCGGATCAAGCGGTTCTTCCTGAAGAACCGTCTGCATATACTTGTTGACCTGCTCGCGCATATCTCGCCTTGAGATTGTTCTGGGGTCCATCAGGTCCTGCTTGACCCAGATGAAATTGATGTTTCGCTCTCTTGCCTGATCGTCGAAAATGCCTGCCAGACCGTCCATGCCCTTGCATGAAATCTGGTCATACATGATAACCGTATCGGCTCCGTATTCTTCAACAATTCTCCAGAGCTCGTCAACAACGTTTCTGTAGCCGCCCTTTGTGTGCTTACGCATGATTGAACGCTGATATGTTTTTGCAACATCCCTGAGAGCCTGCTCTTTATCTTCGGTATCATATTTGATGTATGAAATCATGGTTTCCATATCCATAACAACATTCATACCCCAGCAGTTTTCAAGCCAGTTTGCGAAGCTTGTATAATAGTTTGCAGGGCAGCTCCATACGACGGCGCGATGACGCATTTCTTTTGAAACGGGTTCTTTCTTTTCATAGCCCTTCATCATCAGCTTGTTGACCTTTTTATCAACCTTGAGGAATCTCTTGTCAACACCGCCCGAGAGATTGAAATAATAAATTCTGTAAAGCCAGAATGCCGCGCCCGTCATCTGCGGACAGGAAGTTTTGTTGATATCCCATTTTTCAAGCTCATATCCGAGCTGTTCATTTGAAGTTCTGAGCGCCTCAAAGAAAACATCCCAGTCAAATTTTTCGCCCGTATGTTCTTCGATGAATTTTATAAGCTCCTTAACCTCTTCAACAGCGTATTCCTGAACATCCTCATCGTTATATCTCAGAGGAATGTTGAAAAGATGAACGGGAAGATTGAGGCGTCTGTCAAGGAAGGTTGAGTTCATAACCGAGCCGTCGCAGGGCATATTTGTTGCAACCATGCAGCAACCCATTTTCGGATAATCATCCTCTATCGCAACGCCTGCCTCGGCGCTGGGAAGCGGACAAACATCGGCAGGCACGCCGAAGCTTTCCGTTACTTCAAGATAGGGCGGAGTTATCTGCTGGTCAACCATTGACGTGAGGAAAATAGGAATTGTCTGCAAAGGAATAACCGTAAGATTGGGGAATCCCGAAAAAATCTCATTGGGAATGATTTCATCGGTGAGAACAATTTTCTTTGAAAGCTTGTTGTTAGGGTTGATTTTTTCATCAGCAACGAATGAAGTGTGAATAAGTCCCGTTGCGTGTTTGACAATCATATTGAAATGAAGATGCACTATGCGAAGGTGTGTACCTCTCAGACCTGCCGTATGTCTGTCAACAAATGAAGGCGTTGAAAGATACGATGCCATCCAGCGGTACTTCCACAGACCCTTGACTGTTGAGACGGGGGCTTTAAGAACCATGACAATCATGTCTTTCCATGTTACGAGCCAGCGGTAATAGTCATACATGGTATCTTTGAAACCGCGCCATTCTCTGTGTCTGAGTACAGCCTTACGGTCTTTTGAATAGAGCTTGCCGAGATCAGCCATTTTCCTTCGCCTGCCTTTCCTTCTGTATTTTTTTGATTTCCAGACTCTCAACAAACGCCTGAACACGGGTACGGAGCTGTCCCGAAGCCGAAGCTGTGTACTGTCTGTCAACAGCCGCGGTGGGCACACCGTAATCGTTGCTCATAACATATGAAGCAAGAGCTCTTTCGTAACCCCAATATTCGCAGAATTTGAGCTGTTCATACATAACGCCGTCTGCGTGATATTCGTCAACAAGCTTTTTGACATAATCCCTGCGCTCCTGAACCTTTTCATGGCTCATATATCGGGGGCACTGACTTGTTTTAAGGTAATGCAGACAAATCTGAGTAAGAACATCCTCATCGGGATTTATTTTTATTTCCTCTCTGCCGGGCATAGAGCCGAAACAGTATCTGTCAGCAACAACGAGCGCGCCGCTGTCTTCAATAAGCGCCGTGAAATCGGGATCGTCCATTTCCGAGCCTACCACAACAATTTTTGCCCTGAAATTCTTCTTCGCATCGGGCTCACGCGTTTTAAGCTCCTCTGCGGTTTCGCGGAGCATCGGCAGAATGAGCGCCTTCGGACAGCAGTATGTAACAAGGCTGAGAATATGATATTCATAACCCGTTATGCGGGGGTTATCTTCCTTGCGGTATTCACCGATTTCAGTCATCAGACGGCAAACCTCGTTATGCTCTTCAACCGCTTTAAGAAGTGCGGCATCGGAGGTGTCAACACCGTAAACCTCGGTAATCTTATTGAGAATTTTGTTTCTTGTCTGTGTGACATAGTGTTTTACGGTGTGGTCGGCTATTTTGAACGGCATATCGAGAAAGGTCAGGAAAAACTTATCGTTCTCAACAAGATTAAGCAGTTCAAAATGCTCGGCGGTTCTGTTCATTTCTGAGCAGGTCTCGGACGCAAGAAGCGCATTGAGGAAGTTATAGCCGCCCTCAATCGCACGCTCGAGAATCGCCTTTGAGAATCCGCAAAGGAAGTTGCTCATGTAGTATGTTGCAATATCCATTGAACCTGTTCTCGGCGCACGCAGTCTGACCGAGAAACAGTTGCCGCAGTTAAGAAGAACCTCAGGAATATGATAGCAGGTGTAGCCGAGAGCTATTCCGCCGTCAGCCTTCGCTTTCTGAACAAGAGCGTTGTTCGCTTCCTGAAGCAGGTTTTCAAATTCATAAAGGTGTTTTAAATCTCTCACTTTATAATCTCCATTTCAACAAGGGCGCGTCTTGCACCCTCTACAACATTTGAATCGTCGGGAAGTTGGGTAATATTTTTGCCTTCGATGTCGTAAATCGCAAGGTTTGAATCAGTAGGAATATATGACAAAACGGGAATGCCGTTTGTATTGATGTGCTTAATAACGCTTTCGTCGGGGATTCTGTTGACTATTGCTCCGATTTTTTTATACATCACAAGCTCATCCGCAACGCTTTTGATTGTTGAAATAACCTGCGTTCCTTTTTTGCTTGCATCGGTTATCAGGAGCAGATGCGAAACCTTTTCCATAACGCGGCGGTTTATCTGCTCAATACCTGCCTCGCCGTCGATAACAACAAAGTCAAATTCACCCGAAAGAATACTGATTACCTCTTTGAGGTAGGTGTTTATTTTACAGTAGCAGCCTGCGCTTTCGGGTCTGCCGACTGCGATAAAAGCAAAACCGTCTGTTTCAACAAGGGCGTCAAAGATTTTGTATCGTGCATCGCCGAGAAGCTCGATTGCAGCTCTTGTCTGACCGTCCTCAACAGTTTCAACAATTTCCTTGCGGATATCGTCAATCGTCATTTTGACCTCTATACCCAGAGCGGTTGAGAGACCCACCGCAGGGTCAGCATCAATGGCAAGGATTTTTTTGTCAGGAAAATTCTGCACCAAAAGCTTTACTATTGCGGCAGAAATTGATGTTTTGCCTACGCCGCCCTTTCCCGAAAGGGCAATTATAACTGCATTTTTATCCATGTTCCAACACTCCAATGCGACTATATATTTTAATTATATCAAATATATAATACCAATGCAATTATAAAAGCAATTTTAAACATAAAAATTGAACAGCCAAAAATAAATCTGTCATGTTTTAAAGAATGGAAGCAAACAAATAATCCATTAATTCTCCTCCAATTCTGCCGTTTTTACAGTAAACCAAAAACAACCGAAAAAGTAAATCACACAACAAAAATCTTTCGGTTAATAAATAACTGCATCGGAATTTGTCTGAAACATGCGAAAACACCGCTACGCCGTTTTCATTATCGCGGCAAGCGGTGTTTTTCTTTGTTTGCTGTTTTCTTTAATACATTTTTCAAACAATCCGATTTGTCTGAACAAGCAGGTTGCGGTTATGAAAAGTTTTTACGGATTTTCAAAATATTCATTTCGTCTTTATACTCATAGGTGATTTCGTCCATTGTATTCTTTACAATAAAGATTCCAAGACCTCCGACCTGCCTTTCTTCTGCGGAAAGAGTAATATCGGGTTCTGCCTGAGTGAGAGGGTTATATGGCTCACCGCTGTCGATAAAAGTTATAGCAGCAGCCTGCGGATTATCACCTATCTCAATTCTGACGGTTGCATCTCCCGTTTTGGCGGTATACGCATAGTGCACGATATTGCTGAAAATTTCGTCAACGGCAATATCTATCTGCGTCTGTGCCTTCATCGGGCAGTCAAAGGCTTCAAGCTGTTCGTTGATAAAATCTGTGATAACCTGAATGTTTTCAACGGTTACGGCAACGGTTATTTCTTTCATTAAGACAGATTTCTCTCCGTTAAACTTAAGGCAAAGCATAGTTATATCATCAAACTGCGGTGCTTCTCCCACAAATAAATCAACATCTGCTTTGACTGCGCGGCAGATTGTCTGTGTGTCAGATTCTGAATTCTTATTCAGCGCTTCAAGCAAACGTTTTTCGCCATAAAGTTCATTTTCTGTATTCATTGCCTCTGTCACACCGTCGGTGTAAAGATAAATAACATCGCCCTTTTCAAGCTGATATTCGTTCTTGCGGTAGCGGATACCCTCCATACCTGCAAGAACAAAGCCCGGCCTTGTTTTAAGATAGCTGAAGCTTCCGTCTGCGTGCTTTACAAGAGGAGGATTATGACCTGCGTTTGCAAAGGTGACAAGACCCGTTTTTGTATTCAGCAGACCCATCCACGCAGTTACAAACATACCTGCATCGTTACCCTCGCAAAGCTTTTCGTTTGCGTTTGTAAAAACCTCTTCAACGCTCATACCCGATTCAGCATAGCTTTTAAGAAGAGTTTTTGACTGCATCATAAACATCGCAGCAGGAATTCCCTTGCCCGAAACATCGGCAACAAGGAATGCAAGAGTATCGTCATCAACAAAATAGAAATCGTAGAAATCGCCGCCAACCTCTTTTGCGGTATGCATGGTTGCGCTGATGTCAAATTCTTTTCTGTTGGGATACGGCGGAAATACCGACGGAAGAGCAGAATGCTGAATGGCTTTTGCAAAGGCAAGCTCCGCATCAATTCTTGCTTCTGCTTCGGATATATACTTTTTCAGCGTGTTTACCGTGGAATTGATATCGTCCGAAAGCTCATCAAATTCAACATGAGAACGCACATCAACAACGGTATCAAGTTTTCCCTCTGTTATTGCGGAGAGAGAATCGTTGACTTTGTAAATATTATCAACGACAAGGCGCCTTACGAGCGCAAAAATCATAATAAACAGTGCCGCAAAAACAATAATCTGCATAACCGTTGTGACACCGACAGAAACATTGCGTGAAAGGGCAGCTTCACTCTTGGGCATAACTGCAACAATACGGTAACCCTCCGTCACCTGATGCATGCAGTAACACGGCTCGCCGTAAACATCAGCTGTGAATGCGGTATTCTCTGCAGTTTTTGCGGTATCTATCCAGATTCCCGTAACATTGAGATTTTTACCCTCGTTGCCGTAGCGGTCACTGACTATGTTCCAATTCTCGTCAACAATGATAATTGAACCGCCCTCGCCTACATGACGGTTACGGGTAACGCCTACAACGAATTCGTCGATATCCTTCTGAAAACGCTCCGCACCGTAACCAACCTGCACAAAGCCGCCGTTTTCAAGAGTGACACCGCCGTATTTTCGCGAAATCGACGCATCATACGAAACGGGCTGATAGCTCTGAACATATTCCGTTTCACCCGAAAGCAAAACCATGAATTCAGCTGACTGTTCACCGCTTCTCATATCGTAATTGAGAAAATCGGGATAGGTGCTTGCAAAAATTATTCCGTCGGAATTTATGCAGTTGATTTCGGTTATGTCATATTTTTTTGTAAACTCAGCAAGCAATTCGGATGTAATGTTTTCGGAATTGTTAAGATCTTCTGCTATCTGATGCGTAAGCTTCAGAAGATTTTCGTCGGAGGCATCAATAATATCTTCTCTGACATCCGAAATGTTAAGCTTGAGTAAATTAACGGCGTTATTCTGCGAAATCTTTGTTTGCGAAACCCACAGAAATGCCGTTGTTGCCAGAAACGCAATAACAACGAGTATCAGCAGCCAACGCCTGAAAGCACCCGATATGTTTTGTTTTTTCTTATTCATAATCATTCAATGGTAAGAACATCGCAGAAGCCTGTTACTTCAAAGATTTCCATGATGGTTTCGTTAACATTTTTTACAGTCATTTCGCCCTGCTTATTCATTATTTTCTGTGCACCGAGAAGCACTCTCAGACCTGCGGATGAAAGATATTCGAGAGCCGCAAAGTCAAAAACGAGTTTCCCTATGCCTTCAAGGCTGTTTTTAAGCTCCGCTTCAAGAGTCGGTGAAGTTGCGGTATCAAGTCTGCCTTCAAGAGCAAGCGTAAGTTCATTCCCGTTGACCGATTTATTGATGTTCATAGCTGTTTCCTCGCTTTTATCTTATTTTTTTACAGTGCCGATCCACTGCGTCGCCGTAGGCGTATTCCGAATGTTTCTTCAAAGATACGGATTAAGGCTCCACTATATTGAATTTGGCGTTGCCCGCCAAATCAAACTGATTGAGATTGTTGACAATCAGCTCAAGCTTTGAAGCATCGCCCTCAAGCTTCATCGAGGATTTGATTTTTTCCATATCCTTCTGAACAAAAAGCGCAAGTGCCTTCCGAGGACAGGTTACGGTCAGATCTGCTTCATCGGAATTTGTGTTTGCATACTGCAGCAAGGCTCCGTTATTGAAATGAAGCAGAATTTTTTCCTGCGTATCTGCAATAACAATGTTAATTTTAAAGTTCTCATTTGAAAGCGCATGCTTATCAAGGAGAATGCCGATATAGTCAAACATCATCTCGGCGGTCATATTTTTAAGAACACTTCCGTCGGGTTTTGCATTTTTGCCCTTTTCGGCTGCGTTGCCGTTTCTCAATTCAAGCGCAGCGGAAAGATAAGCGTTTCTCCATGTGCCCGATTCAGCCTGATATCCGAGCTGTTCGAGTGCATCCGCACAAAGCAATCTTGCCGCTTCGTTTTCAGGGTCAGCAAAAACAAGAACATTCGTAACTTCTGCAACCCATTGATACTCTCCCTTGTCAAAATCCGACTTCGCTTTGCGGAGAACCTCATTCGTATCTCCGAGATATTCGACCCATTTTTTTGCACTTTCCGAAGGCTCAAGAGGATTGAGATTGACGGGATTTGCATCGTACCAACCCATATATTTCTGATAAACCGCCTTTGAGTTATGAGCAACCGTACCGTAATACTGCCTTGTATACCAGTTTTTCGCAAGCTCTTCGGGCAACTCAATCATATTTGAAATTTCATCCGATGTATAGCCCTGATTTATATATGTAAGAGTTTGGTCATTAATAAATTTATAAACTGCTGCAGTGTCTGCAAGATAATTGTTTATAAGTTCATTTCCCCAATGCGGCCAGTTATGCGACTGGAAGGCAACCTCTGCTTCATCGCCGTAAAGGGACATTGCCTCTGTAATGTATTTCGCCCATGCGTTACCGTCGCGAACCTGTGCACCACGGAGAGTATAAAGGTTATGGAGTGTTGCCGTACAGTTTTCTGCAAGCCAGAGTGCTTTCAATTCGGGAAACCATATATTCATTTCGGCAGGCGCTTCCGTACCGGGAGTCATCTGGAACTCCATTGTTACTCCGTCAATAGTATAAGTTTCGCCGGTGCTTCTGATTTCATATGTAGGAGTTATAAAGGATACCGTACCTGTTGACTGTCCCATTCCGATTCCCATTGCAACCTTGCCCGTTTCGGATTCTTCAAGAAAAACGCCGTACTGATACGATGCTCTTCTACCCATTCCTTTACCGGCATAAACATTCTCGCTTACGGCGTGTTCAACAAAACCTTCGGGAACAATTATCGGAATCATTCCGCTTGCAAGCTGTTCTTCAAGTGAAAGAGTGCTGTTTGCCGCCTGCTCATCGGTGATAACGCCTTTGATTCCGCCGTAATGGTCAACATGGGGATGAGAAATAATAACAGCTTTTACGGGGAGCTTTCCCAGATTTTTTTCAACAAGCTGCATTGCCGCCTGAGTGCATTCAACGCTCATCAAAGGGTCAAAAATTATCCATCCCGTATCACCCTTGATAAGCGTAAGATTTGCCATATCATAGCCTCTGACCTGATATATATTCTCGCAAACTTCAAAAAGACCGTAAGCATGGTTATTCTTTGTGTTTTCCCAGAGGCTCGGGTTTACCGTATCGGGACATTTTTCATAATTATCCACAAAGCTGTATGCCTTCTGGCTCCAGATAACTTTTCCGTCAGCATCCTTGAGTTCAAGCTCTTCGGGTGCATCTATAAGTCCTTTTGTTGCAAATTCATACTCTGTTTTGTCTTCGAAATTAAGCAACGAATAAAAACCTGCATTAACTTCAACGGTGTGTTCGGTTGCTTCTTTTATATCCGCCGTCAGACCAAGCTCCGAAACAATATCGGTGTTATCCTGCGAACCGCAGGCGGTAAAAGAAAGCAATACAGTTATTACTAAAATAAAGGACAATGCTTTTTTCATTTTTTGCTCCTTTTTATACCCTACGCAGGATAGCATATTCAATCTCGCTTGTTTTATATCCGCAGCATTTTCGGGTGATCCAATATATCGGAACGCCATCCAGAATACCGCGTACGCCTGTAATCGTTGCCTCGTAATTCTTAAGCAGTTTAGCGCACGACGGACAATAATTGATTTCATTCGGGTTTATTATTACAACATCGCCAACCCTGTATTTGAGGGTAACAACAGTATCCGCACCGGTTCCGCCTGCAACTGCATCAAGCGCATCATCGCTGAGCTCTATGGGACCGTTGTTTTCCAAAATGTTATCAAGTTTTTCGTTTGACATAATAATTTCCTCCTTAATTAAATATCAAGACGCTGTCTTTTAACAAGCTCAGCGAATTTTCCGTTTTTCTCAATAAGTTCATCATATGTGCCATCCTCAACAATCTTGCCTTTTTCAAGGTGGATGATACGGTCACATTGTTTTATGGTAGAAAGCCTGTGAGCAATAACAATTCGGGTACATTTGAGTTTATCGAGTGAGTCTGAAACTATTTTCTGCGTGATGTTGTCAAGTGCGCTCGTCGCTTCATCAAACATCAGTATTTTCGGTTTGGGAGCAATTGCTCTTGCAATCATCAGCCTTTGGCGCTGACCGCCCGAAACACCGCCCGAGCCTTCGGAAATGATTGTGTGCATCCCCATGGGCATTTTGCGGATATCATCGGCAATGCCTGCCGTTTCGGCGGCATCCCACGCATCGTCCAAAGATAAATGCGGTGCTGAAATAACGATGTTTGAATAAATATCGCCCTGAAAGAGCTTTCCGTCCTGAAGCACAACGCCGATTTTGCGACGGAGCGACCTCAGGTCAATGGAATTAAGGTCTTTGCCGTCATAATAAACAGCGCCTTTCTGCGGCTTTTCAAAGCCGAGCAGAATTCTCATAAGAGTTGATTTGCCGCAGCCTGTTGCACCGACTATTGCCACATACTGCCCCGCACGGATTTTAAGCGATAAATCGTCGATTACAAGCGGCATATTTTCGTTATAACGGAATGAAACGTTGTTAAGCTCAATTCCGCCCGAAAGTCTGTCAATAACGAGCTTGCCTTCGGAAACCTCGGGAACGGTTTCCATAATCGGTTTTGCCATTTCAAGTATGGGCTTGAACCTTGCGATTGCGGTTGCGATGCCTGCCAGCGACATAAATGCGCCCGAGAGCATACCGTAAGCCGCATTGAAGGCGTAGTATTCCGAAACGGATATGTTGCTTTCGATTGCGACATAATACATCGCAATTGTGCCGACAAAAGAAATAATTGTGCTGAGAGTAGTGTTTACGCGCAAAAACATCGGTGTGCTGTATGTCATGCCGAGCTGTCGGGAATAAAGCTTTGACCATCGCGAGTATGCTCTCTTTTCAGAGCCTGAAAGACGGATTTTTTGTATGCCTGAAATAAGCGCATAACTCATTCCGCTTTCTT
Source organism: Acutalibacteraceae bacterium (assembly GCA_045543735.1). Classification (GTDB taxonomy): domain Bacteria; phylum Bacillota; class Clostridia; order Oscillospirales; family Acutalibacteraceae; genus CAG-177. The sequence goes on from JAZPXO010000022.1 coordinate 20,905, forward strand.
TTGTGTCGAGCTCCATCTGCTTTCTGCTGTAATGAGTTTGCAAAAGAGTTGTTGTTACTGTGAACATAACGGTTACTGCAGTGATGATCAGTGAAGGAACAACCAATTTCGGAGCATAATTGAATATCTGTGATACATACGCCAGAGAAAAAATCGCTGTGAGAACCGTATTGAACAAAGATGAAACAAGCATTGAGCACAGACTCTGAATATACTGCGCTCTGCCGGACAGTTCGCCTGCGCTGTATTGCTTGAAAAAGTCGGCGGGTAAAGACAGAATTCTCATCATCGTTGCCGCCTGAACCGAAAGCTCCAGCTTTGTGCCGATTCTCGCATTAAGCAAAGTCCTGACAGATTGAAAAAGCATGGTGCTTACGGATGCGCAAATCATAAACACGGCTATGCCGATGAGCATTTTTATGCTTTGGTTTTCAACAACCGTTCCGAAAAGAATGTTATTGAGCTTCGGAGCGAGCAAACCAACTGCCGAAACGCTGAAAGTTGAAAGAACAATCAACACAATGTCGGCTACGGATAAGGTTTCAACAATATATTTCGCAAGCAACGGAAGTGTAAGCTTTTTCAGAGGAAACGGCTTGTAGAAGCATATTCCTTCGGCTTCAAAAAGCCCTTCGTTTTTCTTGCTGAGCTTTATCCATTTGCCGCTCGGTGCATCGAAATACGCATACCCTGAAAGTCCTTTCGGAATAAATGCAACGATGCTTCCGTCGTCTTTTCTTGTTCCGAGAATTGCACCGATTGCGTTTTTATACCAGCCTTTTTCAAGGCTTACATTTCGCCTCATAATTCCGTGAGGACGAAGCAAAAACTCAAGGCGTTCGTTGAGGCTTTTGAAGGTATCGGGAACCTCGACAGGCTTTACTTTGTAATATCTGAGTATCTCGGAAACGGCGTTGTCGACCTTTGCCGTATCGCTCTTAAAGGCTTCTGACATTTTTGTTCCGAGAACTGCGTCTGCAAGGGTGATAAATGATTCTTCGAGTATTGCGTCATCATTCTTCTTGCGTAGTTTTATCTGTTCATCAAACCAACCCATACCTTCACCTCCTAATCGTTAGTTACAAGTTCGGTATAAAAACCGCCCAGAGCATAAAGCTCCTCGTGAGTTCCTCTTTCAACCACGGTGCCGTTATCCATAACGATAATTTCATCGCAATCCCTTATGGTTGAAAGACGGTGAGCAACCACAATGCAGGTGATTCCGCGGTCTTTGATGGATTTGACAACCTCATATTCCGTTTTTGCATCGAGAGCCGAGGTTGCCTCGTCAAGAATAATAATTGTCGGGTCCTGGGCAAGCACACGGGCAATCTCCATTCTCTGTCTCTGACCGCTCGAAAAATCCTTACCGCCCTCTGTGAGCTTATAGCTGTATCCGCCCTCGCGCTGCATGATGTCTTCGTGAAGCTGAGCATCTCTTGCGGCAAGAATCATTTCAAAATCTTCAATCGAGCTGTCCCACATCTTTATGTTGTTGGCTATGGTATCCTCAAAAAGAATAACATCCTGGTCAACAACAGCAAGCGAACCGGTGAAAACGCTTCGGTCAATCTTTGTCAACGGTTTGCCGTCAAAAAGAATTTCACCGTTCCACGGCTGATAAAGACCTGAAATTAGCTTTGATAACGTTGATTTACCGCAACCCGAAGTGCCCACGAAAGCAACTCTGCTGCCGGGTTTAAGGGAAAGATTGAAATTTTTAATCAGCGGTTCCGCAAGTTTCGAATAACCGAATGTGACGTTTTTTATCTCTACTGCGCCTGAAAGTTTGCCGTATTCTTCGTTTTCGTTGAAAATATCATTCCCGAATACCGCGTCTGTCGGATATTCCATAACATCTTCAATGCGTTCCATCTGGGTACGCATTTCCTGCAATGTCTGACCTGCAGCTATAAATTCTGAAGCGGGAGCTGTAAAAGAGGCGAGCATACCCTGAAACGCCATAATCATACCAACGGTAAATTTTCCGTTGAAGGTGAGATAAACACCGAGAATCAGAACAGCGGTATTCGTCAGCATTGATACTGTCTGAGGAATGAATCCGAGATATTGGTTCGTTTTTTCGAATTTGACTTTCTGGGAATTAACACTTGCCTGATAACCTGACCACTTTTCAAAGAAACCGTTTTCGGCTCCACTTGCTTTGATGGTTTCAATCATTTCAATGCCCGCAACCGTAGTGCCTGCAAGTTTTCCGCTGTCGCGGGACTGAACACGGGTCAGGTTTATCCGCTTGTCGGAAATGATTTTTGACATAAAGGCATTGATGACAATTGACGATAATCCGACAAGAGTGAGAATAACGCTGTATCTTATCATAACAACGAAGTAAAAAACCACCATAAATGCCTCAATGGTGAGGAGTGCAAAAGTGCCTGCAAGCGTGCCGGAAACAGAAGCACTTGCGTTTTTTCTTCCCTGAATGTCACCTGCCATTCGTTGAGAGAAAAAATCTATCGGCAGGTGGAGAACCTTCCACATAAATGAGGTGTTGCCCAACGCCTCAGTTTTTGCTCTGATTCTGACAGAATAGATTTCTTTGATAAATGAAACAATTATTTGAATAACAGATAAGGCTGTCAGAGCATATATGAAAGGCATAACCCAGTCGGGATTTTTGTGGGTCAGAAGTCTGTCAAGAAAAACTCTCGAAAATGCAGGGCTTATAATCCCGATAAGGGAGGAGATAATGGTTGTGATAATTGTAAATGCCACCGCAACACCCATGCCCTTCATGTTTTTTGTTGCAAAGGCAAACATGCTTTTAGGCTTTCCGCTCGGTTCAAAGGTTTCTGACGGTTCAAGCATAAGGCAAATACCCGTGAATGCTTTGTCAAACTCTTCCATTGAAACGGAATATGCACCCTTTGCGGGGTCGTTGAGAATTGCTTTACCTTTTTTAAATCCGTTGAGAACCAGAAAATGATTGAAATTCCAATGTATTATGCAGGGGAATTTTCCGCTTTTTTTCAGATCTTCGGGTTCATAACGGTAGCCTTTTGCGTTCAATCCGTAGCTTCTTGCCGCGCGGAGAATGTTTTTTGCATTTGAGCCGTCACGGGATACACCGCAATCTGCTCTTACCTGCTCAAGAGGAATCCACTTGTCATAATATCCGAGAATCATTGCCAGTGAAGCTGCACCGCATTCCAAAGCCTCCATTTGCATTATAACGGGAACTTTCGCGGTACCTTTTGTTATCGGCTGCCTGACAGGTTTGTTTTTCTTAGCCATATCCGACACCTCAATTTATAACAAAAGACATCGGAGAAACGCTTTCAATCACTATCTCCGCATCATAAACACCTTCGGTGTATTCGTCTCCGAGAATAACTGCGGGATATACCCACTCACCGGTTTTAAGGTTGCCTTTATGAAGAACATATTCGGAGAAATCATTGCCTACGGCAACGGGATATTCCGCAACATCGAAAATCTCATATTCAGCACCGTTGATAACAACCTTCGTATTTTCTTTAACAGAGCCGATATCAGTTTCTTTGATATAAAGAGTAATCTGATTTTTTTCGGCAACGGCAACGGTTTTAACCGTTGTGTCAAGATGGCCCAGAACGCCCCATATACAAACGCCGATAAGAAGAATCACAATAGCTGCAAGAACCATCCATACGCCCGGATCAGATACCCTGATATATTCGTTAAGCTGTTCGGGCGAAGAAACCTTTTCCATGCTCTTTTTTCTGAATAACTGTTCGTTCATAACATTTTATCCTTTCTTCGCCGCTGCATCTTCAAATGCTGCATCAGTTACTTTTTCTACATATTCGATAAAATCTCTCAATATCCGCTGACCAATTGCGCGGTAATCCATGTCAAGAACTCCGGCTATCTTCATTTTTCGCGTTTCTTCGGGTACGCCGTATATACCCATTATCTGATTCAAGGCTCCCGAAATCCTGACATCAAGCGGCGCGGAATTCTCCGTTGTCATAAGAGTTGCATATTCAATACCCGAAACAAGCGTTTCGGCTTCAATATACTGATATTCAGTCCAATTCTCGCAGCAATCGGCATAAACCTTTTTTGACCTTTCAAGGTCGTTTTTTCGTATGATTTCAAGCGTCATCGGACTTTGGTAGGCGGAAATAAAAAAGTCCTTTGCAATTTCATTTTCCTCACAAGCCGCCGCCATCGACATAAGTTCAAGACAGATCGACATAACCGAACCCGTGCTGTCCGTGGCTTCTTTCTCCATCAGCTTCCATTGAAAATCACACAGCATATCAACAAGCTCTGCAAGCAGATGTTCTTTGGTCGGGAAATGAAACATAACATTGCCCGGGCTGATTCCGACCTTTTCGCCGATTTGTCTTACAGATGTGACAGAATAGCCCTTTTCAAGAAACAATCGGCTTGCAACCCGAATAATTTCCAGCTTTGTGACGCTTGGTTTTTTTCTTCGCTTTAATGCCATCTCAGGTGTCTCCTTATTTTCACAATAGAGCATGCTTTAGAACGTGTTCTATTTTAAATTATATTTGTTTTATTGTCAATAGTTTTTATCCTTTGACTCAGACATGATTACAATGATTTCATGACTATTTTATGTTTAAATACATATACTGATAATTAAACCATATGAATCCATAAAATTGATCCGTCGCAGACAGCCTTGGCACGGTTCGATTCCGTTATTATTGCTTTGACGGAGTTTAGAAAGAGAATAAAATAAACATAAATACCGCCTGCAGGACAAATTTGCTCCGCAGGCGGTATATTTTTATGGTTTTATAACAAATTCAAGCATTTTCAGCTTCATTTGTTGCTGCAGGGATTTCGGTTGTTCTTGCATCACCTGAATCTTTCGTATTTTGTAAGAACAGCAATTTCTCGGGGATTAGGTAGCAAATAATTATCGTAATCCGGTAATGAACACAGACTTCTAATATCAATTCCCCAGAGGGGATTAGGTAGGGAAAATTTACAGCTAACGGCAACCCCATTTTGTATCAATTCCCCAGAGGGGATTAGGTAGAGTACTCCTAGGCATATTGCCTGATGATGTCATAACTTGTATCAATTCCCCAGAGGGGATTAGGTAGAACAACATTTAGTTATTATATTATGATAACACACAACTTCTTGATTGTCAAGAAAAAGAAACAACGAAAATCGCTGAATCTTGATATTGCAGAGCTGTTAAAGCCTCTGGTGGTTGACCGAACCGTTTTCACGCTTGTAAACAGAAATCTGATTAAAAAAAGTCATTTTGAATATGGCGAAAACGGTGCTGTGTTACTTAACGAGGAAGGAAAGCGGATCTTCTTGAAGGCTATCTACGAAAAGCTCGATACGGTTATAACCGAAAAGGATTCCAAAATGAATTACCGCCAGATTATAAAGGCGGAGGGCCGTAAATTAACGAGATGTTTCAGAGATAATAAACCCTATTCTTCTTTTAAGCAGGTGAGATAATGTTTGTTATTCTTGTGTATGATGTAGCGTCAAAACGAGTCGGCAAGGTTATGAAAACCGCAAAGAAATATCTGAATCCCGTTCAGAAGTCGGTTTTTGAAGGCTTTTTGCCGGAGAGTAAAATTAAAAAACTGAAAGCGGAAATTTTTAAGATTGTTGATCCTGAGCAAGATTCTGTTATAATTTATAAGCTCGGATCTGTCAGGTTTGCAGAGAAAGAGGAAATTGGGGTTGTTAAAACAGCGAACCTTATTTCCTCTGAAAACCTCGCTGTTAAGCAGAATTATTTAGTTACAGCGCATTTTGCTGTGAGAATGCATCTGAAAAACGAAAGAAAAACAGCCAATCCTGCTGTTTGTGACTAAACATTTTGAAGCGTAAGCGCGGTTTTTTCAACTTGACAAACAAGAGGTTGTGTGTTATCATAATATAACAACTAAATGTTGTTCTACCTAATCCCCTCTGGGGAATTGATACGAAAATGCGAGTGTTAATGCGAGAAATTTTTTCACTACCTAATCCCCTCTGGGGAATTGATACCCTTGGTTGTGCTCTGTGCAGGAGCCTTGGTTGTGCCTACCTAATCCCCTCTGGGGAATTGATACTTATTGATCTGATTATAAGATTCAACTAATTCCAAATTTCTACCTAATCCCCTCTGGGGAATTGATACTCATGTGAAGACAGCATAAGTACAAAGAAATGTCTACCTAATCCCCTCTGGGGAATTGATACAATTCATCTGTATATTCACGAATTTTCGGAAAATATTCGCTACCTAATCCCCTCTGGGGAATTGATACGGTACCAAACTGGAAGGTGGGATACTGCTTGCGGAGAACTCTTTCCTACCTAATCCCCTCTGGGGAATTGATACTATCGGGCCTATCGCCAAAAGGCTTAAGGTATGGAGGAATATGACTACCTAATCCCCTCTGGGGAATTGATACTTAAATCCTTCCGGAATTTTTTCTTCCTTTGTCAAGCAGCTACCTAATCCCCTCTGGAGATCGATGCAAAAAAATAAACACCGATTATTCTGCAAATCTGCAAAATAATCGGTGTTTTGTTATGCTCTTTTATAACAGTATCGGATATAAGAGGTCTGTCAGAGAATCCATTCTAAAATAGTTGAAACAATTTCAATCAACCCCAGAACAGCAAGGCCAAAGAGAATTCCGTTCATCCATCTGTCATTTTTGAAATTTTTGAGTTCAAAAAGGTTGCGAATTTGATTTTCAACATCAGATTTTTTGTCTTTGACAAACATTTTTTCAAGGATTATGTTGAAAATTTCAATTCCCTGTTGCTGCGCGGTAACCTCGTGAAGCATATATTGGCTGTCAAAATCAATATACTGCTCCTGCAGCTCTTTTTCGCCTTTTTTGCTCGACGAAACCTCGCTGATTCTGCGTTCAAACGCAAGCAGAGATGCTCTTTGAGCAAGAACAAGCATTGCAATTTCTATATACTGCGTCAAGAAAGGCTGCAAAACAGCAATGTCATCTGTAGAGGAAACACATACAAAGCTGTATTCGCTGATACCGTGAACTGTTCCGCACTCTATCCAACGGGTATAAAGATGGTCAGAAAGCATATTCCTGAGCATTTCTCTGCTGTAGCAGCTAAGACCATCGCCGTCAACAAAAACGGTTTCATAAATCTTACGGGATACATTGAATTCTTTGTCGCCAGGACATTTTTCTTCCGCATCTGAAAGATACCGGTATTCGCCATCCTCGTTTCTCTGTGCAAGCAAATCGGCAAATTCCTCGTTAATGATATAACAGGCAACAAACATGCGGTCATCAATAATGGGCTCAATAAAGAACTCATTTCTCTTCTTTTCAGCCTTGTTCATTGTTACCTTAAAGTCATTGTCCTCAAGAAGAAAAGTGATGATTCTTGCAAGCTCAATTTGGGTAGGCTGCTCGGGAGCAGACGCTCCGCTGAGCCGCGAGCAAATGTTTTTGCCGCAAATATCCGTTATGCCGGAAATTGAAAGGTAATCTGCACACAGCGAGCAACTTAAATTGCTCGGAACAAAAAATGGCCTGAGAATTCTTCGACCCAGATCGTTGATTTTATTAATATCGTCAATTAAGGGATATTTTTGATTTTCAAGCTCATATATCAGCATGCCGATTCCCGTGTTATAAAGCTTCAGCCTTATGCCGTTAATTCGCAGAGCATATTCTTTTTTACCTTTTTTAATTTGGTATTCAATCACATGGTTTTTATTTCTAAACAGCTCAGGTAAACATCTGAAGCATCTGACAGACTGTTTATCGTTATCTTCAAAAGTATAAATCACGGATCTTGCCGCATTATTGAAATATTGATACGCAGAATAGTATTCGCTGCGGACCGAAGACTCATCGGCTCTGTACTCGCCGAACAAATCTATTTTCCACAACTGCTTGTTCAGACACTTTTCAAATTCTTTTCTGCTTACCTTACCACCGTCGTTCCATAGAAACGGAAAAATAAAGGTGTGATAGCTATATATTGCAGACTTCGCTTCAGACATAAGTACTCCTTCTTATCTTTATTTACGTTTTTGATTGCATTCATAGCAATAAGGGAACGGTTTGTTAGTGTATTTATTGATCGCTGTGACGGGTTTTCCGCAGCCGCGGCACTTGCCTTCCTCATACTTTCTGAATTGAGGCTTGTCGGAAGTGAATTCAGCGGAAGGTATTTTAGCAGGGAGCACAGGCTTTATTTCATCTGTAAATCTGCCAAAGCCCACATTGGTTTTTGCGCCGATACCAAGATCAAGAATAATCTGCCTGAAAAGCTCAAGCTTTTTTTCTGCGCTGACAGTATTGCCGTCTTTAAGCATAAATCTGAATTCAAAAACTACATCGGGTTTTACCTTTACAAAAGTAAGGGGTGTGGGCTCCGAAAGAGTGCCGAGAGGCGTGTTGTGATGAGGCGTTATATTTTCAAGCTCAAGCACACCGTTACACATGCCGTCTACAGGGAAAGCATCCAAAAATATATCTGAATTATCAAATATTTCTTTTTCAAGAGCTTTAACGTCTACCTCTTCATCTTCGAGAATTTCCTTGATGTAGCCCTCATGTTCAAATGCCGAGCGAAGAACTCCTTTTACGGAAGAACCGGGAATGTAGGGCAGACCAGTTACATAGTCAAGCGAACAACCGGCACAAACTTCGCTTTCGGCGCCGGCTGCATGAGGATAACCCACGCCTGCCATAAGACCGGGATATTCAACTTGAAGAGTAAATGATTTTTGTCCGGGCAGGGTTTTGCCGGAGGATTTGTATGACTTCGGTCTTGCGTTCTGCAGAATTCTGTTAGGTATTGACATATTAGATGCAGAATCGAAAGCTCTGTCAAAATATTCAACATTAAAAAACCAGGATAAATTATTTGCAGGCATTATTATCCTCCGTTCTTTCCGTCTTTTTTGAGACTGTAAAGATTCATTGCGAGCTTTAAGGCGATAGCGGCATCGAGAATCTTTTCTTTGAGACTGTCAATATGTTCTTCCCGGGTGTTTTTAACCAACATAAAAAGACTGTTGCTACTGCATCTTGAAACATCTTCATTTTCACTTCTGGAAATAACATAATGTATTGATTTCATCAGCTTCTGGCGTTCTGTTGTTGAGCCACCTTGCTCGCTGAAAAATGCAACCGAAGCAAGCAGACTGCCCATAGTTATTGCAGCACCGAAGGTTGAAATCTGACCTCTGAAGGTTTTGTTTATTTCATTATTTGCCGCGACTCCACATTCGCTTAACGCTTCGTATGCAAAGGGTAAATATTCATCTATTCTCTGTTTTAACATAAATTAACCCTCCAGTTTTGAAATCAAGCACTGACCGCAGCCGATTGAAGCATTTCCTCCGAACTGAACAACCTGACCGTTAACCATGCAATCGAATGAGTTAAGAGCATCGTCATTGCCTATAACGGCAAACCAAAAAACGGATTCGTGAGGTACAAGCTCCTCATACCAAAGGTTTTTACTTATTCCGTTTTCAAGATAGTTTCTTGCAACTACGGGAAGAGGGAACTTTCTGAAAGTTGAATCCGAAAGAATTGCGAAATTGCTGCCTATTAATTTTTCCAAAGCGGATTTAAGCATTTTGTCCTCAAGCTTGTTTTCAATACCATAGCCTTCGAGAGCAATTGCTTCATTTACGGAACGATAGTTCTTTGCGTTATCGAGAGCATCGGTTGAAAACTTTGTGGTTTTTGCAAGATTTTCAGCCGTGTTTTCAAACAGCTCAAGAGCTGTTTTGGTTGTTGCCATATAATATGCTTCTGCACCCTTTGAGGCTCTGACCGGTCTTGCGAGCATATTCGCTTGCATTATTTTAAGGCTTCCGGGTGTTGTGCTTTCAGATGCCGAGCCGGAGGCAGAACCGAAAAGAGCAGTTACTTTATCAGATTTTGTCTGCTCAAAATACTGTCTCAACGCACCCTTTACACCGGATGAATTAATTGTCGGATAATTTGTTACGGGGTCCTTCTCAACCTCGTTGTCAATAACATTATAGTTAACATCTCCGTTGCCGACATGAAGGTTCGTAAGACACTTTAAAATATAAATATTTGTTTTCATTATTTTTTACCTCCTATATGGACAAGTATATTCATTCCTGCCTTAACGCAGTTTTCGTTTTGAGCAAATTCATCGGATTCTGTGTAGAAAACTGCACCTGCTTTGATAAGTCTGTAAAGATTCTCGCTTTTGTTAATTCTGTAATAGAAACGGGAATCACTGTTTGTTGTCAGGTGTCTGAAAAGATGGGATTGAGCAATAAACACATCTGCAGGAGTATTATCAATTAGACAATCGCCTGCAGCATAATAAAAAGAAACGTTTGATTTTCCGGAAAATGCCAAAGCTATTTTTTCAGACAAATCATTTTTTCGTCGCTCGGCACGAAGCTCAAAGGCCGATTTGTTCTGTCCGAGAAATACCGTTATACCATCACAGAGCTTATCGCCGATGGAAGAATCCATATTGGCAAAAAATGCAAAAGAACCCTTTACAAGATTTTTATATTCTTTCTTGAAATAGCTTTCTTTATTGTCAAGCTTTCCGTCTGTTCTGTGAGCATTAATTCCAACTTTAACAATACTCGAGAACATTTCCTCATCTTTCACAATCCCGAGTGAAGTGTCAAGCTTTGTCCAACCGCCGCCGCAGCCTTCTTTTGCGGAATAATCTTCGGCATAAAGACCATTACCATTGCTTATTCTGACTTTTCCGGAAGACCCGATGCTCAGAGGAGCATAGGACTTTCCCTTCGCCTTGTGATTCATGGGTGTTGGGACATAATAATCATCGCTATCGATTATAAAAAGAGGTGAAATGAAATCGATTGCACCGTATTTTCGTTTTTCAGAGAATGAAAAGCTCTTTTCGCCAACAAGGCGGTTATATGTTTCTCTCTGTTCAGCACTCTTGTAATCCGTGATCAAAGCATTTTCAACCGCAAGCACTGCGTAACGCAGCGCACCGAGAAGTGTTGTTTGCGACGGAGTGTTAAGAGATTTTATGAAATAGTTTTGTTTAACCTCTCTTTTGACCTGTCCGTAAGCAAAATTCTGTTCTCCGCCAAAGAAATAAGGCTCAAGCGGAGTTAACCTTATAAGATAGTCCTGCATTATCCGTCACCTCTTTCCGAATATAATTTTGCAAAACGAAGCATTGCGTTAAGAATATGGATTTCTTTATCGGTTAAATCGCCGACATTTTCTGTGCTGCTGTCAGATGCCCGGCAAGTGTTATCAGCTGCGATAACATCACCGAATTTTTTGACAGAATCAATATATGCCTTGTTCGCGGACTGACCTGCGTTATCAAAAGTGTTGTCAAAAAAGTTTTGGGTGTCGATGTTAAGAGTGCGACAAAGTTCATAGGAACAGCTGAAAGTATCCAGTGCATACAAAACAGATTTGAGGATTTCGTCCGTATCAGAGTTTTCGGCAAGATTTTTTTTGATGAGTATTTCAAGCTTGTCCAGAGGAGTATCATCATCCCAACGGTTTGGTGCGATAAATTTTGCAGATTGACCGCTGTGTTTGTGGAACGCTACTGCCAATTTGTTTTTCTCGCCTGATTTTGCATCACACATAAGCAGAGGAATAACCTCTTTAACGGCATCATGAAGAGGTGACGAGGTAAAATTGACTGTTATTCCGAACGAAAGGGTGGGAGCGATGCATCCGCTCTTATTACTGAAATCTGAGAAAGATTTATTGAAGGTCTGCGTTATTTTTTTACAAAGAGTAAGTATATTATCGCCGTTTACACCCTCAAGGGGAGCAAGGAACAGCAAATCGTCACCGCCTGCATAAACAGTAAGTCCGCCATAACTGCCGATAAGTCCAGCGGCTTCTTCTGTATATTTTATGCACACCTCTGAAAAAGCTCTCACATTATCGGCAGAGGAACAGCTTTCAAGGCATTTGCCCATTCCGTCACCGTCTGATTGAACAACGGCAAAGTAAGAGTGTCTTTTCTTGCTGCTTTCTCCCCCTTTGGGATTGGCTATGCTTGCAATATCGCGAATGTTACCGTTGCCGTCAAAAATCTGTATATTTTTTTCTTCGGGAATCAGCCAGCAATTCTTTATATAATAGTTTTTCGCATCTGTTTTTCCGTTGAAAAGCTTAGTAAGAGGGCTGTGGGTTTCGTTGTGTGTAAAGTTAGCCGAGAGTTCAGCGGAGTCAAGGTATTTTGACAAATTCAAAATACAGTTCTTTTTGTCAGCTTCTGCTATATCCGAAGGAGCTGTAACCCAGTTGATCTGAATGTAGTTTCGTATATAGCCTTCAACGGCATCCGCATTATCCGATTCAATAGCTTTGCATATATTGTCTGCAAGCTGTTTTTTTGCCTGATTGCTGATTTCTTCAAGCTTATCATAAAGTGAGTCAGCATCAAGTGAACAGCAAAAGAATATTCTGTCGTGCCATCTTCCGACGCCGTCCTTACATTCAAATCCCTCTTTATATGCAGGGGAAATGATTTTTACATCAGGAATCTGTTCGAGAATAGCTTCGCACAGACTGCTTGCAAGGTTTGAAAACATTCCGCTTGCGCACCAAAGTGCGCCGGGCGTTGAAACACTTGATATGGTTTCTATAATCGGACCTATGGTAATTGCTGCATAGTTACACATTGCTGTCACCTGCCCTTCCCAAGCACTTTCTTATTACAAGATTTTTAGCGATGGTTTTAGTAACGGTTCTGCTTATTTTCATTCTTTCATTTTCCGTAAACTCACCGTTTTTAAGATTTGTTTTGGTATTGAACGCATTCATAAACCAATCAAGATATTCGATAAGATTAAATTCGGAAGCTGACGGAGTTTTAATATTTGAACCTGATGCTTCGGATTTAAACTTAAATTCAGCATCAAACATTTCTGCGGGAATATCATCTGGAACAATATAAAGCTCTTTTCCGTTGGGAACAAAACGGACGGGAGAGGCAAAGCGTTCAACGCTGTTTCCCTTCGCAGGAGAAATGCTGACCTTGCCCTTTCTGGTAGTATTTGGTGACTCTCGGTATGTATAGTCCTGCGGTAAACCGAGCATCGCTCTGACAAAGCGGAATTCGTTATATTCATAGCAATCCTCGCTGTTTCTGTTGCGATCTTCCCCGTTGGTGAGAACTTTTTTCTTGATGAATGCCTTGTCTGCGCCGATCTTCGGGTTTTTTGTTTCTCGGAGATAGATAAGCGATCTTCCCTTATAATAGCTGTTTCTTCCGAAGTTGAATCCTGATTTCATAAGACCTGAAACAACCCAGATATCATCCATGATGTCTCTGTGGTCCTGAACCGCCATATAAGATATCTTATAGAAAACAGGCACGAAAAGATGCATGTAAGCTTCCGACAGCTTTTCTCCGTCCACATTAAAGCTGCCAAAACCCTTGGTGGCTCTTGTGCCGAAGCACGTCAGTGCAAAAAAAGCCGGCAAAACAAATCCGATAAGCTCGCTGAGCGAAAACTCATCCGCCAGACCGAACCCCTTCAGACTTTCGGAAATTTCTGCCTTTTTTTCAAGGAACCAGAGAATCTCCAGCTTAACGCCGTTAACGGTTTTTCCGTTTGCATCCTTGCATTTAAAAATAAGCGCTTCTGCCGGAGAAACCTTGTGTCCCATTTTACCGAAATAAAGGTTGTTGCTTTGCACTGTTTGGGGCTCAGCTTCTGTTCTGATGCTCATTTTATAGTTGAACGGCTTTGCAAAGCTGTTACCTTCGGGAATAGCGATATACCAATCCTTGGGTATATTAAGGTTATGATTTTCAATAAAGCTCTGCATAAACCTGTCCAGCATCGGCTTCACCTCACTTGCTCTCAGAGCAGCATGGGGTTGCCCGTATTGAAAGTGAATAAGCGGTGTTTGCTGAACCAGCAAATAAGTATGTTTATATTTGGTATTATGCAACTTTGGATTCCTCCTTTTAAATCTTTTTATTCTGTTCCAATGATATCACTTGCTGTTTAATGTGTCAAATAATTTTCAAATCCGACAAAACATCATCACACATTCATTCTCGCTCATATTAATAATAACTGCTGCAAAAGAGCTTTTTCGCAAAAATAATAATTTATGAATTGAAACTGAGACAAGAAATTGCATAATAAGACTTGATGCTCGAGCTTGTTCAGAGAGCTTAATTTAGTTATAGCCGGTTTTGTTGTTGATTTTAACCAAAAAAACCAACGAAATGTGGCGACATTGTGCGATGTGTGACTAATATTTGGGGGAGGTTTTTATAAGATATTGTTCTTGACAAACAAGATAATGTGTAGTATTATAGAGCAGACAACAAAATGTTGTTCTACCTAATCCCCTCTGGGGAATTGATACCCAAGGCGTCTTGCGCGTGTTTCATAGAATGACATCTACCTAATCCCCTCTGGGGAATTGATACCAGATGCTGTCAAGATATGCGACATCATCGCTACCTACCTAATCCCCTCTGGGGAATTGATACCGAGCAGCGTGGCATTCTGATCGAGTTTCCCAAATCTCCTACCTACCCCCTCGGGGAATTGACACATAAGCCTTTGCACCGACTTTGGGTCCGTTTGAACTACCTAATCCCCTCTGGGAATTGACACTTACCGCCTCTCATTGAAGCAATACCGATTTCGTTTTCTTTTTCTACCTGATCCCCTCTGGGGAATTGATACATAGTGCCGTTTTGTTTAAAATCGTAGCACTTGCCTACCTAATCCCCTCTGGGGAATTGACACGCTAATACAAGGATAATGGAAATAGTTTTTTCACTACCAGGCAACGCAACTCTCTTTAAAAACAAAACAAGCCCTTGTTCCGATAGATGAACAAGGGCTTTGTCTGATAACAAGGATGATTTTATGCAGCTGCACATAACATTTAAAAATCAAAATACCGTTTTGCCTATAGCATACAGATATTTTGTTCAAAGCATGATATATAACGCAATGGAAAACAATTCTGATTTTTCCTTTTTTCTTCATGACAGCGGATATGTAAACGAAAACAAGAGCTTTAAGCTTTTCACCTTTTCGCCTTTAATGGGAAGCTATCAGATAAAAAACAAAAAAATAACCTTTTTCGATAATGTTTCGTTGGAAATCAGATCGTCTGAACCCGCAATAATTCAGAATTTGATATGTGCTCTGAAAAATGAAAACGAAGTTGATATGGGGCGTAATACTTTGACTGTCAAAAATTGTGTTTTAAGAGATAAAACCATTTATCAACCAAGTGTAAAAATAAAAACGATTTCACCAATAACAACCTATGTTACCCGTGATTATACAAACCGCATTTATTTTTCTCCCGAAGACGGTGACTTTAATCAGCTTGTTATTAACAATGCTAAGCGAAAATGGCTCAGCGCAGGCAAAAGCGAAGATGAATTTAATTTATCTCTTAAGCGGATTAACGATATACCAATAAAAAAAGAAGTAACAGTGTATAAAAAGTCATATATTACCGCCTGGCACGGCGGATTCGTTTTGGAAGGAAATCCGGAAGTAATAAGCTTTCTTTACAATGTCGGTCTTGGCTCAAAAAATTCACAAGGCTTTGGAATGTTTGAAGAAATTGAATAATTTTAAACATTCAAAATTAAGCCTCATGCATATTATGATTTTTGTTAAAAACGCTTTGAATCGGTATTTAATAAATCTTAAATTTTTTGTTTTATACAGTATGAGATAATCAATTTTGCCGATAAAGTGATATTTCAGAATATAATTTAAAGATCAGACTATTAATATAACTCAGAAGAAATCGCTGAAAGGCGGTTTCTTTTTTATTGAAAATTGAAAGGAGAAAAATTTAAAGAATATTATCATATCAATACTCCGTTTTAAGAATGAATCAACGAATCCTTCACTGCTTTTTCAAAATTGCGTGCGGATTCATTGCCTGCTCCGCCGTCAAAAAGAGAATTTTTCATATACACGGCGGCAATATTATTTGTTGGGTCAATCCAGAAATGCGTACCGTAAGCTCCGCTCCAGCCGAAAGCTCCGAGCGGCAAATTTTCATGATCTTCTCTGACTATTACCCTGACACCGAGTCCCCATCTTTCGTTTGAAGGCATTATTTCTTCGGAAACAAAAGGCGTGTTCATAAGCCTTAATGTATCTTCACTGATAATCTGACTTGTCGGTGTTTTTCCCTTATTCAAAAGCATTTTTGCAAACTTTGAATAATCGGCAAGCGTTGATACCAGCCCTGCTCCGCCGAGATAATGTGTTTTGGGGAAAACGGAGAAAATACAGTCATCATTCATTTTCTCATCGCAGTTTTTGCCGTCAATCTTATTATGCATGGCAATCATTGCGTTCCATTGCTCCCTTGTGGGAGTAAACGTGGTGTTCACCATACCGCAGGGTTCAAAAATTTCCTGCGTTAAAAAATCGTGATAATCGGTTCCGCTCACTTTTTCAATGATTTTCGCCAGTACGTCAAAAGCGGCAAACGGGCTGTATTGCTGCTTTGTTCCGGGTTCAAAATCCAGACCTGTTTTTGCAAAGAACTCAACTGCAGAATCAATGCTTTTCTTGTCATTATAGGTCATTTTCTGCTCTTTTAAAGGGTCGGTGCCGATTCCCGAAGTATGCGTAAGCAGATTACAAACAGTAATTTCATTCTGCGCTTTGCCCAAATCCGTCAGACCGTTATGCGTAATTTGCGTGATGTGGATATCTTTAAATTCAGGCAAAAAATCGGATACTTTATCATCAAGAGAAAGAATTTCCCGTTCAACGAGAATAAGTATTGCCGCTGCCGTAATAGGCTTTGTCATAGAAGCCATGCGGAATATTGTGTTTTCGGTAACGGGTTGAGTGCTGTCCGCAGAAACGGTTCCGAAGCATTTTTTATAAACCACATCATTGCCTTGGATAACACAATAAGCCGAACCGAACACTTTGTTGTTTTCAAAGTCATACCGAACAGCTTTTTCAATATTATTTTTAAGCAATGTAATATTCAATTTGCTCATTGAGGTCTACTCCGTTTCTTAAATTATCATAACATATCAAATTCTAAAAAACAAGCAAACACAATCTTTATCATAAAACAGTATAAATCTCCGTGTTTTGCAGACAATAACATCAAGATTTGTCTGAAAAAGGAGAAAGATATAAAATGAAAGCCACTGGTATTGTCAGAAGAATAGACGACCTCGGAAGAGTCGTTATCCCCAAAGAAATCCGTCGCACCATGCGTATCCGAGAAGGCGACCCGTTACAGACAACATTGACACAGTTTGATTCCTGTTGTGCAGCAATGCTTGAGCTCGGAAAACGGTGGAATTTAAAGCCTAATGGTAGTTGAACATAAAAAACTGCACAGATTTGTTCTATGCAGTTTTGGTTTTTATAAAAAATTTATAAAGTTAATCAATAACAGAAATATTCATTTGCTGATCAAGTCCACTGACAGAGCAACCTTTATTTGCTGCAAATAAAATATGTTCAATTATTTTTTTTGTAATAAGTTCTCCCGGAGCAAGAAGAGGTATGCCAGGCGGATATGACATAACGGCACAGCCCGAAATTCTGTTTTTTGCTTGTGTAACAGGTATTATGGTTTTTCTGGAATAAAATGCTTTTCTGGGTGAAAGCTTTACAATCGGAGGAATATATTCATAAGACGGAATTTCATCAAAACAACTGTTGTACTGTTCTGAAATTGATTTGAGTGCGTTCAACAGCTCGGCGTGGTCGTTTTGCGTGTCAAACAACGAACAGACTGCCAATAAGTTTCTCAAATCGCCGAATTCAACCTGAATTCGGTATTGGTCTCTCAACATTGAATATACTTCAATACCCGTAAGACCGGTTCCGAATGAATTTATGCTGAGTTTGGTGAGGTCAAAATCGAAAACCGCATCGTTATCAATAATCTCTTTACCGAAAGCATAAAATCCTTCAAGCTTGTTGATTTCGTTTCTTGTATCATTCGTTAAAGCAATTATTTCAGCCAGTTTTTCTTTACCGTTTACAGCCAGATCTCTTCTTGCAATGTCCAAAGAAGCCATAAGGAGATATGATGCACTGGTTGTGCACATCAGGTTGATGGTTTCCATTACAGTTTCTTTTTCAATTGTGCCTGAAGATAAAAGTATGGAGCTCTGAGTGAATGAGCCGCCTGTTTTATGCATACTGACAGCAGCAAGGTCTGCACCGCTGTGTATTGCGGCAGTGGGTAACAGATCGCTGAAATAAAAGTGAGTTCCGTGCGCTTCATCAGCGAGGACGTACATCTGATACGAGTGAGCCAGTTCAACTATTCCTTTTATGTCGGAGCAAATACCGTAGTAAGTCGGATTATTGACGAGAACGGCTTTTGCGTCCGTGTTCTGGCGGATGCATTGCTTGAGGTCTTCAATCCTGATTCCCAGAGCAATGCCCAGAGTGCTGTGAACGGGAGGCTCTACATATACGGGAACTGCACCGGCAAGAATTACGGCATTTATTACGCTGTAATGAACATTTCTCGGAAGAATAATTTTGTCACCCGGTGTGCAAACGCACATTATCATTGCCTGAACGGAAGAAGTTGTTCCGCCGACCATAAAAAATGCATCTTTTGCTCCGAAAGCATCCGCTGCAAGGTTTTCAGCTTCCAGAATAACTCCTCTCGGTTGACAGAGATAGTCAATGCTTTCACGGGAGTTTTTATCAAGAAGAACACATTGTTCACCAAAAAATTCTTTCAAAGCAATATCATTGCTCTTATGTCCAGGAACATCAAAAGACACAAAATTTTCTTGTGCTTGTTTTTTCAAAGCATCTGCAAGCGGTGTTTTATTCTGATTCATTATTTTCTATAAGTCCTTCTGTTGAATAAAAATCAAGCCAAAATTTGTACATTTTTTTTGCTGCAACAAGTGCATAACGGCAACTTGACAGCTCGGTCCAATAATCGTCTGAAAAACCTTCGCAATCAATGGCGCAAAGTCCTGAAAACATATCAAAATAGAACGGGAAAGCCTGACAAAGGGTGGGTTTTATACCGTTAATTGTACAAAGTCCATTTGACAAAGCACAGCATGTACCGTCAGCTTTAAGCGACATTTTAAAATATTTTTTTCCTGTTTGTTTGGATACCGATTGTTCAACCAGTTCAATATAACCGGCAGAATAAATTCGGTCATAATCTTCTTGAGTAAGAACAATTTCTTCAAAGGGCCGATTGTCAATATTGTTCAGCTCTTGTGAGATGCCGGAAAAAGGTCCGCAGCAACTGTTCTGACACAAATGTTTGCGGCATGAAAAATTAATCATACCGTTTTCTATTTTTACTGAGTTTTTTTTACTCATCGTCATTACCTCTGGATTTGGAAAGAGTTTCCAAGAATTTATCACATTTTATAAGAAGCGGTTCAATCATGTATTTTCCCGGATTTTCAGAATTGCGGTATTTGGGAATACAGTAATAATCGTCAACATCAAGAGCTTTCGATGTCAGAATATGGCTTGATTCGGTTTGACGTCCTTTGCCACGGATAAGTTCGTATCCGACGATGGCGATATTATCTCGTTTAATACGGGCTTCTTTTATCGATGCGACAATTGGGTAGATACACTTGGATTGACTGATATATTTGTCATTAAAGTACGAATCAATCTCAGTTTCGCTTTTTGTTTTTGCATCACCGTATTTAAGAAACGCATAAAAGTTTGCAACAGCAAGTTTGAAGGCGTCAAAGCGGAAAGGTGCAATTACCCTGCCGTCGTTATCCGTCATACGCTCGTAATCACGAAGAACCTCTCTGTCAAGTTCTTCAGGCGTTAACTTGTGATAGTTGATGCCTGAGGTTTCACGCTCAATGTATTTTTCTTCCAAAATTTCGCTTGCACAATCTCTTGCCTTTTCGTCCGAGTGAGTTGTGGTTATTTTGGGCAAATACTCTTTTATGCTTTTGCTGTTTTTTTCAATATTAATGGGGATGATAAAACCGTCAATGGCATTTTCAGGATTTTCCGGTTCTACTTTTGCATAGAAAGCAGCGCGAAGCTCTTTAAGAACGCCTTGTGTGCAGATTGAATTTTTACTACTGAAAAATATAAAAATTTTACATTTATCACTTTTTATGCACCGTTCTGCAATTTTCTGCCAATTCTTACCGTGATGAATATCGGTATCATCAAAGAAAATATCCATACCCAGACTACGCCAACGCTCAATAATGGGTTTAACAATATCAATATCATCATGGGCATAACTTATAAACATAGCATGCTCAACAGAACTATAATTTGTGTGCTTTTGGGGGATAGTTAGGGTCTTAGGGTTCAGAATTCTGTTGCGGAAAAATTCAATGGATTTGTGTGTTCCCGCTCCAACGCCGGATCTGCCGAGAAGTTCAGCCATTTCAGGTGATTCTTCGCTTTTTTGGGCTATCTGAGCAAAGCTTGTAAAAAGGCTTTCCAAAGTATGATTAGTAATATTGTATTCCAAAGCGATTCTCCCCACATCTGAAAAGAATTTAGACTCGTTGAACGTGCTTCCGTTTTCGAGCAGGGCTTGATAAAAGATACACAGCATTCTGAGTAATTGCATCAGATCATATTCGGGAGATGATTCGCTGTTGAGAAGCATATCATAGTAATCGTCAATGGAAAGAATGGTTTCTACATCGGCAAATAAACTGTTGGTTTTTATACCGGCCGCTTTGAGAATATAATATGTTTTCCACTCTGCGTCGATTTCACGCTTGCGGTTCTGATACGGTCTGGAGTTTTTGGCAACGATGTGTGCGAGCTTTATTAACGCATCATCAATTTTTCTTTCACATTTGGATATGTGCTCCTGAGCATCTTCAGGAGCAATGGTTTCTGATGAAATTAATTCATTCAGATAGAGATTGAACATTCTGAAGCTGGAAATATCATTTGCTTCTCTGGGGTTAAGAATTATACTTTTTACACTCTTGAATAGTCCTTCTGAAAGAAAAAGATTAAATAATATTTCGTTTAATTCACAAGGTGTTATCTTTTCATAAACAAGTAATGTTTCGTAAAGATCGGTGTCTTCGAGAACGGCCAATACTTTTTCCTTGATGTTTTCATCGCCCTGAATTTTAAGATCTTCAATTCCGCAGCATTTAAACAACACCTTTTCAGTGGCGTCAACCATTTTGTTGAGAAATTTCAGATCACACCAACAGTCATCAATCGGATACCATTGTGTTTTTGTATCTGCGGTCTGGCAAAGAAGTTTAAGGTTTTCGTTTGTCTTGAGCTGACGGCAGATTTTTTTTCTGTCCCTTTCAAGATCGGTTGAATCAAGTCGAAGCGTATCAAAAAACAACTCGTCATTTTTTTGACCTTTTGAGACCGACGTAAGAATGTAACAATTTTCAGTTAATGATTCTACCGGTTCGCCAAGAGGAGATGTGTCAAAACTCAGAAAAGAGACAAAGGGAGAAGCCTTGACAGCTATCTTTTTTCTGTTTGCTGTAAACTCAAATTTCATTGTCTGGCTGTTAAATGAAGTTGTGCGTAAAAGGGGAAGCGATTTGAGAAATGAGATAAACTGTTCTCGTGAAAAAACTTTGAGAGATATACGGGAATTTGAACTGATGGTTTCATATGCCTTTTTAAGCTCGATAATCTGATTTTTAAAATCGGGACAAAAAATTGTAGGGTCGGTATTTTCGTTGATTGCATCTATAAAAAAACTGAATAATTCTCCGGTTGAGTTGAATTTACCGGGTGCATCAACATTCCAGATGTCAGCGACGGTATTAATGATTTTTTCATTGACCGACAGTTCTTTAATTTTTCTTGTTTCGTTTTGTGCTTTTGCAAAGCAGTAGCTTTGAATCAAACCAAAATAAAAAAGAGATATACTGTGGGCAAGTCTGGGTAAATCATAATCCGGCGACCACCAATAATCTTCATCGTCCATTAAATCGTTAAAAACTATTGGCAAAAGAGAATCATTGATTAGTTTTTGTTCTTTGATAGTTTTGAGGAAATTCATTTTCAGCACCTCTGAAGGAATTTAAGCGTTATAAATAAGTCTTTCTGCAATATGTTTGTAAGTATCATATGCAGCTTGTGCGTCCTCTGGCATACGGTTGTATTCGGAATATATTTCCAGTTTTTTAAGAGATTCCGGTGATGTTTGTTCCGTATCCACCGCTTTAGTGCCGAGAATATGTTCTCTCCATTTGAAAAGGGAAACTTCCTTGAGTGCCATTTTATAAGAGCAGAAAGTATCGTCCACAAAGCTACTCCATAAACCGGCAATGTTCTTGATGCGATTAAAACTGTCATCTTGAAGTTCGTTTGTGTCGTTTGTTTCATAGGGAACGGCAGTAGGAAGCAAAATTACAGCCTTTTTGTCGCAGGAATCGCCATTTTCATCAGCTTTTAATTTTTTGATATTTACATTTTGGGTTAAACAGTGCTGATAATTAATAAGCTGATTGCGTGTACCGGAAACAAACTGATAAGTCGGTCGCATACAATAGACAATAACATCGGAGATGTGATTAAGTACATGTGCTGTACTCTGGACGCCTGCCCCGCAATCGAAAAGGATAGCAGAGAAACCGTTTTTGCTGCACTCTTTAACAATGTGTCGTTTGTTGGCCAATGCCCATTCGTTGGAAAGTGTGCTGTGTTCACCTGTAAAGGCAACATCAACGCCGATAAACATTATGGAACCTTCTGACAGACCGAAGTATTCGGAAACATCGACCATTCCGTCTGTAGGAAGAAAAGCTTCTATTGCTTTACGTTTTTTCTCGGGAACATTATTTGAATTGTTTTTTTCAATACTAATAAGTTTGCCTATGAGTTCATCCAATCTGTATGTTTTGAACAGGAAGGAGTCAACCGAATTATTTTCAGGGTCAGCATTGTCCTTAACTGATGAGCATCGTTCAGCAGCA
This sequence comes from Acutalibacteraceae bacterium, assembly GCA_045543735.1. Taxonomy (GTDB): domain Bacteria; phylum Bacillota; class Clostridia; order Oscillospirales; family Acutalibacteraceae; genus CAG-177. Next base: position 43,786 of record JAZPXO010000022.1, read on the forward strand.
ATAACAATTCGTTCAAGAATCTGAAATGTTGTATCTCTTATACAAATATTGTCAAAAACACTCTCGATACTATAGTTGGGATACAGATCTGCTATTCTTTTGGCTATGTTTTCACATAAAACAAGACGTTCGCGGCTTTTGCCGAAAGTATTGTCGCCGATTACACCGCTGAGCACTTCTTTGGAACGGTTCAGAAATGATTCGGCATGTAATGTGCAGTTTATTTTCGCAGTAAATCTTTTCTCACAATTGAAAAAGTATGTTAGACCAGCACTTTCAAGGTCGGCATCAATCAGAAGAAGGGGGTGTTTTTTTGATGCATTTAACTTTTCAGCAAGATGTTTTGCGACATTAACAAGTGTGGTGGTTCTGCCAGAACCGCCTTTATAAGAATAAAAAGAAAAACATTTCGAATTTTCCGAATTCATGATGAAGACTCCTTACTTTTCAATAAATATTAACTGAAAATAATCAGCAGGAATTTTTCAAGTAGATGCTTGCGATGTTTCCGGCGGGATTATTATGGTTTTTGGCCATGGCACCCAGAAGTTCAATAAACTGATCATTTATCTTCTTGGAGACATCAACTGTTTTTGATTTTCCGAGTTCTTCGGTACAATCTTCGATAGATTCAAGAATAGATTTTTCTGCCAAAACGTTAAATGTCTTAAGCAAATTGTATGCCAGTTGCTCAACAGGATTTTCAGCGTCTCTGTCCGGCAGTTCGGACTTGTAGCTGAAATGTCTCTGAACGTCCTCCAACAAACCTATTGTTCCCGAGATATCGGGTGCTGAAGAACCTTCAGATACAATTGCATCGGGACTAAGAGAGAGATTTTTGAGACGGCTGTTTACTATTCCCTCTATCTTGCTGTTAAGCAACTTGTTAACTTGGTCATCGATAAGTTTGATAACAGTATTCTCGTTCAGTACATCGTTTATTGACTGGATTTTTTCAAATAGTCCAAGGTTCTCAATATATGATTCGATTTTAGCCTGGACAGCATCATCGACGCTTGAAACAACATGACCGGACTTTACATTGGATTCAGACGTGTCAATGACTTCAAGATAATCACAGTAGTCTACAAGAGCCTCAATAGAACGCTCGGTTATAGGCAAGCTGTAATTTTTGCTGTCCCACAGATCTTTTACGCTGATATCTTTGTGTTTCTGTTCTGACTTTTCGCTTCTGTCGTTACAAATCAGTTCAAACAAACTGTCTACCGTTGTATCGGTGCTTTCGATTATATAGAAACAGTAAACAGTATTTGCACGCAATGCCATAGGAACCAAAGCGGGCTCGGTAAAACCTTTATCTCCTCGAGCCTCATCCAGCACATCTTCAGACAATGATTCGTGTTCCCATGTGATAATAAGTTCTGATGCATTACTGTCCCAGAAGGCTTTTCCTGTTCTTTGAGCGATGCTGAAATTCATTCTTGCAGAGTGAACAGCCTGGTTTATATAGTCATCAAACAAATAAGCTACGTTTGTGCCATTGGACTTTTCAAAATAATAACTGAAGTCTGAACTGCTAAGAGTGTTTTTGTAAGATTTTTTGAGATCATCAATTGAAATGCTGTCATTACCGTTAATAATTTCGGGGAATCTTTTATCGCATGATGATGTTGTAAGAATGTCTATGATATAGAAAGTGTAGTAAAGATTAATGTAATCTTTATCTCCCAATTTGGCAATTATGTCTGACGATGTTTGGTTTGCTACGCCAATTTTTTCCATGTCTCTGGCATCCAGAGGAGTGCATGTGGAAATTTTAGGAAGCAAAGGCAAACAATTTTTGATAAGCCATTCCTGAAGCATTGACTTTGCTTCAGCAACAACAACAGTAATATCTTCGGTAGGATAAATCGGATTGTTTTTGCTTTTGTAGTAATTGTTGATATCATTGACAGTTTGCCAATCGTAAAATTCTTCGCAGTTTTTTTTCTGGTTTTCTTCGTTTTTGTAATATTCAAGCTCTCCCAATATGTAGTCAAGGAAGTCAGCTATAGAAGCGGCAGCGGTATAAGTAAAGTACAAGGAGTTTTTTGCGTTATCATCGGTTGAAAATCCCCATGCCCCGCAACTAAGCTGACCGTTAAGCAAACGAGCCAATGAATCAGACATAAGTTCAACAGCTTTTTTTTCCATTGATTCATTCGGCTGTAAAATGCCTTGACGTATTGCATAGGTGATAAGGACAGAAGATGATAAAACCCATGTGAGAGTATCAATATACGATGTTTCTTTATTAATAACTCTGCTGGTGTCTTCTGCTTCACGTAAAGGTGTAACGAGATATCCGTCAGAAAAGACAGATTCATAAATATAATCAAGAGAAGTAGTTATAATATCAAGTGTTTTTGAGTCGATTTCATTCTGATCAAACACTTCGGGATTTTCATAAAATCTGTTCACAAGGAGCATAACAGAGGTTAAGCCCATTGATTCTGAAAGGATGCCTCGACCTGTATCATAAAAGTTGTTGTAATCTTCAAAACACCTTTTTTTATCCCACTCAGCAAACAATGCAGTTTTGGTTTTTTGAGCAACCTCTAATAATTTTTTCATTTTTTTACTCATCGGAAAACACCTTCCTTGAATTTTGTGAAAATTATTGAACAATAGTGAATTTTTTATAATTATATACTATATGTTTACAAAATGTCAATATAATCGAAAATTTGTCGTATTATAGATTACAATACCTCTCCATACGATTTATTAACATTAAACCATGAAATAGTTACTTTATTTTAACATTTTTACCACTATATTTTCTTTCGCGTTTTTTTCGTTTGAATACAATACCAGAAAACCGAGAACCTTTGTTTGCTTGAAGTGAACCCCAAAGTTTAGACAAAAATAAATATATTAAATTGTAAGCGAATGAGTTCGGTAATGTACCGGGCTCATTCCTTTTAGTTTTAAGGAAATACGTTCATTGTTGTAGTAATGAATGTATTTCTTTAATTCATCAATGAAAGTGTTAACGCTTTCAAACTTCTCACCGTAGAACATTTCAACCTTTAATCTGCCAAAAAAGTTTTCCATATCACCATTATCCATACAGGTACTCTTTCGGGACATACTTTGAGTGATGTTATGCTCGGCGAGCAATCGTTGATATTCTGCGTGCTGATATTGCCAGCCTTGATCCGAATGAAATATCGGTGTTGCATCAGCAGGAAGTTTCTCAAATAAGCCATCAAGCATTTCTCTAACTTGTTCTAAATTGGAACTTGTTGAAATGGAATAATATACAACTTCATGATTGAACAAATCCAAAACAGGAGAAAGATATACTTTCTCATCACCAATCTTGAACTGTGTAACATCAGTCGTTATCTTTTCAAACGGTTTATCAGCCTTGAAATCTCTCTTAAGTAAATTATCTGCAATTTTACCAACTGTTCCTTTGTATGAATGATATTTATCGTTTTTACGCTGTTTACCTTTCAAACCAAGAATATTCATTAGTTTTTGTACAGTTTTATGGTTAATTACATAACCTTTGTTACGCATTGCGATTGTGATTCTACGGTATCCGTAGCAATGTACAGAGAGATAAAAGTAGATATAGGAAAGATATTAAGACGGCTATGTCAACAAAAGGAATAGAAATAATAGAAGCAGAATTATGTCCTGACCATATCCAAATGTTGATAAGCATACTGCCTAAATATAATGTATCACAGATAATGGGATATTTGAAAGGCAAGAGTAGCTTGATGATATTTGATAGACACGCAAACTTAAAATACAAGTATGGAAACAGGCACTTTTGGGCAAGAGGCTATTTTGTAGATACAGTAGGAAGAAATAAAAAGCAAGTAGCGGAATATATAAGGAATCAGCTTGCAGAAGGTCAAATAGCAGACCAAATGAGTTTGAAAGAGTATGTAGACCTGTTCACGGGTAGCGAGAACAAGAAAGCATAAAATTAACCCCTTGAGGGGTAGCTGAAAAAGGAATGCGGTCGGCAAACTTTTCAGTGCCCCGTAAGGGGTTTCGTTCGTATAGTGCCCTTTTAGGACTTAATCAAGCCTCCGGCTTAGTCGGAGGTCCTGACTATTTCTTTTTAAATTTGTTTTTTTGAGCCCATAATTCTAAAGAGTTTGCACTATAAGATATTTTAGACAATATCTCCAAAATTTTTGTAAACTCCTCACGTTCCTCGTTTTCCACTTTTCCATCTTCAAGAATACGAAAAATCCCATCATTAGCATCTTCCAAATAGTGCATAGCTACCATAAGACGAACTGTTATTTGCTCAAGATTGTTATACATAAGTTCTGGAGAGCCCTTACCTATCGGACAGTGATGTGTACAATAGTAATTACAAAGTTCAGGGGCGTTATACAAATTTGACATCTGTAACACCTCGTCCGGATTGGGATTGGTACTTCGTCTGTTAGGATCTGTTTGCTCAATCATCAGCAGTTTTTCGCGAGATATAAATAGCTGCGGATATGTTTTTTCTACAGAGCGCAGATTTGGATTAGTTTTAGCAGCATTAAGCCTTGCTTGTTTGTATATGTTCTCCTTCATATTTCTTTCACCTCATTAAAATAATGATAACACATAATCACAAATTAGTCAACCAACTGCATAAAATAGCAAACAATATAAAGAATAGTCGGATTGAGACGACGATAAATATCAAATCGTTGTTGTAAAATTACTGACATTTGATATTTACAGAGCTATAATTTTATTACTGCAATCGATAACAACTCTCCTACAGATAAGTCGTAATTAAGCTACCATCAGACATGTAAAAGTCGACTGGATCTTACTGAAAAACTGTTTGGAGGTTGATATAATAAACCCATACCAGAATCAATGCGGTTTATAATGCCGATTGATAATAATTTCTAAAGAGGAGGACAAAACACATGAAAGGCGGATACTTAATAGGCAATTGGCTTCAGAGCCAGCTCAAGAAGAGGGGCGTTAAAGGAATGAAGCGCTACCTGACAGAGATTATTGGCGGAGGTCTTGCCGGAACAGTTACAGAT
>JAZPXO010000023.1:0-14346 GCA_045543735.1 Acutalibacteraceae bacterium
GCTCCCCGGTATGACAATTGCCATCGAGCCCATGATTAATATGGGCGGTGCAGGCATCAGGCAGTTGCCTGACGGTTGGACTATCAAGACCAAGGACGGCGCACTCTCAGCCCACTTTGAGCATACCGTGGCCATAACTTCAAACGGCCCCGTTATTCTCACTCAGATTTAAGGTGAGATTATGCTTGAAAGAGGCAGAGTTGTGAAATCCCTTGCAGGCAGGGACAGCGGCAAGCTTCTTGCTGTTATGCAGGAAGAGAAAGACCGCGTTCTCCTCTGCGACGGAAAAGAGCGTCCGGTTGACAGACCAAAAAGCAAGAATATTCGCCATGTTGAGATAACGCAGGCTTTGCTCAGCGAAACCGAAATCTCAACAAACAGAGCTCTCAGAAAAGCCCTCGGGCGATTAAATGCAGAAATTAACGGCAACACTTAGGAGGTTACTATGTCTAAGCAGGACATGATGGAGATTGAAGGTACGGTAGTAGAATCATTACCCAACGCAACCTTCCAGGTTGAGTTGGAAAACGGACACAAAATATTGGCTCACATTTCCGGTAAGCTTCGCATGAATTACATCAAGATTCTTCCCGGAGATAAAGTGACGGTTGAAATGTCGCCATACGACCTCACAAAGGGCCGCATCACATGGCGTTCTAAGTAAGTTCAAGGAGGTATTCTAATATGAAAGTCAGACCTTCTGTCAAGAAAATTTGCGAAAAGTGCAAAATCATTAAGCGCAAGGGAAAAGTAATGGTTATCTGTGAAAATCCCAAGCACAAGCAGCGCCAGGGTTAATCCCGGCGAATACCAATTTAATTTGGAGGTGCAACTGACAAATGGCGCGTATATCAGGTGTTGACCTGCCCAGAGAGAAGAGAATTGAAATCGCTCTTACTTATATCTACGGCATCGGTCGCAAAACCGCTAGCGACATTATCGCAGCAACTGGCGTAGATCCTGACCTCAGAGTTAAGGATATGACCGAAGACGATGTTTCAAAGCTTCGTGAATATATCGACCATAACATCAAGGTTGAAGGCGATCTTCGCAGAGAAACAGCTTTCGATATCAAGAGACTTATCGAAATCCAGTGCTACCGTGGCGTTCGTCACCGCAAAGGTCTCCCCGTAAGAGGCCAGCGTTCAAAGACAAACGCACGCACACGCAAAGGTCCCAAGAAGACTATTGCGAATAAGAAGAAATAATCTAGGAGGGATATTATGGCTAAAGCAGCATCTAAAAAGACAACAGGCACACGCAGACGCCGTGAACGCAAGAATATCGAGCGCGGCGCAGCCCATATCCAATCCACCTTTAACAACACTATCGTTACAATTACCGATACTCAGGGCAACGCAGTTTCATGGGCAAGCGCCGGTGAAATGGGCTTCAGAGGTTCAAAGAAATCAACTCCCTTTGCTGCTCAGACTGCTGCTGAAACAGCTGCCAAGGCTGCTATCGAGCACGGCATGAAGACTGTTGAGGTTTATGTTAAGGGACCCGGTCAGGGACGTGAAGCTGCAATCAGAGCTTTACAGACAGCGGGCCTGGAGGTTAACATGATTAAGGATGTTACCCCCATTCCTCATAACGGATGCCGTCCGCCTAAGAGAAGGCGCGTGTAACCAGAATTATTTGGAGGTGTAACACAATATGGCAAGATATACCGGTGCGGTATGTAAACTCTGCCGCCGTGAAGGCAAAAAGCTCTATCTTAAGGGCGAACGTTGCTATACCGGCAAGTGCGCAATCGAGCGCAGAGCATATGCTCCCGGCCAGCACGGTCAGAGCCGCAAAAAGGCAACTGAATACGGTCTTCAGCTTCGCGCAAAGCAGCAGGCTAAGCGTTACTACGGTATTCAGGAAGGCCAGTTCTACAAGTATTTCCTCATGGCTGAGCGTAAGCAGGGCGTAACAGGTGAAAACCTTCTTCGTATCTGCGAAAGCCGCCTTGACAACGTTGTTTATCTTCTTGGCTGGGCTAACTCCAGAGCAGAAGCAAGACAGCTTGTAACTCACGGTCACTATAAAGTAAACGGCAAGAAGGTCAATGTTCCTTCCTATCTCCTTAAAGCTGGCGATGAAATCGCTATCAAGGATAAGAGCAAGGAAAGCACAAAGATTCAGGCAACTCTCGAAGCTAACGCTTCAAGACCTGTTCCTCAGTGGCTTGACCTCAACGCAGAAGCTCAGACAGCTAAGGTTCTTGCTCTGCCCACTCGTGAGCAGATCATGGTTCCCGTTGAAGAGCATCTCATCGTTGAACTTTATTCTAAGTAATAACCTGAGTGAAACGCCCGTTTTCTGGGCGTTCATCAGGCGGTTGCTTGGAGACCAGAGCGTTTTTGAATGCATTTTGAGCAGGTTAATGCCTGCCGTCTTATAAGGAGGGTTTTGAATGATTGGTATTGAAAAGCCCAGAATTGAAACTGCAGAAATTTCCGCTGACGGAAAATACGGCCGTTTTGTAGTAGAACCCCTTGAAAGAGGCTACGGAACAACCTTGGGCAACAGCCTGAGAAGAGTTCTTCTTTCCTCTCTCCCCGGCTACGCAATAACATCCGTTAAAATCGACGGCGTTCTGCATGAATTCACAACCATTCCCGGTGTCAAGGAAGACGTTACAGAGATTGTCCTCAACCTCAAGAACGTTATCCTCAAGATTCACGGTGAAGGTCCCAAAACAATCTATATCGATGCTAACGGCGATGACGAGATCACCGCAGGCAGCATCAAAACCGATTCAGAGGTTGAGATCCTCAACCCCGAGCTTCACATCGCAACTCTCAATTCCGATGCACATGTCAGCATGGAGCTGACCTGTGATAAGGGCAGAGGATATGTTTCCGCAGAAAGAAACAAGCAGATGATGCAGCCCATTATCGGCGTTATAGCAATTGACTCAATTTACACACCCGTGTTAAAGGTTAACTACACAGTCGAGAACACACGCGTAGGTCAGATCACTGACTATGACAAGCTCACCCTTGAAGTGTGGACCAACGGCACCATTAACGCAATGGAAGCTGTTTCTCTCGGCGCCAAGATCCTCAACGAGCACCTCAACCTCTTCGGCGACCTCTCAGGCGAGGCATACGATACAGAGGTTATGGTTGTCAAGAACGACAACGGCAAAGAAAAAGTGCTGGAGATGACCATTGAGGAACTTGACCTGTCTGTGCGTTCGTTCAATTGCCTGAAACGTGCTCAGATAAATACGGTTGAAGATTTGATCAACAGAACCGAGGAAGACATGATGAAAGTCCGTAACCTCGGCAGAAAGTCTCTTGACGAAGTTGTTGCAAAGCTCAATTCGCTTGGCTTCGATCTTCGCAGAGATGAGGAATGATTACCCCGTTAAACGGTAAAGGAGTGTGAACTAAATGCCCGGTACCAGAAAGCTTGGCCGTACCAGCGACCATCGCAAGTCGATGCTCAGAGGCCTTGTTACCTATCTTTTGGAAAACGGCAGAATCGAAACCACCGTTACTAGGGCTCAGGAGGTTCGCGCAATGGCTGAAAAGATGATCACCATTGCTAAGGACGATTCCCTTCACTCAAAGCGCAAGGTTCTTGCATACGTTACCAAAGAAGACGTTGTTAAGAAGCTCTTTGATGAAATTGCCCCCAAATATAAGGAAGTTAACGGCGGTTATTGCCGCATAATCAAAACAGGTCCCCGCAGAGGCGACGCAGCTGAGATGTGCATCATCGAGCTTGTTTGATTATAAGATAGCTTTATAAAAAACGATAAACGCATTGTCGGGTCTGACTCGGCAATGCGTTTTTGTTATATGTCAAAAAAGCGACCGTCTTCTGCAGACGGTCGCTGAGTTTTTTATTTACCGTTTTCGTTGAGAAGGCGGTGTTTTTCGTCCCAGAGTGCCTGGGAAAGGTCAACATAATAGTTGTGAGGATTTTCGAATCTTGTAACCTCATCCCAGAGAGTGTCAACCTGTGCCATGCAGTAGTCCTTGATTTCCTGAATGGTTTTGGGCTGATATACACATTCACCCTTTACAAATATGGGTTCAAGAAGCTCTCTCGCGGTGAAGTCGGAAATCGTTTTGCGCTTCCATGTATAGTCCGGATCAAAAAGCTCATAGGGCTTGCTGCTGTCAACAACCTCATCCGCAAGAGTGATAAGGTCTGCGGCTGCCTTACCGGTTTCGTTGTCATAGAGGCGGTAAACTCTCTTGTTGCAGGGAGTTGTGATTTTCTGAACATTTTCGCTGAGCTTGATTTTCGGAATATCCTTTCCGTCCTTCTTGACGGCAACAAGCTTGTAAACTCCGCCGAGTACGGGGCTCGAGGAGGAAGTGATGAGTCTTTCGCCGACTCCGAAGGAGCTGACCTGTGCGCCCTGTGCCATCATGTCTTTGATGATATATTCGTCGAGGGAGTTGGAGGCAACGATTCCGCAGTCGGAATATCCTGCTTCATCAAGCATTTTTCTTGCTTTTCTTGAAAGATATGCGATATCGCCGCTGTCAATTCTGATTCCCTTGGGGCGTTTGCCGAGGGGCTTGAGAACTTCGTCAAAAACCTTGATTGCATTGGGGATGCCGGACTTGAGAACATTATATGTGTCAACAAGGAGTGTGCATGAATCCGGATATTCTTCGGCATAAGCCTTGAAAGCTTCGTACTCGCTGTCAAAAAGCTGAACCCAGCTGTGAGCCATGGTGCCGAGTGCGGGTACGCCGAATTTCTCATCGGAAATTGTGCAGGCAGTACCTGCGCAGCCGCCGATGTATGCGGCTCTTGCACCGTAGATTGCTCCGTCAAAGCCCTGCGCTCTGCGTGAACCGAATTCCATAACGGCTCTGCCCTTTGCGGCTCTGCAGATTCTGTTTGCCTTTGTAGCAATAAGGCTCTGATGGTTAATGCAGAGAAGAACCATAGTTTCAATAAACTGAGCCTGAATAACGGGGCCCTTGACTTTGATTATAGGTTCTCCGGGAAAAATAGGGGTGCCCTCGGGAATGGCCCATACATCGCAGCAGAATTTGAAGTTGTGAAGATAATCGAGGAAATCCTCGCCGAAGCCTTTGGTGCGGAGATACTCTATATCCTCGTCGGTGAAGGTCAGGTTTCTGAGATATTCAACAAGCTGTTCAACGCCTGCCATGATAACAAAGCCGCCGCCGTCAGGAACTTTTCTGAAAAACATATCGAAATATGCAATTGTATCTTTAAAATTATTTTTAAAATAACCGTTTGCCATTGTGATTTCATAAAAATCCGTGAGCATTGTCAGATTGCGGTTAAGTTCCATTGTTAATCCCTTCTTTTTTATTGATAATGATATTATGCAGCATTTCATTCGATAAAGCAATAGTAAAATATAATAAAATAACAAATAGGGTGTATATAAATTCAAAAATTACACTTTGTTTATTTTTTTATAAAAAGAAAAAAGCAGTTTTTTTGTGAAAATGTTATTTCTTTATTAATAATTAGTTAATTTTCGCAAAAATAATAATATTATTTTAAAAAAGAACTTGCATTTTCTGACTATATGTGATAAAATGCAACCGCAGTGAAACAAAAAAACTGTATCAAACACAAAAACACCTGAAAACGGTTATACAATTTGTATAATCTTATGATATAAAACGGAGGAACAGACATGAGAATCAGAAAGCAGGCTCTCGGCGAGCGCAATATTGTAGGCGCAAAAATTGAAGCAAGACGCAAGGAAATCAACATGAAGCAGAAGGATCTTCTTACCCAGCTTCAGATCAAGGGAATTGATCTCAATGCATCGGGTCTTTCAAAGATGGAAGGTCAGCTTCGTTATGTAACGGATTTTGAGCTCAAGGCTCTTTCAGAGGTTCTCGGAATTTCTGTTGGCGAGCTTCTCGGCATTGACGAATAATTCAGACCACTACTTACCCTCTTATATACAACTCCTCACGAAGCCTCACCTCTCCACAGGGTGAGGCTTCACCCCTTTTAAAACAAAAAACCGCCCGAGGGCGGTCTTTTTATTTTGCATAAACTTTCACAATTTCGCCGATATATACTTTATGATAATCGCCCGAAGCGTAGTTCTTTTCGATGTTCTTATCCTCGAATCCCGCGGGGTCAATGAACTGCGAAGCCATCTTACGGCAAACAACGGTATATTCAGCCTGTTCAAAGGTTACGGTGCCGTCAGTGAAAACGGGAGTAAGTCCCGTTGCGGCAATTTTGTCGGTATCCCTGCCGCTTTTTGAGCCGCAGATTTTAAGCGCATCCCTGAATTCTTCAGAAAAGAAAGACAGGGTGAAAAATTCTTCTCTTTCAATAAATTCAAAGGTGTAACGCTGAGGTCTGATGAAAACAAAAGCGGCGTCCTTGCCCCAGATTTCGCCGAGTGCGCCCCAGCTGACGGTCATTGTGTTGAAATTTTCCCTGTTGCCAGCAGTAACAAGACCCCAGCCGTCAGATATGAGTTCGGTTGCGCTTTTTTTAATATCTCTGATATTGATTTCTTTCATGGTAAAGCCTCCAAAAATATTAATCGTTTGTAAAATTATTTTACAGTAAGTAATTATTCTCTGATCGCAAAAAGCGACATACTCCGTATTGTATAATTATAACATAAAGTTTTTGTAAATGGAAGTCGGTGCAGAGACGAAATTTACAGAGCGCTGTTATGACGAAGGAGAATAAGATGGAAAACCGAAATGTTCCGCAGCTTACGGGATATCTCCGCGATTTCATGTTAACCGTCCCAAAAGAAATCTATTCCTGTTCGGGGATAAAAATTCATGGCAGAAGGATAAAATCAGTTCTTTTTTCAACGGATGCAAGCATAATCCGCAATACGAATGCCGACGCGGTTATTGCGGTCTATCCCTTTACACCGCAGCCGATAATAACTCAGGCTGTCATGACAGCCGCCGAGGTGCCCGTTTTTGTCGGGGTCGGCGGAGGGCTGACAAAAGGGCTGAGAGTTGTCAATCTTGCGCTCCATGCCGAATATCAGGGAGCAATCGGAGTTGTGGTCAATGCGCCAACCTGCGACGAAACGATAAGTGAGCTGAAAAAGTCAATTGACATTCCCGTGGTTGTCACTGTGGTTTCGGAAAACGACGATATTGATGCGAGAGTGGCTGCAGGCGCAGATATCTTCAATGTTTCCGCGGCGGCAAACACGCCTGCCGTTGTCAGAAAAATAAAAAGCAGCTATCCCGACTTCCCTGTTATCGCAACGGGAGGTCAGACCGCTGAAGCTATAAGAAGTACGGTTGAGTCGGGAGCGAATGCGATAACATGGACTCCGCCGTCGAATGCGGAAATTTTCAAGGAAGTAATGGCGTCGTACAGAGACGGCATGCCTCATCCGTGATTAAATAATTATACCGTATTGAAATCGACGCGAAAAAGTGATAAAATAAAATTTAAATTGAAAACAATTGAAGTCAGGAGGATTTCTTTTGGATAAAAACGAAAAGCTCGGGGCAGAAATCATCGGAGCCGATGAAACAGCACCCGAAAAAGAATCAACAAACGGCAACGGTGAAGCCGTTCAGGAGGAGCAGACGGAAATGTGCAGCCGTTGCGGCGAAAAGCCCTGCTCTGATGACAGCGAATTCTGCGAGGATTGCCTTGAAGGCATGCTCAACACAAAAATACCGCTGATAGCATGGATGGCAGGTGCGGCGTCAATTATTATCGGAATTGTTGCTGCGGCAACTGTGTTCTTTCTTGCTGCGCCTACATTCCTTGGTCTGAGCGCCGAGACGGCGGCGAGAGATAACCGCTGGAGCGATGCGGTTTATTATTACAGCCAGATGGAACAGACGGTTACCGATTTCCAGTCGCTGATCGAGTGGGAGCAGGGCAAGAGCGAGCCTGTTCTGCGCCGCCTTTTCAAATTGGGAACAGGTGCGAAAGCGCGTATGGTTGAAGCCTATGCAAAGGCATATGATCCGATGCTCGCGGTCAATAAATATATTATCGGCAGTCATTCGAGCTATGACACCGTTGTTGCACAGGAGAGCAATCTGATTGAAAATAAAAGGGTTGCTCCTTACTGGGAACTGTTTTCGGGAATTCTTTATACGGAGGAGCTGTTGAGCTATTCCGAGGAATATCCCGAGGAAGAAACCTATGAAAACATGCTTAAGTTCTATGAGCTGATTGAAAAGCAGGAGGGCGTTGACAAGGTTTATGTTTCATATATGAAATATGCGCTTGCCGATATATATGAAAAAACCGCAGAAGAAAAAATGGCATGCCTTCAGCAGTGTGACAAGCTCGCAAAGGATTCAGGCAGGGACTATAAATGGCTCTATTATTATGAGTTTGCAGATCTTCTTGCTAAATCCGGCAGAACTGATGAAGCGGTAGCGGCGCTTGATCTGCTTACGGAAGAGAATAAAAACAACTTCGATGCTTATCTTCAGAAAAACAGGATTCTTCTTGCCGCGGGCAGAATCGCTCAGGCGGAAGAGCTTGTTCAGAGCCTGAAAGAAACCTACGGAAATTACGGCGAAGTTTATGAAATGGAAGTAACGGTGCTTCGCTTTAAAGGCGAATATGAAAAGGCAAAAGCTCTTGCAGAAACCGTTATCGGCGAAAATGATATTTTCCCTGAAATCCGCCGCCAGCTGGCGTTGATTTATCTTGCCGAGGGCGATTATAAGAGCGCGTTTTCACATGTTGAGAACGCCTATACCAACGCATATAACTATTATGCCCAGTTCGGTGCGGAAGCACCCTCCGAAGAGCTTGCAAAAACTTATTATGTCTGCGCAAAGCTTTATGAGGCGATGGGCGGATACACCCAGACAGAGGCGAACTCGATTGGCCTTGCCTATGATATTTTCGGCGAGGACTACGAGCCTCAGGGTGATATGAAGGCGATTATCAGCGGAGAAAAATCCGCAAAAGAAATTCTGACGGAAGGGGACTGCGATCTGATATGAGGATTCTTTATGTAATCGGAAAATTCATCACATTCCCCGGAGCGTTTCTCAGAGGCTTCTGGGAACATCTGACATGTCTGCTGCTCGGTCTGCCGGTTGAACACAGCGGATATCTCAGGGCAGACGAGATGTGCGGACACATAGAGCATATTCTTCCGAAAAAAGCGGGAGCGGCTCTTATTTCGGCAACCGCCCCCGGAATCATGGGCCTGATAACGGGTTTGCCTACGGCTGTTATGGGTCTTGCAAACCTGAGAATTATGGGTGTTGAATTCGGAGATTCTCCCGTGCTTTTCATTCTCTATGTTCTGATGGCATATGTGGGAGTATCTGTCATGTGCTGTCTGCATCCCCAGTTTGAGGTTGCGCAGAATCTCTGGGACATAACGCTTGACAAGCTCCGTTCGGAAGATAAAAAGTCTGTTGCAGGCGGCGTTTTCATGCTCCTTCCCGCGCTGTGGACTTACATCGGTTCAGTTCTTGAAAGATTTTCCGTTCCGTTTTTCCTCTGGGCGGCGGTAACGGCAGTCATCTTTCTGATATAACTTTTCAAACCCCGACATGTGTCGGGGATTTTTCTTATCTTTGCACTTGAAAATATTCTTATATATGATAAAATTATAACGAGAGATTATATTCGGGAGGTATTTTACCATGGCAAAAGAATTCATGGGCAAAGACTTTTTGCTCAATAATGAACCCGCAATTAAAATGTTTGAGGCGGCAGACAAAATGCCGATTTTTGACTGGCACTGCCATCTTTCACCCAAAGAAATCTATGAAAACGCTCAGCCCGAGGATATCGCATGGCTCTGGCTTGCGGGCGACCATTATAAGTGGCGCGCAATGCGTTCCTGCGGCGTTGATGAAAAATATATAACGGGCGATGCAAGCGGCTATGAAAAATTCAAGGCTTTTGCCGAGATAATGCCTGCCCTCATCGGCAATCCGATGTATCATTGGTGCCATCTCGAGCTTCGCCGTTATTTCGGAATAAACGATATTCTCTGCGCTGAAACGGCTGACGATATCTGGAACAGAGCAAATGCCGCAATCAAGGCAGGGGGATTCACTCCCAGAGAGCTTATTGAAAAATCCAATGTTTCTCATCTTTGCACAACCGATGATCCTGCAGACAGCCTTGAATATCACATTCTTCTTGCAAAGGAAGAGGACTTCAAGTGCAAGGTTCTGCCTGCTTTCCGCCCCGATAAGGCTCTCGGAATTGACCTTCCTGCATGGAGACCATGGCTTGATGCAATGGAAAAATGCGTCGGCAGAAGCATCGGCGGCTTTGAGGCTCTGTGCGATGCGCTGAATGAAAGAATTGAATTCTTCGCAACTCTCGGCTGCTGCGCAAGCGACCATGCTTTTGCATATGTGCCTTATGAAACATCAACCGTTGAAGAACTTGATGAGATTTTTGCAAAGGTTAAAAACGGCGGCGAAGCAAATGTTGTTGAGGCGGATAAATTCAAAACCGCGCTTCTTGCTTTCCTTGCCGAAAGATATGCCGAAAAGGGCTGGGTTATGGAGCTTCATATCGGCCCCATGAGAAACAACAATACTCTTATGTTCAACAAAATCGGACCCGATGCAGGTTTCGATTCTATAGACGACAAAGAAATCGCAGGCAAGCTTTCAAGATTCCTTGACAGTCTCGCGGTTAAAGAAAAGCTTCCCAAGACAGTTCTTTTCACCCTCAACCCCAAGGATAACTATGTTCTCGGCACAATGCTCGGCAACTTCCAGAATTCCGATGCAGAGAGCAAAATTCAGTTCGGTTCGGCATGGTGGTTCAACGACAACATTGACGGTATGAGAGAGCAGATGAAGGCTCTGGGTAACCTCGGTGCGCTTGGTAAGTTTGTCGGAATGGTAACTGATTCACGCTCATTCCTTTCATATCCCAGACACGAATATTTCCGCCGTATTATGTGCGGACTTCTCGGCGATATGGTTGAAGACGGACTCTACCCCTATGACGAAAAAGCAATCTGTAAAATAGCAGAAGATATTTCATATAACAACTCCGCAAAATATTTCGGAATATAATTACGGAAGGATGAAATCTATGGCAAAATATGTTCTTGCACTCGATCAGGGAACAACAAGCTCAAGGGCGATAATCTTTGATAAAAAAGGCAATATTGTCAGCAAGGCTCAGAATGAGTTCGAGCAGATTTATCCCAAGGCAGGTTGGGTTGAGCATGACCCTCTCGCTATTCTTTACAGTCAGTTTCAGGCAGTGGCAAACTGCGTGATTTCGGGCGGAATAAGCCCCAACGAAATCGCCGGCATCGGCATAACGAACCAGCGCGAAACAACTATCCTCTGGGACAGACAGACGGGCAAGCCCGTATACAATGCAATTGTCTGGCAGTGCCGCAGAACGGCGGAGCTTTGCGAGGAGCTTAAAGCCAGAGGTCTTGAGGAATATGTCAAAGAGAAAACGGGTCTTCTCATTGATGCATATTTCTCGGGAACAAAAATCAAATGGATTCTTGACAATGTTCCCGAGGCGAGAAAGCTTGCCGACGAAGGCAGACTTCTTTTCGGTACGGTTGAAACATGGATAATCTGGAATCTTACGGGCGGCAGCGTTCATGTTACGGATTATTCAAACGCTTCGAGAACAATGCTTTTCGATGTAGATAAGCTTTGCTGGGATAAGTATCTCTGCGACCAGCTCGGCATTCCGATGTCAATTCTTCCCGAACCCGTTCCGTCAAGCAAGGTTTACGGCAGGGTTGCAAAAGGACTTCTCGGTCTTGAATCGCTTGAGGGCGTTCCCATCTGCGGCGCAATCGGTGACCAGCCTGCCGCTCTTTTCGGTCAGGGCTGCTTCGAGGCAGGTCAGGCAAAGAATACATACGGAACAGGCTGTTTCCTGCTGATGAATACGGGCGAAACCCGTGTAAAATCAAAGAATAATCTTGTAACGGGTGTTGCATGGGGCATCGGCGACAAGGTTGAATATGCTATCGAAGGCTCAGCGTTCAATGCAGGCTCGGTTATCAAATGGCTGCGCGATGAGCTTCACATGATAGACTCTGCAAAACGCTGCGATGAGCTTGCCGAAAGCGTTCCCGATGCAAACGGAATTTATTTCGTTCCTGCCTTTACGGGTCTCGGCGCACCCTATTGGGATATGTATGCAAGAGGCTGCGTTATCGGTCTGACAAGAGGCGTCAACAGGGCGCATGTTGCACGCTCGGTTCTTGAAGCAATTGCTTATCAGGTGACGGATCTTCTTGAAGCCATGAAGTCCGATTCAGATATTGAATTCACAGAGCTGCGCGTTGACGGCGGTGCAAGTGTCAGCGACATTATGATGCAGATTCAGGCGGACATGATAAGATGCAATGTCAACAGACCGAAAAATGTTGAAACAACTGCTCTCGGCGCAGCATATCTTGCAGGTCTGGCGGTCGGCGTTTGGGAAAGCACCGAAGAAATTCAGAATAACCGTCAGGTTGAAAGAGTTTTTGCTCCGCAGATGGAAATCGAACGCAGAAACGAGCTTTATGAAGGCTGGAAAAAGGCGGTTAAATGCTCAATGGGATGGGCGAAATAATTCGGAATGCGGAATTCGTAATCCGGAATTATATTGTATAGTATCTTGTTTTGGAGATGTTAAAAATGGATTACTTGAAGGAGTCGCTCAGACTCCATTATGAATGGAAGGGCAAGCTTGAAACAAAGGCGAGAACGAAGGCTTCAAACAAGCAGGAGCTTTCGCTTGCCTATACCCCCGGCGTTGCGGCTCCTTGCCTTGAAATTCAGAAAGATATAAATAAAAGCTTTGAGCTTACACGCAGATGGAATACCGTTGCGGTTATTACCGACGGTACGGCGGTGCTGGGTCTCGGAGATATCGGCCCCGAGGCAGGCATGCCTGTTATGGAAGGCAAGTGCCTTCTTTTCAAGGAGTTTGCCGGCATAGATGCAATTCCTCTCTGCATCCGCTCAAAGGACACGGATGAAATTGTCAACACGGTTGCGCTTCTTGCAGGCAGCTTCGGCGGAATCAACCTTGAGGATATCGCGGCACCGAGATGCTTTGAAATTGAAAGAAAGCTCAAGGAAAGATGCGATATTCCCGTTTTCCATGATGACCAGCACGGAACGGCGGTTGTTGTTCTTGCGGCGGTGCTTAATGCGCTTCGATGTGTAGGCAAAAAAATCGAAAACTGCACGATTGCAATGAGCGGCGCAGGCTCTGCGGGCTCTGCGATTGCAAGACTGCTCAATGCCTGCGGCGCAGGAAACATAATCATGAGCGACAGACAGGGCATAATCTGCAAGGGCGATGAGCTGACTCCTGCTTTTGAGGAGCTTGCAGAGTTTACAAACAAAAACCGCATCAGAGGCACTCTTGCCGATGCGATGAAGGGCGCAGATGTTTTTGTCGGTGTTTCTGCGGCAGGAATTGTCAGCGAAGAAATGGTTGCTTCCATGGCAAAGGATGCCGTTGTTATGGCCATGGCTAACCCGACTCCCGAAATTATGCCTGAGCTTTCAAAAAAGGCAGGTGCGGCAGTTATCGGTACGGGCAGAAGCGATTATCCCAATCAGATAAACAATGTTCTTGCCTTCCCCGGAATTTTCAGAGGTGCGCTTGATGTCAGGGCGTCCGATATTACCGAGGAAATGAAGCTTGCCGCGGCTTATGCCATTGCAGGTCTTGTTCCCGACGAAAAGCTCAGCCCCGAATATATTATTCCCGAGGCTTTTGATGAAAGAGTCGGTCCTGCGGTTGCGGCGGCGGTTGCAAAGGCAGCAAAGGATGGTAATGTTGCACGAATATAAACGATGTCAGATGTGCAACATGTACAGCTTAATTAATTTTTAGAAAAGTTTTTTTATTAATACTATTGCTTTATTTTTAAACTTGTGTCATAATGACTAAGTATATTGGGTCGAAGCGCTTTACTTCGGCTGACATTTACTTTACGGTTGCCGCTGACAGCGGGACCGCACCAACAAGAAGGAGGAAAAAAGAATGTCTACATTCAAAAAGGTTGTAAGCCTCGTTCTCTGCTTTGCAATGCTTCTGGGCATCGCTATCCCCGTAGCTCTTGCAACAGGCGAAACGGCAACTCCTGCAACCTCACACACCGGCGCAGAATCCGTTATCAAGAGTATCGCAGATATTGAAGCAAACGGATACGCTGAAGGTTCAGGTAACTACTACCTGTATCTCGGCCTTGATTTCTACGAAGAGGATGCGGACGGCGAATGGACAATTACCGACCATTACGTTGATCCCGGTCAGACTCTTAAGGCAGAGATGTACATCAAGTCAAACATGTACTTCGGCGCAGGTAACCCCTATTTCATCTTTGACAGAGCGTTCTTCGATATCACAAACGGAGCAACAGGTCTCACATATGATGAAACATATGACCCCAACCACGAA
>JAZPXO010000024.1:0-36158 GCA_045543735.1 Acutalibacteraceae bacterium
ATGGGCTTGTCGGTTTTGCCGAGCTCCTTGAGAAGCTCAAAATTCTGCATGTTTCTTGCGCCGACCTGAATAACATCAACATTCTCGAAGAGGGAAGTCGGATCGTAGCCATGTCGTTCTGTGAGCCAAGGAGTTGGGAGCTCTAATTGTCTTCCTAAGACCGCTTGGCCTCCGACTTATGGGCTTGTCGGTTTTGCCGAGCTCCTTGAGAAGCTCAAAATTCTGCATGTTTCTTGCGCCGACCTGAATAACATCAACATTCTCGAAGAGGGGGAGATGCGAAAGGTCCATGATTTCGGTAACGATGGGAGCGCCTGTTTCAGCCTTTGCCTTTTCAAGAAGCTCAAGGCCTTCAGATCTCATGCCCTGGAAAGCGTAGGGGGAGGTTCTGGGCTTGAATGCGCCGCCTCTGAGGAAATTTGCGCCTGCCGCCTTGACATCTCTTGCGATGGAGCATATCTGCTCGGGCGATTCAACGGAGCAGGGGCCTGCGATGAACTGGAAGTTGCCGCCGCCGATTTTAAAGCCGTTTATATCTATAACAGTATCATCGGGATGGAACTTTCTGTTTGCATTTTTGTAAGGCTCGCTGATACGCATAACATTGCTGACAATTGTAAGACCGCTGATAAGGTCAATGTCAACATGGCTTGTGTCGCCGACAAGACCGAGAACGGTATCGTATTCACCCTCACTGCGGTGAATGTCAAGATTGAGGCTCTTGAGCCATTCAACAAGATTCTGTATCTGAGCTTCGTCTGTTCCTTTTTTGATTGATACTACCATAATATTACCTCCTGAATGTTTGAAAAGTGAAAAGTTAACAGTGAAGAGTGAATAGTTTCGGGCGGGCAAGCCCGCACCCGATAATATTAAACGGTCATAGGCGAAGCCTATCCTTGATTATCTGTTATTCGCTTTTCATTTTTCACTAAATAAAAAACTCCGCAGTGTAAATTTCACTGCGGAGCATGAATTCAAGCCTGTTTCCGTTTTTTCAGCAAAACCCACCAAACCCTATCAAATTACTTGATAAAGTAAAAGTAAAAGTATGTAGCTGTGAAAGCGGAATGAGTCATGTTTAAAACCTCTGAATTCTTTGTTTTCTATAGAATAGCACCGCAAAATGTGTTTGTCAAGAAGAATTTCACCAAAACACCACTTTAAAGTGATAAATTGTTAAAATTGCACAAAATCAATCTACCGTAAAGAGGTGTTCATCGTTTTTATATGGGTTGGGAATACCTTGAGCATCGTAATAAGCCTGCGGAAATTTAGGGCTTTTGTTGATTTCAACGAGAGAGGTGTCAACCTCTGTGTTTTCTCCATCGCGCACAAGCCTGCCGATAACCGCAAGTCTTGCGTCATAAAAATCGTAGCAACAGGTTGAAAGTGTTATGATTTTATCCTGAGCGCAGATGTCAACGCCCGTTGTATAAAGCTTGCGTTTATCAAGCTCCGTGAGATATTTTTCAAACTCATCGTCGGTTGCCTGACTGAAATTATAATAAAATCTTTGACCGTTATCCTGCTCCGTCAGGCTGTTGACAATAATAACGGCATAAATTTTGAATGTATAGTTGCCATAGAGCGTTTTCAGCTCAATAACGGGAGATTTCACAAAGGCTTCGGGGCTTCTGTATTGCTCAAGTATGCCGAAAATTTTATCGTCATGGCGCATGTTGTGACCGTGGATGATAGTGTTGCGGTCAAGAGTTTTAAGGCTGTTTCTGTAGTCAAAATAAGGCTGACCGTAGTTGGTTGCGTTGCCGAAGAAATCGGTTTTCAGGTATTTATCGTTATCGTTTGTCTGCATAACGGCATAGTTGATATCTGTTCCGCCGATTGAAACCCAGCCTGCAATTTCAGGATTCTGTGAATAAAGCAGAGCAAAGGCAGGGTTCATGCCGTCGGGGAAATCAACGCCGGGATAATCCTTTCTGACCTGTGCGAGAGGGTCTGCGCCGCTGACTGCTTCTGCGGTTGTTTCGAGCATGCCCGAAAGGTTTGCGGTCTGCTTGTTGTGCCTCCACGGCTCGATCAGATAATAATTCACAAGATATCCGACGCTGAGAATGAGGCAGATTATGCTCAGAATATAAACCGTATTTCTGAAAATGCGGACTGCTTTTTTCTTGTTTTTTGGGGGAGGAGGAGTAACGGCTTCAGACTTGTTCTTTTCTTCTCTGATAATGCGGTAATATGTATTGTTTTCTTTGAAATAACCGCTTTCGGAATTTCCTATATATGCCGCTGCCTGATCTCCTGCGGCATCGTTCTTATAGATGAGTTTGTTGCCGCTTCTGCGCAGAACAAGATTTTTCGGAAAATATTCGCTGATGCTGACGGGCGCTTTTGCTTCTTTGTCAAAAGCAAGATAGGTTATCGTTTTATCATCGGTGAATACGGCCTTGCCCGTTTCGTATTTTCCGCCTATGAGTGTCCCGACGGGCATAGCCTGCGTCGGATGGACAAAGCTGTCCGAGCCGTAACCGCAATGCGGACAGCTCTGAACGGTATCTTCACATTTTCTGAAGCAGGCGAGGCAGCGTTTCATATTTATGTTCCTTTAATTTGTTTCTTTTGAATAATATATATCAACCGGCATTGCAAAAGCAATATTTTTATGTTATTATTTTGTTAATTTATTTCGGAGGACAGATATGGATAACGGATTTTTTGCGATGGCATCAAGAATGAAATATATAAACCGCTGGGCACTTATGAGAAACGAACATGGCGAAAATCTCAGCGAACACAGCTTTGAAGTTGCGGTGATAGCCAATGCTCTTGCCGTTATCGGCAACAAGCGTTTCGGAAAAAGCTATAACGGTGAGCGCGCAGCATTGCTCGGACTTTATCACGATATGCCCGAAACACTGACAGGCGATATGCCGACTCCCGTTAAGTATTACAGCGAAGAGGTAAGAGCGGCGTACAAAACGGTTGAAGACAATGCATGCAGAAGCCTTGTTGAAATGCTCCCCGAGGATTTCAGAGATGAGTTTGCGCCGTTTCTTATTCCGCATAAGTCTGATGAGGAGCTGTGGAAGCTTGTTAAGGCGGCGGATAAAATCAGCGCTCTGATAAAATGCCTTGAAGAAAAAAAGGCGGGCAACAGCGAGTTTATAAAGGCGGGCGAGGGCGTAAGAAAAAGCATTGTAAACCTTGATATGCCCGAAGCAAAGGTTTTTATTGAGGAATTCCTGCCTGCATATGAGCTTACCCTTGACGAACTCAGATAAAATCGGACAAAGGTAACACCCACCCGAAGCTATTTACTTATATCATATTCCGAGCAGTTTTCGTGCGTTTTCGCCGAGAACTGCTTTTTCGTCTTCTTCTGAAAGACCGAAGCACTTTACAAGCTCAATATCCTGCCACGGTGCATTCCACGGAGCATCGCTGCCCATGAGGATTTTGTCTGCACCGTGAAGGTCGATAAGCTCTTTTGCTTTTCTGGGTGTAAGCATGCCGTAGCAATAAGCTGTATCAAGATAAACATTTTTTCCGCAGAGATGCTCAAGCGTTTCGGGTCTTGCGCAGAGACCGCCGAAATGAGCGGCAACAACGGGAGCGCCGCCAAAAGAAGGCAGAACTCTTGCAAGCTTTTCGGGAGTGCAGTGAACGGGTTCGGGATATCCGATATCAAAGCCGCAGTGGAAAACGGTTATCAGACCGAGCTGACCGATTTTTTCATAGATGGGAAGCATTTTGTCGTCGTCAACAAAGAAATCCTGATAGTCGGGATGAAGCTTGACACCCTTGATTCCGTTCTCTTTAAGTCTTTCAAGCTCTGAAAGTGCATCGGGACTGTCGTGATGCACGCTGCCGAAAGGTATAATTCCCTCGGCATCCTTTAATGAGATTGCAAAATTGTTAACATTTGTCTGCTGCTTTGGATTGGTTGCAATGTTGAGAACAACGGAATAATCAACGCCGTCACGCTTCTGCAAAGCGATGAGATCTGCAAGGCTGCCGTCATGAAAGGGCTTGACTATTCCCGAGCGCATGCGAAGCTGTTCCATCGCTTTTGAAGCTATTTTATCGGGAAAACAATGTGTGTGAAAATCAATTATCATTTCTGTCACCTGAGCTTTGAGCTTTGAATTTATATCATTTTATACCTAAATATCGCGCATATCAATATGTATTTTATACGAAAATTAACGAAATTTCCGCGCCGGAGTTTATTTTATAAAATAATACTTGATATTTATAAAGAGATGTGTTAGAATAACTAACAGTAGGATTTAGTTTTGTATGAGAGTGGGGCGACCCGCTCTTTTGTTTATGCTGAAAACTTAATTCATAATTAGAAAAAAGGAGGATTTCACCATGGCAAAAGGTAAGGGCGGAAACACCGTTGCTGCTGTTTGGGAAATCGCAAAGCCCATCGCTGAGCAGCTTGGGCTCGATATCTGGGATATAAGATTCGTCAAGGAAGGCGCAGACTGGTTCCTGCGTATCTTTATTGACAAAGAGGGCGGCATCTCGATTGAAGACTGTGAGAATATGAGCCGCGCAATAGATAAGCCTCTTGACGATGCAGACCCCATTGAGCAGAGCTACTGCCTCGAGGTTTCATCTCCCGGTATTGAAAGAGAACTTGTAAGAGATGCTCATTTTGAAGCCTGTAAGGGCGAGAAAATCAAGGTTAAGCTCATCAGAGCTGTTGACGGTCAGAGAGAATTCGGAGGAATTCTTGAAGATTTCGACGGTCATTCAATAACACTTCGCCTTGAAGACGGCGGAGCAATGGTTTTTGATAAAAAAGAAGCAAGCAAAATCAGACTCGATGATTTCAGTTTTTAATTTAAACTTTACTATAAACCGAAAGGATTGGTTATCAAAATGAATAACAGCGAATTTTTTGAGGCAGTCAGACTTCTCGGCAAGGAGAAGAACATTCAGGAAGCGGCTCTTCTTGAGGGTATTCAGAGAGCTATCGTAACAGCAGTAAAAAGAGACTATAATAATAAAGACATCGTATTCTGCGAAATAGACGAAGAAAAGAAGAGCATCAGAGTTTTTGTCCGCAAAAACGTTGTTTCCGAAATCGTTGATCCCGATGAGGATATGCTTGTTGAGCAGGCTCAGAGATTCAAGAAGAATGCTCTTGCAGGCGATATCGTTGAAATTGAGCTTGAAACAAAGGAAGTCAGCCGAATTGCTGCTGAAAAAGGTAAGCATATTCTCCGTCAGGCAATCAGAGAGGCTGAACACGGTCAGATAAGAGAAGAATTCCAGAATAAGAATCAGGAAATCGTTACCGCAAAGATTTCGAAGATTGATCCCGAAACCCTTGATGCATTCGTTGAAATCGGCAAGCTTTCCGAAAGACTTCTCCGCACAGAGCAGCTTCCCACCGACAGCTTCAAAGAGGGAGATATTGTCAAGGTTTATATCGCTGAGGTCAGAGATGCAACAAAGGGTCCCAGAGCAACAATTTCAAGAACTCACCCCGGTCTTGTCAGAAGACTGCTTGAAAGCGAAGTTCCCGAAATTTTTGACGGCCTTGTTGAAATCAAGTCTGTTTCCCGTGAGGCAGGCTCAAGAAGCAAGATTGCCGTTTACAGCGCAGACGAAAATGTTGATCCCGTCGGCGCATGCATCGGTCAGAGAGGCGCAAGAGTCAACAAGATAGTTGACCAGCTCGGCGGTGAAAAGCTTGATATTGTCCGCTACAGCGAGAACCCCGCAGAATTTGTTGCAGCCGCTCTTGCTCCCGCAGATGTTATTTCCGTTGAAATCATCAGCGAAGAAGAACGCTCCTGCAAGGTTGTTGTTCCCAACAATCAGCTTTCTCTTGCTATCGGTAACAAGGGTCAGAATGCCCGCCTTGCAGCAAAGCTCACAGGCTGGAAAATTGACATCAATCCCGAAACAGAAGAAGCTGTTATCAATTTTGACGAATAATATTTTATAGTTTATCCCA
This sequence comes from Acutalibacteraceae bacterium, assembly GCA_045543735.1. Lineage (GTDB taxonomy): Bacteria > Bacillota > Clostridia > Oscillospirales > Acutalibacteraceae > CAG-177. Next base: position 5,939 of record JAZPXO010000024.1, read on the forward strand.
AAAAGATTAAGGAGTTGAACCAATGCCTACCCGCCGTATCCCGATGAGAAAATGCACGGGCTGCAATGAAATGAAGCCCAAAAAAGAACTTGTAAGGGTTGTGAGAAGCCCTGAAGGCGAAGTTTCGCTCGATCTTACAGGTAAAAAGCCCGGCAGAGGCGCCTATGTGTGCCATGACCCCGAGTGTCTTGCCAAGGCAAGAAAAGCCAAAAGATTTGAGCGTGCATTCTCCTGCGCAATACCGGACGGCGTTTTCGACAAGATGGAGGAGGAGCTTAAAAATGACGGATAATCCGAAGCTGCTCTCTCTTCTCGGAATGTGCCGCAAAGCGGGGAAGCTCAGCTGCGGGCATGACGGCGCAATCGGTTCAATCAGAAGCAAAAGCGCGTGCCTCTGCCTTCTCAGCAGCGATTCGTCGCAGAGACTGAGGCTCGAGACAGAGAGAGAAGCGAATTTTGAGGGCAGGAATATTCCCGTCAGAATTCTGCACTCAACAATGGAAGATATAAGATGTGCCACAGGACTTAAATCCGCGGTGCTTTCGGTTAACGATGAAGGCTTTGCAAAATCTATGCTTGGGCTTCTGAACACACAAGGGGAGGTTACTGAATGATTAGTAAATACAGAGTACACGAGGTCGCAAAAGACTTTAATATCAAGAGCAACATAGTTGTTGATCTGCTTGCAGAATATTTTGACGGTCAGAAAAAGCATATGACAGCTCTTGAAGAAGATGAGCTCGATGTTATTTTCGAGACTTTTACAAAAGAAAACCAGACAGAAGATCTGAACGAATATTTCAACTTTGTTCCCGAAACCAAGAAGAAGAAGGAAGAAAAGGCTGAAGAAGCTCCTGCAGAAGAAGTTAAGACAGAGGCAGCTCCCGAAAAGAAAGAGGAGAAAAAGCCCGAGCAGCAGAAAAAGGCAGATAAGCCTGCTGCTCCTGTTAAAAAGGAAGAAAGCAAGCCTGCTCAGAACAAGCCTGTTCAGCAGAAGCCCTCAAGGGATAACAAGCTTCCTCCCATGCCCCAGAGAAAGATTGAGCAGCAGCCTGAAAAGAAGAAAAAAGAAGATAAGCCCATGCAGTCAAGAACCAAGGGCGAGGCTCGTACAATTGATACAAGAGCAAGCAATGTTGATCTTGATAAGTATAACGAGAGATACGAAAACATTGCTCCCACAAATAAGACTCAGCAGCATGATAATTCTGTAAGCAAGCAGAAAATCAAGCAGAAGAGCCAGCAGTACAGAAAGCAGGGCACACGCACATCAAGAAGAGAAACGGAAGCAGAGAGACTCAAGAGAATCGCTGCCGAAAGAGCAAAGAAGCCCCAGCTTCAGCTCAAGCTTCCCGAAGAGATTACCGTCGGTGAGCTTGCCGCAATGCTCAAAATGACAGCTGCAGAGGTTATCAAAAAGCTCTTCACTCTCGGTCAGATGGCAACCGTTAACGAAGTTCTCGATTATGAAACCGCTGCTATTCTTGCAGAAGAGCTCGGCGCAAAGGTTGAGAAGCAGGTTGTTGTTACAATCGAGGACAGAATTATTGACGACAGCGAAGATACCGAAGAAAACCTTCTTCCCAGAGATCCCGTTGTTGTTGTTATGGGACACGTTGACCACGGTAAGACATCGCTTCTTGACGCAATCAGAAACACATCCGTTACTTCAACCGAAGCAGGCGGTATCACTCAGCATATCGGTGCTTACAGAGTTGACCTCAACGGACAGAAGATCACTTTCCTTGATACTCCCGGTCACGCGGCGTTCACATCAATGCGTCTGAGAGGCGCTATGGCAACGGATATTGCAATTCTTGTTGTTGCCGCCGATGACGGTATCATGCCCCAGACAATTGAAGCTATCAACCATGCAAAGGCTGCAGGCGTTCAGATTATTGTTGCCATCAACAAGATGGATAAACCCACCGCAAACCCCGACAGAATCCTTCAGCAGCTCACAGAGCATGAGCTTATTCCCGAAGAGTGGGGCGGCGATACAATCTGCGTTCCCGTTTCCGCTCATACAAGAATGGGTATTGACAGCCTTCTTGAATCCGTTCTTCTCGTTGCAGAGGTTCAGGAGCTTAAGGCTAACCCCAACCGCTCCGCAAAGGGCGTTGTTATTGAAGCAAGACTTGATAAGGGCAGAGGCCCCGTTTCAACTCTTCTTGTTCAGAACGGTACACTTAATTCGGGCGATATCATCGTTGCAGGCACATCTGTAGGCCGCGTAAGAGTTATGACTGACGATAAGGGCAGAAAGGTTAACACCGCAGGTCCCTCCGTACCCGTTGAAATCATGGGTCTTGACGAAGTTCCTCAGGCAGGCGACGGCTTCGACGCAGTTAAGGATGAGCGTCTTGCAAGAGAGCTTGTTGAGCAGAGAAAGAACAAGGCTAAGGAAGAGCACTTCAAGGAATATCAGAAGGTTACACTCGATAACCTCTTTGCATCCATTCAGGAAGGTCAGCTCAAAGACCTCAACATCATCATCAAGGCTGATGTTCAGGGCTCGGCAGAAGCTGTCAAGCAGAGCCTTGCCAAGCTTTCAAATGATGAGGTACGCGTTAAGGTTATCCACTCGGGCGTAGGCGCAGTCAGCGAAAGCGACGTTATGCTTGCCAACGCTTCAAACGCAATTATCGTCGGCTTCAATGTAAGACCCGATAATGTTGCTGCGGATAACGCAGAGCGTGACGGCGTTGAAATCAGATGCTACAGAGTTATCTATGACTGCATCGAAGAAATCGAAGCAGCTATCAAGGGAATGCTTGCACCCAAGTTCAGAGATGTTGATATCGGTAAGGCCGAAGTCCGTCAGGTTGTTAAAATCTCCTCTGTCGGCAATGTTGCAGGCTGCCATGTCACCAGCGGTAAAATCACAAGAGGCGCAAAAATCCGCGTTGTCAGAGACGGTATTGTTATCACAGAAGACGAAATGGCTTCTCTCCGCCGCTTCAAGGACGATGTTAAGGAAGTTGCCTCGGGTTATGACTGCGGTATCGGTCTGAACAAGTTCAACGATATCAAGGAAGGCGATATTTTCGAAGCCTTCATCACCGAGGAATACAGAGATTAAAGGATGATATATTATGGCAGGGTACAGAATTGACAGAGTATCCGAAGATATAAAAAGAGAGCTTGCGGCGATTATCCGCGAGCTCAAGGATCCGAGAGTCAGGGATGTCATGCTGACTGTTGTAAATGTTGAAGTCAGCTCAGATGCATCCTTTGCAAAGGTATATGTCAGCGCAATTGAGGGCTTTGAAACCGCGAAGCTTGCGGTTAAAGGTCTGACCTGCGCAACGGGTTTCATCCGCAGAGAGGTTGGCACACGCCTGCATCTGCGCAAAACTCCCGAGCTTAAATTCATTGCCGATGATTCTATCGAAAGAGGAATGGATATTGCAAGAACTCTCGGCAATATTGTTATAAACGATGGGGAAGAAGAATAAATCTTTCTTATCGGAGCCGCGGGTCGGCAATATTCAGAAGGAGAAGCGCTTATGTTAATTGATTTAAAAGAAACTGCAAAGCGTCTCAAAGAGAATAATAACATTTTGCTTTTGTGTCACAGCCATCCTGACGGCGACACTCTCGGCAGCGCAACCGCTCTTGCTTATGCACTTAAGCAGCAGGGCAAAAAAGTTGCGGTCAGATGCGGCGATTTTATTTCTGACAGCTTCGGGTTCATGTTTGAAATGCTTGATAACGAAGAGTTCGAGCCCGATTTTACCGTCGCTGTTGATATTGCGGATACAAAGCTGCTTGGCAGAGAGTTCGAAGGAGCTTATGCCGACAAAATAGATCTGTGCATAGACCACCACGGTTCAAATCTTCTTTATGCTCCCGAAACATGGCTTGAGCCTGAATCGGCATCAACAGCAGAGATGATTTATATGCTTCTGTGCCATATGGACGCAAGCATAACTCCTCTGATGGCATCGTGCCTGTTCACGGGTGTTGCAACGGATACGGGCTGTTTCCGTTTTTCGAACACAACCGTCAGAACCTTTGAAATAGCGGCGAAGCTTGCAGCTCTCGGTGCAGATACCTACAACATCATTCAGGTTTTCTTTGAAACCAAAACCAAGACCTATGCGGCGCTTGAAAAGCTTGCTATTGAGGGTATGCGTTTTTACTGCGATGACCGCTGTGCTTTTATCTGCGTTACGCAGGAAATGTACAGAAAGAGCGGCTCGGATGAGAGCGAGGTTGACCGCCTTGCGAATATTCCCAGACAGATTGAGGGCGTTCTCGTAGGTGTTACGATGCGTGAGCTCAAAGACGGAAGCTTCAAGGCGTCTGTCAGAACGCACGGAGATATCAACGCTTCGGCAATATGCGGCAGACTCGGCGGAGGCGGACATATGGGCGCGGCAGGCTGCACGCTTTACGGAACGAAGCAGCAGGCGATAAACAGCCTTGTCAAAGAAATTCAGGATGAAATTGATTTTTTTTTAGAACCTGAAAGATAAATAAAATCAAAAAGCACGGAACTTCGGTTCCGTGCTTTTTTGCTTATTAATAACCGTAGGGGTTGAAATATTCAAAGGGATCAATGTATTCGGGCTCGGTTGCTTTTTCAACCTCTGAACCGCTCTTATCCTCAACGAGAGTTATTGTTACATCAAACTTGGTTACTGTATAGTCATTGTTGACGCGGCAGAGAGTGAGAGTTAATTTATCACCGACTTTGCCGTTGTCGATAAGCTCGAGAAGAACATCGGCGGTTGTGAGCTCCTCGCCGTTAACGGCAATAATCATATCGTAGCGCCTTGCGTCTGTATCGTAAAGTGAGCTTTCGCTGTCGATTTCGTCAATGATGAGCGTTCCTGCGGGAAGCCCCTGAATCTGAGCGATCATGCTGTACTGTGTGCTTGCGCTGACGGGATAATATGTGATGCCGAGCTTCGGTCTGTTGGGAACATAGCCGTATGCGATGAGATTGTCTATAATGCTCTTGGCGCTGGAGATGGGAATTGCAAAGCCCATGCCCTCGTAATCGGTTGCGGCAATTTTCTGGGAGTTGATGCCGATAACCTGACCGTAAACATTAACGAGCGCACCGCCCGAGTTGCCGGGATTGATGGCGGCATCGTGCTGAACGCACTTCATGGTGTATCCGATTTCACTGCTTACGGGGCGGTCAATTGCCGAAACATATCCGCCTGTGAAAGAACCGAAGAATTCAACACCGCCGGGGTTGCCGATGGCAAAAACGCTGTCGCCGACTCTGAGCTGATCGGAATTTCCGAACTCGGCAGCAGGAAGTCCGCTTGCCTTGATTTTGACAACTCCGAGATCGGTTCTTGAATCAATGCCCACGATGTCGGCGCTATAGGTTGTGCCGTCTTCTGTCTGAACCTTGACCTTTATGCCCGAATCGCTGATAACGTGAGCGCAGGTGACAATATAGGTGTATTTGCCTGAGGAATCCTCGCCCATGATAACGCCTGTTCCTTCGCCTGCGGAAGAACCCGAATTGTTTGTGTAAACAACAATGCCGACGATGCTGGGCTTTACCTTTGCGGCAATTTCCGCGGTTGTCAGAGCGCCCTCAACAGCCGCAGGGGCTGAAGCAATATTGAGTGAGGGAGCGTCTTCGGTGTTTTCTTTTGTGGGCGGCTGAGTGACAACGACCTCATCTTTGTTATTATCTTCAAGCTTTTTATACTTTGAAACCATAACGGCGCTCAAGGCAAGCGAAAATACAAGCAGGATGCAGATGAGTGCCGTGAAAACCTTCAGTCCGTTTCCGCTTTTTCTTTCAGGTGCAGGAGGAACGGGAGGCTGATTGTATGAAGGGCTCCTGTTGGGTGTGAAAGCAGGGTTGGAGGAATAGGGCGTCTGAGTATAGCTGTAAGGTCTGTTTCCGTAGGGGCTGTACTGAGCCTGCTGTTTCTCGAATTCCGACTGGCCCGAAGCGGTGTCGCCGTCTTTTCGGGAACCGAAACCGTCATCAACCTGCTGAGCCTCAACGGTAGGGATTTCGTCTGCGTCGGTTGAGTTGACGGGAGCGTTTGTTTCGTCGATATTTTCGTTTTCAAAGATGTTTCCGTTTTCGTCGTTCATGAGAAATTCCTCCGTATAATAAGTCTGTATATACTATAATCTTTGTTTGTTAATTCAGTTTGAACAATAATTTAACTGTCGGAAAATCATAACGGAAGCTGGAAGATGAATTCCGTGAATTCGTCAATGCTGCTTCTTGCGATTATCTGACCGCCGTGAAGCTCAATGATTGTTTTGCACAGATAAAGACCCATGCCTGCGCCCTTGACATCGTAGCTTCTGGATTTGTCAACTTTATAGAATCTCTCAAATATTTTATCTGTTTCTTCGGCGGGTATACCTTTTCCGCTGTTGCGGATTTTGACAATCACTTTTTCGGAATCGGATTTCGAGCTGACCTCGATATAGCCGCCCTCGGGAGTGAATTTAACAGCGTTGTCAATCAGATTATAGACGACCTGATTAATCATATCCTTGTCAGCGGTTACGGGATTGGTTTCGATTCCGTCAAGCCCTCTGATTTCAATGTGCTTTTTGTCAACAAGCTGTTCGAAACCGAGAAGGGTCCGGAAAAGCATTTCCGATATATCAAATCTGACAGGATTTATGTCAAGCTCGCCTGCTTCAAGCTTGCTCATGTTGAGCATGCCTGTAACAAGTCTCGAAAGACGCTTGACCTCGTCAGAAACAATTTTCAGATACTGATTTTGTCTTTCTTCCTCAATCGTGCCGTCGAGAATTCCGTCAATAAATCCGCCGATTGTTGTCATGGGAGTTTTGAGTTCGTGAGAAACATTGGAAACAAAGCTTCTGCGGCTCATTTCAAGAGTGGCAAGCGCCTGAGCCATTGAGTTGAATGCCTGAGCCAGCTCTTCGATTTCGTCGCTGTTATTGAAAAGTGAAGTTGGACTCGAGATTCTCTTTGAGAAGTCTCCGCAGGCATATTGTTTTGCAGCCTGCGACATTTCGCGCAGAGGCTTTGTGAGTTTATACGAAACAAGGTATACTATTATAAAATCGAGCGCGAGAGCGAACAGCGCTGCAAAAAAGAACATTCTGAAGATGCCGAGGATATACGGAGCAAGGTCATCGGCAACGGGCTGAACTGCATATACAACGCCGATAACATCGTTACCCGCTTTTATGGGAGCGCTTACAATGAAGCTGATGTCGTTGAGCGCACCGTTGAGATTACCTGTATAACCTACAACGCCCTCCATTGATTTCTTCAGCGCATCGGCAGAGATTTTATAATCGCCGTGAACCATGCAGCTTCCCGTATAAAGCGAAAGGTTTGACTGCAGATTTTCTTTGCAGAAAACAACATCGCCGTCATGGTTGACGATAAAGATATCGGCATCAATGGCGTTCGAGGTCTGCATCAGTGTGTTGCAGATGAGTTTAACGGTGATTATGTTGATTCCGCCCGCAAGGTCGCTCTGAAGGGTGTTACTCGTATTCTGGGCAACGCTGACCGCATTTTCGCTCAGCAGCTCCATTTTTTCTTCCATCCAGAGCTTTGAAACCAAAAGCAAGAGAGCTCCGCCTAAAAAGACGAAGCTTGCAAGGATTATTGAAATTGTAACAAGCAGGTATTTACGGAAAAGACCTGATTTTATTCGTTTGTTTCTTGTCACAGATGTTCACCCCACAGGAATTATCAGTCCTTGGTTTCGAATTTGTAGCCGACGCTCCAGACTGTTTTGAGTTCCCATTTATCGGATACGCCCTCAAGCTTTTCGCGAAGACGCTTTACATGCACGTCAACGGTTCTTGAGTCGCCGTAATAATCGAAGCCCCATACCTCGTCAAGAAGCTGGTCTCTTGTGAAAACTCTGTTGGGGTTGTTTGCGAGATGGTAGATAAGCTCGAGTTCTTTGGGCGGAGTATCAACCTTTTTGCCGTCAACTCTGAGCTCATAGTTTGTGAGGTTGATTGTGAGCTTGTCGAATCTGACTTCTTTGACATCGGTTTTTTCGGTTGAACCGGTTCTGCGAAGAACAGCCTTGACTCTTGCCATAACTTCTTTTGCATCGAAGGGCTTTACAACATAGTCGTCTGCGCCGAGCTCGAAGCCGAGAACCTTATCGAATGTTTCGCCTTTTGCAGTGAGCATGATTATGGGCTTGTCCGAAAACTTTCTGACCTCGCGGCAGACCTGCCAGCCGTCAAGCACGGGAAGCATGATATCGAGCAGCATGAGGTCGGGAGAAATCTCCTGAAACATTTTTATCGCCTCGCCGCCGTTGTTTGCGATAGAAACCTCATAACCGTCCTTTTCGAGATAAAGGCGAAGAAGCTCGCAGATATTGCTGTCATCATCAACAACAAGAATTCTTTCTGATGCCATTAAAAATCCCCTCCTTGGATTGTTTGCACTTATATACAACTGCTGTTAACAGCTTACAATTCTAATTATAAGTAAAATTATAAAGTAATTATGAATTCGCAAAAAATAATTTGTAACATATTGCCGCAAAAATGAACAAACTATTATTAAGCTGTAAAAATATTATTTAACAGAGAATCTGAACACAGTGCAGCTTGTGAATTTTTCGCCTGCATCAAAGGTGCACTGCGGAAATTCAGGCATGTTGGGTGTGTTGGGATAAAACTGTGTTTCAAGGCAGAAGCCTGCATTTTTGATAAGCGGATTGCCGTTTTTGCCGATGTTTGTTCCGTCAAGGAAGTTGCCTGTGTAAAGCTGAACTCCGCAAAGGTCGGTGAAAACCTCCATAAATCTGCCGCTTTCGGGGTCGTATGCAGTTGCAATCGGACCGTCGCCGTCGTTGAGGCAGAAGTTGTGGTCGTAGCCCTTGCCGATTGCAAGCTGGTCATCCTCAGCGTTGATGTCTCTGCCGATGGGCTTAGCTGTTCTGAAGTCAAACGGTGTGCCTTCAACCGAACGGATTTCGCCCGTGGGGATGCTTGCGTTATCAATCGGAGTATATGTGTCTGCGTTTATCATCAGCTCATGAGAAAGAACATCGCCCTTGCCTGCAAGGTTGAAATATGCATGGTTTGTCATGTTGATGACGGTCTTTTTATCGCTGACGGCAAAATAATCAATTCTGAGAGCATTATCCTCATGAAGAGTGAAGGTTACTCTGAAATCAACCTTGCCGGGGAAACCCATTGCCCCGTCAGGGCTTGTGTAATTCATTTCGATTGCATTATCGTCAACAACAAATGCTTTCCACACAGCGGTTGAAAGCTCTGCGCCGCCGTGAAGGCAGGTGATGCCGTTCTCATTTTTTTCAACATTATATTCAACGCCGTCAATGCTGAACTTGCCGCCTGCAAGACGGTTTGCATATCTGCCGACGGTCATTCCCTGATAATCCGAAAATTTTTCGTGACCTTCAAGGGTATCAAATCCCGAAAGCACATCGGCAAAATTGCCGTCTCTGTCTGCGGCGTAGATGCTGTTTACCGTTGCGCCGTAGGTGATGATGTCAACGGCTGTGCCAGAAGAATTGCGGATGGTATAGATATCAACATTCTCGCCTTTTGATGTTGTTCCGAAAAAGTTTTTAACAATCATATTTTTTCTCCCGTTATATAAAATATTATTATACATTTTTATTCTATCATCGGCGAAAAAATTTGTCAACATAATTGCGGTTATTGCGGACATACTAAAGTTGAACCCGAAAAAAATCGGGAAATTCAATCCGAAAGGCAGAATGAAAAATGGATAACAGAAATAACCAGAACAATCAGAACAACAGCTTCCCCGGCAATCAGAAGAATTGCCCCGACAGCAAGAATCAGCAGAATAAGAATAACAACAACGCTCAGCAGAAGAAGAACAAGAAAGAAGAGTTCTGATAAACCCAAAACGGCGGCATCCTTCGGGATGCCGCCTTATGCTTTAAGGATTGCTCTGCTGTTCGGTTGCGGCTGACGGAAATGCGAAAGAATGCATAAATCCGTTCTGCTCGAGAGAACAGATATCGCCGCCGATAACAATGCCGTTGCATACGAGGATATTTGCCTGAACATATCCTGCTTTATCCTCATAGCCGGGGTAATTCAGAATGTCATATGTCCATCTTTTGGCGCGCAGACCTTTATATGGTTCAAGGTCAAAGCCTGCAGCCTTGTTCATTCCGGCATATTCGGCATAACCGAGGCTGAAATCTGAAGGAATAACAATTTCCGTAACCTCAACGGGGTCCTGAGAAAACTTCCAGCCGTACTGCGAAAGGAAGGCTGCTCTCTGCTCTGCGTTTTCAGCTTTGAGATTTACCGATGAATCGGTTGCCGCAGGCGAATCCGCTTTTCCCATGACCGTAACAACGGCTGCTATGATTGCAATTATTGCAACGATGAGCGCAGCTATTTTGCTTTTTGAGGTTTTAACTGAATATACAAACATAAAATCACCGCCTGTCAAATTAATATGACGCGGCGGTGACGAATATTACAAATTCATTTTTAAAAGCATTATGCCTGACGGAGTTATATCTATCGCGCCGTATTCGCCGTATCTCGCCGAGCCGGGATTCATAACATAAAGTCCGTCGCAGTAATCAGTAACACTTTCGTGAGTGTGACCGTATAATGCAATGCGGGCTCCGAGAGAGCGCGCTTTTTCGAGCAGAGTCTGTGTGCCGTGCTTGACAAGCTCCGTGTGACCGTGAGAACAGAAGATTTTTTCTCCGCCGATTGTTAAAAGCTCGTTCCGCGGTAAAAGCGAGGCGAAATCGCAGTTGCCGCAAACCTGAACAACTCTTTTTCCGCAAAGAAGGTCGTCAAGGCCGTTCATATCTCTTTCACCGTCACCCAGATGAATGACTGCGGATGCGTCTCTATGAAGAAAAAGAGCCTCCCTGATACATCTGCTGCTTCCGTGCGAATCCGAAAAAACAAGAATTCTCAACGCAAAACCTCCGTTCTATTACAATGTGTGCCGACATATTGATTATACTATAGAAAAGGCGGTGATTCAATGAGTAAAGATAATTTTTCCGTCGATGAGCTTCTTGCGATGAAGAATAAATCGCCTGACGAAATGCTCGGCACGGTCGGTCAAAGACTTTCCGAGGATAAGAAAAACGAGCTTTTCAGAATTCTCGGGGATAAAAAAGCGCTCGAAGAGCTTTTGAACAGCGAGCAGGCAAAACGGCTGATGAAAAAGTTCGGCGGTGAATAGCGGGTGGTGCCATGGACAATATAAATGACATCATTTCAAGTCTCAGCGATGATGATATTGAAAATCTTAAGGCTGCTGCCGAAAGCATTTTCGGCGGCAGAGAAGAAAAGAAGCATGAAAGTGAACCGTCGCGCGGAGCGATGCCTGATTTGTCATCGCTCCTCGGAAATGCGCAGATGATGGCAAAGATTTCGTCTTTGATGGGAATGATGAATAAGCAGGATAACAGGGCGGAGCTTATCAGAGCGCTCAAGCCCTTGCTCAGCGAAAAACGGAGAAGGCGTGCGGATGATGCGATTCAGATGCTGAAGCTTTTTGAAATTCTGCCGATGATGGGGCAGATAATGGGCGGCGATAAAAATGACTGAAAATATTCTTCGGCTTATCATGCCTGCGCTGAGGGCGGAGAGGAATTCGGGCGGCGATGACAGAAACCTGATTCTGCCGCTTGTTCTTCTGCTTGCGGTTGACTCGGGAGATATGCTTCTGATATTATGCCTTCTTTATATAGTCATGCAGTAGTCTGAGGATGAAATCAGGGGTTGAAAAATCTTGTTTTATATTGTAGAATATAAAAGTTCAGGAAAGGAGATTACATATGGTTTATAAATATAAAACAAAAGGCACATGCTCCCGTACAATTGAATTCGAGCTTAACGACGGAGTTGTCGGCAATGTTCGTTTTGAGGGCGGCTGCAACGGCAACCTCAAGGGCATTGCTTCGCTTGTTAACGGTATGAAGGCGCAGGATGTTATTGACAGATGCAGCGGAATAAGCTGCGGCTTCAAAAGCACATCATGCCCTGATCAGCTTGCAAAGGCATTAAAAGAAGCTCTCGGCGAATAAAAATCAAAACCACCGACTCAGGTCGGTGGTTTCTGCTTTTTTATTAAAGAATAACGTTGACAAGAAGAACTGCAACCGAGAACATTCCGACGAAGGGAAGAACAATGGGGAAGAATGGGAGAATTGCAAGATTATAAAGGAAGCCTGCGCCGACCTTGATAAGCATTGTGCTTTCAGCTTCTGAAATGTTCTGCCAGCTGAAATGGATATCACTGCCGTCAACATAAATTCCGTCAATGCCCATTTCTTCTTTGGTTGTACTCCTGCCCAGACCGCATTCGACAAGGCCGTCAGCAACAAGATTTGCCATTTCTTCGTCCTTGAATGTTATTCTGCCCGTTAAGCGAAGCTCATCTGCAGGCTCTTCCTGTCTGAGGTGACCGTTTTTGAATCCTGTGCACCACCAGTAGTAGTCATACTCTCTTGAAAATTCGCGGGTCCATTCGCCGTTGATTTCTTCATGCCAGAGAGTCATTTCCATTTTGAGCCAGTCTTCTTCTGCGGGGCAGGCAAACATTGTCCATACGCCGATACCTTCTTCGGAATGAGGTCTGTTATAGATGCCGATTTCTCCGCCGTAGAAAATCATTCCATACTGACCTTTCCACATCTGAAGCATCCAGTCCTTATCCTCATATTTGAAGAAAACGCGGATATAGTCATATTCAAGAAGAATATAGGGGGATACAAAGTCATAGATTTTTCCGAAGCCGAAATTATACTGCCATGCTTCTTTGTCGTTGGTATAATAATAATCGTCGATATAGCTGTACTGGTAGCTGAGAACCTGACGGTTTTCAAGGAAGTTTCTCAGGAAGTTTTTGTTTTTGACAACATTGATTGCAAACTCACCGTTGATGGTTTCGCCGTCAACTGTTGCCGATGCACGGATTATAACCTTGCCGACGCCAACGCCTTTTACAACGCCGTTTTCGTTAACGGTGGCGATGCTTTCATCGGAAGAAGCCCAGATGATTTCGGGCTGAGTTTCAACATTGGTTACGGATGCGCTAATCTGAATTGTTTTCATAACTGCAACAGAGATACCGCTGCTTGAAAGAACAAGAGCGTGACCTGTGCCTTCGGAAGGCTCGGAAGCTTCGGTTGCGAAAGCATTCAGAGGCATAACGGATACGAGCATGATAAGAGCAATAACAGCCGAAACCATGCGGATTACTGCATTTCTGGTTTTCATAATTTTTCTCCTGTAAATTTTTTGATAATATTAATATATAATATTAATAACCTATTTTATTTATGTTGTCAAGATGTTAATGAACTGTTAAACAGTGAACAGTATTTTTTTAATCTGTAAAATAATATTTTAAAATCGGGACGGTTGATGAACCGAAACAGTTATGGTATAATATAATAAAATTAAGAAAAACTCTTCGGAGGGTTAACATGGAAATGGTTTTGCTCACTGCTCTCGGAGTGGGCGGTGCAACGGTTATCGGCTCGGTAATCGGTTTTATATTCAAGAAAATATCTCATAAATTCAGCGATATCGTGCTGTCTTTTGCCGCGGGAGTTATGCTTGCGGCGGCAGTGCTCGGGCTTATTATTCCGTCGGTTGAATACGGCGGGAAATTCGGTATTCTTGTTACTGTTGCGGGCATTTTTACGGGTGCGGTATGCCTTAATCTTATTGACAGACTTGTTCCGCATCTTCATAAGCTCGTCGGTGCAGACATTGAAACGCATAAAAGAAATGCAAATCTCGACAAGGTTCTTCTGTTCGTGACCGCAATTGCAATACATAATTTGCCTGAGGGTATTGCGGCGGGTGTGGGCTTCGGCTCAGGAAACACAACGGAAGCGCTTCTGATCGCAGGCGGTATTGCCTTGCAGAATGTTCCCGAAGGAATGGTTATCATCGGCCCGATGCTTTCTGCAGGGGTCAGCCCGAGAAAAACTTTTATCTGTGCAATGGCAACGGGCTTGGTTGAGGTTGTCGGAACGCTCATCGGATATTTTGCCGTCAGCGTTGCTTCGGCGGTGTTGCCGTTTGCGCTTGCTTTTGCAGGCGGAACAATGCTCTATGTTGTCAGCGACGAAATGATTCCCGAAACACATGCTCACGGTAACGAAAGAGGAGCAACCTATGCGCTGCTTGTCGGATTCTGCGTGATGCTCGTTTCGGATGTTCTTCTTGGAGGATAATTATGAAAAGAACATTGAAAATACTGTTTCTGCTGAGCCTCGCTTTTATTCTGTTTGCGGCAGGCTGCAGTAAAGAAGAAACACAGGGAGAAGAAGAAATGAGTTACACAAAAACGCAGGACGGATATTATCAGGTAACGCCCGAAGAGGCACATGAGATAATGGTCAGAGAGAGCGATTATGTTATTCTCGATGTAAGAACGGAAAGCGAGTTTAACGAGGCGCATATTCCGAATGCCGTTTTGCTGCCCGATTATGAAATTGTTGACAGGGCTGCCGTGGATCTTCCGGATAAGGACAGAATGATTCTCGTTTACTGCCGCAGCGGCAGACGCAGCAAAAACGCTTCCGCAGAGCTTGCGGCGCAGGGCTATACGAATGTATGGGAATTCGGCGGAATCATTGATTGGCCTTATGATGTTGAATCTGACGGAGAAATCCTTACTGATTGATTTGAGGAGAAAACATGTCGGAATTAAAAAAATCAAAAACAAACCAGTCGATGGATTTGTGTAAGCTGATTGCGGCTGTTATGGTTATTCTGATTCATATCAGCCTGCCTGATAAAGCGGGAGATATTGCAAATTGTCTTGCACGTGTTGCCGTTCCCGTTTTCTTTGCAATTTCGGGCTATTTCAGCTTCAACATTAATTCAGAAAAGATAAAACGCAGAGCGCTGAGCATTCTGAAAATATATGCTTTTGCCGTTGCTTTTTATGTTGCGTGGCAATGCCTGAGAATAAGCTTGTTTTCGGATGTTTCGGTTGCGGATTATCTCACCCGGAGCCTGACAGAAACAAGAATTGCTCAATGGCTCATCATCGGATACAATCCGTTTGCGGGGCATTTGTGGTATCTCCACGCAATTCTGACCTGCTATGTTATTCTGTGGTTTTATGTGCGTTTCAGTGAAAAAGACGGCTTGAATTACAATGCCTTATATATTATTGGCGTTGTCGGAATGTTGATTCATATTGCTTTCGGTACCAATGCGAAGGCGGCAACCGAATCATTTTCATTCCTGATTTACAGAAATGCGCTGTTTTTCGGATTGCCGATGTTTTTGGCAGGTATGTTTATCCGTGAGCGTGGCGAGAAAATCAAAGAGCGATTCAACCTTAATCTTGCAAAAGAAATCGGGATTGTTGTTTTCGGAATCGCGTTGAGCCTTGTTCAGAGAGACGGATTGGGCGTTGAGGAATTACCTGTCGGTACTCTGATAGAGACAATCGGTCTGATGCTTCTCGTGAGCAATCATCCGACAGTTCTGCCGCAGAAATATGACGGCGTGTTCAAAAGTTTTGGCAATGTTTCGCTGGCGGTTTATATAGTTCACATGTTTTTTGTTCAGCTCATCAACAGTCTTTCAACGGATGTTGCTTTTTTTGCGCAAATAAACTCCGATGAATGGCTGAAGCCGATTGCCGTGATAGTCTTTTCACTTCTCAGCGGAATACTCTATGATTTGCTGTTAAGGATTCTTAAAAAACTGAAAAGATAAAAAAAGCCCTCTTGCACACATGTTGCAAGAGGGTTGCTGTTTTGTTATTCGTTGCCTGAGCTTGCTTTGCTTTCGCAATAGATGCAGCGGTAAACCTTGTTCTCGCTGTCGGTGAGTCGGAACTTATGGGGGAGTTCCTGCTCAACGGATGTTATACAGCGGGGATTTTTGCATCTGATAACTCCCGTTACCTGCTCGGGAAGAGAAAGCTTCTCGCGCTTTACAAGCTCGCCGTTGCGGATAACATTAACGGTGATGCCGGGGTCAATATAGCCGAGAACATCAAGGTCAATTTCGATTGACTCAAAGATTTTGATGATATCTTTTTTGCCCATCTTAACGCTGTCTGCATTCTTGATCATGGCAACGGTGCATTCCATTTCGCCAAGCTTGAGGATGTTATAAATATCCATGCAGCGGCCTGCGGTTATATGGTCAAGAACGATGCCGTCTTTGATTTGTCCGATAATCATTTTGCCGCCTCCTCAAGAAGTTTAAGAATAAGAGCCATGCGCATATATTTGCCGTAAAGCACCTGTTTGAAATAGCAGGCTCTGGGGTCGTCATCAACATTGACCGAAATTTCATTGACTCTAGGCAGGGGATGCATAACGCAAAGGTCATCCTTTGCCGAGGAGAGCTTTTCGGCTGTGAGAATATAAGTGTCCTTGAGTCTGATATAATCCGCTTCGTTGAAGAAACGCTCTCTCTGAACGCGGGTCATATAGAGAATATCGAGCTCGGGCATAACTGCCTCAAGGCTTGCGGATTCTTTATATTCAATTCCTTTGGGGTCAAGGATTTCTGTTTTGATATATTCGGGAACCTTGAGCTCTTCGGGGGAGATAAGAATGAACTTTATTCCGCTGTAGCGTGACATTGCTCCGATAAGAGAATGAACGGTTCTGCCGAACTTAAGGTCGCCGCAAACGCCGATAGTGAGATTATCAAATCTGCCCTTTTCCTTGCGGATTGTAAGAAGGTCGGCGAGAGTCTGTGTAGGATGGTTGTGGCCGCCGTCACCCGCGTTGATAACGGGGATGCTTGCCTTCATTGATGCAACATAGGGAGCACCCTCCTTGGGATGGCGCATTGCGATGATATCGGCATAGCAGCTGACGGTGCGTGCGGTATCGGCAACGCTTTCGCCTTTTGCCGCAGAGCTGCTGTTGGCTTCGGAGAAACCGATAACATTTCCGCCGAGCTCATACATAGCGGCTTCGAAGCTGAGCCTTGTTCTTGTTGAAGGCTCAAAGAAAAGGGAAGCGAGCTTCTTGCCCTTGCACTTTTCAGAATATTTTGCGGGGTTTTCAATTATATCAAGAGCGGTTTCGATAAGCTCATCTATTTCCGCTGTTGAAAGCTCCATAATATCTATAAGGCTTTTCATAAATTCTCCTTACTGTTTATTTGGGTTGCTTTGGGTTTTCTTATTATTTGTTGATCCAGCTTTCATCTGAGGGGTTGTTGCGGAAAGCGATAAGGCGCTGGATGTCTTCGGGCTTGATATAGCCTTCTTCAGCGGCAACTTCAGCAATTGTGTCGAAGTTTGTGAGGCTGATATTTTTAACATTAGCAGCTGCAAGGCGGTCAAGACCCTTCTGCATGCCGTAGGTGAAGATGCTGACGATACCGAGAACGTCTGCGCCTGCTTCGCGAAGAACATCAACAACCTCGATAACGCTGCCGCCTGTTGAGATGAGGTCTTCAACAACAACTACCTTCTGACCGGGGAGAAGCTTGCCTTCAATCTGGTTGTTTCTGCCGTGGTCCTTTGCACCTGAGCGGACATAACCCATGGGCAGACCGAGAAGGTGACCTGTGATTGCTGCGTGAGCAATACCTGCTGTGCTTGTTCCCATGAGAACTTCGCACTCGGGATAATTTTCTTTAACGAGAGTAGCGAGTCCGTTTTCAACATCTGAACGAACCTTGATATCTGAAAGAGTCAGACGGTTGTCGCAGTAAACGGGGCTTTTGATGCCGCTTGCCCATGTGAAGGGTTCTTCGGGGCGGAAAAATACTGCCTTGATTGAGAGCAGGTCTTTTGCAATAAGCTGTTTCATTTTATATTCCTCCTAATTAATCACAGAATTCAGATACGCATCTCTTATATGCCGCAACGGGATCTTCTGCTGCGGTGATGGGTCTGCCGACTACGATGTAGTCAGAGCCGATTTCCTTGGCCTTTGCGGGTGTTGTAACTCTTACCTGATCGCCGATATCGCCGTCAGCAAATCTTACGCCGGGAGTAACGGTAACAAATCCGCTGCCGCATTTCTCATGAACCTTGCCTGCTTCAAGAGGTGAGCAGACAACGCCGTCGAGACCTGCGATTTTTGCGTTGGATGCATAGTGCATAACAACCTCGTCGAGAGGCTTCTCGATGAGAAGGTCAGCTTCCATTCTTTCCTGTGAGGTCGAAGTGAGCTGTGTTACGGCAATGAGGATGGGGCGCGTGCCGTCTTCTCTTGTGAGACCTTCGATTGCGGCTTCCATCATTGCAACGGTTCCGCTTGCATGAAGGTTTGTCATGTCAACATCGAGTCTTGAAAGAACGGACATTGCTTTCTTGACGGTGTTGGGGATATCGTGAAGCTTGAGGTCGAGGAAAATCTTATGACCTCTTGCCTTGATTTCTCTTACGATTTCGGGTCCTTCTGCATAGAAAAGCTCCATGCCGATTTTAACGAAAGGCTTGACATCGGTAAACTTGTCCAGAAAGTCAAACACTTCTTTTTTGCCAGCAAAGTCGCAGGCTACGATTACGTCTTTTCCCATAATTAATGAGCACCTCCGATTATTTCTTTTAAATCCTTGATTCCGTATTTTTTCATTACCTCAGGTAAATTGTTGACAATATCTCTGCAGATGAACGGGTCAATAAGGTTTGCTGCACCGACCTGAACCGCGCTTGCACCTGCAAGCATCATTTCGATAACATCCTCTGCGCTTGAAACGCCGCCCATGCCGACGATGGGGATGTTGACAGCTTCATAAACCTGATAAACCATTCTGACTGCAACGGGGAAGATTGCGCTGCCCGAGAAGCCGCCCATTTTGTTGGCGATAACGGGCTTTTTTGTTTTGAGGTCAATTCTCATGCCGAGAAGAGTGTTGATAAGGCTGATGCCGTCTGCACCTGCCTCCTCGCAAGCCTTTGCGATTGAAGCAATATCCGTAACATTGGGCGAAAGCTTGATGATAACGGGCTTCGTTGTTACCGCTTTAACGGCTTTTGTTACTTCGGCTGCAGCCTCGGGAGAAGTTCCGAAGCTCATGCCGCCGCCGTGAACATTGGGACAGCTTACGTTGACCTCAAGCCAGCCTACCTGATCGCACTTGTCAAGCTTTTCGCATGTGTAGGCATAATCCTCAACGGAGAAGCCGCTGACATTTGCCATAACGGGCTTTGAAAAGCATTCTTTAAGTCTGGGGAGTTCCTCTGAAATAACCTTTTCAACGCCGGGGTTCTGGAGACCGACTGCGTTTATCATTCCCGCAGGGCACTCCGCAATTCTCGGGGTGGGGTTGCCGAAACGGGGATCTTTTGTTGTGCCCTTGAACGAAAATGTTCCGAGGCAGTTGATATCGTAAAGCTCTGCAAATTCATAGCCGTAGCCGAAGGTTCCGCTGGCAGGGATAACGGGGTTCGACATCTCGATGCCGCAGAGATTTGTTGCGGTTTTTACCATATTATCTCCTCCTTGATAAGAACGGGACCGTCCTTGCAGATTCTCTTGTTGCCGTATTTTGTTTTGCATGAGCAGCCCATGCATGCGCCGAAGCCGCAGCCCATACGCTCCTCAAAGCTGTACTGACCCGAGGTTACGCTTGCATTATATACCGCCTTGAGCATCGGTTCAGGTCCGCATGAATAGGTGTGGTTATAGCCGCCTGCGGCTTCAAAAGCGTTTGTGACAAAGCCTTTGATGCCGTGTGAGCCGTCAACGGTTGTTACATATGTTTCTGCACCGATTGCCTTGAAGTTTTCTTCATAGAAAACCTCGTCTGCAGTGTTGAAGCCGAGGATAACTTTTACTTTTTTACCCTCTGCGATGAGTCTTTTTGCAAGACCGTAAAGAGGTGGAACTCCTGCGCCGCCGCCGACAAGAAGGGCTGTATCGCCGCTTTTTTCTGTGTCGTATCCGTTGCCGAGACCGGTAAGAACATCGAGCTGTGCGCCTGCTTCGAGAGAAGCCATATATTCTGTTCCCTTGCCGACAACCTTATAGATGATTGTTATGTCATCTTCGCTCCAGTCGCAGACGGAAATCGGTCTGCGCAGATAGAAGCCGTCGAGCTTTATATTGATGAACTGTCCGGGAGCGGTTACGCTTTTGCCGTTTCCGCCGAGAACCATTTCATAAACGCCTTTTGCAAGGCAGACATTGGATTTAACGGTAAAAATGCTCTGCTGCATATCTTTTTTCCTTTCAGAAGTTTTCTCTTTTCCATGCGATTTTTCCGCCGCAGACCGTCATAAGGCAGCGTCCGTTGACTTCGAAGCCCTCGAAAGGAGTGCTTCTGCCCATGGAAACAAATTCGTCGGGGTTAATTGTGTATTTTTCATCAAGGTCATAAACGGTGAAATCCGCAGGTGCGCCGATTTCAATATCGCCGCCGAAGCCGAAACGCTTGCAGGGAGCGGTGTGCATAAGCTCAATGAGCCTGTCCATGCCGATTATGCCTGTTTTTACGAAGTAGGTGTAGAGAAGCGGAAACGCGGTTTCGATTCCGACAACGCCCATGAGGCTCTTTTCGAGACCTCTGCTTTTCTCTTCTGCTGAGTGAGGTGCGTGGTCGGTTGCAATCATATCTATTGTTCCGTCGATGATACCTTCAATGAGAGCTTCCTTATCTGCCTTTGAGCGCAGGGGAGGATTCATCTTGAATCTGCCCTCTTCCCTGAGGTCGGAATCATCAAGCAGAAGATAGTGAGGACCCGTTTCACAGGTTACATCTATGCCTGCCTTTTTTGCCTGACGGATAAGCTCAACGCTTTCTTTTGTTGAAATATGGCAGACATGATATTTGCAGCCCGTTTTTGCAACAAGCTCAAGGTCGCGCTTTATCGGTCCCCACTCTGATTTGGAGCAGATACCTCTGTGGCCGTGTGCTTTTGCGTATTCTCCGTCGTGGATATATCCGCCGTTGAGCAGGCTGTTATCCTCGCAGTGAGCGGCAATGATTTTGCCGAGCGACTTTGCCTTTTTCATAGCGGCAAGCATCATTTCTTCATTCTGAACGCCCTTGCCGTCATCCGAAAAGCCTGCTACAAACGGGGCGAGAGCTTCCATTTCGGATAATTCAAGACCGTTCTGACCCTTTGTTATCGTGCCGTAAGGCAGAACATTGATGCAAGCTGTTTTCTTTATCGCCTCAAGCTGCGGGGCAAGGGTTTCGGGTGCATCGGGTGCTGGGGAGAGATTCGGCATTGAGCAAACGGTTGTGTATCCGCCTGCGGCAGCTGCAAGAGAACCGCTTTCAACGGTTTCTTTATAAATAAAACCCGGCTCGCGCAAATGAACATGAACATCTGCAAAACCGGGTAAAATATATTTATTGCCGCAATCAATAACGATAGCGCTGTCATCGGAAACAACGGGAGCAAACACTCCGCCGCAAACACCTATATCTTCCGAAACAAACTTGCCGTTACGGTAAACTTTGCAGTTTTTGAAGATATAATCCATAGTTTCCTCCATAATAAACTCTAATCAATTTAATATACCATAATATATATGATAAAGTCAAGGGATAAACAAAGGAAATTAGTCAAAAAGCAGCTCTGAAGTCTGACCTCAGAGCTGCAAATAGAATTATACGTTATCCTGGCTTTCTGTTGAGAAATAAACGGGGAACCAATTCTGTGCAAATGCGGGAAGAGCGAGTCTTGATTCCGAGAAAAGAGAAGCAACAAGACGGATAGCCTCAAGATGCTCAACCTCAACATCGGGTTCTTTATCGGTTTCGGTAACCTTTACATCCGTGCCGCTGACGGTGATTTCGATTCTTTCGTCTCTCTTATAGCCGTGGATAAGAAGAACGATTGAACCGTCAACAAGCTTGACTGAGTTTGCTTTGACAGCAAGGAAGGCTTCAATGAATCTGCCGTAGTTGAGAATGTTTATCATCTCGGAATGGCTTACATCCCAGCCGTCGCAGTATTTAACCATATATGAGCACATTTCGGTGTCATACATAGGTACGCTGAACGAAACGGAGTCTTTGCCCATTGTTTCCATAATGCACATGACGAGGTTGAGAGTGTCCTCAACATTTACGGGGCAGATTTCCTGAATGCCTCCGAATTTGCGCAGAACGAAATATCCCTTGAATTCGTCGCCTTCAAATGCTGCATAGGGAACACTTCTCCATGAGCAGAGAATGTCATATATATTATCGGGATTTCTGTCGATGGTGTAAGGTCCGCGGTTGTAGAGTTCGATTGTTTTTGCGAGAATTTCTGTATCCTCGGGCTTGATTTCGCGTGCGGTGAAGGTTGTTTTTGCGTCCTTGCCGATGCAGTGGCGGATATTTCTCATGTTGATGCTGAAATCGTATTCGGGACCGCACTGCTCAAATCCGAAATAAGCATATCTCTGTCTGTGACCGCCGAGAAGCGAATAGTCGGTGTTATCCTTTATCATTTCGTCAAGGCACATGTTCATGCAGTCTTTCATATAGCCCTTGCCGCGGCAGTCTCTTGTTACGCCAACGTTGCCGATGCCGCCGATACGCAGTTTTCTGCCTGCAGCGATTGCGTCGATGGGGTAAAGACCTACAGCGCCCTTGACTTTGTCATCCTCCATAACAACGAGGTTGTTGTATGCGGGGTTATACTGTGCTTTATAAAGCTTGGGAAGAAGCTCGCGGAAATTGCGCTTGGTTTCTTCATCGTCTTCGAAGAAAAAGATGTCATCGAGGGTTTCGATGAGGTGATCGGTATATTCTTCTTTGCATCTGCCTTTGTAAAGTTCCATGTTATATCTCCTTTTGTCTTTATCTCATATGAATGAAATCATTGTAATTGAGCACTTTGTAGTCTTTGCCGAGAACCGCGTGGGATTTGCGTTTTCTTCTGCGCATGAAGAAAAGAATGATTACTGCGGCTATAATCAGAATTGAAATGATAATGAAAACGGGATGGGTTACGAGGTTTTTTGCTTTTGTTCCGATAAGCGCAAAGAAATTGCGTTTGACATCGGCTGAAGCAACAAGGTCAATTTCACGGAGAACCTCGCCTGCATAAAGCACTCTGCCCTTGCATATCATATCGCCTTTTTTTACGGGAGCATCAACTGAATCAGGGATTGATTCGGGAATGGGTTCAACAAGAACGCTGCCCTTGTTTGTGCCGACGGGAACAAGACTGTAAACCGTTTCGGCAGGCACAAGGCTTACGAAGTCGGTTGATTTTGCATAGTTGACTTTGACTTCGCCTGCTATTTTTGCAGGATCGCAGATGGCAACAAGCTCGATGTTGTCAAATGCCCATTCAAGCATCTCCTTGCAGTCAAGGAAAGCTCCGTTTTCATCATATCCGTCGTTATCGAAATCCTTCATAATGGATTTGAGGGCAACGGCAATATAATTATATCCGTCTTTTGAAGCGTATGTAATCAGGCAGTGTCCTGCGCCCGAGGTTGTTCCCGTTTTTGCGCCCTTTGCATATTTGCAGTAATAATCCTCATAGTTTTTGTTGAGGATATAGCAGGTGCTTGTCAGGCGGCGTGCATCTCTCAGGTTGGTTGCGGGAACGGTATGAGTGAGCGAGCCTGAAATTTCAGCAAAAGCGGAAAGGCTCATTGCATATTTGAGTATCTTCGCCATGTCTTCGGCGGTTGTGTACTGGTCTTCGTGGTCAAGACCGTGAGGGTTGACAAAATGAGTGTTGGTGCAGCCAAGACGCGTTGCAACTTCGTTCATTTTTTCGATAAATGCGGCTCTGTTGCTGCCTGTAATATAATTTGCCAGAACAGTTGCGGCATCGTTTGCGCTGAGAATCATAAGGTAGCAGAGCAGGTCGTAAACCGTTAACTGCTCGCCTGCCTTGAGATTACCCATTGAGCTGCCCGTTCCGTCAAGCTCTCTTATGCATTCCTCGGTGACGGTTGCGACGGACTGAAGATTTTTGCAGTTTTCGATTACAACGATAGCCGTCACGATTTTCGTCAGGCTTGCGGGAGCAGTTTGCTTGCGGATATTCTTTTCAAAAATTATTTCTCCGTTATCTGCGCTTACGAGAAGCAGACAGTCGGAATAAAGCTTCATCTCTGCCATTGCATCGTCATATGCCGCGCCCGAGGGGATGCAGAAAAATGCCGATAAAGAAATAACAAGGCAAAGAAACAGACTGATTAATCTTTTCATCTTTAACACCGTAAAAATTATTTACCGCTTTTTTGCGATATCCAATAAATTATATCACAGCCTTTTGAAAAAATAAACCTCTTTTTTAAAATTAAAGATGTAAATCTTTCAACCGCCTTGATTTTTTTCTTTTTACGGAGTATACTTTAAACGATATAACTGATAAGTCCGAAGAGGAGTCTTTATATATGGTATATATAACGGGAGATATGCACGGTGATATGAACCGTTTCGATACGCCTGCGCTCAAAAAGCTGAAAAAAGGCGATACTCTTATTGTCTGCGGCGATTTCGGTTTCGTGTGGGATAACAGCAAGCATGAACAGAGAAATCTCAAAAAGCTCGGCAAAAAGAAATTCAACATCTGCTTTGTTGACGGAACGCATGAAAATTTTGAACTGCTCAATTCCTATCCCGTTACGAACTGGAACGGCGGAAAGGTTCATAATATCTGCGGCAATCTTTTTCATCTGATGAGAGGTCAGATTTTTAAAATAGACAATATGACATTCTTCACAATGGGCGGCGGCGAAAGCCCTGACATTGATATCCGCTTTGAAGAAAACGCATGGTCGAAATTTGAAATTCCGAGCCGCGAGGAGCTTCTTGAGGGTGCGGAAAATATCGAAAAGGCAAACTGCAGGGTTGATTATATAATTACCCATGAACCGCCTTTCAAAATCAAAGGTTTTCTTATGCTTAAGGACAGCGAAGCCGCAAGCGTGACGGGTCTCAACACCTATCTTGAAGAGCTTTCCGAGGCATGCAGATTCAGAAGATGGTTTTTCGGCTCGATGCATCTCGATAAATATATTTCAAGCACCCATGTTGCGGTGTTCCAGAATGTTATCAATGCAATAACGGGCGAAGTGGACCGATAAAATATGCAAACATGAACAGACGCTCAGCCGTCTGTTCTTTTTTTGTTAAATTGCTGTTAAATGGCAAAGAATATATTGACAACGGATAAAACAGGTATTAAAATATGAAAAGTTAATCGGTTAATTATTAATCGGTTAAGTTTCGGAAAGGAGAGTGTATTTTGAAGGACTTATACAGAGAAACCGTTCATAAAATGTGCAGGGTAACTCTTTTGCACCGTTACCGTATTTCAAATGCCTTGTCGGGACTTAATATATACAGAGGTCAGCCCGAGATACTCGGTTTTCTGATTGATAACGGCGAATGCTCCCAGAAACAGCTTGCCGAATCGGTGGGAGTTTCTGCGGCATCTATTGCAACGAGCCTCAAGCGTATGTGCAGGGCAGGTTTTGTTGAGAGAACGGAGGATGAAGCCGACAGACGCATCAACCGCATCCGCATAACTGAAAAGGGCAGAGAGGCTTTTCTTGCAGGCAGGGCGGAATGCAGTAAGGTTGACACCAGAATGTTTGAGGGCTTTTCCAGAGAAGAAATAGATATTTTTTCGGAGTATTTGCTGAGAATAACAGAAAATCTCTCAGAGGACGGTCTCAGCGAGAGAGATATTTTTGAATATATTGCCAAGGAAGACGGCAGAAAGGGAGATGATAAAAATGCTTAAAACCCTTATGAAACAAACAAAGGGCTACCGCCTTGCATCGTTGCTTTCGCCCCTGATGATACTTATTGAAGTATATATGGAGGTTCAGCTTCCGTTTGTTATGGCGGATCTTGTTGACAAAGGAGTCAGCGGCGGCGCGGGTATCGGTTTTGTTGTGCAGGAAGGTCTGAAGATGATTCTTATGGCGCTTGTTGCTCTTGCAAGCGGTGCGGCAGCGGCCAGATTTGCCGCAAAAGCAGGTATGGGCTTTGGCGCAAACCTCAGAAGCGCAATATTTGCAAAGATTCAGGATTTCTCGTTTGCAAATGTTGACCGTTTCAGCACCCCCTCGCTGATTACAAGAATGACGAGCGATATCAATACGGTTCAGATGGGCTATACGATGATAGTCAGAATTTTTGTCCGTTCGCCCCTGATGCTGTTCATGGCTTTTTCATATGCTTACAGACTCAATTCGACACTTTCAAAGATTTTTGTCATAGCTGCGCCTGTTCTTCTTTTGCTTTTGGGCACCATGTCGGTTCTGGCTATGCCGAGATTCAAGAAGCTGATGAAAAAGGTTGATGCTCTCAACTCCTCGGTTCAGGAAAATCTTATCGGCATCAGAGTTATCAAGGCATTTGTAAGAGCATTGCATGAAAAAGAAAAATTCAGAATATCAAACGATGAACTCAGGGATGCTTCGGTTTCTGCTGAAAAGCTGCTGATTCTCTCGAATCCGTTCATGCAGCTTACGGTTTATTCCTGCATCATCGCTATTTTCTGGTTCGGCGGCAATCTTGTTGTTGAACAGACAATGACCGCTTCCGACCTTGCGGCGTTCATAACCTATGTCAATCAGATTCTCATGTCACTCATGATGATTTCCATGATATTTGTTATGACCGTTATGTCAAGAGCGTCTTTAACCCGTGTTGCAGAGGTTATTTCCGAAAAGCCTGAAATTGATGACAGCAAGGCAGACGCTTCTCTTAAGGTTGAAAACGGCGAAATCGAAATGGAAAATGTAAGCTTCAAATACAAGAAGAACGGCAAAAAGAATGTTATTGACAATATCAATCTTCATATAAAGTCGGGCGAAACAATCGGAATTATCGGCGGAACAGGTTCGGCGAAAACAACTCTTGTTCAGATGATTCCGCGCCTTTACGATGTGACGGAAGGCGTTGTGAAAGTCGGCGGCAGACCTGTTTCCGACTATACTCTTCATAATCTTCGCGATGCTGTTGCAATGGTGCTTCAGGTCAATCTTCTTTTCTCGGGCACAATCGAAGATAATCTCCGTTGGGGCAACGAAAATGCAACGCAGGAAGAAATTGAAAATGCATGCAGAATTGCGCAGGCGCACGATTTTGTGATGTCATTCCCCGACGGCTATCAGACCCATCTCGGTCAGGGCGGTGTAAATCTTTCGGGCGGTCAGAAGCAGAGGCTCTGCATTGCAAGAGCTTTGCTCAAATCTCCCAGGGTGCTTATTCTTGACGACAGCACAAGTGCGGTGGATACCGCAACAGATGCAAAAATAAGGGAAGGTCTCAAAGACAGCCATTCCGAGGTTACCAAAATTATTGTTGCCCAGAGAATCAGCTCCGTTCAGCATGCTGACAGAATAATCGTGCTTGATGACGGCAGAATTGATGCAATCGGCAGCCACGAAGAGCTGCTCGGCACAAACGAGATTTACACGGAAGTTTATAAATCACAGGCAGAAGGGAGCGTGGCATAATGGCACATAAGCATTCGGGCGGTCCCGGAGAAAAGAATAAATTCCAGAAGCCGCAGAATACCGGCGCAACCTTTGCAAGGCTTCTGGCGTATCTCGGCAAGTCAAAGGCAATGCTTGCGGTAGTTTTTGTTTTTGTTGCTTTCAGTGCTCTTGCAGGTGTTGCGGGAACCTATTTCATCAAAACCGTAACCGATGAGATTCTGCCTTCAATCATTCAGGGCGGAGCAAAAGATATGCTTCCGCTCATCAGAGTTCTTGTTACGCTTGCCTTTATTTACGGCTTTGGCGTGGTTTCATCCTACTGTTATTCAAGAATAATGCTTCAGGTTGCGCATAAAACGCTCAACCTTATCCGCAAAGACCTGTTCAACCATATGCAGGATTTGCCTGTCAGCTTCTTTGATTCGCATACCCACGGCGAGCTTATGAGCAGATATACAAGCGATACCGATACCTTACGCGAATGCGTAAGCCAGAGCTTTGTTCAGCTTGTGTCATCGGTCATTTCCGTTGCAGGCACATTTATAATGATGCTTCTTCTCAGTCCGCTTCTCACGCTTTTTGTTGTTATCATGCTCGGCTTCGGCTTCTTTGCAATCAAGGCTCTCGGTAAGCGCAGTGCGAAGTATTTCAGAGCTCAGCAGAAATGTGTGGGTGAGGTTAACGGTTATATTGAAGAATTTATCGAGGGACAGAAGGTTGTAAAGGTTTTCTGTCACGAAGAAAATGCAAAGAAGAATTTCGGAGTTATCAATGAAAATCTCCGCAAGGCGGCAACAAATGCGCATACCTACGCGAGCGTGCTTATGCCTGTTATGGGTAATATTTCATATATCACCTATGCGGCAGTTGCGATGCTCGGCACGCTTGCTCTGATGCTCATCCCTGAAACATCTTTCTTTGCTCTTTCTCTCGGTTCGCTGCTTGCATTCCTGACATACACAAGGCATTTCTTCCAGCCCATAACCCAGATTTCCCAGCAGTTCAATACCATTCTTATGGCGCTTGCGGGTGCGGAAAGAATTTTTGAAATAATAGATACTCCCGTTGAAGAGGATAACGGCTATGTTACCCTTGTGAATGCAAAGAAAAATGCCGACGGAACAGTATCCGAATGCGAAGAGAGAACGGGTATCTGGGCGTGGAAACATCCTCACGGCGACGGAACAACAACCTATACCGAATGGAAAGGCGATGTCCGTTTCCACGATGTAACCTTCAGCTATGACGGCAAAAAGACCGTTCTTAAAAATGTTTCGCTCTATGCAATGCCCGGTCAGAAGATAGCGTTTGTAGGCTCAACGGGAGCAGGCAAAACAACGATAACCAACCTTATCAACCGTTTTTATGATGTCAATGAGGGCAAAATCACCTATGATGGCATAAACATCAAGAAAATCAAAAAGGCTGAGCTCCGCCGTTCAATGGCGATGGTGCTTCAGGATACTCACCTCTTTACGGGTACGGTCAGGGATAACATTGCCTACGGTAAGCTTGACGCTACGGATGCGGAAATTGAAAGCGCCGCAAAGCTTGCAAATGCGCATTCATTCATAACGCGTCTCCCCGAGGGCTACGATACGGTCATTACAGGCGACGGTTCAAACCTTTCTCAGGGACAGCGCCAGCTGCTTGCGATTGCGAGAGCGGCGGTTGCCGATCCGCCCGTGCTTATTCTTGATGAGGCAACAAGCTCCATCGACACAAGAACGGAGCGCCTTATCGAAAAGGGCATGGATAAGCTTATGGAAGGCAGAACGGTTTTTGTTATTGCACACAGACTTTCAACCGTCAGAAACTCAGATGCAATTATGGTGCTTGAACACGGCGAAATAATCGAACGCGGCACACATGATGATCTTATTGAGCAGCAGGGTAAATATTATCAGCTCTATACAGGTCAGTTTGAACTGGATTAAAAAATTGCGGGTACGCTCCGGTGTGCCCGCTTTTCTGCTTTAGCTGGGTAAAATTACACAAAAAATGAGGCTTATTTTTGTGCAAGCGAAAAATTTTTTTGAAAATCATAAGTGAGCTTTTGCTATGAAAAACGGAGAAAAAACGAGCATTTGCGAGATTGTGAAATGTAAATTAAAAAATCACCAAAAAACTATTGACATTGTTTTTGCCTTGTGATAATATATGCAAGCACGAAAAAATTAAATCGGAGGAAATGTTATGTCAACTTATATGCCTAAAGCGGGCGAAATTACCCGCAAGTGGTATGTGATCGATGCAGCAGGCAAGCCCATGGGTAAGGTTGCTGTTGAAGCTGCAAAGCTTCTTCGCGGCAAGCATAAGGCTATCTTCACTCCTCATGCTGACTGCGGTGATCATGTTATCATCATCAACGCTGAGCAGGCTGTTCTTACAGGCAAGAAGCTTGATCAGAAAATGTACTATCATCACACAGGTTATATCGGCCATCTCAAAGAGGTTAAATACAGCACTCTTATGAAGACAAGAGCTGATTTCGCAATGACACTGGCTGTTAAGGGTATGATTCCTGACACAGTTATCGGTCGTGACGCTCTTTCAAGACTTCGCGTTTATGCAGGTGCTGACCACAAGCATGCTGCTCAGAAGCCCGAAGCTTGGGAATTATAATGAAGGGAGGCTATTATAATGTACGATTCTAATCCTTATTTTTACGGTACAGGCCGCAGAAAGAAATCTGTAGCAAGAGTACGTGTTTACGCAGGTACAGGTAAAATCATCATCAACGACAGAGAAATCGACGATTACTTCGGTCTTGATACACTTAAGCTCATCGTTCGTCAGCCTCTCGAGCTCACAGGCACAACTGAGAAGTTTGACATCGTTTGCCGTGTAGCAGGCGGGGGCGTTTCAGGCCAGGCTGGTGCTATCCGGCACGGTATTTCAAGAGC
>JAZPXO010000025.1:0-4613 GCA_045543735.1 Acutalibacteraceae bacterium
TCCGAGTTCATCACAATGTTCTTTGAGATATTTCAAAGCGGCATAGCAATCTTCCAATGCGGCGGGATATGGTGCTTCGTTTGAAAGTCTGTATTCGGGAGTTACAACAACCGCACCGTACTTTTTGACAAGGTCAATGGCTCGTGACATATAAATCATTCTTGCCATACCCGTTATGTACCCGCCGCCGTGAATCCATAAAATTGCAGGCGTCTTGTTTTGAGGTTTGGCATTCAGAGTCGGGTGAAAAATCAGCAATTCGATTTTCTTTCCCGTTGATTCAATTTTTATCCTTTTGAATTTGTAATATTTGCTCATTGAATCACCTTGTTTACCTTTTTATTGTCTTAAATTATATATCAGATTTACCGTCAATTCAAGTGTTGCAAAAATTGCAAACGGGCATTATAATTAAATTTAGAAATACAGATTTTAAAAGGAGTGACAGAGATGAAACATTGCGGAACGCAAAGGTTAGAAACAGACAGATTGATTTTAAGACGATATGAGATTAAAGATGCTGCCGCAATGTTTAAGAATTGGGCGTCAGATCCGGAAGTCACAAAGTTTTTGATGTGGAAAACTCATTCAAATCAGGAAGAAAGCCAAAGAATAATGGATGATTGGGTAAAACAATATTCAGACGAAAAATATTATCATTGGGGTATTGTATTGAAAGAAAACGGTGATAAACCGATTGGAGATATTGCAGTAGTTCATATGAACGAAGATGTTTCGATGATGCATATCGGATACTGTATCGGAAGAAACTGGTGGCATCAAGGAATAATGTCAGAGGCACTTAAGGCGGTTATGGATTTCTTGTTTGATGTAGTAGATGTAAACCGCATTGAAGCAAGACACGATCCGAGAAATCCGTATTCAGGTAAGGTAATGCAAAAATGCGGAATGAAATATGAGGGAACTCTGCGTAGTTCCGATTGGAATAATCAGGGCATCTGCGATGCTTGTTATTACGCATTGTTGAAATCTGAACGCTGATTAACCTTAAACGTAGGAGAACAAAAAATGATTTTTATTGCACCTCAAAGCCGTAAAGAATTAGTTTTAAATAAGAAATCCCTTGTTACAACAGACGGTAAAGAAAGCTATCCTATAATCAAAAATGTTCCGATTTTGCTCCCTGAAAAAACAAATCCTGATTGGGCTCGTGAGCTCCTTGAGATAATTTTTTGGGAACATCCCGATGAAATCGATAAGATTTTCAGCGAAATGGAAGCAGGTATTATTGAAGATTGGAACGAGATTTATGTTGAACATATAAAAAGGATATACGGCACAAAAGAAAACATTTTAAAAGCTTTTGACTCATACAAGCAAAAGGAAACAAGTGAGTGGATTGTTGGCGATAAAAGCGGAAACATCAGCAAAAAACAGCTTAAAAATTTCAAAAAACTCAGTAAAAAGCGTATAGGCAAAAAAAGAACAATAACAAAAGTCAAAGGTACAGGAGTATTCTGGGACAGATACCGTTATTTTGCTGAAGTTGTATGCAAAGAAAAAACAGATAAAATATTAGAACTCGCAACGGGTGCGGGCGGCGGTACGGCTTCGGTCGCATTATATATGCCGAAAGAATGTGAGCTTTATACTGTCGATATTGGTTTTGATTGTCTCGGAAATGCTTTGGGTATAGCTAAATATCAGAAAAAGAAAATCATTCCTGTTTGTGCGAATTTCTGGTATCTGCCTTTCAAAGATAAAACATTTGATACTGTTTGTACTTATTGCGGATTGGATGAATCCAGAGAAATTGTTGAAACGTTGAAAGAAGTTTCAAGAGTTCTGACAGATAACGGCAGATTTATTGTCAATTCAAGAAACAATGCGTTTATGCGTCAGCACAGAGTTTTAAAACCTTTCGGATTTACGGAAAAAGAAACACTTGAAATCCTTAAAGACTGCAGAATGTACAGCGATTTGAATAATCTTGATGAAATCTGCGAAAGTTTAGGAATGAAACTCAAGTCACGAAAAGAGTACAGAGATAATGAAAACATTGCATTTTCTGTATCCGAATACAGTAAATAAACAAATTTTGAAGGAGGTTTTCATATGACATATTCCGAATTACTCAATTATTGTCTTTCAAAAAACGGAGCATATGTTGACCATCCTTTCGGTCCTGACAGCGATATAATTAAGGTTGAAGGAAAAATCTTTGCACAACTTTTTATCCTCAAAGGCAAAGAAACAGCAACTCTGAATTGTGAGCGAATGCAGGGTTATTTTTACAGACATCTGTTTCCTGATATTGTTGAAAGAGGTTATCATTGTCCGCCGGTTCAACAACCGTATTTCAACACATTCCCTCTTGACAGCGTTCCCGACGAAATGATTTTGGAAATGGCAGACCACAGTTACATAACGGTTGTAGGCAAACTTCCGAAATACAAACAGAAGAAGTTATTAGGTGAAGAAACAGATTAAATAATACTATAAATTTTAAGGTTAGCATAGGAGAAAAAATAATGAATATCAAAACCTTGATTAAATGTCTTCCGTTGCAGATTAATCCCAAAAAATACGAACGGTTTGTAAAAAAACTTGATTATAAAAAACTGCTTGCAGAAGACCCTGTAGAGATTAGAGATAAATACTATCTCGACAATGAGGATTTAGTCGAAACTGATTTAGCACATACCGCTGCCTTTTTTGAGCTTCATAAAAAAATTAATGAAAAATATAAACTTTCTGAAGTTGCCACCGCCGACACTGATTTTGAAAAAGTTATTCAGATATTGAATTGGCTAACGCAAAATACTTTTTATAACGGCGCATCACTTAACTATATGACAGATAACACAATAGATATTTTAAAAAATTCATTCGAAAAATCTTTTAGAAAAGCAATTAATTGCAGGTTAAAAGCGATTTGTTTTGCAGATTGTCTGGTCGCTGTCGGAATAAAAGCATATCCTGTTTCTATGTGTTCTTCTGTATTAAAAAACTGTCATTTTACCTGTCAAGCATATATAGGCGAACTTGATAAGTGGTGTGTTTTTGACCCCTCGTTTGGTTGTTGGTTTGCTGATAAAAGCGGAAATCCTATTGACATTTTTGAAATGAGAGAAATGTTTTTGAAAGGTGAAGAGCCTATTATTAACGGATATAATTTTAATGGGACAAAAGAATGCTTTGATGTTTATGTTAACGGTTTTCTGAAAATGTGCATTTCAAATCTTTCAACTTGGCAAGATAATTCTATGGACAGAAGAAACAAAAAGAATTGGTCTGACAGAAAAAGATTTAATGGTAAAATTCCTTGTTAATATAGCCGATTCGCAAACTGAGAAAGCTGTTGGGTGAAATTAAATATTTGTAAGAGAGTGGTAATATGCAATATAATACTGAATTTTGGAGCGCATTAGACGAATTGGTGAGTGATTCAGAGATTGTGATTGACAGACCAAAAGGAACTGCACATCCCAAGTATCCTGATTTCATTTATCGGGTTGATTACGGATATTTGAAGGATACAACCTCTATGGACGGTACAGGAATAGATGTTTGGGTAGGAAGCGACGAGAAAAAGGTTGATGCAATAATGTGCATTGTTGACTTAATGAAAAAAGACTCTGAAATTAAAATATTGATTGGTTGCACGGACGAAGAAAAACAGATAGTATATGAAACTCACAATGAAACAGCGTTTATGAAAGGTGTTTTAATTCATCGTTAAAAATGGTGGTGATCGAATTTGAATAAAAGTTTTATTGTCAGAAAAGCTGTAATCTCCGATGCGGAAGATATTTACTATATCAACAAAACAAGCCTTGGTTATGAATACGATTTTGAAAAACAAAAACGTAAAATCGAGGCTGTATTGAATGATGAAACACAAGTTATCTTTGTGGCTGAAACAGAAAATAAAGTTGTCGGCTACATTCATCTTGTAAATTATGATGTTATTTATGCTGATAATTTCAAGAACTGTTTGGGGTTGGCTGTTGATAACGATTACA
The DNA here is from genome assembly GCA_045543735.1 of Acutalibacteraceae bacterium. GTDB lineage: Bacteria > Bacillota > Clostridia > Oscillospirales > Acutalibacteraceae > CAG-177. The sequence goes on from JAZPXO010000025.1 coordinate 3,987, forward strand.
AACGAAACGGCATCGGTTCGGCTTTACTGAAACAAGCTGAAATCTGGGCAAAGGAAAACGGTGCAGTCGGAATCAGGCTTTGCTCAGGTGCAGAGCGTGTTAACGCTCATAAGTTTTATGAATCACAAGGCTATGAAGTAACAAAATTACAAAAGAATTTGAAAAAGATTTTTAAATCCTTCGGCGGATAATCCGTCGGCGGATAATTTTTTTGAATAAAACCTTTTTGATGCTTATGCAAAATTGTAGTTGACAACTATATTTATTTGTGCTACAATGATTACACAATAAAATATGGGAGGTGAAACGATGGAAATCATCAGCAAAAGACTGAAAGCGCTCCGTGAAAGTGTAGGTCTTTCTCAGAACAAACTTGCTCAGATTTCGGGAATGAAGCAGTCGAGCATCAACCGATACGAAAACGGCTCGGCAACACCTTCGCCTGAAAATATGGTTAAGCTTGCAGATTACTATGATGTGTCGCTTGATTATATCTACGGCAGAACGGATAATCCGCAAGGCAGACTGTATGAACACAAAACAAAGTACAGCCCCGAAATGGAAAAGTTTGTTGAAATGTGCTTTGACCCCAACTCCAGAGCAAACCATCAACTCAAGGCAACTCTT